>NZ_JAOCCU010000071.1 GCF_029840635.1 Mitsuaria sp. GD03876 | reverse complement strand
GTCGTTGAGCTGGTAGCAGGCGACCGTCAGCGCCAGCAGCGCGCCGCCGACCAGGCCCGCCACCGCCGCGTGCACGCCGGCCTGCGTCGCGCCGCGTTCGGTGCCGCTCATGCCGGGTTGCGTCAACACGCCCTGCAGCGCCTGCACGACGCCCAGCGCGATCAGCCCCGGCACCATCGTGTTGAAGATGCGGGTGTCGGCGCGTTCGGCCTGGCGGCCGAGTTCGTTGCGGGTGAACGGGTTGCGCAGGTCCAGGTGCAGGTGCCGCACGTGCGACGCGTCGGTCCGCTGCATCCGCGTGGCGGAGGCGGTGTCGACCAGGTGGTCCTCCACCGACGAGGTCAGCATGTTGGCCACGCCCGCGATCGCGCCGGCGCCGACCGCCAGTCCCCGCGGCGCGTTCCAGGCCGCGCGGCCGCCCAGCACCGCCTGCGACAGCAGCTGCGCCGTCATGTCGATCGCCGCGGCGGCGGCGCCGAAGGTGCCCCGCATCGCCGGCGTGATGTCGGACCCGCGCAGGTTGCGGCCCTCGGGCGGCTGCTGCACGGCCGGGTCGCCGTTGCCGACGTGCACCGTGTTGATCGCCGGGCGCAACGCCTCGCGGAACTGCGCCTGCAGGTGGGCGACGACCTGGATCGCGGCGGCGCCCTGGGCGACCGAGGCCAGCGCCGGGTTGCTGCGCGCGGCGACGGTGAGCCCCAGCGCGATCGCGTCGCCGCCCAGGATGCCGGCCGACTGCACGCCCTGCCAGACGCGGCGCGACAGGCTGTTGCCGGCCGACGCGGCGTCGCCGGAGAAGGCGCGGTTGGCCACCTCGCCGCCGCGTTCGCTGTGGACCTGCGAGGCGATGCGGCGGCCGACCGACCAGGCGGTCAACGCGGTCTGCACGGCCAGCGCCGCGTCGGGGTTGGACACGACGGCGCGCGCCACCTCCGGCGCGATCACGCCTTGCACGACGGTGCGCACCGCCGCGACCGGTCCCGCATGGCGCACGTTCTGCATCACGAAGAACGGGACCGCGCCCGCTTCGCGCGGCGCCGGACGGCGTTGCGCCTCGACGTCGGGCGACGCCGGCCGCGACTCGGTGGATGCCGAAACAGATGCCGATGACGAGGACGACGACGCCGCGGCGATCGAAGGCGTCGACACGGCCGAAGCGTTGGACGCATTCGAGACGTTCGACGCGTTCGAGCCGTTCGACGCGTTGGATGCGTTCGAGACGCCTGAGGCATTCGACGCGTTCGAGCCGTTGGAGACGACCGAGGCGGCCGAGGTGGTCGAGGTGGTCGAGGTGGTCGAACTGATCGATGCCCGCGGGGACGCTCGCAGTTGGTCGAGCGACTGGCGCGGCGGCAGCGCCGCCGTGGTGGTCGGACGCGAGGACCCGGCTTCGGCGTCGCGCCGCGCGCTCAGGCCCGGCAAGGCGGGCATGGTCGGCGAAGCCGGCCTGCCGGGCGCCGTGGGCGACGACGGAGAAGCCGGCGAGGACGACGGCGGCGATGGCTGCCGCGTCCGCGTCTCCAGTTCGATGACGGTGCCGTCGCCGCTGACGTTGGACGACGGGGACGGCCGCGCGGGCGGAAGGGTGATCGACATGACTGCGCCTCTGGAAAATGCGAGGCCCACTCTCGACAGCCCGGATGACCGCGCCGTGACGCGCCGGCCGGTGCGGCCATGGCTCCTGGCCAGGCGCTTCGCACCGGGACGCGCCGCTTCGCGCGGACGCCACTGCGTCCTAGACGCCCGTCACCCTGCCCATCCAGCGCCCTACTTGCCCAGCGCCGTCGCGACCCCCGCGGTCCGCGCCAGTGCCGCGGTCAGCGCGCGCGGTTCATCCCAGAGGCTGCCTTCCTCATGCAGCCGCGCCAGCGAGAACCCATCCAGCCGCGAGCGCAAGCGCTGCATCAGCCCGCCCCACGGCGGCACCGGATCGGCCCGCAGCGGCGAGTACGCCTGCCCCGCGTAGCCCATCAGCCGCGCCGCGTCGGCATCGCGGCCTTCCTCGAAGGCCAGCCAGGCGAAAACCGGCAGCAGCCGGTCGAAGTCGTCGCGCGCGCCGGCCCGCACCGCCTCGGGCGACACCAGCGTCGTCAGCACGTCCCGTGCCGACTCGGGCCGGCCCTCGGCCAGCAGCACCGCCGCCAGGCAGCCGTCCAGACGCCGGTGCTGCTCGCCGGTCGCCTCCGCGCGCCATTGCCGCACCAGCGCCGCCGACGGCAAGGCCTGCCCATGCCCCACCTGCAGCGTCAGCAACCGATGCAGGTCGTCCAGGATCCAGCGCGTGGCGCCGATCTCGCGCGCCAACCGCAGCGACGCGCACAGCGCCTCGTCGGCCTCGGCCGCCTGGCCCTCCACGCGCCACACATGCGCCCGCGCCGCCAGGCCCCACAGCGTCAGCCGCGCGCCCTGCTGGACCTCGCGCCGCGACGACAGCGCCACCAGCTCGCCGAGCGCATGGCGCATCGCGGCCTGGCTCAGCTCGCGGTCCTCGACGACCTGCCGGCACAAGGCCAGGAAACGCAGCACCGGGTCGTCGGCCGTCCGCGAGACGGTGACCGCGCGCCGGAACCAGACCGCCGCGCGCTTGGGATCGTGCGGCGCGAGCAGCCCCGCGTGGTCCAGGCAGAAGCGCGCCAGCGTCGCTTGCGGCAGGTCGGGCGGCAGCTCGGTCTCGAAGGCCGCGTGCCGCCAGCCGGCCTCGGCGTCCAGCGACAGCATCTCGAACAGCGCCCGCGAATGCGCGAGCAGCCCCAACCCCGAGGCCGGCGCCTGCGCCAGGCAGCCGTCGAGCGCCGCACGCACGTTGGCCAGTTCCGGCGCGAACTCGGCGATCCAGCGCGCGTCCGGCATCATCTGCAGCGCCCGTTCGGCGCGGTCGAACAGCTGGTCCATCGTGTGGGCGTGCTGGCGGCGCGCGATGTCGACCTCGCCCGCCTCCTCCAGCAGCAGCAGCCCGTAGGCGCGGATGCCGTCGAAGAGCCGGTAACGCGGCCGCTCGTCCCCGTCGACCTGCACCAGCGACTGGTCGACCAGCCCCTCCAGCGCCTCGGCCACCGACCAGGCGTCGAGTTGCCGGTCCGACAGCGCCGCGGCTGCCATCTCCAGCGTGAAGCCGCCCTCGAACGGCTGCAGCCGCCGCAGCACCAACTGCTCGGTCGCGTCCAGCAGCGCCAGGCTCGCGTCCATGCAGGCGCGCAGCGACTGGTGCCGGCGCGGCCCGGCCTGCGTGCCGCGCGTGAGCAGCCGGTAGCGGTCGCTGAGCCGCTCGCACAGCTGTTCGATGCCGAACATCGCCAGCCGGCCCGCCGCCAGCTGCAGCGCCAGCGGGATCCCGTCCAACCGCCGGCACAGGCCCACGACCTGCGCGACGTTGTGGGCGCCCAGCACGAACGGCTGGCCCTGCGCCCGCACCTGGTCGACGAACAGCGCGACCGCGCCATGCGCGAGCGCCTCGTCGACGCCGCAGCCCTCCTCCGGCACCGACAGCGGCGGCGTGCGCAGCACCCGCTCGCCGCGCACGCGCAGCACCTTGCGGCTGGTGGCCAGCAGCGTGACGCCCTCGGTGCCCTCGAGCACCGCGTGACAGAAGGTGGCGGTGCGCGCGGCCTCGGCCTCGACGTTGTCCAGCACCAGCAGCACCCGCATCGGGCGCAGCAGCGCCAGCAGCGTCTGCAGGTCGGTGCCGGGATCGAGCCCGAGCGCGGCCGCCACCGCGGGCAACGGCCCGCTGGGATGGTCGCCGTCCAGCAGGTCCACCCACAGCACGCCGTCGCGCGTCGCATGGCGGCGCTCATGCGCGCAGGCCAGCGCGAGGGTCGACTTGCCGATGCCCGGCGCGCCGACGACGGTCACCAGCCGGTGCCGTTCCAACCGGCTCAGCAGCGTGCGCACGTCGGTGCCGCGGTCGTGCACCGCCACCGGCATCGACGGCAAGGCGCGCGGACGGACCACCGGCAGCGCCGGATCGACCGGCCGGTCGGTCGATGCAATCGACGTGCCCGGCTCGTCCGCGGGCTGCAGCGGCAGCGCGAAGCGGTAACCCTGGCCGGCCACCGTGAGGATGGCCTCGCGGCCCAGCACGCGGCGCAGCGCCGACACATGGACCGCCGCGTTGTTCTCTTCCACCGCCTGGCCGGGCCAGACGCGGTTCAACAGCTCGTTCTTGGACACCACCTCGCCCCGTTGCGAGACCAGCACCGACAGCAGATCGATCTGCCGGCCGCTAAGCTGCACGGGCGCGCCCTCCGCCAGGAGGACGCGTGCGGCCATGTCAAGCACGAACCCTTCGAAGCGATAACGACTCGTCACTTCAACTGCCCTTCATGGCTGTCGCCGGCGGCAGGACCCTGCACGCCGTACGCCGCCGGTGCCGGCCGCGTCGAAGGCGCCGGCCCGGAAAACGGGCGCGAGTTTAAGGGTGCGTCATGACCCCGTCCAGAAAACCTGGGACGTTCCCCAGGGGGTCAGGCCTTGACAGCGTTGACTGTCGCGCACCACCCCGGGGCACGACGATCGCCGCCTTACGAAGGTCATGGGACGAAATGGCGCCGGCATGTCATGCGGCCGTCACGACGAGCGCGGGAGCCACGAACCGGGGCCGCGCGGCGCCGGCCGCCAGGGCCGTTCGCCAGGGCCGTTCGCCCGACCCTCCCGCCACGCGGCGCCCGGCCGGCGAGCTCAGCGCGGTCCGCCGAGGTCGTAGTTCCAGCGCAGCTCGGTGCCGGCGGGGATGTCCGCGCTCGCGCGGAACGCGTGGATGCGGGCGGACCAGCCGTGGCGCAGGCGCACCGCGAAGGACTCGCCCGTCACGTTGTAGCCCTCGGCCGGATGACCCGCGGGCCGGCCGTCCGCGTCGAACTCGAACAGCGTGTTCATCAGCGACATCAGGTTCTCGCCGTTGACGGCGACCTCCCCGATCGGCTCGGAGGCCGACATCAGGTAGCGGTCGTCGTCGAGCAGGAACAGGTCGACCTCGTCCAGCAGTTGCCCGCCGTAGACGCCGAGGCAAGTGCCGGCCGCGATGTCGGTCCGGGCGAACAGGCCCCATTGGCCGATGAGTTCCAGTTCCTCCGGCGCGCGCAGGTCCGCCGCGACGATGCGCCGCGGCTCCAGGTGGCGCAGCGCGTGCGCGGCGCGGGCTCGGCGGCTGACCCGCGGATCGGTGTAGGGCTCGACGTCGGCGAAGGCGAACGCGCGGTCCAGCACCTCGTCCACGTGCACGACGCCGTGGTCGGCATCGCGGAACGGCGGATCGCCGGCGTGCTCGCTCGCGTACTCGCGCCGCGCGACGCGCTCCCGATGGCCCAGCCGCACCTGCGCGAGCAGCGCGAGCCAGCGCTCCGTGCCATAGGCCATCAGCGCGAGCTGGCGGCCACGCTCGATGTCCGGCGTCGCGCCGCCGTCCTGGGGCATCAGCGCCAGGACGCGATGGCGGCAGGCCAGCACGTGGGTCATGTGGGCGCGGCGCCGCTGCGGGGAGTCCGGCATCGCGTCGATGCGCCGGTAGCCGTCCCACAGCCAGCGGTCCACGTCGGCCCGGTCCTGCGGGCGGGTCGCATCGGTGTGCATCGGCGGCATGGGCGGTCTCGGCGGGTCGATGGAGGCCCGAGTGTTCCCAGGCCCGCGGGACCGGCGCCGCGCCGGCGCGAAAGGACGCGCGGCGCGGCGAAGCGCGATCGTCCCGGGCCGGGCGCGGTCACCGCATCGCCAGGGTCCGTTCCTCCAGGCCGCCGCCGAGCGCCTTGTACAGCGCGATCGCGTTGCCGATCTCCTCCCGGCGCAGGTCGAGCACCGCCTGCCGGGCCGCGTACAGCTGGCGCTGCGCGTCCAGCACCTCCAGCCGGCTGTCGACGCCGGCCCGATAGCGGAGCTCCGCCAGCGACGCGCGGCGCGACGCGGCGTCGACCGCGCGCGACTGGGCCTCGGCCTGCCGCGCATAGCGTTCCTGGCCGGTCAGGCCGTCGGCCACCTCGCGGAACGCGGTCTGCACCGCGCGCTCGTACTCCAGCACCGCGGCGGACTTGCGAAGCTCGGCCAGCCGCACTTCCGTCCTCAGCTGGCCCGCGTTGAACAGCGGCTGCGTGATCTGCGGCGCGAAGGACCAGACACCGGTCCCGCTCTTGAACAGGTCCTTCAAGCCGGAACTGGCCGTCCCGACCGAGGCCGTCAGCGCGATGCGCGGGAACAGCGCGGCCCGCGCCGCGCCGATCTCCGCGTTGGCCGCGACCAGCGCGAGCTCGGCCTGCAGCAGGTCCGGCCGCCGCGTCAGCAGCTGCGACGGCAAGCCGGCCGGCAGCCGCGTGATCACCGACGCCGCCATCAGCGAGCTGCCCTCGGGCAAGTCATCCGGCAGCGCTTGCCCGATCAGCAGCGCCAGCGCGTGGGCGCGGCGCTCCGCCTCGCGCAGCCGCGCCTCGCGGTCGGCCTCCGAGGTGGCGACCTGCGCCTCGGCCTGCGCCAGTTCCAGCGCGCCGGTCTGCTCGGCCGCCTTGAGCTGGCGCACCAGCAGCAGCGAGCCGCGCCAGTCCTCCATCGTCCGCTCCGACAGCTCCAGCTGCGCCTGCGCGAGGCGCTCGGCGAAGTAGGCCTCGGCCACCGCGCCGACCAAGGCGATCTGCGCGGACCGCCGGCCCTGCTCCGACGCGAGGTAGCGCGACAACGCCGCCTCCGACTGCGCGCGGACCCGGCCGAACAGGTCGAGTTCGAAGGCGGTGACGCCGACGCTGACGCCGGCTTGCGTCTGCGTCATGGGCGTGCCGCCCGCCGACGTGCGCTCGCGGGTGTGGGTCGCGGTCGCGCCGACATGCGGCAGCTCGGCCGCCTTCTGGATGTCGTACTGCGCGCGCACCGCCTCGACGTTCAGCGCCGCCAGGCGCAGGTCGCGGTTGTTGACCAGCGCGATCTCGATCAGCCGCTGCAGCCGCGCGTCGTCGAACATCGACCGCCAGCCGATGTCGGCCGCCATCGCATCGCCGACCTCATGCGCGTGGCGCGGGTACTGCGCCGGCACCGGGCTGTCGGGGCGGGTCAGCGGCGGCGTCATCGCGCAGCCGCCGAGGACCGCGGCCAGCGCCGCGGCAAGGATCGAGTGATTCAGGCGCTTCATGCGTGTTCTCCGGCATCGGCGGTGGCAGAAGCCCCGGCTTCTGCGGCGGCGGGCTTGCGGCGGCCGCGCCAGGCGGCCACGCGCTCGTTCAGGCTCATGACGAAGACGAAGAACACCGGCACGAACAGCACCGCCAGCACCGTCGCGCTGAGCATGCCGCCGAGCACGCCGGTGCCGATCGCATGCTGCGTCTCGGCGCTCGCGCCCGAGGCCAGCACCAGCGGCACCACGCCCAGCACGAAGGCCAGCGACGTCATCAGGATCGGACGCAGCCGCATCCGCGCCGCGGTCACCACCGCGTCCACCAGGCCGACGCCCTCCTCGCGCAGTTGCTTGGCGAACTCGACGATCAGGATCGCGTTCTTCGCCGACAGGCCGATCACGGTGATCATCCCGACCTTGAAGAACACGTCGTTGGGCAGCCCGCGCAGGAGCACCGCGGCCACCGCGCCGATCAGGCCCAGCGGCACCACCAGCATCACCGACAGCGGGATGGACCAGCTCTCGTACAGCGCCGCCAGCACCAGGAACACCACCAGCATCGACAGCGCCAGCAGCATCGGCGCCTCGGCGGCCGATTCGCGCTCCTGCAGCGACTGGCCGGTCCACGCCACGGTGAAGCCCGGCGGCAGCTGGGTCACCAGGCGCTCCATCTCGGCCATCGCCTCGCCGCTGGAGGCCGGGTACATCGCGCTGCCGGAGATCCGCGCCGCGAGGTAGCCCTGGTGGCGCACCAGCTGCAGCGGCGCCTCGCTCCAGCTCGGATGCACGACCTCGGACAGGCGCACCAGGCCGCCGGCGCCGTTGCGCACCGTCAGCTTGAGCACGTCGTCGAGCTGCATCCGCGCCGGCGCGTCGGCCTGCACGATCACCTGCTGCATGCGGCCGCGGTTGGGGAAGTCGTTGACGTAGAGCGAGCCCATCGCCGTCGACAGCGTGTCGCTGATGTCGGAGAAGGACACGCCGAGCGCCTGCGCCTTCTGGCGGTCGATGTCGAGCTTGACGCTGGTGCCCGGCGGCAGCCCGTCCGGATAGACGCCGATCACCAGCTTGCTCTGCCCGGCCAGTTCCAGCAGCCTGGCCTGCGCCTGCTGCAGCGCCGCCACGCCCTGGTTGGCCTGGTCGATCAGCCGCATCGTGAAGCCGTAGGAATTGCCCAGCTCGTCGATCGCCGGCGGCATCAGGCTCATCACCAGGCCCTCGGTGCCGGCCATCGCGGCCTGCGCGCGGGCCGCCTCGTCGGCGGTCGTCGCCTCGCCGCGGTCCTTCCAGTCCTTCATCGTGGTGAAGGCCATCGCCGCGTTCGGGCCGCTGCCCGAGAAACCGAAGCCGACGATCGCCATGTTGCTGTCCACGCCCGGCCGCGTGGCCAGGTGCCGCTCGTAGGTGCGGATCGAATCCATGGTTCGCTCCGCGGTCGCCTCGGGCGGCAGCTGCAGCATCGTCATGAAGTAGCCCTGGTCCTCCTCCGGCAGGAAGGAGCTCGGCAGGATGCGCAGCGCCACGACCAGCAGGCCCGACAGCGCGACGAAGAGCAGCATCATCCGGCCGCTGCGCGCGACCAGCTTGACCACGCCGGACTCGTAGCGGCGGGTCAGCCGCTCGAAGCCCCGGTTGAACCAGCCGAAGAAGCCGCGCTTGTCGTGATGCCCCGCCGGGATGGGCTTGAGCAGCGTGGCGCACAGCGCCGGCGTCAGGCTCAGCGCCAGGAAGGCGGAGAACAGGATGGACACCGCCATCGACAGCGTGAACTGCTTGTAGATCACGCCGACCGAGCCGCTGGAGAAGGCCATCGGCAGGAACACCGCGGTCAGCACCAGCGTGATGCCGATGACGGCGCCGGTGATCTCCTTCATCGCCTTGATCGTGGCCTCGCGCGGGCCCAGGCCCTCCTCGGCCATCAGCCGCTCGACGTTCTCGACCACGACGATCGCGTCGTCCACGATGATCCCGATCGCCAGCACCATGCCGAACATCGTCAGCACGTTGACCGAGAAGCCGGCCAGCAGCATCACCGCCATCGTGCCCAGCAGCGCGATCGGCGCGACGATCGCCGGGATCAGCGTGTAGCGCACGTTCTGAAGGAACAGGTACATGACGAGGAAGACGAGCACCATCGCCTCGACCAGCGTCTGCACCACCTTCTCGATGGAGATCTTCACGAACGGCGCGGTCTGGAACGGCACCGCGTAGCTCAGGCCCGCGGGCAGCGTCGGCTTGAGCTGCTCGATGCGGTCCAGCACCGCCTGCGCGGTCTTCACCGCGTTGCCGCCGGGCGCCAGCTGCACCGCCAGCGCGGACGAGGTCTTGCCGTTCTCGCTGGTCATGAAGTTGTAGGTCTGCGCGCCCAGCTCCACGCGGGCGACATCGCCCAGCAGCAGCCGGGAACCGTCCTCGTTGGCGCGCAGCACGATGGCGGCGAAGGCCTCGGGCGACTCCAGCTGGCCCTGCACCGTCAGCGGCACGGACACGCGCTGGCCGCTCACCGTCGGGCCGTCGCCCAGCCGCCCGGGGGCGATCTGCACGTTCTGGCGCGCGATGGCGGCGCTGACGTCGGACATCGTCATCCCGAAGCCGATCAGCCGGGCCGGATCGACCCAGACGCGCAGCGCCTGCTCGGCGCCGAACAGCTGGACCTTGCCGACGCCCTCGATGCGGCGCAGTTCCTCGACGGTGTTGCGCGCGAGGTAGTCGCTGAGCGCGGTCTCGTCGGCGCGGCCGTCCTCGGACTTCAGGCTGATGATCATCAGGAAGCTGGAGGACGAGGACTCGACCAGCAGCCCGTTCTGGCGCACCACCTGCGGCAGGCGGGCCTCGACGGCCTTGATCTTGTTCTGCACGTCGACCTGCGCCATCGCGGGGTCGGTGCCGGGCTTGAAGTTGGCCGTGATCGCGGCCTGGCCCGAGGTGTCGGTCGAGGACTCGAAGTACAGCAGGTTCTTGACGCTGGAGAGCTCGCGCTCGATCAGGCTGACGACGCCGTCGTTCATCGCCTGCGGCGTGGCGCCCGGATAGGTGGCGGAGATCGTGACCGACGGCGGCGCGACGCTCGGGTAACGCGCCACGGGCAGCTGCGGAATCGCGATCAGCCCGAACAGCACGATGAACAGCGCGATGACCCACGCGAAGATGGGTCGCTGGATGAAGAACTGAGGCATGGCGGGCTCCGTCCTCAGCGCGCGATCGCGGCGGCGGAGGCCGCGGCGACCGGCGTGCCGGCGGCGGCCGGGGCGCTGGCGGCGTCCGCGGCCACCAGCTGGACCTTCACGCCGGCGCTGAGCCGGTCGGCGCCGGTGACGACGACCCGGTCGCCGGCGCGCAGCCCGTTGGCGACGCGGTACCGGCGTTCGGTCAGCTCGCCCAGCGTCACCGCCACCGGGCGGGCCTGGTCGGCGCCGTCGAGCACCCACACCTGGGCGCCGCCGGCGCCGCGCGACACCGCCTCCTGCGGCACCCGCAGCGCGGCGGCGTAGGTCGCCATCGGGATCTGTGCCCGGACGAACATGCCGGGCAGCAGTTCGCGGCGGGGGTTCTCGACCAGCACGCGCAGCAGCACGTCGCCGGTGCCGGCGTCCACCGACATGCCGGAGAACAGCACGCGGGCCGGCAGGTCCATCGGCTCGCCGCCGGACTGGAGCACGGTCACCGGCACGGCCGCGGTCGCGCGGCCTTTTCCCGGCGCGGCCGTCGCGGCCGTCGCGGCGCTCGCAGCTTCCAGCTGCCGGCGCACCGCGCCCAGCGCGGACGCGGGCTGGCGGACATCCACGTAGACCTGGTCGATCTGCACGATGCGGGCCATCGGCGCGCTGTCGTTGGCGGCGACCAGCGCGCCCTCGGTCTGCAGCGCCTGGTCGATGCGGCCGGCGATCGGCGCGTCGACGGTGGAGAAGGCGACGTCGAGCTTGCGGCGCTCATGCGTCGCGCGCGCCTGCGCCACGTCGGCGGCGGCCAGGTCGCGTTCGGTGACGGCGTCGTCGTAGGACTGGCGGCTGACCGCCTCGGCCCGCGCCAGCGGCGCCAGGCGGTCCACCTGTTGCTGCGTGCGGGCCAGCGAGGCCTCGGCCCGCTTGAGCGCGGCGGCGGCGACTGAGGCCTCGGCCTTGAACGGCGCGGCGTTGATCGCGAACAGCGCCTGTCCGGCCCGCACCTCGGCGCCTTCCTCGAACAGGCGGCGCTGCACGATGCCGCTGACCTGCGGACGGATCTCCGCCACGCGCAGCGCGGCGACGCGGCCGGGGAAGACTTCGGTGACGGTGAGCGGTTCGGCCTTGAGCGTCGTGACGGTCACGGGCGGCGGCGGCGCGGGCGGCGTCTCGTAGCCTTCCATGCCGCAGGCGGACAGCAGCGCCGCGGTCAGGGCGAGCACGCCGTGCCGGATCGCGGGCGTTCGTTGGTTCATGGGGATGGGATGGTCTTGCTTCACAACCCCGGAGTCTGGAAGGCGTCGATGGAGGGGGCGCCGAGGTTGCATGGAGATTCGGTGGATCGGCGCGAGCCGGGCCAAAATCCGGCCCCATGACGGATACCCTGAACAGTTCGCTCGTGCTGATCGTCGAGGACGAGCCCGAGATCGCCGACATCCTGCAGGCCTACCTCGAGCGCGAGGGCCTGCGCACCGCGCGCGCCACCGACGGCCGGCGCGGGCTGGAGTTCCACCAGTCGCTCAAGCCCGACCTGGTGCTGCTGGACGTGCAGATGCCGCTGCTGGACGGCTGGCAGGTGCTGGCCGCGATCCGCCAGCGCGGCGACACGCCGGTGATCATGCTGACCGCGCTGGACCAGGACGTCGACAAGCTGACCGGGCTGCGCATCGGCGCCGACGACTACGTCGTCAAGCCGTTCAACCCGGCCGAGGTCGCGGCCCGCGTGCACGCGGTGCTGCGCCGCGCCGGCCGGCCCAGCCGCCCGCCCGGGCAGGTGCTGCGGGTCGCGCCGTTCGAGATCGACCAGGAGAACCACGTCGCCACCGTCGAGGCCGGCGGCGCGGTGCATCCACTGGCGCTGACGCTGACGGAGTTCCGGCTGCTGGCCGAGATGGCGCGCCATCCCAAGCGCGCCTACACGCGCGCGGAGCTGCTCGAGGCCTGCCTGCCCGAGGGCGACGCGCTCGAGCGCACGGTGGACAGCCACATCAGCAAGCTGCGCAAGAAGCTGGAGGACCTCGGCGTCGAGGGCGTGCCGGCCAGCGTGCGCGGCGTCGGCTATCGCTTCCGGGGCGTGGAATGACGGTCGACACCGCCCCCAGCGCGCAGATCGCCGGCGGCCTGAGCCGCGAGATCGTCCGCTCGATGATGATGGTCGCGTTCTGGGTCACGCTGATGGTGATCGCGACCTCGTTCGCGTTCTATTACGTGCTGTCCCAGGTCCGGCCGGAGCTGATGGAGACGGACAACTGGGAGATCTCCTCGCCCGAGATCGTCTGGATGGTGATGACCACGATCGCGGCGATGACCGGCGCGGCCTGGGTGGCGTCGCGGCTGGCGCGGCGCATCCTGGTGCCGTTGAACTCGGTGGCCGACTGCATCCAGCGCGTCGCCGCCGGCGACCTGAGCGCGCGCGCGGTGGGCGGCGACCTGCAGCTGGGCGAGGCGTCGCGGCTGGCGGAGGACTTCAACTCGATGGCCGACCAGCTCGAGCGCATCACGCACGAGAAGGCGCAGTGGAACGCCGCGATCGCGCACGAGCTGCGCACGCCGGTGACCATCCTGCGGGGCCGGCTGCAGGGACTGGCCGACGGCGTGTTCGATCCGTCCGAGGAGCAGTTCCGCAAGCTGCTCGCGCAGGTCGAGGGCCTGACCCGGCTGATCGAGGACCTGCGCACGCTGGGCCTGTCCGAGAGCGGCCACCTGCATTTGCAGATCGTCGAGACCGACCTGGGCGAGGAAGTGCGCAAGGTGGTCGACGTGTACGAGCACACGCTGGCGGCGGCCGGGCAGCGCTTCGAGCTGGACCTGCCGCCGACGCGCGCGCACTGCGATCCGGTGCGGCTGCGGCAGGTGCTGCTGGCGCTGCTGGAGAACGCGAAGAAATACGCCGTGCCGGGCGTGGTGCGGGTGCATGCGGGCGTGGCCGACGGCACCTGCGTGCTGCGCGTCGAGGACGAGGGGCCCGGCGTGCCGGCGGCGGTGGCGCAACGGGTCTTCGAGGCCTTCTGGCGCGCGGACAGCTCCCGCTCGCGCGACAGCGGGGGCAGCGGACTGGGACTGGCGGTGGTCGGCGCGATCGCGCGGGCGCACCGGGGTCACGCGGTCTGCGTGCCCTCGCCGCTGGGCGGCACCGCCATCGAGCTGACCTGGCCCGACGCGCCGGCGCCGGATTGAAGGACGCCCCGCCGGACGGCGGGGCCGAGCGCCAGATCGGCGGGCTCGCCGGAACCGTCATCAGCGCGGGATTGGCCCGCCCTCGGACGTCGGGGTTCGGCCCTCAGGCGAAGGAGCGTCCCAGCGAGGTGTCAGCCTCGGTCGACGCCTCCTCGGACGGCAGCAGCGCGCGATAGAACGACTCGATGCGGGCGACGGCCGCGTCGCGGTCGTAGAGCCCCATGTCGTACATGACCCGGCGGCGGCTGAATCGGCGCACATGGCCGGGCAGGCGCAGGCCGCGGATGCTGGCCTGCAGCGCGGTGCCCAGCGCGGTGATGTCCTCGCAGTCGACCAGCGTCGCCGGGGCGTCGCCCAGCAACTGCTGCAGGCCCTGCGTGCGGGTGGCCACGATCGGCAGGCCGGCGCGCATCGCTTCGAGCACCGCCAGCGGCAGCGCCTCCTCGCGCGACGGGGACACGAACAGGTCCATGTCCTCGAGCGCGGCGTCGACGTCCGACCGGAAGCCCAGGAAGCGGATCCCCGGATGGCCGCCGGCCAGGCGCCTGAGCTGCCGTTCCTGCGGCCCCTCCCCCAGGATGGCCAGCACCGCGTGGCCGGGCGCGTACTGCGCGAAGGCGCGGATCAGCAGGTCGATGCCCTTGCTGGGGTGCAGCCGCGCGACGGTGCCCACGAGGACCTGGTCGTCGCCCAGGCGCAGCCGCTCGCGCAGGCGCGGTCCGGGCGTGGCGTTCGTCATCGGACGCGGCGGCCAGTTGTAGACGACGCGCGCCGCGCCGAGGTAGGTGCCCAGCGTCGCCCACTGGTCGCGGTTGACGCAGACCAGGCCGTCCAGGCGCTCGTGCTGGTGCGGCTTGTAGCCGACGTGCAGCGTGCCGAAGCGCATCGGGCCGTCGCAGCGCGCGACGGCCTTGCAGGCCGGGCCGAGGTGCCCGTGGCAGATGTCGGCGCCCAGCCGCCGCGCCAGCGCGTCCAGTCGCGGGCCGCGCAGCAGCGGCAACGGCAGCGCGTGATGGCCGACGTTGGCAGGCATCGCGCGCAGCAGCGCGGTGCTGCCGCCGGTGACGACGTGGACCTGGTGACCGGCATCGGCCTGCGCGCCGGCGAGGTCGAGCGCATGGCGCTCGGCGCCGGCCAGGCGGGACGAGAAGACGACGTGGACGATCGTCAGCGGCGGGGGCGTGGCGGGGATCATGGCGGCCAGTCTGGGCCGCCGGTGTGGATCGTCGGTGGATGAAGGATGGAGGGTCGATGGAGAACATCCGTCCCTCGAAGGTGGGCCCTCCTCGCCTCCCCCGAGGGCCACCAGTTTGAGTCATGGCAAGCCGCGACGCGATTTCGAGAATGGGCGCCTGCCATCGACATGGGGTCGGCGGCGATGAAAGGCAGCAGCGATGTTGAATCCCGTCGAATGCATGGAAGAGCCGCCGCCGGTGGCGCCTCCGTCCCCCACGCGCCGCCCGCGGCCCGGCGCGGTCTGGGTCCACAGCAAGGGCCAGCCGCCCTACGAGTTCTGCCCTTACAAGGACCCCTGCTCACCGCACGAGTGGCCGTACAACCTCGAAGTGCTGCGAGGCACCGAGGACTACGAAGACATCCTCGCGTGGTTCTTCAAGAAGCAACCCGACGTGCTGCGCGAGGAGATCTCACTCTTCTTGACTCTGCTCGATGAGTACGTCGGCCCACGCTCCATCACTGTCGCGGTCTCTCAAGACATGGACACCGGTTGCTACCACCTCCTGTTCACGGTGTGGGACCTGCTGGCAGAGCGTCCTGACGACGAGCCGGCTGCCCTGCGCGCGTTCGATCGCCGCTGGCTCGGTATCCCTGCCCTGGGCAATCTGCTCTGCAAGGTGCTCATTCGTTGGAGGGAGTCCTCCTTTGATGGGCAGCGCCGTCGTCGATCGGAGTAAATCCATGCTCGGAAAGGCCTTCAATGCAGAGCAGGTGCTAGATCTGGCGGAAAGCCTGTCAACGCATGGCGGAGAAGCGCAGGGACGCTGCGCGATCTCCCGTGCGTACTACGGTGCATTTCTTCTTGCCCGCGACATCGCCCACATCAACGACAAGACATCTCAAGCGCACGCGAAGACATGGCGACATTACGTCGACAAGGGCGAGAAGGATCTGGCCAGGGATCTTTGGGGCCTTCGGGACGCGCGAAACAAGGCGGACTACAACACCGACGTCAACCTTTCCGGAGAGGACTGCCGCAAGGCCCTGCAGGCGTGCCGCCGAGTTCACGCGGCCTTGAAGCGCATAGCAGGTCGGGAACGATACCGAACCCTGTCTCTCACCTCATCCCACCTCACGCCTTCCCCGGCTCCGCCATCTTCCGATGCTGTTCCGCCAGCACCGAATCCGGCGTGACATGCGTGAGCGCCGCCTGCAGCTTGTTCTTCCATCCCGCGACCACGCCGGCCTCGCCGTCGGCCATTGCGTCGTAGCCGGTCTTCGCGACCTCCTCGGGCGGCTGCTTCTTGTCGGTGCCGACCTTGGTGTCCATCAGCGCCGCGCGCTGGAAGAACTCCGTATCCGTCGGACCCGGCATCAGCACCGTCACCGTCACGTTCGTGTCCTTGAGCTCATTGCGCAACGCATAGGCGAAGGAATCGATGAAGGCCTTGGTCCCGTTGTAGACCGCCTGGAAGGTGCCGGGCATCAGGCCGGCGATCGAGCCGGTGATGAGGATCTTCCCGGCATTGCGCTCCCGCATCGTCTTGCCCACGCGCTGGATCAGGTCGAGCGTCCCGGTGATGTTGGTGTCGATCACATGGCGCACCGCGTTGAAGTCCTGGTCCAGGAATGCATGCCCCAGCCCATGCCCGGCATTGGCGAGCAACGCCGCCACCTCCCGTCCGCCGATCGCCGCGTGCAGCGCATCGACGCCCTGCGGCGTGGCCAGATCGGCCTGCACCGTCTCCACCTGCGCGCCCTCGGCCCGGCAGGCCGCCGCCGCATCGTCGAGCGGCCGATCGGCGGCGATCAGCACGTTGTAGCCATGGCGCGCGCATTCGAGCGCCAGTTCGCGCCCGATGCCGGAGGACGCGCCGGTGATCACGGCCAGGGGCCGAGCGGAAATCGCATTCATGAAGCACTCCTTGATGTCGAAACCGGAAGCGGCCGCCGCCGACGAACCATCGCCCCGCCTCAGCTGAGCCCGAACGGCGTCAGCACCACCTTGCGGCAGTCCTCTTCCTTCTTGTTGAAGATCTCGTAGCCGCGCGCCGCCTCGATCAACGGCAGGCGATGGCTGATGATCACGTCCGGCTTCAGCGTCCCTTTCTCGATCGCGCCGAGCAACTCGGGCATGAAGCGTTGCGCATGCGTCTGCCCGCTGGCGAAGCTCAGGCCCTTCTCGAACGCATCGCCGAACAGGAAGCCGTGGATGAACCCGGCATAGACGCCGGGCACGCTGACGGTGCCGCCACGCCGCGTCGCCGCGATGGCCCAGCGCAGCGAGGTGCCGCTCGAGCCTTCGAGCTTGAGCGTCGACAGCACCGTCTCCACCGTGCTGCCCTTGGCCTCGAACCCGACCGCGTCGATCGACGCATCCACCCCGCGGTGGTCGGTCTGCTCGACGATCACCTGCGCCGGATCGTCGATCTGGTCGAAGTTGATCGGCAGCACGCCGTAGGTCTCCTTCGCGAACGCCAGCCGGTAGGGGTGGTGGTCGATCATGAAGATCCGCTCCGCGCCCATCATCCGGGCGCAGGCGGCGCTCATCATGCCGACCGGACCGGCGCCGAAGATCGCCACGGACGACCCCGGCGTGATCTGCGCGTTCAAGGCCGCCTGGTAGCCGGTGGGCAGGATGTCCGACAGGAACAGCACCTGTTCGTCGCTCAGCGAACTGTCCGGAATGACCAGCGGCCCGATGTTCGCCTTGGGCACGCGCACGTACTGCGCCTGTCCGCCCGGATACCCGCCATACAGATGGCTGTAGCCGAACAGCCCCGCGCCCGGCCGGATGTCCTTCTTGTTGAGGATCGCGCCGCGGCCCGGGTTGGTGGTCTCGCAGGCGGCGAACAGCTTGCGGCCGCAGAAGAAGCAGTCGCCGCACGAGATCGTGAACGGGACGACGACCCGATCCCCTTTCTTCACACTGGTGACTCCCCGCCCCACCTCCTCCACGACGCCCATGAACTCGTGGCCGAGGATGTCCCCGTCCTTCATGTCGGGGATCTTTCCCCGGTAGATATGAAGGTCGGAGCCGCAGATCGCCGTGGCGGTCACGCGCAGCAGGATGTCGTCGTCGGCGGCGAGCACCGGATCGGGCACCGTCTCGACGCGCACGTCGTGGGCACCGTGGTAGGTCAGGGCAAGCATGGGAGGCCTTTCATCGCGATGACAGCGGTTGTCCGTGACGACGTGGCAACCCGAACTCCCGATGCCGCGATGCCCGGCGCGACGCGGACCGGCGCGTTCGCATTCGCTGCCGAAGCGTTGACGGCAAGGAATCGCGCTTCTCGCCGGACGGGACCGGCTTGGGCATCGCCATTGCCTTCCGACGATGTCGCCGACGCACGCTTCAAAAGGAGAGTCACACGATGTTCGACCTGCACGTCAGCCCCTGGGAACTGCTCGCACGCGCCGCGCTGATCTACTTCGCGCTGTTCCTGATGGTGCGGCTCTCCGGCAAGCGGACCGTCGGCCAGTTCACGCCGTTCGACCTGCTGGTGGTCATGCTGCTGAGCGAGGCGGTCAGCAACGCGCTGAGCGGTGGCGACGACTCGGTGGCTGGCGCCTGGATCCTCGCCGCGGCATTGATCGCGATGAACGGCCTGCTCGGTTTCATCGGCTCGCGCAGCAAGCGGCTCGAGCGGCTGCTGGAGGGCTCGCCGGTGCTGATCGGGCGGGACGGCCAATGGTTCCCGGAGGTGCTGCGCCGCCATCGCCTGGGGACGCTGGACGTGGAGAAGGCACTGCGCGAGGCCGACTGCTCGCTGGGCGACCTGAAGCTGGCGATCCTCGAGAGCGACGGCAGCATCAGCATCCTCAAGAAGTCCTGAC
>NZ_JAOCCU010000070.1 GCF_029840635.1 Mitsuaria sp. GD03876 | reverse complement strand
CGCCCATGAAGCTGATCGAACCCATCCTGGCCGACGCGCCGGCCATCGCCAAGCTGCGACGTGACCTGCACGCGCATCCCGAACTCTGCTTCCACGAGGACCGCACCTCGGACCTGGTCGCGCAGGCGCTGACCGACTGGGGCATCCCGGTCCACCGCGGCCTGGGCAAGACCGGCGTGGTCGGCACGATCCACGGCCGCGACGGCGGCAAGAGCGGCCGCGCGCTGGGCCTGCGCGCCGACATCGACGCGCTGCCGATCACCGAGCACAACACCTTCGCCCACGCCAGCAAGCACCCCGGCAAGATGCATGCGTGCGGCCACGACGGCCACACCGCGATGCTGCTGGCCGCGGCCAAGCACCTGGCCGCGCACCGCGACTTCGACGGCACCGTGCACGTCGTGTTCCAGCCGGCCGAGGAAGGCGGCGGCGGCGCCCGCGAGATGATCAAGGACGGCCTGTTCAAGCTGTTCCCGGTCGAGGCCATGTTCGGCATCCACAACTGGCCCGGCATGGCCGCCGGCCAGTTCGCGCTCAAGACCGGTCCGGTCTTCGCCTCGAGCAACGAGTTCAAGATCCTCATCAAGGGCAAGGGCGCGCACGGCGCGATGCCGCACCTGGGCACCGACCCGGTGGTGGTGGCGGCGCACCTGGTGCAGGCCTTCCAGACCATCATCACGCGCAACAAGCGGCCGATCGACGCGGGCGTGATCTCGGTGACGATGATCCACGCCGGCGAGGCGACCAACGTGATCCCCGAGAGCTGCGAGCTCCAGGGCACCGTCCGCACCTTCACGCTGGAGACGCTGGACCTGATCGAGCGCCGCATGCAGCAGATCACCGCGGCCACCGGCGACGCGTTCGAGGTGCGCTGCGAGTTCTCCTTCCACCGCAACTACCCGCCCACGATCAACCACCCCGCCGAGACCGACTTCGTCCGCGGCGTGCTGACCGAGATGGTGGGCCCGGCCAACGTGCAGGAGTTCGAGCCCACGATGGGCGCCGAGGACTTCAGCTACTACCTGCAGGAGGTGCCGGGCTGCTACTTCCTGATCGGCAACGGCGACGGCAGCCACCGCGAGGGCGGCCACGGCCTGGGGCCCTGCATGCTGCACAACCCGAGCTACGACTTCAACGACGAGCTGATCCCGCTGGGCGGCTCGATGTGGGTCCGCCTGGTGGACGCCTGGTTCAAGCAAGCCCGATGACCGCGCCGATGACCCCCGAGCAGGAAAAGACCGCCCTCGACGACACCCGGCGCTGGCTGCAGCGCGCGGTGATCGGGCTGAACCTGTGCCCGTTCGCCAAGGGCGTCGAGGTCAACCAGCGGCTGCGCACCGTGGTCAGCGCGGCCCGCACGCCCGAGGAGCTGCTCAAGGAGCTGGCGCACGAGCTGCTCGCGCTCAACCGCGCCGATCCGGAGGAGACCGAGACCACGCTGCTGGTGCACCCCTGGGTGCTGAACGACTTCCTGGACTTCAACGACTTCCTCGGCGCCGCCGACGCGCTGGTCGAGGACCTGGACCTGGACGGCGTGCTGCAGGTCGCGAGCTTCCATCCGGACTACCAGTTCGACGGCACCGACGCCGACGACGTCGACAACCTCAGCAACCGCTCGCCCTATCCGACGCTGCACCTGCTGCGCGAGGAAAGCATCGAACGCGCCGTCGAGACCATGCCCGACACCGACGCGATCTACGAGGCCAACATCGACACCCTGCGCCGCATCGGCCGCAAGGGCTGGGACGCGCTGGACCTCGAGGCGAAGCTGCCGCTGTCGCAGCGGACCTCGCGCGACGAGTGATGTCCTGATCTGACCGGAACCGGTCCGGCCGCGGCGCGACGCCCGGCCGTCGGGCCGGCACGATGGCGTCCATCAACCACCCGCTGATGGAGCCTTCGATGACCCGCCCGACCACCCCCGCCTTCGACGCCGGCGCCGACACCGCCGTCCTGCTGATCGACGTCCAGGAATCGTTCCGCCACCGCCCCTACTGGGACCTGGCCGGCTTCGACGCCTACATCGCGCGCACCAACGCGCTGCTGACCGGCGCCGCCGAACGCGGCCTGCCGATCGTGCGCATCCTCCACACCGACGGGCCGGCGACGCCGGAGAACCCGTTCTCACTGGTCAGCGGCCATGTGCGGCCGCTGGCGGAACTGGCGCAGGTGCCGATCGCCGCGGAGTTCCTCAAGCAGCGCCACAGCGCGCTGGTGGGCACTGGGCTGTCGGTCTGGCTGACCTCGCACGGCATCCGCCGCCTGATCGTCGCGGGCATCCGCACCGAGCAGTGCTGCGAGACCACCACCCGCCACGCCAGCGACGAGGGCTGGACCGTCGACTACGTCACCGAGGCCACGCTGACCTTCCCGATCCGCCACGCGAGCGGCGAGCTGGTCGGCGTCGAGGCGATCAAGCAGCGGACCGAGGTCGCGCTGCAGGACCGCTTCGCCGACATCGTGACCGTCGAGCAGGCGCTCGCGCGCGCCGGCCAGCCCGCGGCGCTCGCTGCCTGAGCCGCCTGAGCCGCCAGGAACCGCGGGATCCCTTGCCCCACGATCGGCCGGCGGCCCGGCCGGCGCATACTTCCACGATGTCCCTTTCTGCCCGCTTCCCCCGCCCGTCGGACGACGGGCCGATCGACGTCTGGATCCTGGTCGAGCGCCACACGCTGCTGCTGGACCTGGCCGGCGCCGCCGAGGCCCTGCGCCTGGCCAACCAGGCGCTGCGCCGGCGCGGCGAGCCGGAGGCCTTCCGGCTGCGCTTCTGCGGCACGTCGGCCTCGGCGCCCAGCTCGGTCGGCCTGACGCTGGGCGCGCTGGAGCCGCTGCCGGCGCTCGGCGCGCGGGACTGGCTGATCCTGAGCGGCCGGCGGCATCCGCATCCGGACGACCCGGCGCCGGGACCGGCCGAACGCGAGGAGGAACTCCGGATCGACCGCTGGCTGCATCGCGAGGGCGGCGCGCTGCTGGCCGGCGGCGAAGGCCGGCTGCTGAGCATCTGCGCCGGCGCGTTGCTGGCGGCGCGGGCCGGCCTGCTGGACGGCCGCCGCTGCACGACGCACCACGAGTCGCTGGACGCGCTGCGCGCGGCCGCCCCGCGCGCCGACGTCCAGTCGAACCGGGTCTTCGTCCTCGACGGATCGCTGGCCAGCAGCGCCGGCATCACCGCGGGCATCGACCTGGTGCTGGCGCTGATCGCCGAGCACTGCGGCGAGGCGGTGGCCGCCTCCGTGGCGCAGGTCATGGTGGTCTACCTGCGCCGCGGCGCGCAGGATCCGGAGCTGTCGCCGATGCTGGCGCACCGCCACCACCTGCATCCCGCGCTGCACCGGGTGCAGGACGCCGTCTGCGGCGATCCGCGCGCGGACTGGAGCCTGGCCCGCATGGCCGAGGTCGCGCATGTCACCCCGCGCCACCTGACCCGGCTGTTCACCCAGCACGGCGGCACGACGCCGCTGGACTACCTGCGCGCGATCCGGCTGGAGCTGGCGCGGCGCGAACTCGACCGGGGCGCGCGCCCCGCGCAGGCGGCCCTCGCGGCGGGGTTCAGCTCCGACCAGCAACTGCGCCGGACCCGCCGCCGGCTCGGGGCTGGCGCCTGACTTGCCCTAGCACAAACGATAGAAATCCAAGTCAAGCGGGTTTCGTGCACATCTGTTACCTTGCGCGCCCACAGTGATTGAGGAGCGGGTTTTGAACGATTGGCTGAAGCGACTGGAGGCCCTGGATCCGGCCCGCCTGGCGGGCATGCGCCGGGGGGTGGAGAAGGAAAGCCTGCGCGCGCAGCCCACCGGCGCCTCGCTGGCGCTGACCCCGCACCCGACCGCGCTCGGCTCCGCGCTGACGCACGAGACCGTCACCACCGACTTCAGCGAATCGCAGCTCGAGCTGATCACCGGCGTGCACGCGTCGGCCGAGGACTGCCTGCGCCAGCTCACCGAGATCCACCAGGCCGTCTACCGCAGCCTGGGCGACGAGCTGATGTGGGTGTCGAGCATGCCCTGCCAGCTGCCCGCCGACGAGACCATCCCGGTCGGCCGCTACGGCGCCTCCAACATCGGCCGCGCCAAGAGCGTCTACCGCATGGGCCTGAGCCACCGCTACGGCCGGCGCATGCAGACGATCTCCGGCATCCACTACAACTGGTCGATGCCGGGACTGGACAACGCGGACCACTTCGCGCTGATCCGCAACTTCCGCCGCCATTCCTTCCTGCTGCTGACGCTGTTCGGCGCGTCGCCGGCGCTGTGCGCCAGCTTCGTCGCCGGCCGCGAGCACGGCCTGCAGCCGCTGGTCGACGGCACGCTGCACATGCCCCACGGCACCTCGCTGCGCATGGGCCGGCTCGGCTACCAGAGCGACGCGCAGGCCTCGCTCTCCGTCAGCTACAACAGCCTGGACGGCTACGCCGCCTCGCTGCAGGACGCGCTGACGACGCCCTACCCGGCCTACGAGCAGGTCGGCGTGATGAACCCGGGCGGCGAATACAACCAGCTGTCGACCACGCTGCTGCAGATCGAGAACGAGTTCTACGGGACCATCCGCCCCAAGCGCACGATCCGCTCCGGCGAGCGTCCGCTGCACGCGCTGCGCGAGCGCGGCGTCGAGTACATCGAGGTCCGCTGCATGGACCTGGACCCGTTCGAGCCGGTCGGCATCGCCGCCGGCACGATGCGTTTCCTGGACATCTTCCTGCTGCACTGCTGGCTGACCGACAGCCCCAACGACACGCCGGACGAGCTCGGCGCGCTGGCGCGCAACCAGCACCGCACCGCCTCGGCCGGCCGCGAGCCCGGCCTGAAGCTGGAACGCCGCGGCACCGAGGTGTCGCTGCGCGACTGGGGCCGCGAGCTGCTGGCCGAGTTCGCGCCGATCGCCGCCAAGATCGACGCGGCGCTGGGCGGCTCGCTGTACCGCGACGCGCTGGCGCAGGCGGTCGAACGCTGGGACACGCCCGACCAGCTGCCGTCGGCCCGGGTGCTGGCCGCGATGCGCGCGGAACACGCCAACTCGCACCTGAAGTTCGTCGCGACGCAGTCCGAGGGCACGCGCCGCCACGTGCTGGCGCAGCCGCTGCCCGAGGGCCTGATGACGCGCTTCGAGCAGTCGGCGCGGGCCTCGCTGGACGCGCAGGCCGCGATCGAGGCGGCCGACACGGTCGACTTCGAGACCTTCCGCCAGCAGTACCTCGATCCCGCGCAGCTGCGCGGCTGAAACCACCGACCTGGCGACGGCCTCAGCCGGGCAGCGACGAGCTGCGCAGCTCGTCGTGCCGGCGCTGCAGTTCCTGGCGCAGCTTCTTGCGCTCCAACGCCGCTTCCCAGCGGCGTTTCTCATCCGGCGTCGTCGGCGTCAGGGCCGGCACCGGCACCGGGCGGGTGTCCTCGCCGACCGCCACCATCGTGAAGAAGCAGCTGTTGGCGTGGCGCACCACCTGGTCGCGGATGTTCTCGGTGACGACCTTGATGCCGATCTCCATCGACGAGGTGCCGGTGTAGTTCACCGAGGCCAGGAAGCTCACCAGCTCGCCGACGTGGATCGGCTGGCGGAACATCACCTGGTCCACCGACAGCGTCACCGTGTAGCGCCCCGCGTAGCGGCTGGCGCAGGCGTAGGCGACCTGGTCGAGCAGCTTCAGGATGGTGCCGCCGTGCACGTTGCCGGAGAAGTTGGCCATGTCCGGCGTCATCAGCACGGTCATCGTCAGTTGGTGCGAGGGGAGGTCCATGGCGCGGATCCGCGGGCGGATCGGAGAGTTGGAGGGGGGTCCGCCATGGTGCCAGAGCCGGGCGGCGCCGGCACCGGGCGGCACTCTCCCTTCTGGCGCTTGCCGCTGACACGTCCGTCGGTTAGGGTGCGCGCCAGGAGGTTCCATGGCCCAGGTCCAGCAGCCCAACATCGCGGAAACCCGCGGTGCCCAGATGTTTCCCGTGCTCGGCGTGGCCGACATCGCGCGCGTCGCGCGGTTCGGCCGTTTCCGGCGTTATTCCCAAGGCGAATGGGTGGTCCGCGCCGGCGATGCCGGCATGGGCATGCTCCTGATCCTGAGCGGCGAGATCACCGTCTCGCAGCGCGACAGCCTCGGGCATGTCACGCCGATCCACCGCCACGGCCCCGGCGGTTTCCTGGGCGAGGTCGGCCAGCTCAGCGGCCGGCCGTCCTTCATCGACGCCGTCGCCGAGACCGAGGTCGAGGCCGTCGACGTCAGCCCGCCGCAGCTGCGCGCGCTGCTGATCGGCGAGGCCGACCTGGGCGAGCGCCTGACCCGCGCCTTCATCCTGCGCCGCGTCGGCCTGATCGAGGCCGGTGCCAGCGGCGCCACGCTGATCGGCCGCGCCAAGGCGGCGCCGGTGATGCGGCTGAGAAGTTTCCTGGGCCGCAACGGCTACCCGCACCAGCAGCTCGAGCCCGACCAGAACGAGGACGCCCGCTTGCTGGCCGAGCAGTACATGACCGAGGGCGTGCAGATGCTGGTCATCTGCCCCGGCGGCGACGTGCTGGTGGACCCGACCGACGAGGAGGTCGCGCGCTGCATGGGCATCGTCGACATGCGCGAGCGCACCGAGCTGTATGACGTGGCCATCGTCGGCGCCGGCCCGGCCGGGCTGTCCGCGGCGGTGTACGCGGCCTCCGAGGGGCTGTCGGTGCTGGTGCTGGACTGCCGCTCGTTCGGCGGCCAGGCGGGCGCGAGCTCGCGCATCGAGAACTACCTCGGCTTCCCGACCGGCATTTCCGGCCAGGCGCTGGCCGGCCGCGCCTTCGTCCAGGCCCAGAAGTTCGGCGCCGACATGCTGATCCCGGCCAAGGTCACCGAGATGAGCTGCGAGCGCCACGGCGTCGACGACGAGCTGCGGCTGGCGCTGGAGGACGGCCGCACCGTGCGGACGCGCACCGCGGTGATCGCCACCGGCGCGCGTTACCGCCGGCCCGAGCTCGACGCGCTGACCCGCTTCGAGGGCAAGGGCGTCTGGTACTGGGCCTCGCCGATCGAGGCCCGCATCTGCAGCCGCCAGACGGTGGTGATCGTGGGCGGCGGCAACTCGGCCGGCCAGGCGGCGGTGTTCCTGGCCAACCACGCGGCCAAGGTGATCATGCTGATCCGCGGGCCGGGACTGGCGGCGACGATGTCGCGCTACCTGATCGACCGCATCCAGGGCACCGCCAACATCGAGCTGCAGCCGCACCAGGAGCTGTGCGAGCTCGACGGCGGCGACACGCTGGAATCCGTCTGCTGGCGCGACCGCCGCAACGGCAAGGAACACCGGCAGGCGCTGCAGCACCTGTTCATGTTCATCGGCGCCGAGCCGGAAACCGGCCTGATCGCCGCCTGCGGGCTGGAGCTGGACAAGGCCGGCTTCATCATCACCGGCCGCGCCTGCGCCTGCCCGCTGTCCGAATACAAGCCGGAGCTGCTGGAGTCCAGCATCCCCGGCGTGTTCGCCGTCGGCGACGTGCGCTCGGGCTCGGTCAAGCGCGTGGGCGGCGCGATCGGCGAAGGCGCGCAGGTCGTCGCCAGCATCCACCAGTACCTGGCCCGCCAGGACGCGGCGCGGGCCGAGCGGCTCGGCCAGAACGCCGGCGCGCACGCCCCGGCCTGATTTCCCTCCCCGCCTGGCCCGGACCGCGCCCCGCGGACGGGCCCGTGGGCGGCACGCCCGGCGCCCGCGCCTTCCCTGACCGCCCATTCCCGCGCTGCCCCGCCCCACCGGCGCGGCAGCGCTTTCATTTCCGCTCCCGCCGCACGGTCGCGTGACCCCAACCGTCAAGGTCTGGCCTTAGAATGCGAATAATTGTTATTTGCAAACCGGTCCGCCCATGTTGTCACCCGAATCCCGCCGCCTGTGGGCCTGGCCGATCGCGCTGGGCGTGCTGAGCACCTCCGGCCTGCTGTCGGCGCTGGTGTCCGACGCCTGGGGCGACGTCTGGTCCTGGGTCGGCCTGGGCGTGCCGGTGCTGGTCATCGCCTGGTACGCCTGGCGGCCCCAACGGGCCGCTTGATCGCCGCTCCGCCGCCGCCCGACCGCCCATTGACCGTCCGTTGATCCCGCCGCGCCGCCGACCTCCCCTGTCGCGACGCGCCGTCGGCCCCAGCCGCTTTTCCTCTCAGAAGAACACTCGCAAGGTCCCCGTCCCATGAAGCATTTCCCGTCGCGCCCGCTGGCGCTCGCCATCGCCCTGGGCCTCGCCGGCCTCGCGGCGCAGAACGCCACCGCCCAGGACGCCCCCAGGACGGGCGCCGGCGACGACGTCGGCCAGCTGCCGGCGGTGACCGTCAGCGCGACGGCCGACAAGCAGGGCCTGGCGCCCGCCTACGCCGGCGGCCAGGTCGCGCGCGGCGGCCGCGCCGGCATCCTGGGCACGCGGGACAACCTGGAGACGCCGTTCTCCATCACCGCCTACACCAACGACCTGATCCAGGACCGCCAGGCCAAGAGCGTGGCCGAGGTGCTCCAGAACGACCCCGGCATCCGCGCCGCGCGCGGCTTCGGCAACTTCCAGGAGGCCTACTTCATCCGCGGCTTCATCCTGAATTCCGACGACGTCGCCTACAACGGCCTGTACAGCCTGCTGCCGCGCCAGTACATCGCGTCCGAACTGTTCGAGCGCGTCGAGGTGCTGCGCGGCGCCTCCGCCTTCCTGATGGGCGCGAGCCCGAGCGGCAGCGGCATCGGCGGCAACATCAGCCTGCTGCCCAAGCGCGCGCCGGTGCAGCCGCTGACGCGGGTGACGCTCAACGCCGGCAGCGGCGGTTCCGGCGGCGCGGCGCTGGACGTGGCGCGGCGCTTCGGCCCGGACAAGGCGACCGGCGTGCGCTTCAACGCCGCCTACCGCGACGGCGGCACCGCCGTGGACGACGAGAAGGCCAAGACCAGCGTCGCCGCCGTGGGCCTGGACTGGCGCAGCCGCGACGTGCGCCTGAGCGCCGACCTCGGCTGGCAGGACAACCGCCTCAAGCGCACCCGCCCCAGCGTGACGATCGCCGGCCTGGACCGCCTGCCGGCCCTGCCCGACCCGAAGAAGAACTTCGCCCAGCCCTGGACCTATTCCAACGAGCGCGACACCTTCGGCACGCTGCGCGGCGAATGGGACCTGAGCGACAGCGTCACCGCCTGGGCCGCGTACGGCGCGCGCCGCAGCAAGGAGCTCAACCGCCTAGCGGGCCTGACGCTGACGCCGGCCAACGACACCTTCTATCGCTTCGACAACGGCCGCAAGGACAGCGTCGACACCGGCGAGGCCGGCCTGCGCGGCAAGCTGCGCACCGGCTCCGTCGGCCATGAATGGGTGGTGTCGGCCTCCGTGTTCTCGCTGGACACGAAGAACGGCTACGCGATGGACTTCCTCAACCCGATCTGGTCCGACCTGTACGCGCCGACGGTCACGCCGCTGCCGGAGTTCTCGGACGGCGTGTTCACCGGCAACAGCGTCGACCGCCCGCTCATCAACAACCGCACGCGCAACCGCAGCATCGCCATCGGCGACACGCTGTCGCTGCTCGACGACACGCTGCTGGTGACGCTGGGCCTGCGGCACCAGACGCTCAAGGTCGAGTCGATCAGCGCGACCACCCGCTTCCTGGGCACGGTCACGCCGGGCGGCGTGGTCACGACCTACGACCAGAGCAAGACCAGCCCGGTCGCCGGCGTCGTCTACCGCGTCAGCAAGCAGCTGTCGGTCTACGGCAACTACATCGAGGGCCTGAACAAGGGCGACAGCCTCGCGGCGCAGGACGGCCTGCCGGCGCGCGACCTGGCGCCCTACCAGTCCAAGCAGAAGGAAGTCGGCGTCAAGTACGACGGCGGACGCCTGGGCTTTGGCGCCGCCTACTTCACGACCGACAAGCCGCGCGCGGTGCTGGCGCAGAACGCCGCGCAGGGCGAGGACCGCCATCGCGGCGTCGAGCTGACCGCCTTCGGCGAAGCCACGCGCGACATCAAGGTCCTGGGCGGCCTGACCTGGCTGGACGCCAAGCAGCACGGCACCGGCGTCGCCGCGACCGAGGGCAAGCGCACGCTGGGCATCCCGCGCGTGCAGGCCAACCTGGGCGCCGAATGGGAAGTGCGCGCGCTGCAGGGCCTGGCGCTGGACGCGCGGGTCGTCCACACCGGCAAGGCCTTCGCCGACAGCGCCAACACGCTGTCCGTGCCGGCCTGGACGCGGCTGGACGCCGGCGCGCGCTACGTCTTCGAGGCCCAGGGCACGCTGCTGACGCTGCGCGCGCGCATCGACAACCTCACCAACCGCAAGTACTGGGCCTCCGCCGGCGGTTACCCCGATCAGAGCTACCTGGTCGTGGGCCAGCCGCGCAGCTTCAACCTGAGCCTCGCGGCCGACTTCTGAGGACCGGACCATGTTGAGCTCGCGCGCCATCCGTGTCTGGAGCTGGCTCCACAAGTGGACCAGCCTGGTCTGCACGCTGTTCATGCTGCTGCTGTGCCTGACCGGGCTGCCGCTGATCTTCCATCACGAGATCGGCCACCTGCTGGGCGACGAGATCGAGGCGCCCGAGCTGCCCGCGGCGATGGACAAGCAGCGCGTGCCGCTGGATACGATGGCCAAGGCGGCCAACGCGGTGCATCCGAACCTGGTGATCCAGTACGCCGGCGAGAACGAGGACGATCCCCGCCTGTGGTGGTTCACGCTGGCCGCGACGACGGCGCCGACCGACCAGTTCAAGTCGGTCGCCGTGGATGCCCGCACCGGCCTGGCGGTGCGCGAGTACCGCGTCGGCGAAGGCTTCATGGACCTGATGCTGCGGCTGCACGTGGACATGTTCGCGGGCCTGCCGGGCAAGCTGTTCCTGGGCTTCATGGGACTGCTGCTGCTGGTCGCGCTGGTCAGCGGCGTGGTGCTGTACGCGCCGTTCATGCGCAAGCTGGACTTCGGCGCGGTGCGCAAGGACCGCTCGACCCGCGTCAAGTGGCTGGACCTGCACAACCTCGTCGGCATCGTGACGCTGGTGTGGTGCTTCGTCGTCGGCGCGACCGGGATGATCAACACCTGGGCCGAGCTGCTGGTGCAGTACTGGCAGTACGACAAGGTCACCACGCTGCTGGCGCCCTACAAGGACCAGCCGCTGCTGACCGCGGCGGAACGCGCGCCGCTGCAGGCGTCGATGGACACGGCGATGCAGGCCGGCAACCGGCGCAAGGTCTCCTTCATCGCCTTCCCGGGCACGTCGTTCTCGAGCCCGCACCACAACACCTTCTTCCTCAAGGGCACGACGCCGCTGACCTCCAAGCTGCTGCAGCCGCTGCTGATCGACGCCCGCACCGCGCAGCTGACCGCGGCGCCGGAGCTGCCGTGGTACCTGACGGGCCTGCTGATCTCGCAGCCGCTGCACTTCGGCGACTACGGCGGCATGCCGATGAAGATCCTCTGGGCCCTGCTCGACGTGGCGACCATCGTCGTGCTGGGCAGCGGCCTGTACCTGTGGCTGCGCAAGCCGCAGGGCGCGAGGAAGGGCACGCGCAAGGACGCGGCCGACGCCGGGCCCGATGCCGACGACGCCCAGAACCCCGAAACCGCGGCCGCCTGATCGCCAGTCCGCACGATCACCCCCACCGCAATGCCCGATTCCACCAAGCACGACAACCCCAAGCAGCAGATCGAGAGCCTGCAATCGAGCGGCCTGAAGGCCACCCTGCCCCGCATCAAGGTGCTGCAGATCTTCGAGCAGTCCAACCAGCGCCACCTCAGCGCCGAGGACGTCTACCGGCTGCTGCTGCTGGACGGCGCCGACATCGGGCTGGCCACGGTCTACCGGGTGCTGATGCAGTTCGTCGAGGCGGGGCTGCTGGCGCGCCAGCACTTCGAGTCGGGCAAGGCGGTGTTCGAGCTCAACTCCCAGCAGCACCACGACCACATGGTCTGCCTGGCCTGCGGCCGGGTGGAGGAGTTCTACGACGCCGGCATCGAGCAGCGCCAGCGCGAGATCGCCGAGGAGCGCGGCTACGAGCTGGTCGAGCACGCGCTGGCGCTGTACGGGCTGTGCTCCAACCCGGAGTGCCGCGCGAAGCGGGGTCGCTGAATCCGAAGCCGCCGTGGCGCGGCGCGCACAATCCGGCGCTTCCCGGTTGAATACTGTATGCGCATACAGTACATTGCCTTCCATCGCAGCCAATCACGGCTGCCACAGGAGATGGCGATGCAAGCGCTCAAGCAAACGGTCTGGTCTTCGTTGAACAACGCGGATGCCTGGGTGGTCTGCATCGGCGTCATGTCCTGTCTGGGATTGGCGACCGGCCTGCTGGGTTGAGATCCTAGCGAGCCCCGCCTCCAGCGTTCCGTTCGCGGAGCCGCGGTCCCCTCTCGAGGGGACCTGTCTTTTCAGTTCTCACCTTTTCAGTTCTCACTGCTTCATCCGCTGCCCTCACCGGGCAGCGGTTTTTTTTCGCCTCAACGCGGTGCGCTCGCGTCGCCCGGATCGTTCGAGGCCTTCACGAACTCGACGAAGGCCCGCAGCGGCGCGGGCAGGTAGCGCCGGCCCGGGTAGTAGAGGAACGGACCGCTGAAGGACACCCACCAGTCCGCCAGCACCGGCACCAGCGCGCCGCTGTCCAGGTGCGGGCGCAGCCAGTCCTCGAAGGTCTGGATCACGCCGCCGCCGGCGACCGCCACGTCGATGGCCAGGTCCAGCCCGCCGCCCAGGCGCACGACCAGCGGACCGTCCGGCTCGACGCTGATCGCCTCGCCGTCGCGCTCGAAGTCGTAGGCCGGCATGTGGCCGCTAGGGAAACGCCCGCGCAGGCACCGATGCGCGAGCAGGTCGCGCGGGTGCGACGGCCGGCCGTGTTCGGCCAGGTAGGCCGGCGACGCCACGGTCGCCATGCGCTGCACCCGCGGACCGATCGGGACGGCGATCATGTCCTGCTCCAGCCGCTCCTCGTAGCGGATGCCAGCGTCGCAGCCGGCGGCGAGCATGTCGACGAAGCTCTCGTCGACGGTGATGTCGAGCCGGATCTCCGGATACGCCCGCAGGAAGGGCGCGACGATCCGCGGCAGCACCAGCCGGGCGGCGCTGGCCGGGACGTTCAGGCGCAGCGTGCCCGCCGGGCGATCGCGAAAGCCGTTGACGACGTCCAGCGCCGCCTCGACCTCGCCGAGCGCCGGTCCCAGCCGGTCCAGCAGCCGGGCGCCGGCCTCGGTCGGCGCGACGCTGCGGGTGCTGCGGTGCAGGAGCCGGACACCGAGCCGGGCTTCCAGGCGGCGCACCGCCTCGCTCAGGCCGGAGGCGCTCATGCCCGATTGCCGCGAGGCCTCCCGGAAACCGCCCGCGCGGGCCACGGCCAGGAAGGCCGCGAGATCGCCAAGTTCCATGCAGTCGCCCTCACGCTGACTGTCCTGGATTCCGCACAACCCGTGCGGATTCGATCCCCTTATCGTACGACCGGGGGCTGCCTACATTCCTTCCAACGACGGGCGCCCGTCGCCGTCCTCCCCCTGACAGCCCCTGAACACCCCCCGAACTCCTCCCGAGTTCATTCGAAGGAATGCCCCCATGACCGCTCACGCCCCCACCGTTTCCGACGCCGGCACCTACCGCCTCGGCACCCGCACCGTGACCCGCCTCGGCTACGGCGCGATGCAACTGGCCGGCCCCGGCGTCTTCGGCCCGCCGAAAGACCGGGCCGGCGCCGTCGCGCTGCTGCGCGAGGCCATCGAGCTCGGCGTCGACCACATCGACACCAGCGACTTCTACGGCCCGCACGTCACCAACCAGATCATTCGCGAGGCGCTGCATCCCTACCGCGACGGGCTCACGATCGTCACCAAGGTCGGCGCCCGGCGCGGGGACGACGCGTCCTGGCTGCCGGCGCAGTCCGCCGCGGAACTGACGTCGCAGGTGCACGACAACCTGCGTCACCTCGGCCTCGAGGTGCTCGACGTGGTGAACCTGCGCAGCATGCTGGACGTGCACGGGCCGGCCGAAGGCTCGCTGGAACCGCAGGTCACCGCGCTGGCGGAACTCCAGCGCCAAGGCCTGGTCCGCCATGTCGGGCTCAGCAACGTGACCGCGCGGCAGGTCGCGGACGCCAGCAAGATCACGGACATCGTCTGCGTCCAGAACCAGTACAACCTCGCGCACCGCGGCGACGACGCGCTGCTCGACCAACTGGCCGGCGAAGGGATCGCCTACGTGCCGTTCTTCCCGCTGGGCGGCTTCACGCCGCTGCAGTCCGGGACGCTGTCGGCGGTGGCGCAGGAACTCGGTGCGACGCCGATGCAGGTCGCGCTGGCCTGGCTGCTGCGGCGCTCGCCCAACCTGGTCCTGATTCCCGGGACCTCGTCGATCGACCACCTGCGGCAGAACCTCGCGGCGGCGTCGCTGGCGCTGCCGGCCGAGGCGGTGCGGCGGCTCGACGCGCTTACAGCGGGGTGAGCACCGGCTCACCGGCTTCCCAGCGCCGGGCGTTCTCCAGGAACAGGTCGACCGTCGCCTGGACGGACTCCGGCGACCAGCCGGCGATGTGGGGCGTGAGGATCACGTTCGGGAAGCCGAGCAGCGCCTGGGGCGGCTGGGGCTCGGACTCGTAGACGTCCAGCGCGGCGCCGCCGAGCTCGCCGGCCGCCAGCGCCGCGGCCAGCGCGGCGGTGTCGACCAGGCTGCCCCGGGCGATGTTGACCACGTGGCCCTGCGGACCGAGCGCCTTCAGCACCTCGGCATTGACCAGGTGCTTCGTCGCCGGACCGCCCGGCGCGGCGACGACGAGGAAGTCCGCCCATTGCGCCAACGCCACCGGCGAGTCGAAGTAGGGGCAGCCGAGCGCGTCGTGGCGCTCGCGGCGGTTGTGATAACCGACCTCCATGTCGAAGGCCAGCGCGCGCCGGGCGATGCGCAGCCCGATCGTGCCCAGGCCGAGCACGCCCAGCCGGCGGCCGTTGACGCTGGGGCGCAGCGGCAGCGCGTCGCGCCAGATCCCGGCGCGCAACGCCTGCTCCTGCTGCGGCAGCGCCCGCACCGAGGCCAGCAGCAGCGCCATCGCGTGGTCCGCGACGCAGGAATCGTTGGTGCCGGCGCCGTTCCACAGCGTCAGCCCGCGCGCCTTGGCGGCGGCGACATCGATCGCCTCGTAGCCGGCGCCCAGCGCGGCCGCGGCGCGCAGCTTCGGCATGGCGGCGATCTCGTCGCCGCGCAGGCCGATCGCGCCGATGGTCAGCACCAGTTCGATCCGGGCGCCGTGCTCGGCGACCGCCTTGGCGCGCGATTCGGCGTTCGGCGCGTGGATCACGTCGAAGCGCTGGCGCAGTTGGGACAGGTGTTCCTCGGCCGCCGGCATCAGCACGAGCAGTGGACGGCGGGAGGGAGTCGAAACGGATTCGGTGGCGGACACGGCGACCTCGGCAGGGGTGACGACAAGTTCGCCGGCCATGATAGGAGCGCCCTTCCCCGCGGGCGCCGGGCCACGCACGCGCTTCGCACGCGTGCCGTAGGAGCGGTCAGGGCCGCTCGCCGCGCGCCATCCGCGCGTCGATCTCTGCCAACGCCTTGGGCAGTTCCGCGACCGAGTCGATCACCAGGTGCGCGCCCGCCGCCGTCAGCCGCCGCGCCGCCGCATCGCGCCGCGCGACGACCTCGGCATCAGGCAGCGCCTGCAACTGCTCCAGCGTCAGGCCGGTCTCGTTGCCCGACAGGCTCAGCCCGACGGTCCACATGCCGGCGCGACGGCCTTCCTCGATGCCCGGCGTGGTGTCGTCGACCTTCACGCAGGCCCGTACGTCGCCGATGCCCAGCGCCAGCACGTTGGCCAGCGCCATGAACGGGCCCGGTCGGCCGCCGGCCTTGAGCTCGTCGCCGGCGACGACATGGTCCGCCTCGATGCCGTCGGCCTTGGCCTGCGGCAGCAGCACGTCCAGCACCTGGCGCGGATACCCCGAGCACGAGCCGATCTTCAAGCCCGCGCGGCGCAGCGCGGCCAGCATCTCGACGGCGCCCGGAATCGGCTGCGAGTAGCGGCCGACCTTCTCGATCTGCATCGGCATGAAGCGCTCGTAGATCGCGTCGATGTCGGCGTCGGTCGACGGCTGGCCGAATCGCGCCCGCCATTGCGCCTGGAGCAGCGGATCCTCGAGCAGCGTGCGGATGTGGTCGCGCTTGGACAGGCCCATCGGCCCGCGCGCCTCGTCCAGCGTCAGCGTGATGCCGAAGGTCGCGAACGCGTCGACGAAGATCTGCGTCGGCGCCAGCGAGCCGTGGTCGACCAGCGTGCCGGCCCAGTCGAAGACGACGGCCTGCAGGTGCGGGTAGGACGCCGGAGCGGCGGTCGCCGCGGTGGTCGTGTTGGTCATGTTGGTCGCGGTGGCGGTGGTGGTCATGCGTGAGCCCTGATGAAGTTGCGGCCGCGGGGTCCGCGCAGCGCCTGGGCGACGCGCTCGTCCCAATCGGCCGGCGCGATGCCGTAGTCGGCGGGGTTGGTGGAGACGCCGAGCGCGGCGAGGAAACGTTCCAGCGCGGCGATCGCGCCTTCTGGATCAACGGCGTCGAAGATGCCCAGCAGCGCCGCGTCCAGCGCCGCGTCGCGGCCGAAGGCCAGCCGCATCACGCGCGGCAGGCTGAACGAGCAGGCGATGCCGTGCGCGACGCCTTGCGTCAGCGTGATGTCGTAAGACAGCGAGTGCGCCAGCGCGGTCTTCGTGTTGGAGAAGGCCATGCCGGCCTGCAGCGCGGCGATGGCGAGCGATTCGCGCAGGTCGAGCCGGCGCGGCTCGCGCAGCAGCGCCGGCAGCGTGGCGACGATGGCGCGCGCCGCGCTCGCGGCCAGGCTGGACGACACCGGGTTGCGGTGCACGTTCCACAGCGCCTCCAGCGCATGCGACAACGCGTCCAGGCCGCTGGCCAGCGTGGCGGACGCCGGCAGGCTGACCATCAGCGACGGGTCGACCAGCGCCGCCTCCGGCCAGGTCCACGGCAGGTGCAGCGAATGCTTGCGGGATCGCTCGGCGTCCCAGAGCGTCGCCCAGGGCGTGACCTCGCTGCCGGTGCCGGCGGTGGTCGGGATCGCGATCAGCGCGCGGTGCGGGCCGTCGACGGGCAGCGGGGCGGCTTTCGGGTCGATCAGGTGCGCCAGCAGTTCATCGAAACGCCCCGACGGGGTCGCGGTCACCATGGCCTTGGCGCAGTCGATGCTGCTGCCGCCGCCCAGCGCGATCACGCAGCGCGCGCCGGCGTGGTCGCGCCACAGCCGCTCGTACAGCGGCGCGAGCCAGCGCACGTCGGGGTTCGGCTGAATCGCGGTCTCCACCGCGACCAGCCGCTCGCCCAGCATCTGCCGCACGCGGCCGACCAGCCCCAGCGGCTCCGCCTCCGGGAACGCGATCAGCAGCGCCTCGCGCGCGCCGACCAGCTCAGGCAAGCGCTCCAGCGCGCCGATGCCGGCCCGCACGTCCACCGGGTTGTGGAACTTCCAGACATTCACCTCGTTCTCCTTCCCTGATCCCGTCAATGCCGGCCCGTGTCCTGGATCGCGCGGCGCAGCTGGCTGGACACGAAATCCGCCGCCACCACCATCACCGTGATCACGATGATGCAGGTCGCCGTCTCCGGGTACTTGAACAGCTTCAGGCTGCCGACCAGTTCGAAACCCAGGCCGCCCGCGCCCACCATGCCCAGCACGGTCGCCGAGCGCAGGTTCACCTCGAAGCGGTACAGCACCACCGCGATCCACGCGGTCACCACCTGCGGCAGCACGCCGAAGACGATCACCTGCAGCGGCCGCGCGCCGGTCGCCCGCAGGGCCTCGAGCGGGCCCTGGTCGATCTCCTCGATCGCCTCGGCGAAGAACTTGCCCAGCATCCCCGCGCCGTGCACCGCCAGCGCCAGCACGCCAGGGAACGGGCCCAGGCCCACCGCGGAGACGAACACCAGCGCCAGGATCAGCTCATTGACGCTGCGCGTCACGTTCAGGCCCTGGCGCGTCAGCTGATACAGCCAGCGTGGGCCGTGGAGGTTGCGTGCGGCGAGGAAGGACACGGGCACCGCGCCGACCACGCCCAGCAACGTCCCCCACACGGCGATCTGGATCGTCTCCAGCGCCGGTGCCCACAGGCGGTCCAGGATCCGCCAGTCAGGCGGCCAGGTGCGGCTCAGGAAATCGACGATCTGCGGCAGGCCATTGGCCAGCTCGGTGGGACTCAGCTGAGCACCCCTCGCGCTCCACTGCAGCGCCCAGAGGCCGAACACCATCAGCGCCAGCAGCTGCGTCCAGCCGCGCGGCGTCGTGGGCAAACTCACCATCCAGCGGTGGCGATCGGCCATCGCGCGGTCGAGAGCGTTGGTCGTTGTCATGGGGGTCTCGTTCCTTACTTCCATGTGCGAGCGTGCGCCGACAGCGCCGGTGCCCCACTCCGCTCAATCTCCTCCTCACGCTCGGAATTCGCTCCGTGGGGCACCGGCGCCGTCGGCGTCGAGGCACCCGGGTGATCCGAAGAGGAGGCCTGCGAAGCAGGCGCGGGGGCGACGGGCGCGATCAGCTGCAGGCCGGTGTGGCCGGCGTAGAGCTCGTGCAGTTCGGCGTCGGTCAGGGCATCGGGGAGGCGGTCGAAAAGGACTCGGCCCTGGGAGAGGCCGACGATGCGGTCGCCGAACTCCCGCGCGTAATCGACCTGGTGCAGGTTGCAGACGACGGTGATGCCCAGTTCGCGGCAGGCCTGCTTCAGGTATCCCAGGGCCTGGCGGGCGGTGTGCGGGTCCAGGCTCGCCACGGGCTCGTCCGCCAGGATCACCTGCGGACACTGCGCCAGCGCGCGCGCGATGCCCACCCGCTGCATCTGGCCACCGGACAACGAGTCCGTGCGCTCATGCGCCTTGTGGACCAGACCCACACGGTCCAGGCAGGACATCGCCAGCGCGACATCGGCGCCGCGGAACAGCTGCAGCACCGAACTCCAGGTCGGGACCGTGCCCAGGCGGCCCGTCAACACGTTCTTCAGCACGCTCAGGCGTGGCACGACGTGGTGATGCTGGAACACCATCGCGACGCGGCGTCGCAGCTCGCGCAGGTCCGAGGCGCGGCGGCCCGCCATCGCATCGACGCCCGCGATCGACATCGCGCCGGCATCGGGCTGCGCCAGCCGGTTCATGCAACGCAGCAGCGTGGACTTGCCCGCGCCGGACGGGCCCAGCACGACGAGGAACTCGCCCGCCTTCGCGTCCAGGTCGACGCCGCGCAGCACGACGTTGTCGCCGTAGCGCTTGGTGACGCCGCGCAACGTGATCACTTCATGCTCCGCAGGTCGAGCTTCAGCACCTTGGCGGTGTCGCGCACGACGTCGTAGGCCGCGTCGTTGGTCGGCTGGAAACCGTTGAGCACGCCCTGGTCGCCCCACTTCACATCCTTCAGGTTGGCCAGCGCCTTGGCCAGCTTCTCCTTGAGCGCCGGATCCAGGTCCTTGCGCCAGACCATCGGCGACTCGGGGATCGGCTTGGACGACCACAGCACGACGAAGTCGTCCTGCCGGACCTGGCCCTTGGCGACCGCGCTGGCGAAGATGCGGTCCGCGACCGCGGCGGCGTCGACCTTCTTGTTGGCGACGGCCAGGATGCTGGCGTCATGCGAGCCGGAGAACACGACACGCCCGAACAGCGCGTCCGGGTCGATGCCGGCCTGCTGCAGGCCGGCCTTGGGGAACAGGTGGCCGGAGGCGGAGCTCGGGTCGACGAACGCGAAGTTGCGGCCCTTCAGCCCGGCGATGTCGTGCAGCCCGCTGTCCTTGCGGGCCAGGATCACGCTCTTGTAGGCGCTCTGGCCCGTCTTCTTCGTCACCGCCACCGAGAAGGCCTCGACGTTGGCCACCGAGCTGGCCAGCACGTAGGAGAACGGCCCGAGGTAGGCGACGTCCAGCTTCTTCGATCGCAGCGCCTCGATGACGCCGTTGTAGTCGGTGGCGACGAACGGCTTCACCGGCATGCCCAGCTGTTGCTGCAGCGCGTCCAGCACCTGGCGGCTGGACTCGATCATGGCCTGCGAGTCCTCGGCCGGGATCAGGCCGATGGTCAGCGCCTGCTGCTGGGCGAAGGCCGGCGTCGCGGCCGCGATCCCGGCAAGGGTCGCCAGGGCGGGCAGGAGCCGCAGGACGGCGCGGCGCGGGGACGAGAAGCGGGGCTGGGACATGGCGGCTCCAGGGAGAGTGGTGAGCGGATGCCGTCACTCTATGAATCGAAAGTGACAGCCGATCCATCGATGCCATGCGGATTTCCGCAGCGATCCAT
>NZ_JAOCCU010000007.1 GCF_029840635.1 Mitsuaria sp. GD03876 | reverse complement strand
GCAGCGCGGCGCTCAGCAGCGCGGCCGCGAGGTCGGTCCGGCCGCGAGGGCCGGCCGTCGAGGTCATGGTCATTGCTTCTCTCCCGAGGCCGGCACCGAGGAGGCGTCGGCCGCCTTGTTATAGAGGAACTGGCCGATCAGGTTCTCCAGCACCACCGCCGACTGCGTCTGCGTGATGATGTCGCCCGTGGCGAGGTTCTTTTCCGCCCCGCCCGGTTCCAGTCCGATGTATTGCTCGCCCAGCAGCCCGGACGTGAGGATCTTGGCCGAGCTGTCCTTGGGGAAGGCCACGCCCTGGTTCATGTTCAGGATCACGCGCGCCTGGAAGCTCTTGTCGTCGAACGAGATCGTGCCGACCCGGCCCACGACCACGCCGGCGCTCTTGACCGCGGCGCCCGGCTTCAGGCCGCCGATGTTGTCGAACTTGGCGGTGACCGTGTACGTGTCCTGGAAGTTCAGCGTCAGCAGGTTGCCGGCCTTCAGGGCCAGGAACAGCAGGGCCGCGCCGCCCAGCAGCACGAAGAACCCGACCAGCGCGTCATAACGAGAGGATTGCATCAGGCAACTCCGAGGTATCTCTTGAATTCGGTTGTCGTTCCAGCGGTCCGCGCGCGGGGCGTCAGATCGAGAACATCATGGCGGTCAGGATGAAGTCCAGGCCCAGCACGGCGAGCGAGGACAGCACCACGGTGCGGGTGGTCGCCTGCGACACGCCCTCGGGCGTGGGCTTGCAGGCATAACCTTGCAGCAGCGCGACGAAGCTGACGGTGATGCCGAAAACGACGCTCTTGACGAAGCCGTTGCCGACATCCTTGAACACGTCCACGCCGCCTTGCATCTGCGACCAGAACGAGCCCGCGTCGATGCCGATCAGCGGCACCGCCACCAGCCAGCCGCCCATGATCCCGACCGCCGAGAACACCGCCGCCAGCAAGGGCATCGCGATGAAGCCGGCCCAGAAGCGCGGCGCGAGCACGCGCTGCACCGGGTCGACCGCCATCATCTCCATCGCGCTGAGCTGCTCGCCGGCCTTCATCAGGCCGATTTCCGCGGTCAGCGAGGTACCGGCGCGTCCGGCGAACAGCAGCGCCGCCACGACCGGGCCGAGCTCGCGCACCAGGCTCAGCGCGACCAGCAGGCCGACGGCCTCGGCCGAGCCATAGCGCTGCAGCGTGTAGTAGCCCTGCAGCGCCAGCACGAAACCGACGAACAGGCCCGACACGCCAATGATCGACAGCGAGCGGTTGCCCAGGAAGTAGATCTGCTCGCGCACCAGCGCGAAGCGGCGCAGGCAGGCGCCCAGGTGCAGCAGCAGCGCGCCCAGCAGCCGGGCCGACCAGCCCCAGTCGCCGAGCTTCAGGCGCAGGCCGCGCCCGATCGAAGTGGCCAGGCCGATCATGCGGAGGCCTCCTGCGGCAGGCCGAAGTCCTCGCGGACCGGCTTGGCGGGCTGGTGGAAGCGCACCGGGCCGTCGGACTCGGCGTTGACGAACTGGTGCACCAGCGGGTCGCGGCTCTCGCGCAGTTCCTGGGGCGTGCCCTGGGCGACGACGCCGCCGTTGGCCACCATCACGACGTGGTCGGCGATGCCGAAGGTCTCGTGGATGTCGTGCGACACGATCACGCTGGTCAGGCCGAGCGCGTCGTTGAGGTCGCGGATCAGGCGGGCGGTCACGCCCAGCGAGATCGGATCCAGGCCGGCGAAGGGCTCGTCGTACAGCACGAGGTCGGGATCCAGCGCGATCGCGCGGGCCAGCGCGACGCGGCGGGCCATGCCGCCGGAGACCTCGTTGGGCATCAGGTCGCGGGCGCCGCGCAGGCCGACCGCGTTGAGCTTCATCAGCACCAGGTCGCGGATCATCGCCTCGGGCAGCCGGGTGTGCTCGCGCAGCGGGAAGGCGACGTTCTCGAACACGCTCAGGTCGGTGAACAGCGCGCCGAACTGGAACAGCATGCCCATGCGGCGACGCTGCGCGTACAGCTGGGCCTGGTCCATCGGCGCCAGGTCCTGCCCGTCGAACAGCACCTGTCCCGACTGCGGCCGCAGCTGGCGCGTCAGCAGGCGCAGCAGCGTCGTCTTGCCGCCGCCGGAGGACCCGATCAGCGCCATCACCTTGCCGCGCGGCAACGTCACGTTGACATCCTTGAGGATGACCCGGTCGCCATAACCGACGGTCACATCCCTCACTTCAATCAGTGGACGGACGTTTTTGGATGAATTGGGATCAGAGAATGCCATTTCCTTGGGATTGATCCAGGACGTTGCCGGGCGGCAGGCGTCCGGGAGCCGGGATCATAGGGTAAAGCCCGAATTGATGCCGGAGGGTCCCTGGGGCGGGGTGGCGATATGCGACAGCCCGATCAAGGGGGATTGACGGCGGGGGTTCGCTCCCCCGCTCATCGAATCGTGACGGACGTCACGACTGGAGGCCGCGGCGAGACGGGCGGAATGCGAGGCACGACGAGCGGCCTCGCCTTCCGCGGGCCGCTGCCGATAATTTCCGCAACAAGGAGCACAACATGTCTGGGATTCTCGGGAACCGTTCGCGGCTGGGCCGCCACCTCGTCGCGCGGGGCTTCACGCTGATCGAGCTGATGGTGGTGGTCGCCATCGTCGGCATCCTGGCGGGCATCGCCTATCCGGCCTACCGGGACTACGCGATGCGGGGTTCGCTGACCGACGCCGCCACCGGGCTGACCCAGGGACGGGCGGACATGGAGGCCTACTTCCAGAACTTCCGCACCTATGCCGCGTCCGGCGGCGCCTCGCCCCCGTGCGCGACGCCGCAGACCTACGGCAAGTTCGTCGTCACCTGCGCGGTCGCGCCGACGGCCACCACCTACCAGCTGGTCGCGACCAGCTCCGACACGGTGCTCAGCGGCTTCCGCTACACGATCACCCAGGCCGACGTGCGCGCCACCACCTCGGCGCCCACCGGCTGGAACACGTGCAACGTGAAGTGGCTGATGCGCAAGGGGGACACGTGCTGAGCGTGCGCCGCGCCGGCCGCGGGGTCACGCTCATCGAGCTGCTGATCGTCATCGCGATCATCGGCCTGAGCACCGCGCTGGCCGCGCCGGCGATCCGCTCCTGGTCCGCCAACGCGCAGGTCCGCACCGTCGGCAGCACGCTGTCGACCGGGCTGCGCCTGGCGCAGGCCGAGGCCGTCAAGAGCTTCCAGCCGGTGGTGTTCTACCGCACCGACCAGGCGACCTGCGTGGGCAACGAGCCCGCGGTGGCCGACGGCGCGTACTGGATCGTCAAGACCATCCCCAACCTCGTGCTGACCCTGCCGGGCGGCGGCAACGTGATCGCGCCGGCGCAGTGCGGCGCGATCTCGGACACGACCGCCAACCTGACGATCAAGGGCCCGCTGGCGGTGTGCTTCGGCCCGAGCGGCCGCCCGCTGGCGCTGAACAACCCGGTCGCGGGCGCCGCCGCCTGCAACATGCCGGCGTCCGGCCAGATCGTCTACTGGGTCGACACCACCGTCGACGTGCGCAACATGAAGCGGCTGTCCGTCTGGGTGACCCTGGGTGGCGGCGTGCGGCTGTGCGACCGGGACCGCCTCGAGGCCGATGTGCCCGACGGCTGCCCGCGGACCAACGTCGGCTGGACCGTGTGACGCCATGAAACCCTTCCAAAACGCCCGCTCCACCCCGCGCCGCCGCGCGCGCGGCATGACGCTGATCGAGTTGATGGTCGCGATGATGGTCATGACGGTCGGCATCGTCGGCCTGGTGACGCTGATGGCGCGTGCCTCGCAGACCTCCTCGGCGACCGAGGACAACCTGCGCGCGTCGCTGCTGGCCAGCGACATGGTCAACGCGATGTGGCTGGCCAACTCGCCCAACGTCGACTCGGCGGCCTGGTCCGCCCGGGTGGCCGATGCGTCGCAGTCGGGCCTGCAGAACGCGGCCGGCGCCGTCGCCGTCGCCGCCGACCGCACCGCCACGATCACCATCACCTGGACCACGCCCACGGGTGCCGCGCGCCGCTACACCACCGACGTGCGCCTGAACTGATCATGACGATGACCCGACACCTCCCCCCTCGCCCGGTCCGCCGGGCGCAGGGCTTCACGCTGGTCGAGCTGCTCATCTCGATGACGATCGGCCTGGTGCTGATCGCCGCGCTGGGCGTCATCATGACGCGCTACGAGACCTCCAAGCGCCGCAACTCCACCACCTCCGACCTGGCGCTGAACGTGGGCTACATCGCCTACGACCTGGACCGCCAGCTGCGCAGCGCCGGCTCGGGCCTGTCGCAGAACACTGGCTCGCTGGGCTGCCGGATCAACGCCTCGCTCAACGGCACGGTGATCCTGCCGGGCCCCGGCGCCTTCCCGGCGCCGTTCGCCGGCGTCGACACGGCGGTGCGCGCGCTGCCGGTGCTCGTGTACCCGGGCCAGGGCAACAACGGCTCGGACGTGATCCAGGTGATGACCGCCTCGGCGGGCCTGAGCGAGGCGCCGATGGAGGTGCTGCTGGGCAGCGTCACGGCCAACTCGCTACAGCTGAACAACACGCTGGGCATCCGGGGCAGCGACATCATGCTGCTGACCGACCCGGCCCCGCGCGACTGCCTGGTGGTGCAGGCCAATCCGACCTATGCCGGCGGCGCCGGCAATCCGCAGGTCAACTTCGCCGGGCCGTACTTCAACGGCGCCGCCGGTCCCGGCATCACGAGCTTCGGCACGGCCGGCAGCGCGCTGATCAACATGGGCAACCAGACGGGCAACATCCCGCGGCTGCAACTGCTGGGCATCAATGGCTCGCGGCAGCTGGTCGCCTACGACCTGCTCCGGCTGAACAACATGCCGGGCGCCCCGACGACGCCGGTGCCGCTGGCCGACAACGTCATGGACATGCGGGTGCGCTACGGCATCAGCGGCGGCCAGGACGGCATCGTGAGCGCCTGGATCGCGCCCAACACCGGCGCCTTCACGACCTTGGCGATGAATGCCGCGACGGGCAATGCCTCGCCGGCGGTGAACATCGTGGCGTTGCGCGTCGCGCTGCTGCTGCGCGGCGACCGCATCGAGGACAGCGGCCCGGTGTCGCCGACGTCGTTCACGATGTTCCAGTCGCTGGGCGCCGGCGCGCAGGTGATCGTCGGCCTGCCCGCGGGCGAGGAGAAGCGCAACTACAAGGTCGTCGAGTTCACGGTCCCGTTGCGCAATCCCATCATGGCGTCGCCGTTCCGCACGCCGCCCCCCTGAACGAGCGCCCCTGTCTCCACAAGGACCCCGACGATGCGTCCCCTTCCCCCGCCCTCCCGAGCCGCGCGAGCGGCGCGCCGACAGCGCGGCGTGATCATGGTGATCGCGCTGGTCACGCTGGCCATCCTGCTGATCGGCGCGGCCGCGACGATGCGCTCGATGAGCGTGTCGATGCTGAACTCCGGCAACTTCGGCTTCAAGCGCGACATGACCAACCAGGCCGAGCGCGCGGTGCGCGCCGCCTTCACGTCGCTGACCACCGGCGGGCTCGCCGATCCGCTGAACCGCCAGGTCAGCAGCCCGACGCTGAACTACAGCGCGACGCTGCTGCCCAGCGACGCCTCCGGCATTCCGCTGGCGATGCTGAACCTGAACGACATCGACGGCCTGAACGGCCTGGGCGTCGGCGGCAACGCGATCAAGGACCAGGCCGACGGCATCGAGCTCCATTACCTGATCGACCGCCTGTGCACGACGGGCGGCACCTACACGGTGAACAACTGCCAGGTGCTCGGTCGCTCCGACAACTCGGGCTACAACCCGCGCAATCCGAAGGTCGTGCCGCAACCGACCTACCGCATCACGGTGCGTGTCCGCGGCCCGCACGATTCCTACGCGTTCTATCAGACGACCTACACGTCGACCAACTGATCGAGGTCATGATGTCCCTTTCCACACTTCGCCGGTGCCTGCTGGGCGCCGCTGCCGCGAGCGCGCTGTGCGCCGCCGGTTCCGGTGCCCTGGCCCAGACGCTGCTGGCCGACAAGCCGGTCTTCGCCTCCGTGTCCGTGCCGGGCAACCTGGCGCTGGCGCTGTCGGTCGAATTCCCGACCGCGGTCGGCAACGCCCACCTGGACACGGTCTACAACCCGGCGTCGACCTACCTGGGCTACTTCGACCCGTACAAGTGCTACGACTATGTGCTGGCGAACTCGTTGGCGGCGGGGGGTGTCGATGTCGACCACTTCGCGCCGACAGCCACGAACACGACGCGCACCTGCACCGGCAAGTGGAGCGGCAACTTCCTGAACTGGGCGACGACGCAGACGATCGACCCGTTCCGCTGGGCGCTGACCGGCGGCCAGCGCGTCGTCGACACGGCCACCGCCACAGTGATCGAGAAAGCGTGGGCCAGCGGCCAGGGCAGCACCTCCAACTTCCCGGACCGCACGCTGAGCGACATGCAGAGCGTCATCCGGGGCGCGACGCCATTCAACTGGACCGACCTGCGGCTGCGCATCCAGGGCATGGGCAACCTGCTGCGCTTCACCAGCACCGGCAACAACAACAGCAGCACGGCGCCCACGCCGTACACGCCGGGCGCCACCGTGGCCGTCGGCACGTCTTACACAGTGGCGGTGCGCGCGCGCGTCTGCGACGCGCGGCTGGGCATCGGTTTCCTCGAGGGCCGGTGCAAGCAGTACGGCACCAACTACAAGCCCGAGGGCCTGATCCAGCAGTACGCGGACCAGATCCGCTTCAGCGCGTTCGGCTATCTGAACGACGGGACCGTGAGCCGCGACGGCGGCGTGCTGCGCGCGCGCCAGAAGTTCGTGGGGCCGAGCAAGCCGGTCCCCGGCGGCGATCCGGTCGACAACGCGGCGAAGGAATGGGACTCGGCCACCGGCATCATGGTGACCAACCCCGACTCGACCGATGCCGCGGCGACCTCGACCGCCTTCAGCACGACGATCTCCAACAGCGGGGTGATGAACTACCTGAACAAGTTCGGCGCCTCGAAGACCTACAAGACCTATGACCCGGTCGGCGAGCTGTACTACACGGCGCTGCGCTACTTCCGCAACATCGGCAACGTGTCGTCGTACACCGACACCTCGGGCGCGAATGCGACGACCAAGGCGACGTGGGCCGACGGCTTCCCGGTGATCACCAGCTGGGACGACCCGATCCAGTACTACTGCCAGAAGAACTTCATCCTGGGCATCGGCGACGTCAACACCCACGCTGACCGCAACCTGCCCGGCGCCAGTGGCGCGTCCGAGCCGACCAAGCCGGGCGAGGTCTCCGCCGACACCGGCTTCAACGCCACGACCTGGACCAACATGGTCGGCACGATGGCGGGCATCAACAACCTGGCGTCGATCTCGCCCTACAACAACCCGGCCTGCTGCACCAACAACGGTGCGCTGATGGCCGGCATGGCGTACTGGGCCAACACCAACGACATCCGTCCGACGCCGGGCAACGACATTAAGACCACCGGCAAGCAGACGGTCCAGACCTACTGGCTGGACGTGCTGGAGGCCTCGACCTACAAGACCAACAACCAGTACTACCTGGCCACGAAGTACGGCGGCGCGGTGCTGCCCACCGACTTCGACCCGACCGGCCGCACGACCGACCTGCCGCAGGCGTACTGGCACACCGGCCCGTCGACCGACACCGTGGGCAGCCAACTGCGCCCGGACACCTACTACACCGCCGCGCGTCCCGACCTGATGGTCAGCGGCCTGACGTCGGCGTTCGCGAGCATCGCGTCGCGGATGAAGGCGCTGTCGACCTCGTTCACCAACGCGCAGCAGTCGGTGGCGGCGGGCACGGCCAACTACGCCTCGCAGTTCGACGCCGCGACCTGGTCCGGCGACGTGATCGCGAGCTCGCTCAACGTCAGCGGCACCAGCATCTCGGCGACCGACGTCTGGCGCTTCTCGACCAAGCTGGACGCGCAGGCCAGCGGCACCGGCTGGAAGACCAACCGCCTCATGGTGACCGTCAACGATTCGACCAAGGCGGCGGTGCCGTTCCTCCTGGGCAATCTCAGCAACGCGCAGTCGACCTCGCTGAACACCAGTTACCGCGGCGGTGACGCGCAGGACTATCTGAATTACCTGCGCGGCGACCGCACCCAGGAACAGAGCTCGACCGTCAACGGCAGCTCGAAGAAGTACCGCGACCGCTCGTCCCTGGTCGGCGACATCGTCAACGCCAAGCTGATCGTCGTGGGTCCGCCCTCGCTGAACCTGTCCGAGGTCAGCAATCCGGGCTACAGCGCCTACAAGGCCGCAAAGTCCAGGCGCCCCAACGTCGTCATCGCCGGCACCAACCAAGGCGTCGTGCATGTGATCGACGGCAGCTTGTCCGGTGCGACGGCGGGTCGTGAACTCTTCGCCTACATCCCCAGCGCGGTCTTCGCCGGCCCGACCAACACGCCGGCGGTCAACGGCCTGCAATCGCTGGGCAATCCGAACTTCAACCACTACTTCATGGTCGACGCGCCGCCGGTGACGATGGACGTGGACTTCGGCAACACCGTCGGGGGCTCCGGCTCCGACTGGCGTTCGATCGTCGTGGGCGGCCTGGGCAAGGGCGGCAAGATGATCTACGCCCTGGATGTGACCGACTTGGACCCGACCGCGATGACGACTGAAACCATCGCGGCAACCAAGGTCCTCTGGGAGTTCACCGAAGCCGACATGGGCTACACCTTCGGCCAGCCGCTGGTCACGCGGACCGCGGCCCATGGCTGGGTGGTCATCGTGCCGGCCGGTCACAACAACGGCAGCGGCAAGAACCACCTGTACATCATCAACGCCCGCACCGGCACGCTGATCACCCGCATCGACACGCCGGCCGGCGTGACCGTGACCGACGACGACGGTTCCGGCGCCAGCCCGTCGGGCATGACCCAGGTGACGGCCTTCTATCCGGACCTGACCTCGCTGGTGGCCGAGTCGGTCTACGCCGGCGACCTGCGTGGCTCGGTGTGGCGCTTCGACCTGCGCAACACGCCTTTCCCGCAAGGCATCAAGGTGGCGCGCGCGACCGACCAGGCCAACGCGACGCAGCCCATCACGACGCGCGTGCTGCCGGTCATCCAGCCGGAGACGGGCCGCCGCTTCATGGTGTTCGGCACCGGCAAGATGCTGTCCGCCAACGACATCAACAGCACGCAGCTGCAGCGCATGTACGCCATCGCCGACGGCTCGGCGGGCAAGTTCAACGTCGCCTCCGACCTGCCGGCGTCGGTCAGTTATCCGATCGGCAACGCCAAGCTGCGCCAGCTGACGGACGTGACGCAGCCGATCACGATCGACTACACGCAGCAGATGGGCTGGTACCTGAACGTCGCCAACGGCTACCGCGTCGTGACCGACCCGACGTACTTCGGCGGCATCGTGGTGTTCACCGCGACGGTGCCGAACAACAGCAACCCGTGCTCGCCGTCGGGCAGCAGCATCGTGTACGCGTTGAGCCTGGGCACCGGCCAGACGCAGTTCACGAACAACGCGGCCTACTTCGACCCGGGCTTCGGCGTGATCGACGCGCAGTTCATCTACACGCCCAATGGGCCGAAGCTGCTGATCAGCGGCACGACGCCCAGCGCGACCTGCGGAGGCGGCACGCTGTGCCTGCCGCCGACGAACGATCCGAAGGGCATCGGCAACAAGCTGCTGAACTGGCGCGAGATCCCGCTGCGCAACGCGACGGGCGGCATCCAGTAAGACGAGCGACGCTCCCAATGAAAAGCCCGGCGGTTGCCGGGCTTTTTCTTTTGTCGGGTGCGGTGAGGATCCCGCGAACCTAGCGGATCCTCACGCGCGGGATCAACGCGGCAGCGCGCTGTCTCCCATCAGGAACTCGTCGATCGACCGGGCGGCCTGGCGGCCTTCGCGGATGGCCCAGACGACCAGCGACTGGCCGCGGCGCATGTCGCCAGCGGCGAACACCTTCGCCGCGTTGGTCTTGTAGCCGCCGTTGAAGTCCGTCGTCGCCTTGGCGTTGCCCCGCGCGTCCTTGCTGACGCCGAAGGCCTCGACGATCGACGCCACCGGGCTCACGAAACCCATCGCCAGCAGCACCAGGTCGGCCTTGAGCACCTGCTCGCTGCCCGGCACCTCGGCCATCTTGCCGTTGACCCACTCGACCCGGACCGTCTTCACGCCGACGACCTTGCCCTTGTCCTTGCCCTCGCCGCCGACGAACTCCTTCGTGGCGATCGCGAACTCGCGCTCGCAGCCCTCCTCGTGGCTCGACGAGGTGCGCAGCTTGATCGGCCAGTAGGGCCAGGTCAGCGGCCGGTCCTCGACCTCGGGCGGCTGCGGCATCAGCTCGAACTGGGTGACGCTCTTGGCGCCGTGGCGGTTGCTGGTGCCGACGCAATCGCTGCCGGTGTCGCCGCCGCCGATCACGATCACATGCTTGCCGTCCGCGCGGATCTGGCTCTTGAGCTTGTCGCCGGCGTTGATCTTGTTCTGCTGCGGCAGGAACTCCATCGCGAAATGCACGCCCGCCAGGTCACGGCCCGGCACCGGCAGGTCGCGCGACTGCTCCGCGCCGCCGGCCAGCAGCACCGCGTCGAACTGCTGCGACAACTCGTCGGCCGTCACCACGTCCTTGGCCCAGTTGGTGACCTTCGAGCCCTCGGGCAGGTGCGCCACCATCACGCCGGTGCGGAACACCACGCCCTCCGCCTCCATCTGCTGGACGCGGCGGTCGATGTGGCTCTTCTCCATCTTGAAGTCGGGAATGCCGTATCTCAGCAGGCCGCCGACCCGGTCGTTCTTCTCGAACACCGTCACGTCGTGGCCGGCGCGCGCCAGCTGCTGCGCCGCCGCCAGCCCGGCCGGGCCGGAACCGACGACCGCCACCTTCTTGCCGGTTCTCAGCTTGGCCGGTCTGGGCGTCACCCAGCCCTCGGCCCAGGCGCGGTCGATGATCGCGTGCTCGATCGACTTGATGCCGACCGCGTCGTCATTGACGTTGAGCGTGCAGGCCGCCTCGCAGGGCGCGGGGCAGATGCGGCCGGTGAACTCGGGGAAGTTGTTGGTCGAGTGCAGCACCGCGATGGCGCTCTTCCAGTCCGTCTCGCCGCCCCGGTACACCAGGTCGTTGAAGTCCGGAATGATGTTGTTGACCGGGCAGCCGCTGTTGCAGAACGGCGTGCCGCAGTCCATGCATCGCGCGCCCTGCTGCTTCGCCTGCTCGACGTTCAGGCCGATGACGAATTCCTTGTAATGGCCGAGCCGCGTCTCGACGGGCGCGTAGCCCTCTTCCAGACGCTCGTACTCCATGAAGCCGGTGACTTTTCCCATGTCGGCTTTCTCCTGAATGCCTGAATCCTGATTCCTGTGATCCCGGGCGGCGGACCGCTCAGACCTTGGCCTTGGCGGCCGGCGCCTTGGCGTGCGCGATCGTGGCGGCCGTCTCCTTCGCGGCACCCAGCTCGCCGAGCGCGCGGCGGTACTCGGTCGGGAACACCTTGACGAACTTGGCGCGCGACTCGGCCCAGTGGTCCAGGATGTCCCGCGCGCGCTGGCTGCCGGTCCAGCGGTGGTGGTCCTCGATCAGCTTCTTGAGGATGGCCTCGTCGGTGCGCACCTCGCCGTCGCCGAGCTTGTGCCAGATAGCCTTGTCGACCGTGGCCTCCTGCTCGTGCGCCGGCAGCAGCTTGTCCAGCGACACCATGCTGGTGTTGCAGCGCTTGGCGAACTGGCCGTCCTCGTCGAAGACGTAGGCGATGCCGCCGCTCATGCCGGCGGCGAAGTTGCGGCCGGTCTTGCCCAGCACCGCGACGGTGCCGCCGGTCATGTACTCGCAGCCGTGGTCGCCGGTGCCTTCGACGACCGCCGTCGCGCCCGACAGGCGCACCGCGAAGCGCTCGCCGGCCACGCCGCGGAAGAAGGCCTCGCCCTTGGTCGCGCCGTACAGCACGGTGTTGCCGACGATGATGTTCTTCGTCGCGTCGCCGCGGAAGTCGATCGAAGGACGCACCACCACGCGGCCACCCGACAGGCCCTTGCCGGTGTAGTCGTTGGCGTCGCCGATCAGGTAGAAGGTGATGCCCGAGGCCAGGAAGGCGCCGAAGCTCTGGCCGCCGGTACCCTCCATCTGGATGAAGATCGTGTGATCGGGCAGCCCTTCGGGATGACGGCGGACCAGTTCGCCGGAGAGCATCGCGCCCACCGTTCTGCGGACGTTGGTCACCTCCTGCATGAACTGCACCTTCTCGCCCTTGTCGAAGGCGGGCAGGCACTTCTCGATCAGCTTGACGTCGAGCGCGCGTTCCAGGCCATGGTCCTGGCGGTCGTTGTGCAGGCGGGCGACGTCGGCCGGCAGTTCCGGACGATGGAAGACGCGGCCGAAGTCCAGGCCCTTGGCCTTCCAGTGGCTGATGCCCTTCTTGGTGTCGAGCAGGTCGGCGCGGCCGATCAGCTCGTCGAACTTGCGCAGGCCCAGCTGCGCCATGATCTGGCGCGCCTCTTCCGCGACGAAGAAGAAGTAGTTCACCACGTGCTCGGGCTTGCCGCTGAACTTGCGGCGCAGCACCGGGTCCTGCGTGGCCACGCCCACGGGGCACGTGTTCAGGTGGCACTTGCGCATCATGATGCAGCCCTCGACCACCAGCGGCGCGGTCGCGAAGCCGAACTCGTCGGCGCCCAGCAGCGCGCCGATCACGACATCGCGGCCGGTCTTCATCTGGCCGTCGGCCTGCACGCGGACGCGGCCGCGCAACCGGTTCAGCACCAGCGTCTGCTGCGCCTCCGCCAGGCCGAGCTCCCACGGCGTGCCCGCATGCTTGATCGACGACCACGGCGAGGCGCCGGTGCCGCCGTCATGGCCGGCGATCACGATGTGATCGGCCTTGGCCTTGGCCACGCCCGCGGCGATCGTGCCGACGCCGACTTCCGACACCAGCTTCACCGAGATGTCGGCGCGCTGGTTGACGTTCTTCAGGTCGTGGATCAGCTGGGCCAGGTCCTCGATCGAGTAGATGTCGTGGTGCGGCGGCGGAGAGATCAGGCCGACGCCCGGCACGGAGTGGCGCAGGAAACCGATGTACTCGGTCACCTTGCCGCCGGGCAGCTGGCCGCCCTCGCCGGGCTTGGCGCCCTGCGCCATCTTGATCTGGATCTGGTCGGCGCTGACCAGGTACTCGGCGGTGACGCCGAAGCGGCCCGACGCGACCTGCTTGATGCGCGAGCGCATCGAGTCGCCGTCCTGCAGCTCGTAGTCGACCTCGATGACGTTCCCGCCGATCACGTCGGACACCTTCGTGCCCTGCACGATCTTGATGCCCTTGAGCTCGTTGCGGTAGCGGGCCGGATCCTCGCCGCCCTCGCCGGTGTTGCTCTTGCCGCCGATGCGGTTCATCGCGACGGCCAGCGTCGCGTGCGCCTCGGTGGAGATCGAGCCCAGCGACATCGCGCCGGTGGCGAAGCGCTTGACGATCTCGGCGGCCGGCTCGACCTCCTCGAGCGGGATCGCCTTGGCCGGATCGAACTTGAACTCGAACAGGCCGCGCAGCGTCATGTGGCGCTTGCTCTGGTCGTTGATCAGCTGGGCGTATTCCTTGTACGTGTCGAACTTGCCCGAGCGCGTGCTGTGCTGCAGCTTCGCGATCGCGTCGGGGGTCCACATGTGTTCCTCGCCGCGGGTGCGCCAGGCGTATTCACCGCCGGCGTCGAGCATGTGCTCCAGCACCGGGTCGTCGCCGAAGGCGGCGCGGTGCAGGCGCAGCGCCTCTTCCGCGACCTCGAACACGCCGATGCCGCCGACCTGCGTCGGCGTGCCGCGGAAGTACTTCTGCACGAAGTCCGACTTCAGGCCGATGGCTTCGAAGATCTGCGCGCCGCAGTAGGACATGTAGGTCGAGATGCCCATCTTGGACATGATCTTCGACAGCCCCTTGCCCACCGCCTTGATGTAGTTGTAGATCGCCTTGTCGGCCGAGAGCGCCGCGGGCAGCTCGGCACTCATCGCCTGCAGCGTCTCCAGCGCCAGGTAGGGGTGGACCGCCTCGGCGCCGAAGCCGGCCAGCACGGCGAAGTGGTGCACCTCGCGCGCGGTGCCGGTCTCGACCACGAGGCCGGCGGTCGTGCGCAGGCCCTCGCGCACCAGGTGGTGGTGGACGGCCGACAGCGCCAGCAGCGCCGGGATCGCCACGCGGTTCGCGCTCAGGTGGCGGTCGGTGATGATCAGGATGTTGTGGCCGCTCTTGATCGCGTCGACGGTCTCGGCGCACAGCGAGGCCAGTTGCGCCTCGACGCCCTCGCGGCCCCAATCCAGCGGATAGGTGATGTCGAGCTCATAGGGCTTGAACTTGCCGTTGGTGTGCGGCTCGATCGCGCGCAGGCGGGCCATCGACTCGAAGTCCAGCACCGGCTGCGTCACTTCGAGACGCATCGGCGGGTTGACCGCGTTGATGTCGAGCAGGTTGGGCTTGGGCCCGATGAAGCTGTTCAGCGACATCACGATCGCTTCGCGGATCGGGTCGATCGGCGGGTTGGTGACCTGCGCGAACAGCTGCTTGAAGTAGTTGTAGAGCGGCTTGTCCTTGTCGGACAGCACGGCCAGCGGGCTGTCGTTGCCCATCGAGCCGATGCCCTCCTCGCCATTGGCGGCCATCGGCGCGAGCAGGAACTTGATGTCCTCCTGCGTGAAGCCGAAGGCCTGCTGGCGGTCCAGCAGCGACGCGGGGAAGACCGGGGCGACCGCTTCCGGCGCCGGCACCTCGTCGAGCTTGACGCGGACGTTCTCGATCCACTGGCGGTACGGACGCGCGTTCGCGTACTGCGTCTTCAGCTCCTCGTCATCGATGATGCGGCCCTGCTCCAGGTCGATCAGGAACATCTTGCCGGGCTGCAGCCGCCACTTCTTGACGACGCGGGATTCGGGGATCGGCAGCACGCCGGACTCGGAGGCCAGCACGACCAGGTCGTCGTCGGTGACCCAGTAGCGGGCGGGGCGCAGGCCGTTGCGGTCCAGCGCGGCGCAGACCTGGCGGCCGTCGGTGAAGACCATCGCGGCCGGGCCGTCCCACGGTTCCATCATCGCGGCGTGGTACTCGTAGAACGCGCGGCGGCGCTCGTCCATCCACTCGTGCTGTTCCCAGGCCTCCGGGATCATCATCATCGCGGCGTGCGCGAGCGGGTAGCCCGACATCGTCAGCAGCTCGATGGCGTTGTCGAAGGTCGCCGTGTCGGACTGATGCTCGAAGCTGATCGGGTACAGCTTCTTCAGGTCGTCGCCCAGCACCGGGGACTTCATGACGCCCTCGCGGGCGCGCATCCAGTTGAAGTTGCCCTTGACGGTGTTGATCTCGCCGTTGTGCGCGACCATCCGGTACGGGTGGGCCAGCGGCCACTCGGGGAAGGTGTTGGTCGAGAAGCGCTGGTGCACCAGCGCGATCGCGGAGACGACCCGCGGATCGGCCAGGTCCCGGTAGTACTTGCCGACCTGGTCCGCCAGCAGCAGGCCCTTGTAGATGACGGTGCGGCAGCTCATCGACGGCACGTAGTACTCGCGGCTGTGCGTCAGCTGCAGCGCCTGGATCGCGCTGGAGGCGGTCTTGCGGATCACGTACAGCTTCCGCTCGAGCGCGTCGGGGACGATGATGTCCGGGCCGCGTCCGATGAAGATCTGCCGGATGATCGGTTCCTTCTCGCGCACCGTCGGCGACATCGGCATGTCGCGGTCGACCGGCACGTCGCGCCAGCCCAGCAGCACCTGGCCCTCGGCCTTGATCGCGCGGGCGAGTTCCTGCTCGCAGGCCAGCCGCGACGCGTGTTCCTTGGGCAGGAAGATCATGCCGACGCCGTACTCCCCGGGCGGCGGCAGCGTGACGCCCTGCGTCGCCATCTCGGCGCGATAGAACTCGTCGGGGATCTGGATCAGGATGCCGGCGCCGTCGCCCATCAGCTTGTCCGCGCCGACCGCGCCGCGGTGATCCAGGTTCTCCAGGATCTTCAGGCCCTGCTGGACGATGTGATGCGCCTTCTGGCCCTTGATGTGGGCGACGAAGCCCAGGCCGCAGGCGTCCTTCTCGTTCTTGCCGTCGTACAGGCCGTGGGCGGCGAGCTCGCGGATCTCGTTCGGGGACGTGGGGGACGACGCTTGCGCGGGGCGCGGATCTTGAGCTGCCGACATCGGTGGCCTCCTGGACTCTCGGGAAAACGAAACCCGCGCAGGTTAAGGCGCGTGCCGGAACGGCACAAGCAGAACTAAATAGGGTCAGGCTCGCTTTAACGAATGCGTTGTACGCCGATGTCGATTAAATGGGGACAGATTCAACTTCAATCCGTCTGGGGTGGCGTCTTGCGTGGCCGGCCGCGGGGACGCGGGCTCATCGGGCGGGCGCTGAGTTCGCCAAGCGACTGCAGGAAACGTGCCGATCCGAGCGGCCATCCCTTCAAGGCGGAATCGATCATCTGCTGGCGCTCGGCCTCGGATTCGCCCTCCTCCAGCCAGCGGCGCCAGGCCAGTTCGCGCTCGAACGGGGTGTTGCCGAGCGCCCAGAAACCGGGCGGATCGCTGACCAGCGGGTCGCGCCGGCGTCCGAGGTGGTGCGCCGCCGAGGACCAGGCGTAGTCGCCCGGCTCGGCGCTCAAGCCGGCACGCAGGGGATTGAGCTCGATGCTGCGCATGACGGCGAGCAGGTGGTTCTCCGCCTCCAGCGGCGCGGCGCGGAAGCGCCCTTCCCAGAGCGTGCCGACGCGGCCATGGCGGAGGTTGAAGGCGCTGACGTAGCGCCGCCCGAGCGCCTGCATCATGCGGCTCAGCCCATCGTCGGCGGAGGGCGTCGCGAGCAGGTGCAGGTGGTTGGGCATGACCACGTAGGCGTGGATCGCCACCTTGTGGGTGACGGCGCTGTCCTGCAGCGCGGCCAGCAGCGTGCGGCGGTCCTCGTCGTCGACGACGATCGGCTGCAGGTTGTGGCCGCGGTGGATCAGGTGATGCAGGTGGCCGGCCAGCGCCAGCCGGGGAAGTCGTGCCATGAGGGGTCCGCCATGAGTCTGACCCCAATTATGCGATGAGCTTCTTCCCCGTCAGCCGCTCGTGTTCCTTGAGCGCGAACCGGTCCGTCATGCCGGCGATGTAGTCGGCGCAGGCGCGCGCGTGATCGTCGCTGTCGGCGAAGTCGGCGGGGAGCCGGGACGGGTCGGTCAGGTAGAGGTGGAACAGTTCCCGCAACACCTGCTCGGCGCGGTCGCGCTGCTCCTGGACGACGGGATGCCGGTACAGGTTGGCGAACAGGAAACGCTTGAGCTCGGTGCTCGCATGGCGCATCTCGGGGCTGAAGCGCACGAGCGGCCCCTTGGCGCGGGCCTCGTCGGCGTCGGCCGGCGCGGCGGACCGGATCGCGGCGCCGGTGGCGTCGATGATGTCGTAGACCTGCTGCGACAGCATGCGGCGGATCGTTTCCGCCAGCAGCCGCTTGCCGGTCAGATGCGGGTAGTCGGCCAGCGTCTCGCGCAGGTAGCGGTGCACCAGCGGCACCTGCTCCAGTTGCTCCAGCGTGACCAGCCCCGAGCGCACGCCGTCGTCGACGTCATGCGCGTTGTAGGCCACCTCATCGGCCAGGTTGCACAGCTGCGCTTCCAGGCTCGGTTGCCCGCCGGCGAGGAAACGCGCCGCGACGCCGCCCGGCTCGCGGAGCTCGATCCGCTCGGCATCCCGCCGCGTGCAGTGCTTGAGGATGCCTTCGCGGCTTTCGAAGCTCAGGTTGAGCCCGTCGAAGGCCGGATAGCGCTGCTCGAGCTTGTCCACGACGCGCAGCGACTGCAGGTTGTGCTCGAAGCCGCCATGCGTCTTCATGCAGTCGTCCAGCACGTCCTGCCCGGCATGGCCGAAGGGGGTGTGGCCCAGGTCGTGCGCCAGGGCGATGGTCTCGATCAGGTCCTCGTCCAGGCCCAAGCTGCGGCCGATCGAGCGTCCGAGTTGCGCCACTTCCAGCGAATGCGTCAGCCGCGTGCGGAACAGGTCGCCCTCATGGTTCAGGAACACCTGGGTCTTGTAGACCAGCCGCCGGAACGCGGTGCTGTGGACGATGCGGTCGCGGTCGCGCTGGTACTCGCTGCGCGTCGGGGCCGGCGCCTCGGGATGACGGCGACCGCGGCTGCGCGCGGGATCGGAGGCATAGGGCGCGCGCAGCATCGTCATCGTCGGTTCAGGGGCTCAGGGTTGTCCGGGCGCCGTGTGGGCGGCGATCACCTCGGCCACCATCGCATCGGGCGCTCCCCGCATGCCGGCCTGGCCGAGGCCCTCGATGACGACGAACCGGATCTCGCCGCCTTCATTCTTCTTGTCGACCCGCATCAGCTCGAGCCAGCGATCGATCGGCATCGGCGGCGCCAGGATCGGCAGGCGCGCGCGCTCGATCAGCCGCGTCATCCGGTCGACGAAGGCGGCCGGCACCAAACCCAGCCGGGCGGACAGCTCGGACGCCAGGACCATGCCGCAGCCCACGCCCTCGCCATGCAGCCACTCGCCATAACCCAGCCCGGTCTCGATCGCGTGGCCGAAGGTGTGGCCGAAATTCAGGATGGCGCGCAGGCCGGCCTCGCGCTCGTCCTGGCCCACGACCCAGGCCTTGATCTCGCAGCTGCGCTTCACCGCGTAAGCCAGCGCTGACTTGTCGCGCGCCAGCAAGGCATCCAGGCTGGCCTCGATCCAGTCGAGGAAGGCGGTGTCGGCGATCGGGCCGTACTTGATGATCTCGGCCAAGCCGGCCGAGAGCTCCCGATCGGGCAGCGTGTCCAGCGTGTCCAGGTCGGCGATCACGCGGACCGGCTGGTAGAACGCGCCGACCATGTTCTTGCCGCGCGGGTGGTTGATCGCCGTCTTGCCACCGACCGAGGAGTCGACCTGCGCCAGCAGCGTCGTCGGCACCTGCACGAAGGGCACGCCGCGCATGTAGATCGCCGCGGCGAAGCCGGTCAGGTCGCCGATCACGCCGCCGCCCAGCGCAAACAGCACCGTCTTGCGGTCGGCCGCGCCGGCCAGCAGGTGGTCGATGACCGTGTCCAGCGAGGCCCAGCTCTTGTGCTGCTCGCCGTCGGGCAGGACGACCGCGTCGACCTGCCGGTAATGAGGCGCGAGCTGGCGCTTGAGCCGCTCCAGGTACAGCGGCGCGACCCGGTCGTTGGTGACGATCAGCGCCGTCGCGGCGCGCGGCAGAGCGGCCCAGGACGACGGGGCGTCGAACAGGCCGGAACCGATGAGGATGTCGTAGCGGCGATCGCCGAGATCGATGGCGACCGTGGAGGCGTCGGCGGGCGTGGCCGCCGCGGAGGACGTCGGATCAGGGAGCGGAGCGGTCATTCCCGGAAGTGTACGGGGCCTCGCTCGCCCCCACGGTGGCCGCGACCCGTGCCGGATCGATCAGCCCCGCCAGCTCCAGCTGCATCAGGATCATGTTGGCCAGCCCATGCACCGACGGTCGGCTCGACTCGAGCACGAAGTGCGCGCAGCGCCGGTACAGCGGATCGCGCTGCCCATAGAGCTCGCGCAGCTTCGCCTGCGGATTGGCCACCTGCAGCAGCGGGCGTTGCGTGTCGTGCCGGAGGCGCCTGAAGAGTTCTTCTGGCGACGACCTCAGGTACACGACCGTCGAAGCCGCCTTGAGCCGGTCCCGATTGATCTCGCGCAACACGGCCCCCCCGCCGGTCGCCAGGATCATTTCCTGGCCTGCGGCCGAGCGCTCGAGCAGCCGCGCGATGACCTGCGATTCGAGGTCCCGAAACGACGATTCGCCCTCACGGGCGAAGTAGTCCTTGATCGACTCGCCGCCGAGATCCTTCTCGATCTCGGCGTCGGAGTCGATGAACGGCATGTCCAGTTGCCGCGCCAGCAGGCGCCCGACGGTGGATTTCCCCCCGCCAGGCATGCCGACCAACGCGATCACCAGCGACAAGCGTTCTCCAGTCCCGGGACTCAGTCCTGGTTGGTGCACCAGCCGATGTCCGACGTCTTGCGCACGCGGCCATACGGGCTGATCGTGAAGGCCGGGGCCACCGCCGACTGGTTGACGATCGACTGCGGGAACGGCAGCGAGTCGCTCAGCGTCGCCGGCGGGCTCAGCACGCCGAACGCATTCGCGCTGATCGTGAAGTTCACCCAGCCCGCCAGGCTGCGCGGGTACTGCAGGATGATCTCCGCCAGGCCGTTGGCGTTCGTCCGCGTCGAACCGCTCATGCTGATCGAGGCATCCGACTTGCGGGGATCCAGCTGGCTGTTGCCGTTGCGATCTTCCGTGCCGTCGATCAGGCCGTTGCGGTTGATGTCTTCGTTCAGGCACGACGGCGGCGGGTTGCTGGCATCCCACGCGACACGATTGTTGAACACGTCGCGGTCGTAGGCGCGCGACCAGGCAGTGGCGCCTTGCGGCAGGACCCAGTAGCCCTTGTAGTAGCTAGTCAGGTCGATCGACGGCGTGATCTGCACGTCGCCCTTGGGCTGGCCGGCAGCGTCGACGACCAACACGACGTACTTCTTCGTGTAGATCACCTCACCCTCCTTCGCGGTGATCTCCTCGTTCGTACCGATCGAGATTGACAGCGGGTCCGACACGACAGTCAGCGTGGTCACGACCGAGTTCGGGCAGGTGTTGATCGCGAAGTCATCCGCGGCCCAGCAGGCGCGGATCTGCACGCCCGAGGTCGGGCTGGCGCGGTTGCCCGGCACATAGCTGGTCGCGGCCGTGCCGTTCGCGTCCGAATACACCAGCGAGGTGCCCGACGAGATCGCGCCGCCGATGCTGTTCGGATCGCCGTTCAGGTCGAAGCGCACGCGGACGTTCTTCACCGGGGCGTTGCCCGCGGCCAGGAAGATCGCGCGCAGTTCGGAACGGTTGCTCGTGGCTTCGGTGTTCACCGCGACCACCGAGGGCGACGCCTGCACCGAGGCCGACACCACCGCCGGCGTGGCCGGCGGCACCGCGGAACTGCTCGACGGCACCGTCACCGTCACGACGGTGCTGACGCCGCCGGACGTGGCCGTGATGTCGATCGGGCCGGCCGTGGTCGGCGCGGTGTAGACATACGAATAGGCGCCGCTGCCGTCCGTCGTGCTGGTCGCCGTGGGCAGGCCAGGCGCGGACACGGTGATCGGCTGCGCGGTCATCGGGTTCTGGTTGACGTCGCTGACGCGGAAGTCGACGCGATTGTTCGTCGAGCCCGCCGCGGGCTGCGTCGGCACCGCGGTGCCCTGGATCTTCGCGCCGGTGACCTGGAACGAGGCCGAGCGCGTCAACGTGTTGGTCTTGGCCGTCACCGTGATCAGGCGGTTGGACTTGTCCGCGCCGCTGGTGATCTGCGCCACGGCGATGCCGGACGCGTTGGTCGTGCCGTTCACGACGGTGATGTTCGCGCCCTTGTCGTCGCCAACGCTGAACTGCACCGGCACGCCGGCCACCACGTTGCGCTGAGTGTCCACCGCGGTGACGGTCGCGGTCACGCGATCGCCGCCGGTGTTGCCGATGCTCAGCTTGTCCAGCACGATCGACATGTCATTGGCCGTCGGCACGGTGACCACCGGCGGAACAACATTCAATGAGATCGAGCGTTCCACCGTGCCGCTGGTGGCGGTGACGGTGATCGTGCGGTTCGTGTGATTGGCGCCGAGCGAGATCGTGGCGATCAACTGGCCGCTCGTGTCCGTGGTCGGGCCGGCCGTGACAAAGGCCGTTCCGCCCGGGTCGGACGTCGCGAACTTGACTGCGGAGCCGCCGACCGCGTTGCGCGCGGCGTCCAGCGACGTCACGGTCAGGCGACCGGTCTGCGAGCCGTCATTGACGATGGACGGGTTGTCCAGCACCAGCGACAGGTCGGCGACCTTGCCGCCGCTGATGCTGTCGACGATGTCGAACTTCGCGTTCTTGACGATGGAACCGGCCTTCACCGCGACGGTGATCGAGCGGTTGGTGCGGTCCGCGCCGATCGAGACGGTGGCCGTCTGCTGGCCGGTCGTCCCGTCGGTCATCGTGCCCGCGGGGGTGATGACCGCGTTGTTGTCGACGGCGAAAGTCACCGGCACGTTGCCGACCGCCGAGCGGTTGGCATCGACGGTGGTGACGGTCACCTTGACGGTGTCCGAGCCGTTGTTGCTCATCGTGGACTTGTCCAGCACCAGGGACACGTCGGCCACGTTGGCGGGCGTCGAGCCGCCGTTGTTGCCGCCGTTGACCGGCGCTCCGGCGCTGCCGCCACCGCCGCCGCAGGCGGTCAGCGTCGCGGCCAGGAAGGCCCCGAGCGTCGCGGTCGTCATCCACCGCCCGTACTTCGCGAATATCGTCATTTGCTTGCTACTCCAACCGCGCCGCGCTCAGGCGCGCGGCCTTCCCTGTACTCGGATTGCCTGGAAAGTAGGCCGCCCATCAACGGGTCGACACCCGGTCGCTGACCACCTTCGGGGTGATGAAGATCAGCAGTTCCGTTTTAGCCGTGCTTCGCGACTTGTTCTTGAACAAGTTGCCGAGCAACGGGATATCGCCCAGATACGGGACCTTGTTCTCGCTTTCCAGGTCCTCTTGCGTGTAGATGCCGCCGATCACCACGGTGCCGCCGTTCTCGACCAGCACCAGCGTCTGCACATGCTTGTTGTTGATCGCGTAACCCTGCGGGGTCAGCGTGCCGCGGCTGTCCTTGTTGACGTCGACCGTTAGGATCACGTTGCCTTCGGGCGTGATCTGCGGCGTCACTTCCAGCTTCAGCACGGCCTTCTTGAAGGTGATCGAGGTCGCGCCGCTGGAGGTCGACTGCTGGTAAGGAATTTCCTCGCCCTGCTCGATCAGCGCCTTGGTCTGGTCCGCCGTGACGACGCGCGGGCTGGACACCACCTTGCCGCGGCCGTCGGCCTCCAGCGCGGAGATTTCCAGGTTCAGGAACCGGTTGGCGGTGGCCGAGAACAGCGACAGCGCGAAGTTCGCCGCGGTCGCGCCGCCGAACACGTCGCCCGACACGTTGGCCGGCAGGCTCACGAACTGCGAGTCGTTGTAGTTGTAGGTCGACTGCTGGTTGGTCGCCGAACCGACGGCCGAGTAGTTGCCGCCGACCGTCACGTAGTTGCTGCCGCCGACGTTGTAGCCCGGGATGCCGCCCTGGCGGCCGCGCAGGTCGGTCGCGCCCAGCTTGACGCCCAGCGCGCGGCCGAACTTGTCGTCGGCCTCGACGATGCGGGCCTCGATCAGCACCTGGCGCACCGGCACGTCGATCTTGGCGATCAGCGCCTGGATCTCCTCGAGCTTGGACGGGATGTCGCTGACGAACAGCTGGTTCGTGCGGGTCTCCCAGATCACGCTGCCGCGCGGCGACAGGATGCGCGAGGTCGTCGTGTTCGAGTTCGCGCCCGGGTTGTTCTGGCCGGTCAGGCCCTTGGCGACTTCCTCGGCCTTCGTGTAGTTCATCTGGAAGGACTGCGTGCGCAGCGGTTCCAGTTGCGCCACGGCCTGCTTGGCCTCGAGCTCCGCCTTCTCCTTGTTGGCCAGCTCCTCCTTGGGCGCGATCCACAGCACGTTGCCGGACTTGCGCATGCCCAGGCCCTTGGCCTGCAGGATGATGTCCAACGCCTGGTCCCAGGGCACGTCCTTCAGGCGCAGCGTCACGTTGCCGCTGACGGTGTCGCTGGTGACGACGTTGAAGTTGGTGAAGTCCGCGATGACTTGCAGCAGCGCCCGCACGTCGATGTTCTGGAAGTTCAGGCTCAGCTTGTCGCCGCTGTAGCCCGGGCCTTGCGTCAGCTTGTTCGGGTCGACCTTCTGCGGACGCACTTCCAGCACGAACTGGTTGTCGCTCTGGTAGGCGCTGTGCTCCCAGTTGCCCTTGGGCGTGACGACCAGGCGGACGCGGTCGCCCTGCTGGGTGGCGGTCACCGTCTGCACCGGCGTGCCGAAGTCGGTCACGTCGAGCTTGCGGCGCAGGCGTTCCGGCAGCGTGCTGCGCAGGAACTCGACCACCAGGTTCTGGCCCTGCTGCTGGATGTCGACGCCGACCTGGCTGCTGGGCAGGTTCACGACGACACGGCCCGCGCCGTCGTTGCCGCGGCGGAAGTCGATGTCCTGCAGCGATTGCGCGGCGGCGTTCTGGCTGGGGGCGAAGTGCACCGGCTCGCTCGCCGCGGCGGCGGTGGCCGCCGGCGCGTTGGCGGCAGGGGCGCCGTCCAGGAAGATCAGCAACGCGTTGTCCTGCAGCTGGGCGCGATAGGTGCTCGCCTGGCGCAGGTTCAGCACGACGCGGGTGCGGTCGCCCGCTTGCGCAACGTTGGCCGAGCGCATGTTGCCCGAGTTCAGCTCGACCGCGTTCCGGCCCAGGCCGTTGGACACGCCCGGCAGGTCCAGCGCGATGCGCGGCGGCACCTGCACGGCGAAGCCGCGCGGCACTTCGGTCAGCGGTTTCGCCAGCTCGATGCGGATGATGTCCGCACCCGCCTGCTGGGTCGCGCTGATCGACCGGATCATGTTCTGGGCGAATGCCTGCACCGGCAGCAGCATGGCCAGGCCGATCGCGCAAGCCAGCGCCTTCCAGCGCGTGGCGCGCCCTTCTTCCCTCGTACGGACGCTCATCGCAGCGTTCTCCACAACCGTGTTCTTCATCGTCCCTGCTCCTGAAGCTGGAGAGTACTGGTGCGTTCGATCCATTCGCCCGCAGCGTCCTGGACGACTTCTCGCAACGTGATCTCTGTCTCGTTGATCTTGGTGATGCGGCCGAAGTTCTGTCCCAGGTAGTCGCCGACCCGTGCCTGATACAGCAGGTTGTCCACCCGCAGCAGCGCGGACGGACGACCGTCACGCGAGACGCTACCCACCATCGCCATGCTGTCCAGCGGGAAGGCCTCCAGCGGCTCGCGGCGGCGCTTCATCTCGGCGGCCAACAGCGAACTGGGCTGGGCCGCCTCGCGGCGCAGCGCGACGGTCAGCTTCTGCGTGCTGAACGGATCCACCACCGCCTGCGCCTCATAGGGCTGCGGCTGGAAGGTCTTGGGCGGCGTCAGTGGCTTGACGGTCGGGCGCGTCTGCTGGCGCTGCTCGTCCATCCACTGCTGCAGCTCGTCGGTGCCGCCGGTGCAGCCCGCCAGCATCGCGCCGGCGAGCGCCAGCCCGAGCCAGCCGAGCGCGCGGCCCGGGGCCGCCGGAGATCGGAGGACGCGCATCATTTCTTCTTCTCCGCGGCCGCGGCGGCCTTCTTCTGTTCCTCGACCTCGTTGGGGTCGAGATAACGGTAGGTCCGCGCAGTGGCCTCCATCGACAACGTGGTGTTCGTGTCGGTGCGCGGGGGCGTGTTCTGGTTGTTGCTCGTCGTGCCGGGCACGACGATCGCCAGGTCGTGCAGCGTGACGATGCGCGACAGGTTGGACACGTCCGCGGTGAAGGCGCCGATGTCGTGATAACGGCCCGAGACCTTGATCGCGATCGGCTGCTCGGCGTAATAGTCGCGCATCACGATCGCGCCGGGGCGGAACAACTCGAACTGCAGGCCGCGGCCCAGGCCGGACTGGTTGATGTCCGACAGCAGCGCGTCCATCTCGGCCTTGCCAGGCAGTTGCTTCTCGAGCTGCAGGACGTATTCCTCGACCTGGCTCTTCTGCTTGCGCAGCTCGGGCAGGTTGACCGCCTGGGTCAGCTTGTTGTTGAAGTCTTCCTTGAGCTGCGGTTCCTTGTCGCGCTCGGCGTCCAGCGCCGACTGCTCGTCGGAGAGCACCGCGACCCAGCCCAGGCCCACCGTCAGCAGCGCCACCACCACGAACGCGGCGTATCGCGGCGCCGGCGGCCACTGGCCCGGCTCCTGCATGTTCAGGTTCTGGAACTGGCTCGAGAAGTCCGCGAACCAGGCGTTGAGGTCCAGGTTTTTCAAGCTTGCCATGGGGTCCTCACGACTTCTTCGCCGGCTTGCCGCCGGGGCCGCTGGCCGCGCCCGGCGGGGGCTCGGGCGTGGCGCTCTTGATGCCGACCTTGACCGAGAAGTCGTACAGGCGGCGCGGATCGCGCGGGTTCACCGGCGCGGCCTTGATCTCGACCAGGTCCGGGTTCTCCAGCCATTCGGCGCGGCTCAGGTTGCGCAGCATCTCGGACACGCGCTCGTTGGACGCGGCCACGCCGGCGATCACCACGACCTTGTTGGTCTGGCGCACCGACTGCAGGAACACGCCTTCCGGCGTGAACTTGGCCATTTCATTGAGCAGGTGCACCGGCGTGTTGCGGTCGCTCTGCAGGTTCTCGACCGCGCGCTGGCGCGAACGCAGCGCCTCGATCTCGGCGCGCAGCGTCGCGATGTCCTTGATCTGGACGTCGAGCTTGGCGATCTCGGCCTTCAGATAGTCGTTGCGTTGCGCCTGGGCGCCGGTGAGCTGCTGCAGCAGCAGGTAGATGAACGCGGCGATCAGCGCGCCGACGGCGAAGGACATCCCCAGTCCGACGAAGAACGCGGCCTTGCGGCGCTTGCGCTTCTCTTCGCGGTGCGGGAGCAGGTTGATCAGAATCACTGAAAGAACCTCCGCATGGCGAGGCCGCAGGCCGTCAGGTATGCCGGGGCTTCACGGCGCAGCTTGGACTCGCGCACCGCCGAGCCGAGCACCATGTTCTCGAATGGGTTCACGACCATGCAGGCGAAGCCAGTCAGTTCGGTCACGCGTTCCTTGAGGCCGGGCAGCGTGGCGGTGCCGCCGGCGAGCATCACGTAATGGACCTTGTGATGCGGCGTGCTGGTGAAGAAGTACTGCAGCGCGCGCCCGATCTCCTGCGACAGCGAGTCGACGAACGGGTTCAGCACCTGCGTCTCATAGTCGTCGGGCAGTTCGCCGCTCAGCTTCTTGAGCTCGGCCTCCTCGAACGAGAAGCCGTACTGGCGCGAGATCAGCTGCGTCAGCTGCGAGCCGCCGAAGGCCTGGTCGCGGTCGTAGAGCATCTCGTCGTCGCGCAGGACCTTCAGCGAGGTCGTGTCGGCGCCGATCTCGAACAGCGCGACCAGCGCGTCCTTGCCCTCGTTGGGCAGCGTCTCGACCAGCCGGCCGACGGCCATGCGCGAGGCGTGCGACTCGATGTCGAGCACGACCGGTCGCAGGCCCGCGGCCTCGGCCAGCGCCTGGCGATCCTGCACGCGGTCCTTGCGCGAGGCGGCGATCAGCACCTCGACGTCGCCGACCGAGGTCGGGCTCGGGCCGATGACGCAGAAGTCGAGCGAGACCTCGTCGAGCGAGAACGGGATGTACTGGTTGGCCTCGGCCTCGACCTGCAGCTCGAGCTCTTCCTCGCGCAGGCCGGCCGGCAACATGATCTTCTTGGTGATCACCGAGCTTTGCGGCATGGCCAGCGCGGCCTGCCGCGTGCGGCTGCCGCTGCGGGTGACCACCCGCCGGACCGCGTCCGCGACCTCGTCGAACTTCTCGATCTGGCCGTCGGTAATCCAGCCTTTTTCAAATGGCTCGGTGGCGAAACGTTCCAGGACGTATTCGCCGCTCGAGTTTTGACTCAATTCCACAAGCTTGACGCTGGACGATGAAATGTCCAGGCCAATCATGGGTGGATGCGCGCGACCGCGCAGTAGGTCCAACAGCCCCATGATGCGTTCCCCCAACGCGCCGCTCATGCGCCGGTTTGTTAATAAGTTACTTGAATGCTATCAGCAAAGCCCTTGTCACCCCAAGGCAAAGCGGTCACAGCAAGTAACGCCGCGTTGCGTAACATACACGCCACCGTGGGGTGGTAAAGGCTCGAAAAATAGCGCTCTGACTCCCCAATCCGGGCGGTATCGCGACGGATTCCCGAAGCGTTTAATTGCCCGCCGGACATCTTCGTGAGGGATGTCTCGGGGGGTCGAAAACGCCGCCGCGGAGTGTCTGCGAAGTTCCCGACATCACCTGTAACAGTCAAGGCCGGCGATCCGGGCCCGCGGGTCCCGTCTTCGGTGCCCTTCCTATAATCGCCGCTCGCGGCCCGCATCGTCACCCGTACAGGCCCTGATAGGGGGCGGCCAGCCAAGCAAGATTGCACACTCCGTCCGGCCCATGCCCTCGAAGAAAACCCCCGAGCCCTCCGAACCCTCCTTCGATGCCCCGTCCACCCCGGACAAGGGCGCCAAGAAAGACAAAGGCGACGCGTCGCGCAAGAAGTCCAAGGGCGACGGCAAGGCGCCGCGGCCCTGGTTCGCGCGGGCGCTGGGCTGGCTCTTCGGCCTGTTGCTGGCCGGCATCGGGGCGGTGGTGCTGCTGGTCGGCATGGCGTTGGCGATGGCCTACCCGCAACTGCCCGACATCTCCGGCCTGACCGATTACCGGCCCAAGCTGCCGCTGCGCGTGATGTCCAGCGAGGGCCAGTTGCTGGCCGAGTACGGCGAGGAGCGCCGCAGCTACTCCGACATCCGCGAGATTCCCAAGGTGATGCAGGACGCGATCCTGGCCATTGAGGACGCGCGCTTCTATCAGCATGGCGGCGTCGACTACCTGGGCGTGATCCGGGCCGGCCTGGCCAACGTCAGCGAGTCCAAGAGCCAGGGCGCGTCGACGATCACGATGCAGGTGGCGCGCAACTTCTACCTGTCGACCGAGAAGACCTTCACCCGCAAGATCTACGAGATCCTGCTGGCGCTGAAGATCGAGAGCGCGCTGCCCAAGGAGAAGATCCTCGAGATCTACATGAACCAGATCTTCCTGGGTCACCGGGCCTACGGGTTCGCGGCGGCCAGCGAGGTCTATTTCGGCAAGCCGCTCAAGGACATCTCGATCGCGGAGGCCGCGATGCTGGCCGGGTTGCCGAAAGCACCATCTGCTTACAACCCGATCAACAATCCGCGCCGGGCAGTGTTGCGTCAGCAATACATCATCGACCGGATGCTGGAAATGGGCTTCATCACGCCCGAGCAGCATGCCCAGGCCAAGGCCGAGAAGCTGCGCATCCGCCCGCCGCAGGAGGCGGCGAGCCATGCCGAGTACGTGGCCGAGCTGGCCCGCCAGCTGATCTTCAGCCAGTACGGCGACGAGGCCTACACCCGCGGCCTGAACGTCTACCTGACGCTGCACGCGGACGAGCAGGAGCGGGCCTACCGCGCGCTGCGCCGCGGGATCATGGATTACGAGCGACGCCAGGTGTACCGGGGCCCCGAGGCTTACGTCGACCTGCCGGCCGACCCCAAGGAGCTGGACACCCGCATCGCCGAGGCCCTCTCCGACCACCCGGCCAACGACGAACTGCTGGCGGCGGTGGTGCTGGAAGCCAGTCCGAAGCAGGTCGTCGCGGCCCTGCAGAGCGGCGAATCGGTGACGATCACCGGCGACGGGCTGAAGCCGGCGACCTCGGGCCTGGCGGAGAAGGGCAATCCGAAGACGCGCATCCGCCGCGGCGCGGTGATCCGCGTCATCAAGCTGGTCAAGAACAACAAGGACGAGTGGACGATCACGCAACTGCCGGAGGTCGAGGGCGCGATGGTGGCGCTCAGCCCGAAGGACGGCAGCGTGCGGGCGCTGGTGGGCGGCTTCGACTACAACAAGAACAAGTTCAACCACGTCACCCAGGCGTGGCGCCAGCCGGGCTCGAGCTTCAAGCCCTTCATTTATTCAGCGGCGCTGGAGAAGGGTTTCAACGGCGCGACGGTGGTCAATGACGGTCCGCTGTTCTTCGACGCGACGACGACGGGCAGCCAACCGTGGGAGCCGAAGAACTACGACGGCAACTTCGACGGGCCGATGCCCTTGCGCCGCGCGCTGGCCAAGTCCAAGAACATGGTGTCGATCCGGGTGCTGCAGTCGGTCGGCGTGAAGTACGCGCAGGACTGGATCACGCGTTTCGGTTTCGATGCGGACAAGCATCCGGCCTACCTGACGATGGCACTGGGGGCGGGCTCGGTGACGCCGATGCAGATGGCGCAGGCGTATTCGGTCTTCGCCAACGGGGGTTACCGGGTCGCGCCGCAACTGGTGCAGCGGATCACCGATCACGCGGGCCGCCTGCTGTACCAGCAGCAGCCCAAGCAGTTCGAGGACGCGCAACGGGCGATCGAACCGCGCAATGCCTACCTGATGGACAGCCTGCTGCAGGAGGTGGCGCGCAGCGGCACGGCGGCGCGGACGCAGGCAACGCTGAAGCGTCCGGACATCTACGGCAAGACGGGGACGACGAACGACTCGATGGACGCCTGGTTCGCGGGTTTCCAGCCGGAGCTGGTGTCGGTGGTCTGGATCGGCTATGACCAGCCGCGCAAGCTGGGCGACCGCGAGACGGGTGGTGGCTTGGCGCTGCCGGTGTGGATCGAGTTCATGCAGTACGCGCTGCGCAACACGCCGGTCCAGGAGATTCAGCCACCCGAAGGTGTCGTGAACATTGGCGGCGAGTGGTACTACGACGAGTTCGCCAACAACAACGGCGTGAAGGCGCTGGGCAACGAGGAGCGCGTGCCAACGACCGGCTCCGAGGAAGAGAAGAAGAGCATCCTCGACCTCTTCAAACGCTGACGTCTCTGCCCTGCCGTCACGCCCGAATACAAAGGCCTCCCGAAGGATCAACCCGACCGGGGGCCCTTTTCGAAGGTATTAGGAGGAATTTGGCACCCGGGAGGGTGCCAAAGGGGGACACGGAGAAAAGGGCCCCCGGTTGGGTTGATCGTGCTCGGTGAGCGCAGTCAAACGCCGGAAAAGGCGAGCGCCTTCCCCCCGTGATGGGAGGCTTCTTCGGACAGCCGGGCAAAGAACTCCTTGCCGTCCTTGGTATCGACCCACTGGCCGTCGACGAACTTGAAGTGATACCCCCCGCGCCGCGACGCCAGCCACAGCTCGTGCAGCGGTGGCTGGGTATTGACGACGATCTTGCTGCGGTCCGGGAACTGCAGTTCCAGCAAACCCCCGGTGCGATGCTGGTCGACGTCGATCAGATAGCTGTCGAGCCAGGCGTCGATGTCGGATTCGATGCTGGCCAGCACGGCGTCGGTGCGGGCGTCGTAGTCGGCATCGGTCAGCGGGGTGGCGGTCATGGGCAGTCGGGGGTGGACTCGCTAGACTGCGAGCCCATGAAAAACGTGAAGACGCGAAGTGTAGGCGGTGCCTCCACGCCGACCCGCCGCTTGGCCGCCAAGGCCATGACGACCCTGATGTTGTGCGCGTTCGCGCTGGGTGCCGCGGGCTGCGGTCAGAAGCGTCCGTTGCAGTTGCCGGCCAAGCGCACGGCGCCGGCCTCGACGGCGGCGACCCCGGCGGTGGCTCCTGCCGCCTCTGCCGCGAGCGCGGCGAACTGACGGCCGGGGCCGGTTCTCAGATCCGGCCTTCCTCCACCGCGTGGCAGGCCACGCGAACGCCTTTCAGCGCGAGCAACTGCGGCCGCTCCGTGCTGCAACGCGCGTTCGCATGCGGGCAGCGGGGGTGGAAGCTGCACCCGCTCGGGGGATTCAGCGGATTGGGCACTTCCCCTTGCACGGGCGTGCGCGCACGTCCGGTCATGTGGATGTCGGGGATCGCATCGAGCAGCATCCGCGTGTACGGATGCCGCGGCGTGGCGAACAGCGTGCGCTTGTCCGCCTGCTCCACGAGTCGGCCGAGGTACATCACCCCGACCTGATCGGCGACATGCCGCACCACCGCCAGGTTGTGCGAGATGAACAGGTAGGTCAGCCCTTGCTTGCGCTGCAGGTCCTTCATGATGTTGAGGACCTGCGCCTGCACCGACACGTCGAGCGCCGAGGTTGGCTCGTCGCAGACCAGGAATTCCGGTTCGGTCGCCAGCGCGCGGGCGATCGAGATACGCTGGCGCTGGCCGCCGGAGAACTGGTGCGGGAATTTTTCGGCGTCCGCCGGCGACAGCCCCACCGACTGCAGCAGCTCGCCGACGCGCCGTTTCAGGCCGGCGGCATCGCGCACCAAACCATGTTCGCGCAGCGGTTCGGCGACGATCTCCTGCACCTTCCAACGGGGGTTCAGGCTCGCATACGGGTCTTGGAAGATCATCTGCATCCGGCGCCGCAACGCCAGCGCCTTCGGCCCCTTCAGCGTCGACGCGATGTCCTCGCCATCGAAGCGCACCTCGCCTTGGGTGGGCGCGTACAGACCGACCAGCAGCCGCGCCACGGTGCTCTTGCCGCAACCCGACTCGCCGACCAGCGCCAGCGTGCGGCCCTTCTCGATCGCGAAGCTGACGCCATCCACCGCATGGACGAATTGCTTGGGCTTGCGCTCGACGACGCGGTTCAGCCACGGCGCCGACACGTCGAAGGTCTTGGCCAGATCCCGCACCTCGACCAGCACGGCGCCGGAGCCAGCGCTCGCCGCGCCCTCGCCCGCCAGGCCGCGCGCGTCCGTCTTCTCGCTCAACACCGTCATGCCACCGCTCCCGGCACGACGGCGACATCGGCCGCATGCAACCAGCACGCCGCGTCGGTCGCGACGGCCTTCATCAATTCCGGACGCTGCGCGTGGCAGCGGTCGAACGCCCGCGGGCAGCGCGGGTGAAAGGCGCAGCCGCTCGGGATCGCGTTGAGCCGCGGCATCGCGCCGTCGATCTGGACGAGCCGTTCGCGGTCCTCGTCCATCGCGGGGATCGACCCCATCAGCCCCGCGGTGTACGGATGCCCCGGTCGATGGATCACCTCCTGCACCGGCCCGATCTCCGCCACCCGTCCGGCATACATCACCGCGACGCGATCGCAGGTCTCGGCGATCACGCCCATGTCGTGCGTGACCAGCATCACCGCCGCGCCCTGCTCGCGGCAGACGCGCTTGAGCAACGCGATGATCTGCGCCTGGATCGACACGTCGAGCGCCGTCGTCGGTTCGTCGGCGACGATCAGTTTCGGATCCGCCGCGAGCGCCAGCGCGATCACCACGCGCTGCCGCATGCCCCCGGAGAACTGGTGCGGGTACTGGTCCACCCGCGTCTCGGGCGCCGGGATGCCGGTGGCCGCGAGCAGTTCGATCGCCCGGGCGCGGGCCTGCTTTTGCGTCAGGCCCAGGTGCGTCGTGATCGTCTCCACCAGTTGCCGGCCGACGGTGTACAGCGGATTCAGCGAGGTCAGCGGGTCCTGGAAGATCGCGCCGATCTGGCGGCCGCGGATGCGGCGCATCTGGTCCGCGGGCAGGTTGTCGATGCGGCGGCCTTCCAGCAGGACCTCGCCGCCGGCGATCCGGCCGGGCGGCTCGAGCAGGCCGATGATGGCGGCGCCGGTCAGCGACTTGCCGGCGCCGGACTCGCCGACGACGCCGAGCACCTCGCCCGGCGCGATGTCGAAGGACACGTCGTCCAACGCCAGCAGCGTGCCGCGGCGGGTCGGGAACTCCACGCGCAGATGGCGGACTTGCAGCAAGGGTGCGGTCATGGGTCGGTCCGTCATGTCAGCGCAGTCGCGGGTTGAGCGCATCGCGCAGCCAGTCGCCCAGCAGGTTCACCGACAGCGCGATCAGCACCAGCATCGCGCTGGGCCAGATGGTGATCCACCATTCGCCGGAGAACAGGAAGTCGTTGCCGATGCGGATCAGCGTGCCCAGCGACGGGCTGGTCGGCGGCACGCCGACGCCGAGGAAGGACAGCGTCGCCTCGGTCAGGATGGCCGAGGCGACCTGCAGCGTCGCCAGCACCAGCACCGGCCCGGTGACGTTGGGCAGCACGTGGCGCCACATGATCGCCATCGGCTTGACGCCGATCACGCGCGCGGCCTGGACGTATTCCTTGTTGCGCTCGACCAGCGTCGAGCCGCGCACCGTGCGCGCGTACTGCACCCAGCCGGTCAGCGCGATCGCCAGGATCAGCACCGCGAAGGCGAGCGTGTCGTGCGCGTCCTTGAAGACGACGCGGCCGATGCCGTCGATCAGCAGCGCGATCAGGATCGACGGGAAGGACAGCATCACGTCGCAGATGCGCATGATGAAGGCGTCGATCCGGCCGCCGACGAAACCGGCCAGCAGTCCCAGCCCGACGCCGATGATCATCGACAGGATCACCGACGCGACCCCCACCAGCAGCGAGATGCGCGCGCCGTACATGATGGCCGACAGCAGGTCGCGGCCCTGGTCGTCGGTGCCGAGCAGGTACTTGGACGAGCCGCCCTCGATCCAGGCCGGCGGCAGGCGCGAGTCCATCAGCTCCAGCGCCGACAGGTCGAACGGGTCGTGCGGCGCGATCCAGGTCGCGAAGAGCGCGCAGACCAGGCAGCACAGCGCGACGAAGGCCGCGACCATCGCGGTCGGCGAATGGGTGAACGAGTGCCAGACGTCGCCGTCGAAGAAGCGCCGGAGCGCGTTCGGCGCGGGCGCGGCGGACACCGGGGGAGGAGGAACGGAAGCGGTCATGCGGCGTGGAGCTCGGCGTGGAGGCGGTCGATCGATGGCGGGCGGCGGCCGGCGCCGCTCAATGGGGCGCCAGGGGCAGGCCCTGCTCGACGAGCGCCGCGAACAGCGCGGAGCCCAGCGGCAGGATCTCGTCGTTGAAGTCGTAGCGGGGCTGGTGCAGGCCGCACGGGCCGCCCTGCCCCAGTCGCAGGTAGGCGCCGGGCCGCGCCTGCAGCATGAAGGCGAAGTCCTCGGACCCCATGCTGGGCACGAGCTTGTCGTCGACGTTCTCGGCGCCGACCAGCGAGCGCGCGACGTTGACGGCGAAGTCGGCCTGCGCGGCGCTGTTGACGGTGGCCGGGTACAGGCGCTGGTAGTCGACCTTGGCGCTGGCGCCGAAGCCCAGCGCGACCGATTCGACCAGGCGCGTCATCCGTTCCTCGAGCAGTTGCTGCACCTCGGGCTTGAAGCTGCGCACGGTGCCGGTGAGCTGCGCCATCTCGGGGATCACGCTGAAGGCGCTGGGCTCGCCGGCCTGCATCGAGCACAGGCTGACCACCGCCTGCTCGATCGGCGCGATGTTGCGCGACACCAGGCTCTGCACCGCGGTGATCACGTGGCCGGCGATCAGCACCGGATCGACGCTCAGGTGGGGATGCGCGCCGTGCCCGCCGCGGCCCATGATGGTGATGTTCACGCGGTCGGCGGCGGCCATCATCGCGCCGCGGTTCAGGCCGATCTTGCCGGGCGGCAGGTGCGGCCAGTTGTGCATCGCGTAGATCGATTCGACCGGGAAGCGCTCGAACAGGCCGTCGGCGATCATCTCGCGGGCGCCGCCGTAGCCTTCCTCGCCGGGCTGGAACACCAGCACCGCGGTGCCGCTGAAGCGCCGCGTCTGCGCCAGGTGGCGCGCCGCGCCGACCAGCATCGCGCAGTGGCCGTCGTGCCCGCAGGCATGCATCAGCCCCGGTGTCGACGAGCGCCAGGCGAAGTCGTTCTGCTCGCGCAGCGGGAGGGCGTCCATGTCGGCGCGCAGGCCGATCAGCCGGGGCGCGGCGCCCGGCGCGCCCGCCGGCGCGGGCTGGCCGTGGATCGTCGCGACGACGCCGGTGCGGCCCATGCCCTGGTGGATCTCGTCGACGCCGCACGCCTTGAGCGCCTGCACGATGCGGGAGGCGGTGCGGTGCTCCTCGAACCCCAGCTCCGGCATCGTGTGCAGCTCGCGGCGCAGCGCGACGAGCTCGCCGCGCGACTCGAACAGCCGTTGGTAGGTGCCTGCCGCCGGAGCGGCCAGGTGCTGGGGATCGCTCATGTCAATGCGCACCGCCGCTCACGCGCAGGCGCGGGTCGACGGCGAAGTACAGCAGATCGACGACAAGGTTGATCACGACGAAGATCAGCGAGATCAGGCACAGGTAGGCGGCCATCACCGGAATGTCGGCGAACTGCACCGCCTGGATGAACAGCAGACCCATGCCGGGCCATTGAAACACGGTCTCGGTGATGATCGCAAAGGCAATCAGCGATCCCAGCTGCAGGCCGGTGATCGTGATGACCGGCACCAGCGTGTTCTTCAGCGCGTGGCCGAAGTAGATCGTGCGGTCGCTCAGGCCGCGGGCGCGGGCGAACTTGATGTAGTCCGCGCGCAGCACCTCCAGCATCTCGGCGCGCACGATGCGCATGATCAGCGTCAGCTGGAACACCGCCAGCGTGATCCCGGGCAGCAGCAGGTGCCGCAGGCCGTCGGCGGTCAGCAGTCCGGTGCTCCAGGTGCCAAGCATCACGACGTCGCCCCGGCCGTAGCTCGGCAACCAGGCCAGTTGCACCGCGAAGACCAGGATCAGCAGGATGCCGATCAGGAAGGTCGGCAGCGCCACGCCGAGCAGCGACAGCGTCATCAGCACCTGCGAGCCGAAGCTGCCGCGCCGCAAGGCCGCGTAGACCCCGAGCGGGATGCCGAAGACCAGCGCGATCAACGCCGCCGTCGCCGACAGCTCGAGCGTCGCCGGGAAACGCTCGGCGATCAGCGCGGAGACCTTGCGGCCCTGCTTCAGGCTGACGCCGAACTCGCCCTGTGCCGCGTTGGCCGCGAAGTGGGCGAACTGCACCGCGAAGGATTGATCCAGGCCCAGGTCCTTGCGGAGTTGCTCGCGCTGTTCCGGCGTGGCGTCCTGGCCGAGCAGGTTGTTGACCGGGTCGCCGACGTACTGGAACAGCATGAAGGCGATGAAGGCCACCGTCAGCATGACGACGACGGCCTGCGCCAGGCGGCGAAGAATGAAAACCAGCATGGACGAAGGCCTCCGGCGACGGCTTGGGCGTTGGGGCTCGTGGCCCGGGCCCTGGCACGACCTGACCCCGGAGGCGAGGCACTTCAGAAGTGAACGATCATCGAGGAGCGTCCCGCCCCCGGCAAGTGGGTTACTCCTTAACGAAGCTTGAACGCGACGTCGCCGGGACCGTCGTCCGGAAACGAAAAAACCGCCCGAAGGCGGTTTCGCGGGAGAGGACGCGAGCGCGATGCCGCGCCGACTCCCCTGGCCGAGGCCGATCAGAAGCGGTGACGCATGCCGACGATGGCACCGCCGCGCTTTTCGGCGTTGTTGGCGAAGCGGACCGCGCCGTTGTGCTTCGTGTAGTCCAGCTCGACGTAGGCGTCGGTACGCTTGGAGAAGGCGTAGTCGGCGACGAAGGCGAGGTAGTGGCCCTTGCTCTTCGTGTTGGACAGCGCGGCGCTGTAATGCGTCTGCGTCGCGTACCAGTAGTGGCCGCCGAGGTTCAACTGCGGCGTGAGCTGGTAGGTGGCGCCGACCGAGATCATGTCGCGCTTCTTCACGTCGTTCGCCGCGGCGTTCAGCACGTTGCCCAGCAGGCCGGAGGTGTAGGCCGCGCCGAGCAGGCCGCCCTGGTCGAACTTGTTGCTCGCCCAGGACAGGTTCACGTACAGCGGACCGGCGGTGTAGCCGCCACCGGCCGTGTAGCCCTTGACCTTCTTGCCCAGGGTGTCCTCGACCTGCAGGTAGGCGCCGCCCACCGCGAAGGGGCCGTCGGCGTAGCGCAGCAGGCCGCCGTAGGACTTGTTCTGCGAGTTGCCTTCGCCGGCGGAGATCTGCAGTTCGCCGCGGATCGGGCCGGACTCGATCAGGTACTTGACCATGTTGTCCTGGCGCGCGCCCATGGACAGGCCGATCTCGGGCTTGTAGGCCTCGATGTAGGGCGAGTACTTGAAGGAGGCGTAGGTCGACGTGTAGATGTCGAACAGGATGTTGTACTGGCGGCCCAGCGTGATGCGGCCGAAGTCGGCCGACTGCAGGCCGACCCACGACTGGCGCCAGAACTCGGTGGCGGATTGCGCGCCGGTGTCGGAGTTCAGGCGATGTTCCAGGTTGGCGATCGCCTTGAGGCCGCCGCCCATGTCCTCGGTCACGTTGATGCCGAGACGGCTTTGCGACATGCCGCCGGGGATCACCTGCTTCTCGGAGGATCCGGCGTTGGCGTTGCTGGTCCAGCGCAGACCGACGTCCACGATGCCGTACAGCTGCACGGTCGACTGGGCCCAGGCGGCGCTGGTGCTGGCTGCCAGGATGCCCAGCGCCAAGGCGGCTTTCTTCATGTGATGTCTCCTTTGTTTGGTTTGATCGCCGAGATCGATTCTCAGCGAAGGCCCCCGACGGAGACGCTTTGTGTTGCACATCGCCCACGCGAGCAAACCCTGTCAAGTTCGTGACGACCCGTCAGAGGGAAAACCCGCAATCACTCTCTACAAAATCAACAACAGTGCGTTGCGATGACAGTGCTTGATTCGGCGTCGGGCAAGGCCCGGCACCGGCCTGTGGCGCGGTGGGCGAAAGGCGGCGGTTGCCTGCGTGGACCGGAATGAAAAAAGCCGCCCCGAAGGGCGGCTTTCTACGCAGAGCGTGTGATCCGGAGGGATCAGAAGCTGTGCTTGATGCCGACGTCGATGCCGCCCGACTTCATGCCGTACAGGGCCGGGACGGCATTGTTGGCAACGCGGAAGGTCGAGTTGTCGTTGTCGATCAGCGAAGCCGTCGTGTACAGCGCGGTGCGCTTGGACAGGTTGTGCTGATAACCGATGGTGAACGCTTGGGCATCGCCGCGGGCAGCAACCACCGAGTCGGCGGTACCGTTGGTCTCAGCCTTGGTGTACTGAGCCGTGACCGAACCTGCAGCCGTCACCGGGACGATGGCGCCGATCGTGTAGATGTTCTGCTTGCGCGAACCGAACTTCAGTTGCGAGAACAGGCCTTGCACCTTCACGATCTTGAAGTCGTAGCTGGCGCCCAGCGACAGTTGCTTGAACTTGGAGTTCAGCGAGTCCGTCGTCTGATAGCCACCGGCCACGTTCAGGTCGCCCTGCTTGTAGCCCAGACGGCCGCCGAACGACTTCTTGCCGTCGGTGCCTTCACCAGCGGCCACGTCGAACGAGCCGTACACGCCACCCAGGTCGGCCGGCAGGAAGTACTGAACCAGGTTGTCGGCACGGTTGAACGTGTCGAGGTTCGAACCCAGCATGCTGTACGTGCGGGTCACGTCGCCCAGGCCGGTGGTGGTGTAGACGTCGAAGTCGTCCACGACCAGGCGGGTCGAGGTCTTGCCACGGCCCAGACGGACTTCACCGAAGTCGCCCATCAGGCTCACCGAGGCGCGACGGCCCCAGAAGCGCGAGCTGTCGGCGGTGCCGGTGTCGGCGGACAGGGCGCCTTCCAGCCAGAAGCCAGCCTTCAGGCCGCCGCCCAGGTCTTCAACACCGCGCACGCCGATACGGCTGGAGCTGCTGCCGTCGTTGGAGAGCTGCTTGGTGTCCTGGCCGTTGGCCTTGGTGTAACGAGCTGCGACGTCGATCACGCCGAACAGGGTGACCGACGATTGAGCGGAAGCGGCACCGGCGAAACCAGCCAGCACAGCCAGCGCGACGAGAGATTTCTTCATTAGAGACTCCTAGATCTTCAATGAGGCTGCGGTCGGTACATCGTCCGCAAACCAAGCTCCTGCAATGAAGCTGTGGCGTATTGCAACAGGTCCGATCACACCTGACCAGCAGCCACCCCGTAAAAGTCCTGATTTCGTTGGATCGAAGCAACGCGTATGAGATTAAAAAATTGTGTCATCACGCATTCGCACAAAGGATCAGCCGAGGCGGTCGAACTGCTTGACCACGCCCTTCTAAACTGCGTCGCCATTGCCACGGCTCGCGCTCAAGATGCCATTTCAGCCCACGCGCCCGACGCGCATTCTTTCCCGTGCGGACTTCTGGATATCGACGCTGGACCAGAGCCTGAAGACATTGGCCGGCGTCGCGCCAATGGCGCGACCGGCGCCCGCGGCCTCGGCGCCCGACGACGCCTTGGACGAGTCGCAGCGCCGGCAGTCGGCGGCGCTGATGCGCGTCAATCACGTCGGCGAGGTCTGCGCCCAGGCGCTTTATCGCGCCCAGGCGCTGAGCACGCGTGACGACGAATTGCGCCTGCACCTCGAGCACGCCGCCCAGGAGGAGATCGATCATCTCGCCTGGTGCGCGGGCCGGCTGCGCGAGCTGAACGACCGCCCGAGCCTGCTGAACCCGCTCTGGTACGGGGGCGCTTTCGCGATCGGGGCGGTCGCCGGGCTCGTCGGGGACAAGGTCAGCCTGGGTTTTGTCATCGAGACCGAACGCCAGGTCGAAGCGCACCTTGCGAGCCATCTGGACCGACTGCCCGAAGGCGACCGGCAGTCGCGCGCGATCGTTGCTCAGATGAAGGAAGAGGAAGCGCGCCATGCGGAGGAGGCGCGAGCTCGTGGCGGCATCGACCTGCCCGCACCCGTGCGTGGCCTGATGCGCCTCGCGGCCAAGGTGATGACGCGCACCGCGCATCACCTCTGAAATCGCCAAGCCGACATGGACGTGAGGGCGCCCTCGGCGCCCCCTTCTTCCCCATCCATTGGGTGGTTCAGCCTTCCACGATCTCCACCGAAGTGGTGATTTCAGCGGTTTTTGCCAGCATGATGCTGGCCGAACAGTATTTCTCGTGCGACAGCTGCACAGCGCGCTCGACCGCGACCTGAGCCAGGCCCTTGCCGGTCACGACGAAGTGCATGTGGATCTTCGTGAACACTTTCGGATCGGACTCCGCGCGGTCCGCGCTGAGCTTCACCTGGCAGCCCCGGACGTCATGGCGCCCCCGCTTCAGGATGAGCACGACGTCGTAGGCCGTGCAGCCGCCCGTTCCGGCGAGCACGGTTTCCATCGGCCGGGGCGCCAGGTTGCGACCGCCGCCATCGGGCGAACCATCCATGTTGATCATGTGTCCGCTGCCGGTCTCGGCGACGAAGCTCATGCCGTCGGCGCCCATCCAGTTGATCGTGCATTCCATTCGTGGTTCCTCGTCATCGCGGCGCCAGCCGCCAGGGCCATGGACGGCACCTCGCCAACCACTCCGACCCCAATTCTTTCGCTCTCGGATGGGCAAGCCACCCACTCTGGCGGTGATTTTGCGCATTAGAGACCAGACTCCAGCGTCCGGCGCCCGAAAAATATTGCAGCGCAACATGCATCGCCCTAGAATTCTAGGCATGCGATAGCGCTACCCCGGCAGTGGGGTCAGCCCTCGCGCCGATTGTCTCCTCCACCGCCTCCATGGTGGATTCAGCCCGAGGCCACAAGCCTCGGGCTTTTTTTCGTCCGAACGCTCGCTCCTCCAATCGCGAACACGCGGCCGCGCACCGCGCCCCGGCCTGCATCGCGGCCCCGGCGAACCCTGGCATGATCGTCCGCCCCGGCTTCCGGCGCGTCCCGCGCGGAAGGGGGAATTGGAGGGAATTCCATGGCCGGCACCCGCCGCGCATCGCGCAAATCCACCTCGACGCGCCCATCGGCGCAAGCCCCGGCGTTACTCCCTGCGGATCAAAGCTATCTGCAACGGATTCTTAACGCGAAGGTGTATGAGGTCGCGCAGGAAACCTCCCTCGACGCCGCCCGCAATCTCTCCAAGCGCATTGGCAACAAGGTCTGGCTGAAACGCGAGGACCAGCAACCGGTATTCAGCTTCAAACTGCGGGGCGCATATAACAAGATGGCAAATCTCGTGCCCGAGCAATTGGCTCGGGGAGTGATTTGCGCGTCGGCCGGCAATCACGCGCAAGGGGTGGCGCTGTCGGCCAGGAAACTGGGCTGCCGCGCCGTCATCGTGATGCCGGTGACCACGCCCAAGGTCAAGATCGACGCGGTCCAGGCGCTCGGCGGCGAAGTGGTGCTCGCCGGGGAATCGTTCACCGACGCCTACGGGCACGCCCTGGAGCTCGAACGCGAACAGGGCCTGAGTTTCGTCCATCCGTTCGACGACCCGGACGTCATCGCGGGACAAGGGACGATCGCCATGGAGCTGCTGCGCCAGCATCCGGGCCCGATCGACGCGATCTTTGTCGCCATCGGCGGTGGCGGGCTGATCTCCGGGGTGGCGGCCTACATCAAGGCGGTGCGCCCGGAGATCAAGATCATCGGCGTCCAGACCAAGGACTCGGACGCGATGGTGCGCTCGGTGCGCGCTGGCAAGCGCGTGGCGCTGACCGACGTCGGCCTGTTCTCGGACGGCACCGCGGTCAAGCTGGTCGGCGAAGAAACCTTCCGCATCTGCCGCGAGCTCGTCGACGACTACGTGCTGGTCGACACCGATGCCGTCTGCGCGGCGATCAAGGACGTCTTCGTCGACACGCGCAGCATCCTCGAGCCGGCCGGCGGCCTGGGCGTGGCGGCGATCAAGCAGTACGCGGCGCAGCACGGCACGAAGGGCCAGACCTACATCGCCATCACCTGCGGCGCCAACATGAACTTCGACCGGCTGCGCTTCGTCGCCGAGCGCGCTGAAGTCGGCGAGGAACGCGAGGCGCTGTTCGCCGTCACCATCCCCGAGGAGCGCGGCAGTTTCCGGCGCTTCTGCGAACTGGTCGGCGGTCGCAGCGTCACCGAATTCAATTACCGCATCTCCGACCGGGACGACGCCCATGTGTTCGTCGGCGTCTCCATCTCCAGGCGCGAGGAGGTGGACAAGCTGGCTCGCAGCTTCGAGAAACATCGCTTCCCGACCGTCGACCTGACCGACGACGAACTGGCCAAGCAGCATGTCCGGCACATGGTCGGCGGGCGGACCGAGCTCGCCGAGAACGAACGCCTGTTCCGATTCATCTTCCCGGAGCGGCCCGGCGCGCTGATGCGCTTCCTCTCCAGCATGAATCCGGAATGGAACATCAGCCTGTTCCACTACCGCAACCAGGGCGCCGACTACGGTCGCATCCTCGTCGGGCTACAGGTTCCCAAGGGCGACGGCAAGGCGTTCAAGACCTTCCTCGACCAGTTGAACTACCCGTACACCGAGGAAACCGACAACCCGGTCTACCGCCTGTTCCTGCGCTGACCGCGGCGCGGTGCGGCGGCGGTGAGGCGCCGGTGACGATGCGGTCGCCGCCGTTACCGATCGTCACCAGCGACTGCCCCCGGGACAAGGGGCAGACGCCGGCCGACGGGGCAATTGCCAATGGCCGTCGCGCGGCACGGGCCCAGAATGGCGATCCCCATGTCGATTCATCAGTCCCTCATCTCGCCGACCGCCAATCCGGAGCTGGAACGCGCCCTGCGCCAGCGCCTGGAACGCCGCTGCGCATTGGCCGGCCGGCTGGGCGAGCTGGAACCGCTCGCGGTGCGGCTGGGCCTGATCCAGAACACGCAGACGCCGCGATTCCGCGACCCGACGCTGGTGCTCTTCGCCGCCGACCACGGCCTGGCCGTCGACGGCATCGCGCTGCCCAACGGCCGCAGCACGCGCGAGCAGGCCCTGCTCGCCCTTCAGCACCGGCTGCCGTCCACGGTCTTCGCGCGCAGCCAGGGCATGCATGTCACGGTGGTCGACTGCGGCATCGCCGAGCCGCTGAGCCCGCAGCAACGGCTGCTCGCGCGCAAGATCGCGCACGGCACGCGCAACTCGCGCGCCGGTCCGGCGATGACGCTGGAGCAGGCGCACGCCGGCGTGCGGGTGGGCATGGAGATCTCCGACAACCTGGCCGGTAACGTCATCGCGTGCGCCGGCCTGGGGCAAGGCTCGATGGAGGCGTCGGCGCTGGTGCTGTCGCGCCTGATGGACATGCCGGTGCAGGACTTCGTCATCTCCGGTCCCGACATGCCGCATGAGGACCTGTCGCACCTGATGCTGGTGCTCCAGGGCGCCCAGTCCCGGCATCGCGACGTCGAGGAACCGATGGCGGTGCTGGCCGCGTTCGGCGGCTACGAGCTGGCGGTGATGGTGGGGGCGATGCTGGTCGCCGCCTCGAAGCGGCAACTGATCCTGGTCGACGGCATGCCGGCCTGCGCGGCGCTCAAGGTGGCGTCGATGATCGCGCCGCCGGTCACCGACTATGCGGTGTTCTGCCGCAGCACGACGCACCGCGGCCTGGACGAGGCGCTGCAGCTGTTCCATGCCGCGGCGCTGCTGGAGCTCGGCATGGAGTGCGGCGACGGGACCGGCGCGACGCTGGCGTGGCCGCTGGTGAAGTGCGCCGCGGCGCTGCTGACCGAAGTGCAGGATCTGCCGGAAGGCTCGATCCACAGCCGGCCCTCGGACCTGCGTGACACGGGGCCGAGCAACCCGGGCGCCCTGCCGACCGGCCCTGGCCGATCGACGCTCGGCACGAAGTACTGAGGGCCCCGGCCCGGACGCCGCGTCGCCGCTTACTTGTTGGGATTGGCGCTGCCGTCGCCCTGCGGCTGGGGCAGGACGCCCGTCACGGCCGTGGGAGGCACGAGCCCTTCCGGCCCCGCCTGCGGCTGCATGTTGAAGTTGGGCGGCGGCGGGGCCATGCCGCCACCGGGCACCATCTGCGGCGGCGGCATCGGCGTGCCTTCGGCGCCCGGCGCGCCGGGCGCGAGGCTCAATCGCACCGTGACCGCGCCGCCGGCGCCGAGGCCGACGTCCCGTCGGTTGATCTCGATCAATTTCAGATCGCCGTCGAGGACCTGTCCGATGCGCACCGGCTTGGGCATTCCGCCCGCGACGGCGATCAGCGCGACGCCTTCACCGACATGGCGGCCATTCGTGGTCGGCGCGACAACCCCAAGCAATTGATAGCGGGAAGACATGGCTTCGACAGGCGCCTCTGCCATCTTTGCAGCAGCGAATAGCCTCGTCCAGTCAACGACTGCCCCTTCGCCGCCAGCGGCGTGGGTCATCGCGGGGGCCTGAGGCCCCTTGGCCATGAGCGCCAAAGCCCAATACGCGAGGCTGGCCGCCAGCAGCGCCCAGACGACGAAGCTTAACCATCGTGCATGCATCCGACGATTATGATGCAGCGCGATAGGCCGCCGAGGGCGGCTTCGCAAGGATTGCACATCATGCGCCGACCCCTGTCCCAGCGCCGCGCGCGCGGCTTCACGCTGATCGAGCTCATCGTCGCCATCACCATCGTCGCCGTCATGGGCGCGGTGGTCGTGCCGGCGGTGATGAACCACGTTTCCGAGGCCCGGCGCACCGCGGCGCGTTCCGACGTGAACACGCTGATGCAGGCGCTCAAGCTCTACAAGATGGACAACGGCCGCTACCCGAGCACCGACCAGGGCCTGGGCGCGCTGGTCGCCAAGCCGACCAACGGGCCCGCCGCTCCGAACTGGAAGGTCTACATCGAGAAGCTGCCCAAGGACCCCTGGGGCAATCCGTACCAGTACGACAACCCCGGCCTGAAGGGCGAGGTCGACATCTACAGCCTCGGCGCCGACGGCAAGCCGGGCGGCGAAGGCAACGACGCCGACATCGGCTCCTGGGAATGAGCGCGCGGCCCGCCGCTCGCCTCAGGCCTCAGTCCTGATCCCTCACCGACCGCCTCGAGCCGTGCGCGCGCGTTCGTCCCGCCGTGCGCGCCCGCGCGGCTTCACGCTGATCGAGCTGATCGTGGCGATCACCATCGTGGCGATCGCCAGCGCGACCGTCGCGGTCGCGGTGCGCGACCGCGCCGACGTGCAGCTCGAACGCGAGGCGCTCCATCTCGCTTCCGTGCTCGAGACCGCGCGCGCCGAGGCCCGGGCGGCGTCGCTGGACGTGCGCTGGATGCCCGAGCCCGCCAACGAAGGCGGCGGCTATCGCATCACCGGCCTGCCGCCCAACCTGGTCAAGCGCTTGTCGCTGGATCGCGCGTGGCTCGGCGACGCGCCGATCGTCGAGATCCAGGGCGCCACCGCCAACGGACGCACGCTGCGCCTGGGCCCCGAACCGCTGATCGGCGCGCAACGCGTGACCCTGATCCGCGGCGATCACCGCATCACCCTCCAGACCGACGGCCTGCGGCCGTTCGCGATCGCCAAGGGAGGCGCATGACCGCCCCCCGCCGCTTCCCGCGCCGGCAAGGCCTGGCCCTTCGCCCGACCGCCGGCTTCACGCTGGTCGAGGTGCTGGTGGCGCTGACGATCGTGGCGCTGTGCCTGGCCGCCGGGTTGCGCGCCGCGGGCGCGATGACCTCCAATGCAGACCGCCTCGCGGTCAATTCGCTGGCGCAGTGGTGCGCCGAGAACGAGCTCACCGAGATGCGGCTGACCAAGGCCTTCCCCGGTGTCGGCGACAACAGCTTCAGCTGCACGCAGCTCGGTCGCGACTTCTCCGGAAAGATGGCGGTGCGCTCGACGCCGAATCCCAACTTCCGCCGCGTCGAGGCGCAGGTCTTCGACGACCAGAACCGGCCGCTGCTGACCATCACCACCATCGTGGGGCGCTACTGATGCGGCGCGCCGCACGTTCTTCCCGGCGCTCGGCGCGCGGGTTCACGCTGATCGAGGTCGTCGTCGCGCTGGTCGTGATGGCGGTGATGTCGGTGATGGCATGGCGGGCGGTGTCGGCGCTGACGACCAGCCGCGCGCACAACGAGGCGTCGATGGAACGCGCCGAGACGCTGCAGACGCTGGTGCGCCAATGGGAGTTGGACCTGCGCGAAGTGCAGGACAGCAGCCAGATTCCCGCGCTCGCGTTCGACGGCGCGACGTTGCGCCTGACGCGGCGTCGCGACACCGGCCTGCAACTGGTGGTCTGGCAGCTGCGCGAAGGCCGCCTGAGCCGCTGGGAATCGGCGCCGGCCGGCACCCGCGACGCCTTGCAGGACGCCTGGTTCCGCAGCCAGCAGCTGAGCGCCGAGGAATTGCGCGCGCAACCCGGCCTCGACGGCATCGCCGGCTGGCAGATGTACTTCTTCCGTGGCAACGGCTGGAGCAACGCCCAGTCCAGCGACGACGTGACCGCGGTCAAGCCGCCCTCGCCGAGCGCCTCGGATCCGGGCGGCGGCCAGACGGTGACGCGCCGCGTGGTGCCGACCGGCGTGCGCGTGCGCATCCAGTTCGCCGAGGGCAGCGGCTACCGCGGCGAGCTGATCCGCGAGGTGCCGGTGGAGAGCAACGGCTCATGAGCGCGCGCCTCCCCTCCCCGCTTCGTCCGCGCCGCCAGCGCGGCGCGGCGCTGCTGACGGCGCTGCTGATCGTGGTGCTGGTGACCACGCTCGCCGCCGCGATGCTGTGGCGCCAGGCGCGCAGCATCCAGATCGAGGCCGCCGACCGCGGCCGCGCCCAGGCGGACTGGGTGCTGCAGGGCGCGCTCGACTGGGCGCGGCTGATCCTGCGCGAGGACAAGCGCGCCAACAACAAGGACAACGTCGACCACCTCGGCGAGGTCTGGGCGGTGCCGCTGGCCGAGGCGCGGCTGTCGAGCTTCCTGTCCACCGACGACAACAAGTCCGCCGATGCCGGTCCCGACGCCTTCCTGTCGGGCCACATCGAGGACGCGCAGTCGCGCTTCAACCTGCGCAACCTGGTCCGCGGCCAGGCGGAAGACCTGCGCGTCGCGGCGCGGATCTTCCAGGCCGCGGGATTGAACGCGGCGCTCGCCGAGCAGTTGCGGGCCACCCTGATCGGCGCCGTCGATCCCGCCAGCGCGCCGCAGGGACGGGTGCCGCTGCTGCCGGCGCGGCTGGAGCAATTGCGCTGGCTGGGCCTGAGCGACGAGCAGGCCGCGCGGCTGCGCTCGCTCGCGGTGATCCTGCCGCAGCCAACGCCGGTGAACCTGAACACGGCCTCGCGCGAGGTGATCACCGCGCTGTTCGACGGCATGGACGTGGGCAGCGCCGACCGCATCGTCCGCGCGCGCCAGGCCAAGCCGTTCCGCACGCTCGAGGACGTCAAACCCTACCTTCCGCAAGGATTGGAACTGAGCACCGAACGCACCGGGTTCACCAGCGACTTCTTCTTCGTCGAGGGCCAGTTGCGACTGGACGACCGCGTGCTCGCGCAGCGGTCGCTGGTGCAGCGGCGGGGCCTGGACATGATCGTGCTGGACCGCGAGCGGCTGCAGCGCCAGGCCGGATTGCCGTCCGGCGCCGGCGGCGGCAACGGAGCCACGCCTTGACCCCCGTCACCGGGACCGCGCGCGGTCCCGATGCCGGCATTGACACGACTGGACACACGAGGGACGGGATGCACGCAGACGTAAAGGCGCGACTAGGGGCTTGTTCGGAGGCGCGAGGCGCCGAACCGTCACGCAAGCCCTCCTAGAATCCGCGATCTCATGAGTACCCTGCTCATCCTGCTGCCCGCGAATCCGCCTCAGAGCGACGCCGGCGCACAAGACTACGAATACTGGTTCAGCCACGACGCGCAAGCGCCGGCCCATGCACGGGGCCATGGCGAGCGCGCGCCGCTGGCCGCGATGCCGCGCGCCGACCGCGTGATGGCGCTGATCGGCGACGACGCGCTCAGTTGGCTGCCGGCGCAGTTGCCCAAGGTCAAGGGCGCCAAGCTGCGCGGCGCGGTCGTCGGCGTGATGGAGGACCAGTTGCTCGACGACGCCGAGCGGCTGCACCTCGCGCTGCTCGACAGCCCCGAGGCCGACGTCCGGACGCACTGGGTCGCCGTGACCGCGCGCGAACCGCTGCGGGCCCACCTCGCGGCGCTCGAGGCGGCCGGCCTGCCGGCCGATTCGCTGCTGCCGCTGTCGTGGCCGCAGGCGGCCATGGGCGGCCACGTGTCCACCGGCGCCGACGACCGGCCGCGGCTGCGCGTGACGCGCGCCGACGGCGTCGCGACGCTGCCGCTGGACAGCGGCGGCCTGCGCGGCTGGCTGGGCGATGCCTGGTGGACCGACGCGACGGTCACCGCGAGCCCGTCCGCCGCCGCCGACGCCGAGCAATGGCTTGGCCGTCCGGTGCAGGTCGTCAACGACACCGACCGGGCCTGGGCCGCGCGCCAGGCGCCGATCAACCTGCTCCAGTTCGACCTGACGCCGCGCCAGCGCGGCTGGCAGCGTGTCTACCGCGTGTGGCAGACGCTGCAGACGCCGGCCTGGCGGCCGTTCCGCTGGGGCGTCGTCGGCCTGGTGGCGGTGCAGGTCATCGGCCTGAACGCGATGGCGTGGCAGCAAGGCCGCGCGATCGACGCGCGCAAGGCCGAACAGGAGGCGCTACTGCGCCAGAGCTTCCCACAGGTGCGCGTGATCCGCGACGCCCGCGCGCAGATGCTGCGCGAGACCGAGGCGCTGCGCGGCGGCGCCGGCCAGGTCGGACCGGGCGACCTGGAAGACCTGCTCGCCGCCGTCGCCCGCGTGACGCCGCCGGGCGAGCCGCCGCTGACGGGCCTGCGCTTCGAGCAGGGACGCCTGCAACTTTCCGGCCTCGCGCCGCCGCAGCGCGCGCAATTGCGCGAGCGCCTCGGCCAGGACGCCACGCTGCGCGTGTCCGAGGACGGCGACGTGCTTCAACTCAGCCTGCGACCGGATCAACGATGAACAGCCTCACGACGATGCGCCGGGACCTCGAGGCCCGCTGGGCCGCCGCCGCGCCGCGCGAGCGCCTGATCGCGCGCGTGGCCGCGGCCTTCATCGGGCTGCTGCTGCTGTGGCTGGTCGCGCTGGCGCCGGCCTGGTCCACGCTGAGCAAGGCGCCGGGCGAGCTCGACCGGCTCGACCGCGAGCTGCGGCAGATGCGCGCGATGGCGCAGCAGACGCAGGCGCTCAAGCAGGCGGTGCCGGTGTCGGCCGAGCAGTCGGCCGCCGCGTTGCGCGCCGCGACCGCGCGGCTGGGCCCGCAGGCCGAGCTGACGATCACCGGCACGCAGGCCCAGTTGCGGCTGCGCGGCGTCTCCGGCGCCGCGCTGGCGATGTGGATCGGCGAGGCGCGCCAAGGCGCCCGCGCCCGGCCGCAGGAAGCCGAGCTGCAGTCCACCGCGCAGGGCTACATGGGCCGGATCGCGCTGCTGCTGCCGGCCGCGGCGGGGAACTGAGCGATGGCCCGCAGTTCCCGCACCCTCCGGGCGAGCACGCCGGCGAAGGCCGCGAACGCCGCCGCGGCGACCGGCTTCGTGCGCGCGTTCCGATGGGCCGAGCTCGGCGCGGTGCTGGGCCTGCTGACGGCCGTGGTGCTGTGGGCGCCGGCGGCCTGGCTGGCCTCGACGGTGGCCGGCATGACGAATCAACGGCTGCTGCTGGCCGATGCGCGCGGCAGCATCTGGAACGGCAGCGCGCGCGTGATCCTCAGCCCCGGCCCGGGCAGCCGCGACGGCAGCGAGCTGCCCGAACGGCTGGGCTGGTCGCTGCGTCCGGCGTGGATCGACGGCGGCCTGGGCCTGCGTCTGACGCTGGCGCAGGACTGCTGCGTGAAGCCGGGCAGCCCGGTGACCGTGGGCCTGGGCATGGACCGGCTGACGGTGCGGCTGCCCGACGCGACGCCGGAGCAGCCCTGGATCCGCTGGCCGGCCGGCTGGCTGGCCGGCCTGGGCACGCCGTGGAACACGCTGGCGCCCGAAGGCGTCATCGCCATCAGCGCGCAGGGCTTCGTCTTCGACGGCCGGGGCAAGACGGTGACGGTGAGCGGCGTGGCGCAGCTCGAGCTGCGCGACTTCTCGTCGCGGCTGGCGCAGGTGTCGCCGCTGGGCAGCTATCGGATGAGCGTGGTGGGCGGCGGTCAAGCGCCGCAGCTGATCCTGATGACGCAGCAGGGTCCGCTGCAACTCAGCGGCCAGGGCACCCTGGGCGCGCGGCCGCAGTTCCGGGGCGAGGCGACGCCGGCCCCGGGGAGCGAGGCCGCATTGGCCAATTTGTTGAACATCATCGGGCGCCGCGAGGGAGCGCGCTCGATCATCTCGGTGGGATGAGCATGAACAAGCACATGATGCGACCGACGGCGCTGGCCATGGCGATCAGCCTGATCGCGGGCAGCCTGCCCCTGGGGGCGAGCGCGCAGTCGAATCCGCAGCAGAACCGCCGACAGCCGGCCGTGCGCGCGAGCACGCCGGTCACGCTGAACTTCGTCAACACCGACATCGAGGCGGTGTCCCGCGCGATGTCCGCGGCGCTGGGCAAGCCGATCCTGGTCGACCCGCGGGTCAAGGGCACGATGACGCTGACGGCCGAGCAGCCGGTGCCGGTGCAGGAGGCCTACCTGAGCTACCTGGCCGCGCTGCGCGGCATGGGCTTCTCGATGGTCGAGGCCGGCGGGTTGCTCAAGCTGGTGCCCGAGGCCGAGGCCAAGCTGCAGACCGGCGCGGTGACGATCGCCGGCGAGTCGCGCCAGCGCGGCGACCAGGTGGTGACGCAGATCTTCAAGCTCAACCACGAGAACGCGAACAACCTGGTCGCGGTGCTGCGTCCGCTGATCACGCCGAACAACACGATCAACGCCAACCCGGGCAACAACAGCCTGGTGATCACCGATTACGCCGAGAACCTGCAGCGCATCAGCCGCATCGTGGCGGCGCTGGACCAGCCGTCCAACACCGACATCGAGGTGATCCCGCTGCGCAACGCGGTGGCCTCGGACATCGTGCAGCTGGTGCAGCGGCTGAGCGAAGGCGGCTCCGGCGCGCCGGGCGCGCCGGTGGTGCAAGGCGCCTCGGCGGGCGGCGGCAGCGTGATGGCCGATCCGCGCAGCAACGCGCTGATCGTGCGGGCGTCCAACCCGGCCAAGCTGGCGCAGCTGCGCGCGATGATCGCCAAGCTCGACCAGCCCGGCACCGACAGCGGCGGCGCGATCCGCGTGATCTACCTGAAGAACGCCGACGCGGTGCGCCTGGCCACGGTGCTGCGCGCGGCCTACACGAACAACGCCGGCCCGGGTGCCGGCGGCTCCGGCAACAACAGCGGCAGCGGCGGCACCGGCAGCTTCGCCAGCGCGCAGACCGGCAGCAGCGGCTCCGGCAACAGCTTCGCGGGCAACAGCGGATCGTTCGGCGGCAGCTCGTCGAGCTCGGGCAGCAGCAGCGGCAGCTCCAGCACCGGCAGCTCCACGCAGGTCAGCCAGACCGCGCAGGTCAACACCGGCGGCTTCGTGCAGGCGGACCCGGCGACCAACTCGCTGATCATCACCGCGCCGGAGCCGATGTACCGCCAGATCCGCGCCGTCGTCGAGCAGCTCGACACCCGCCGCGCGCAGATCTACGTCGAGGCCCTGATCGTCAAGGTCGACGCCAGCAAGCTGGGCGAGTTCGGCGTGCAGTTCAACCAGTTGTTCGGCAACAAGGGCGACTCGGTGATCTCGGGCCTGGGGACCAACTTCGGCACCGGCTTCAGCAACATCCTGAACCTGTCCGGCGCCGCCGCGCAGGGCGTCAGCGCCACGACCTCCACCGGCATCGGCGCCGCGCTGTCCTCGGGCCAGATCCCGACCGGCCTGAACCTGGGCTTCCTGAAGAAGGTCGGCAACTACTACACGCTGGGCGCGGTGGCGAACGCGCTGGGCTCGATCAGCGGCACCAATGTCCTGTCGACGCCGTCGCTGGTGGTGCAGGACAACGAGGAAGCCGACCTGCTGATCGGCAGCAACGTGCCGGTGCTGACCGGCGCGCAGACCTCGAGCTCGAGCTCGACCAGCAACCCGTTCCAGACCTTCGAGCGCCGCGACGTCGGCCTGCGGCTGAAGGTGCGCACGACCGTCGGCGAGAGCGGCACGGTCCGGATGAAGGTCTACCAGGAGAACTCGAGCGTCGTGGCGACGGCGACGGCCGCGACGCAGGGCCCGACCTTCGACAAGAGCGCGGTCGAGACCTCGGTGACGCTGGAGGACGGCCAAGTGCTGGTGCTGGGCGGCATGCTCAAGGACGAGTACACCGACGGCGAGGACAAGGTGCCGGGCCTGGGCGACATCCCGCTGCTGGGCAACCTGTTCAAGAACCAGGCCCGCAAGCGGGTGAAGTCCAACCTGATGATCTTCCTGCGCCCGGTGGTGCTGCGCACGCCGGAGAGCGCGGCGGCGTTGACGACGGACCGCTACGACGCGATCCGCGCCTACCAGCAGGAAGTGCAGCCCAAGTCCAACCTGGTGCTGCCGGACACGGGCGCGCCGATGCTGCCGGAGAAGCCGGCCTCCGCGCCGCCGGTGACGTCGCCGAGCCAGCTGCCGCTGCCGGTGTATCCGGCCTCGTCGCCGGTGCCGGGCCCGGCCGCGCCGGCCAGCGCGCCGCAGGGCCGCTGAGCGGGAGCCGCCCATGGCCAGCCGCCATCCCCTTCCCTACGCCGTCGCGCGCTCGCAGCAGGTGCTGCTGGAGGACGACGGCCAGCAGCGCACGCTGTGGGCGTCGCCGTCGCTGACGCTGCCGACGCTGTCGGAGCTGCAGCGCGTGTACGCGCCGGCGCGCATCGAATGCCTGAGCGTGGCCGAGCTGTCGCAGCGCATCCAGGCCGCCTACGCGGGCGGCGAGGACAGCGCGGCGCTGGTGGTCGGCGAGGTCGAGAGCGCCGTCGACCTGTCGCGCCTGATGCAGGACCTGCCGGCGGTCGAGGACCTGCTGGAGACCGCCGACGACGCGCCGATCATCCGGATGCTCAACGCGCTGCTGACGCAGGCCGCGAACAACGGCGCGAGCGACATCCACATCGAGCCTTACGAGCGCGAGAGCTCGGTGCGTTTCCGTGTCGACGGCACGTTGCGCGAGGTGGTGCGGCCGAACCGGGCGCTGCACGCGGCGCTGATCTCGCGGCTGAAGATCATGGCGGAGCTGGACATCGCCGAGAAGCGGCTGCCGCAGGACGGCCGGATCTCGCTGCGCATCGGCGGCCGCGCGATCGACGTGCGGGTGAGCACGCTGCCGTCGGCGCACGGCGAGCGCGCGGTGCTGCGCCTGCTGGACAAGTCGGAATCGCGCTTCACGCTGTCAGCGCTGGGCATGGACGGCGAGCGGCTGGAGCGCTTCCAGCGGCTGGCGCAGCAGCCGCACGGCATCGTGCTGGTGACGGGTCCGACGGGCTCGGGCAAGACGACGACGCTGTACGCGGCGCTGCAGACGGTGGACACGTCGACGACCAACGTGCTGACCGTCGAGGACCCGATCGAGTACGAGCTGCCGGGCATCGGCCAGACGCAGGTGAACGCGCGGATCGACCTGACCTTCGCGAAGGCGCTGCGCGCGATCCTGCGGCAGGACCCGGACGTGATCATGATCGGCGAGATCCGCGACTACGAGACGGCGCAGATCGCGATCCAGGCCTCGCTGACGGGTCACCTGGTGCTGGCGACGCTGCACACGAACGACGCGGTCAGCGCCGTGACGCGGCTGACCGACATGGGCGTGGAGCCCTTCCTGCTGAGTTCGTCTCTGCTGGGCGTGCTGGCGCAGCGGCTGGTGCGCAAGCTGTGCCCGGTGTGCAAGTCGCCGGAGCCGCTGCCCGAGGGCGGCACGCGCTACCACCCGGTGGGTTGCCCGGCCTGCGCGAGCAGCGGCTACAAGGGCCGGACGGGGGTGTACGAGCTGATGGTCTGCGACGACGCGATCCGCGGCCTGATCCACAACCAGGCGCCGGAGTCGGCGCTGCTGGCGGCGGCGCGGGCGAACGGGTTGCGCTCGATGCGCGAGGACGGCGACCGGCTGGTGGCCGCGGGCGTGACGTCCGAAGAGGAAGTGCTGCGGGTCACGCGCGAGTGATCGCGGCCGAGACGCTTCCGCACACGCAGTAAACGACGAGGTTCCGAGCGATGCCCGCCTTCAAGTACGACGCCCTCGACGCGTCCGGCAAACCGAAACAGGGATTGCTGGAGGCGGACACCGTGAAGGCCGCGCGCTCGCAGCTGCGGGCGCAGGGGCTGGTGCCGATGGAGGTGAAGCCGGTGGCGGCGCCCGCGGGCAAGCAGTCGCGCTTCGCGCGGCGCGCCTTCAAGGCGGCGGGGCTGGCGGTGTGGACGCGGCAGCTGGCGGGGCTGGTGTCGGCGGGATTGCCGCTGGAGCGCTCGTTGTCGGCGCTGGCGGACGAGGCCGAGGAGCCACGCCAGCGCGAGCTGATGTCGCAGCTCAAGGCGGAGGTCAACGCGGGCTCGTCGTTCGCGCGATCGCTGGCGCTGGCGCCGCGGGAGTTCGACGACGTCTACCGCGCGGTGGTCGCGGCCGGCGAGCAGAGCGGCGCGCTGGGGCCGGTGCTGGAGAGCCTGGCGGACGACCTCGAGGAACAACAGCGGCTGCGTTCGGAGCTCTTCGGGGCGCTGGCGTATCCGGTGATCGTCTGCATCATCGCGGTGCTGGCGGTGAGCTTCCTGCTGACGTATGTCGTGCCGCAGGTGGCGGCGGTGTTCACGCAGACGCGGCAGACATTGCCGTTGCTGACGCGGATCATGATGGGCACGTCGGACGTGCTGCGGCAGTGGGGCGTGGTGATCCTGGTGGTGCTCGTGGGCGGGTTCTTCGGCGTGCGCCAGATCCTCAAGCGCGAAGGCCCGCGGCAGCGCTTCGACGCGGCGTGGCTGAACCTGCCGCTGCTGGGGCGGCTCTCGCGGGGCTACAACGCGGCGCGGTTCTCGGGGACGCTGGCGATGCTGGCGGGCGCGGGCGTGCCGATCCTGAAGGCGCTGCAGGCGGCGGCGGAGACGCTGTCCAACGAGGCGATGCGGGCGGATGCGCTGGATGCGCTGGCGCAGGTGCGCGAAGGCGCGCCGCTGGGCGCGGCGCTGGCGGGGAAGAAGCGCTTCCCGGGGCTGCTGTCGATGTTCGCGCGGCTGGGCGAGCAGACGGGGCAATTGCCCGACATGCTGCAGCGCGCGGCCAGACAGCTGGGCAGCGAGGTGAAGCGCCGCGCGATGACGCTGGCGACGCTGCTGGAACCGCTGCTGATCGTGGCGATGGGTGGGGTGGTGATGCTAATCGTGCTGTCCGTGCTGCTGCCGATCATCGACATGAACAAGCTGGCGGCGCAGTAAGCCGCCGAGGATTCATCCAAGCCTGGGGAGGCGGAGATGGGCTCAAAGGGCATGAAGCACGCGGCGCGGTGGATGGCCGCCGTCGGGATGACGGTAATGGGCGTTCAAGCGGTGGCGGAGATCGAGCAATCGGCGCCGCAGACGCCGGAAGCGGCGGCATCGGCGGTGCGGACGGAAACGCCCTTATCGGCGTTGTTCGTCGAGCGCTATCCGGAACTCGCGAAGCTAAATGGGTTCGGCGGCATTCCGTTTTCGGACGTGACCGACACGCTCGGCGAGCGGGTGTCGAAGAGCCGCAAGGTCACGCTGGTGGTGTATCCGGCGCACGCGCGGACAGCGATCGCGAACAGCTACCTGATCTACAACGTGCCCTGCGAGGACGACGCGGCTCGCAACTGCCATTACCTCGGCGTGATGACGCAGTTCGGGATGCCGATTCAGCGGATGTATGGGCCGCTCGATCTGGAGCTGCGGCCGGGTATTGAGTTGCGGCTGCAGGCGCTGAGGGATTCGCTGGCGCTGTGATCACTCGGCGTTGAGCGAACTGGCTCCTGACCACTGGAGTGCCGCTCCATTGCTATCGCCATCTCATTTAGCAACGTTGAAGCCTCGACCAATCGACTTCAGCACAGTCGCGAAACTCAGCTTGCTACAAGGCATCAACCAGTATCACGCTACAGTTTCGACCCGCTTCATCGCCTCCAAGATGGGAAAATCCGAGGAGTGTCAATGGTCGATGACTCCATTGATCTCCTTTCTGGTCCGATCCCAGTCGCTGTGCGCTCATGACGAATTCCCCTGGCGAGTCAAGTACTGCGCCCCTTTTACTACCTTGAAGTCGATCAGGTAAGCGGACTCGCACTGCGCCTCCGTCAAATCAGAACCGTCAATGGAGACGGGTGCAACAAGATTCAATTTCCCCGGTCCGAATTAGTTCATCAATCGCAACTTCAAGGGTTGCTCTGGTGATCGACTCAACGACGATCATGTCTTTCGCCCAGACATATTTACCAGCAGCACATTCTCCCGAAGCTCGATACCTGCGCATGAGCGTGGACAAGTTATTGATGGTAAAGAATGTCGCAGAGAACAACCTGCCGTCTTCAACGTCAATCAAAATATCAACGTTGTCATCGACTGCATCAACAATCTCTTGCCCGGATGGGGTTCTCAAGTGAAATTTCATAGTATTAGTTTCCAAATACGCGAAGAACTTCTTTAATTACTGACTCTTGATTGGCCTTACTTGATTTTCCGAGTATCTCAATTCCATTCTCTGTTTCTCTAAAATAAACGCGCGCTCCATCCCTGGCGCGCGCTTCGGACAAGCCGGAGCCGATTGGCTTGGTTCCAATTCCTGGATTTGTATTCCCCTTGCGAAGTTGCTCCATCAGGCGATCCAAGCTTTCCTGATGAGATTTTCCGGCAACATCTGCCTCCTTCACCAGCCGTGGCGACTCTTTGATTCGCGAGCTAACTGCCTTTGTGGCGAGTTCACATTTACAAGTGTTGTGAACAAGCGTTCGACTCTCCCCCGCGAAGTACGTATGGAAATCCGCGACCGTCAAGTTATAGGTGAGTTCCGCGCGCCCTAAGTCCTCGATACCCAGCACCCTCGCGGCCGCATTCTCAAACGTGGCGATCTTCATCCCGCGCTTGAGATGCAGCGATTCGACCCAGCCAGCTCCCTCCACCCAGTAGGGATGGTTGTCCGTGACCTCGGTCGTCGTCACGCGGCCGGACTCCTCGACCAGTGACAGGCGATAGAGCGGACGTCCTTCGTTCAGGATCACCGCGACCACTGGTTTGAGCGCCGTTCTTCCCGTCGCTTCATCCCATGACTGCACGCGAGTGCCGACCGTGATCTGTTCGATCGGAACGAGCCCAGTCTCAGCCAACACCGGCGTTCCTGGAGCGAAGCAGCAGCATCCCTTCAACACTGAAGTCGCCGCCTTGGCGCCCTTGATCTCCCGGGCCGCCATCAACGCTGTCTTCGCCAGGCCAGCGTCCGAGAAGACGCCAATCGCGGCGGCGCTCAGCCCGATCAGCGCGCCCGTGGTGTCACCCTCCATGTAAGAGACGGCCGCGTCGGCCACGGCGAAGGCGGAGCCAACCACCGGCATGAATGAACCAGCAGTCAATGCTGCATGAAGCCAGAACGCCTGACTCGCGCCCGATCCGCCTCCCAACATGGCCCTGTTGCCCGTTCCCGGTCCTGCATTCCCTCCTCGGACGAAGTCGAAGTTGTGGGTGAGCGCAACGCCGCCGTCGCCTTTCGATGACGATGACGCGTCTATGCCAGCCGTTGAGCCCGCCGTATTGCGTTTGCCGTAGACGTAGACGGTCGGCAACACCTTCACTTCTCCGCCGCTGGACTTCTCCTGCTCCGCCTTCTGTTCAGTTGGAGATTCAGCCTCGCGATTGGCCAACGTCTCCCGGGGATCGTCCGGCGTCAACCCGGTCGGGTCGACATACACCATCGCGTTGTTCAGAACGTAGCTATACCGGTTGAACGCCTGGAGGTTCTCCGGCCGAGGGATCGTCGGGTCGGCGCTCACGTGCCGCCCGATGATCGGGTCGTACAGGCGCGCATTCATGTGCACCAGCCCCAGCTGGTCCAGTTGCTCGTGCCCCGTGTAGCCCGAGTTGTCCTGGTCGTTCTTGATCGTCCCGAGCGCGCTCCAGCTGTCGTCGCTGCCGTCGACATTCCTTCGACGGCCCCACGCGTCGTAGCTCATCCGCTGAAGCAGTTGCCCCGCTTCGTTGACGACACCGATGACCGAGCCCAGGTGGTCCTTGAGATAGAACCGGGCAGTGCGTGCCCCCGCCGTCTCCGGATCAATGGAGGTCCCCGCGATGCGTTCCTCGATGTAGCCATCGCCGCCCAGACTGGTCCGGATGATGGTCACGCCCTTCTCGACATCGATCTCCTTCTCGACCGCGCCGGCGTAGACGACCGTGTTGACCATCGCCTGCGGCTGGCCTCCGCTCATCGTGCGGACGACTTGTTTGACTCGCTCGTGCTCGGGCCCGTAGACGAACTCGGTGCGTTGCACCGCCTGCCCGCCTGAGAGCTTGTCGATCGTGAGCGGCTGGTCCGCGGCGCTCCAGGTGTAGGCCCGATTCAAGCCGTTGACCAGGTTCCCGCTGGCGTCATAGCTGAACCCGGGGTTCACCAGTCCGGCCACGTTGCCGGTGATGCTCGTCACCGCATGGGGACGCACCGCGCCGTATCCCGAAGCGGGATAGGCATACGTGCCCACGTTCGCCTTGCTCGTGATGTTCCCGAGTGCGTCATAGGTGAAGCTGCGCGTCTCGCTGCCGATGTAGCTCGTCTTGAGCCGGTTGAGTTCGTCGTACTCGAAGGACTCCTGAAGCAGCGAGCCGACGCCGTTCAGTTGAGCCCGGTAGGCGACGTTGCCCAGCACGTCGTACTGGTAGACGTCGTTCTGCAGCGTCCCGTCCGCCGATCCGGAGGTCGTCGACGCACCGCTGACGACGCTCTCGAGCCGGCCCGTGTTCGCGTTGTAGCCATGCACCACCAACGCGCCGGATCCGAACTGCTGCCGCGTGTCTCGCCCCTCCGCATCGATGGCCAGCCCTTGCCACACCAACGTGTCGGTGCCATCGCTGCGGCGATAGGTCTTGTCGGCATACCCCTGCGCGTTGAACGTGCCGACGATGGCCGTCGTCACACCGCCGGACGTGGCGCCTCGCGCCCGTCGTGTATGGCTTTGCACGCTGGGACGCCCGAAGCCGTCGTAGGTGACCTGCGTGATGTAGTCCCAATCGAGACTCGCGGTCATCGTGCTGGGCCGGCTGATTGCGTCGTAGGTCACGACGCGACGGACGTCCTTCGCGCCGTTGACCCAGGTGTAGCTCTCGGCGAGCTTGCCCACGCCCTTGGCCGCCGTGTCGTATTCCCAACGCGAGTCCAGGTCCGCTTCCAGCCGCCGCACCATGCGTCCGAGCTCGTCGAACGTGAACGTCGTTTCCTGCCCCTTGGCGTCGCGTTGCTTCCAGATCTGGCCCAAGGGGTCGACCGAGTACGACATGGCGCCGAGGTCCGGATCGTTCAGCGAGGTCTTGCGCCCCAGCGCGTCATATCCGACGGAAATCTGATTCCCGAGCGGATCGCGCGTGCGCGTCGGGTTGCCGAATCCGTCGTAGAGGTAGGTCGTCGTGCTGTTCAACGCGTCGGTGACCGCCTTGAGCAGGCCCAGCCCGTTGCGCTCCTCGACGCGCTGTTGCCCCTTGGCGTTGACCATCGAGAGCAGCCGACCGTCGTAGGCGTAGGTCGTCTCCGCGTACCCGCTGCCATCCGCGGCCGGCGATCGGATCTTGCTCACGCGTCCGAGATCGTCTCGCTCGTAGTACGTCCATACCGGCAACGTTCCTTCGAAGCGGGGCCGCGCGACCGAGGCCGTGTAGCCCTGGGCGGAGAAGGCCGTCTCGGCGATGACCGCCGTGCCGTCGAAGCCCCAGGTGCGGCTCTTCACCACCCGGCCCAGCCGGTCGATGAAGTCTTCCTTGGGGACTGCCGTCTGGTTCTGCGACGTGGTCCCGAAGCCCACCCACTGCTGGGAAATGGCGACCATCGCCGCCCATCCGCAGCCGCTGACGCATTGCCGGTAAGTCCAGGTCGTGGACGTGCCGTCGGCGCGAGACTCGCTGGTCTTTCGACCCCACCCGTCGTATTGCCAGCTCGCCGTGAGCTGGTTGGGATCGACCATGCTCAGCATGGCGCCGGTCGCGGCGTCGTAGCTGCTGGTCACGGTGTGCGACTTCGCATTGGTCTGCGACACCGGGAAACGCCCCTTGGCGTCGAAGCCGGTTCGCTCCACTACGAGGCTCTGCGCCGTCCCCGTCACCGGGTCCAGCCACTTCACCGTCTTCGCGCTCACCAGGCCGAAGTCCACGCCAGACACCGGATCGCGCGTGAACTCGGTGACCTGCCGCAATGCCGGGTCGTTCGGTTGCAAGGTCTCGCGGATCAGTTGCCCATAGGCGTCGTACTCGTAGCTGACCGAACGCGTGACCGTCGTGCTCTGCGCCATCGCGGTGCCCGCCCCACCCAGCGCGCTCAAGCCGGCCAGCGCCAGCGCCGCCGCCAGCGGACGCATCCCTCCCAGGACCGCCATCGGATGCTTCATCTTGTCGATCTCCATGGTCGGCTCCTTACTGGCACAGCGTCGTGCGCTGCACGTTGGCCGACATCGACACGACGACTTGCGACGTGCCGCCATTGATCTTCATCTGCGCCGCGCGCACGCCGTGGGTCGTGCACTGCGTGTTCATCGCCCAGGTCACCGTGCAGCTCTGGTCGATGTCCAGCGCCTGGCCCGAGGTGCAGCTCGACTGCGCCGCGACCACCGAGTAGTTGCCCATGCCGATCGAGCCGCCGGTGTAGGCGAGTGTCCAGCTGAGCGTCGTCGGGGCGAGGCCGGAGTTCGTGATCGTCATCGACTTGGTCGGCGAGCCGCCCGTCAACGTGCCCCAGTCCATCGTCATCGGCGAGGCGGTGAGCGTGGTGCCGTTCGAGTACACGCGCAGGTAGTAGCCGGTGCCAACGCCGGTGCCGCTGTTGAGCGGAGTCACCGACATGGCGCCGCTGTACAGGCCCGGCGTGGAAGACGTGGTCACCACCACCGCGCCGCAGTTGCCGCTGTTGCCGGCGCAGAACGAGGGGCCGCCGATCGAAGTGCCGTTGCCCGTGGCGTAGGCGACCGACGTGCCTGTCTGGCCGTCGTTGGCCAAGTTGCAAGTCAGCGTCTGCACCGCGGTCGACGGCGATGTCGGCGAGCAGCCGGCGAAGCGCAGCGCTGGCGGCGTGAACACCACCAGCGAGTACCCCGCAGACGCGCCGCTGCCGCCGTTGGACGGCGAAGCAACCAGCGTCCCCGTGTAGGTGCCGGGACTTGCGATGGTGGTCACCGTCACGACGCCGCAGTTCGACGACCCCGCCGAGCACGTCGTGGGGCCACCGGCGCCCACACCGGCGCCCGCGCCATAGCTGACGCCGGTGGCCGTCGTTTGACCGCTGTTGATCAGCGTGCAGGTGAAATGGGCGACCGCGTTCGATGGCGCGGAGGCGACGCAATTTGTTAGTCCCAGCGCCGGTGGCGTGTAGACAGCCAGCGAGTACCCCGCCGATGCGCCACTGCCACCGTTGCCCGGTGTCGCCGTGAGCGTGCCGCCGTAGTTGCCGGCGCTGCCCGAGGTCGTGAGCGTGACCGCGCCGCAGTTGCCGGTATTGGCTGCGCAACTTGCGGGGCCGCCCGCCGATGCACCTGCGCCCGTACCGTAGCCAATGCCGCTCGCCGCCGTCTGGCCGCTGTTGCCGAGCGTGCAGCTCATCGTCGCGGCCGCGGTCGTCGGCGACGAGCTCGCGCAGCCCGCCAGCGTCAGCGCGGGCGGCGTGTAGACCGTCAGCGCATAACCCGCCGACGCGCCGCTGCCGGTGCTCGGCGTGGCCGTCAGCGTGCCGTTGTAGCCACCGGGTGACCCGGAGGTCGTCACGGTGACCGTGCCGCAGTTGGCCGTGTTCGCCGCGCAGGTCGCGGGGCCGTTGGCCGAGGCGCCCGCCCCAGTGGCATAGACGATGCCGCTCGCGGCCGTCTGTCCCGTGTTGCCCAGCGTGCAACTCATCGTCGCCGCCGAGGCCGAGGGCGACGAACTGCTGCATCCGGTCAGCGTTAGCGCCGACGAGGTGTAGACGGTCAGCGAGTAACTCGCCGACGCGGCATTGCCCCCTGACCCTGGCGTCGCGGTCACCGTGCCGCCATAGACACCGGGGACGCCCGAGGTCGTTGCCGTCACGGTCCCGCAGTCGCCCGAGCCCGCCGCGCACGACGAAGGGCCGCTCACCGTCACGCCGTTGCCGGCCGTGTAGGTGATGCCATTCGCCGCGGTCTGCCCGCCGTTGGAAAGCCGGCAGCTCATCGTCGCGGCCTGGATGGTCGGCGCGGAGCTGCTGCAGCTGGACAGCGCCAGCACAGGCGGCGTGGTCACCGTCAGCGCATAGCCCGCCGACGCGCCGCCACCCCCGTTGGCGGGCGTCACCGTCAGCGCGCCGTTGTAGGTGCCGGGCGACGCAGACGTCGTCACCATGACGGCGCCGCAGTTGGCGGAATTGCCCGCGCAACTCGCCGGGCCGCTCGCGGTCGTGCCAGTGCCGCTTGCGTAGCTGAGGCCGCTGCCGGCATCGGGCCCGCTGTTCGCGAGCGTGCAAGTGAAGGTGGCTGCCGCGTTGGTCGGCGCGGACGAGGCACATGAGACCAACGACAGCATGCTGGCCGCCGCATACGGCTGCACCGCCGTCTTGGTCACCGACGTGTTGGCCGGCAGGCCGATCAGCCACGCGGTCGTGTCGTTGAGATAGCTCGTCTGCGTGCGCGTGGCGAAGGAAGCGCCGTCCGAGGTGCTCACCGTCTCGGTCACATCGGTCACGTTGCAGTAGGCATCGATTCCGCCGGAGGCCACGCTCGACGACGTGGTCGAGATCGCCGCCCCGTTCAAGTCGCGCGTCTGCAATGTCGCCGACGTCGGATACGGGCACACCGAGCCCGCCGCCATCGCGACACTGCCATAGCTCATCGAGGCCAGGCTCAGCACCGTGCCGTTGGTCTGCGTCGAGCGCGTCTCCAGCGGCATGCCGATCGTCGGGAAGTCCTGGCTGACGGTGATCTGGGTCGTGATGCCCTTGGTGCGGTCGATGACGCGGCGCTTCTCGAAACCCAGCCCGCCTCGGCCGCTGAGATCGGTGCGCGCGGCCTCGTACTGGTAGTCGCTCGTCAGCCACCCGCCAACACCGTTGCCGACCTGGAGCGACGACACCAGCGGCGTGCCCGCGCCGACGACATTGCGTTTCGGATACGAGACGGCACTGCCCGCCGTGTAGACCGTGGGGTCGCTCTGTCGCTTGTAGACGAAACGCGCCGATTGGCCGAGCCCGTTGCTCACCGTGTCGAGCAGGTCCGCGAAGCCGACATTGCTGGACAGACTCACCCGCCAATAGCCGGACGTGCTGGACGTCATGTAGTAGGCCGCGGCGTCCATGCGGCCATCGCCGTCGAAATCGCCGACATAGCTCTGGAGCACCTGACCCGTCGGGTTCCCGCCACTGCCACTACCCGGTGGACGCTGCGCACAACTCAACGCGTACTGGTCCGCGTTGTTGGCGCCATAAGCGACAAGCTTGAGTTGGCAGATCTGGCCGCCAGCGACCACGTCGGGCTGGCCGTCACCATCGAGGTCTCGAACCATGGCAACGGGACCGGTCGCGGTGCCGGCACCGGTCAACGGCAGGCAGCTGAGGAGCTTCGTGCCATCGCTCCGGCAGATTTCCATGCGCGCCGAATGGGTGTCATCGGCGATGTACCCGTTCACGACATCGCTCAAGCTCCCATAAGGATCCCCGGTCACGTCCGTGAAGCGGGTGTCGCCCGGGCTCAGAACGCCATCCAGCATCACCTGCCCGGTGGAACTGGCGGAGAAGCTGACGAAGCCGGTGTCGGTCGGCCGGATGCCGCCCCATCCCCCTTTGGGGAACACCATCTTGTCCTTCTGGATGCCGGCGTAATAAATGATGTCCGTCTTGCCGTCGCCGTCGATGTCGCCGGCCATCTGCCCGGTCTGCATCGCCTTGAACGACTCTTCGGACGACAGCTTCCAGTAGTACATGAACAGGTAGGAGCCGGGATAGGTCTGGCAGGTGCCGCCCTGGAACCCTGCCCCTGTGGACCAGCACATCCGCTCGTTGTCGCCGTTCGCGCCGGCGATGGCGATGTCGTCACGGCCGTCGCCGTTGAAGTCCCCCACCAATGCGCCGCCGACGACGCCGTCCCCGTAATAGTTGCTGGCGCCGTAGCCGGCCCAGGCGCTGCAATTGAATCCAGTGCCGGTGGACAGGCACACCGTCCAATTGCCAGGCGCGTCGACCTTCGGATACGTTGCGACATCCAGCTTGCCGTCGCCATTGAAGTCGCCGAAGACGACCTCGCGGGTCAACGCCGTCGACGATCCCCAATTGCTGCAGTTGAAGCCGGTTCCCGTGGACAGGCAGACCTGCCAGTAGGTGCCGTCGCCCCGGAACAGGTCGGCCTTGCCGTCCCCGTTGAAATCACCCATGGCGACCTGGTTCTTCACCTGCTGCGGCTTCTCGCCGTCCCTGGCCAGAGTCGTGATCCAGACCGGGGGCCCGCCCCAGTCCCCGCTGCCGTCCGCGGCGCCCGCGCTGACGCCCGACACCGTCCAGGTGAACGTCGTCGGCGGAAGGCACGACCCGGCGCCATCGCAGTCGGTGATCCTGTCGACAAGGCTGCGCCCACTCGTCGCATTGGTCGTGTAGGCGATGCGGATCTCGCGCGCCAGGGTGCCGCCGTTGCCGTCGGCATCGGTGCCCACGTAGGCCCGCAACGCCGTCAGCCGCTTGGAATTGGTCAGCCGGCTGCCCGCCACGAAGGCGAGTTGCAGATCGGGCCGATCCTCGTAGATGAAGCGGATCGCGTTGTAGGGCGCGATGTTGCCCCCGCCGCCGCCCTGGTCGACGTGCCCGGTGTAGAGCACGCGCTCCGGATAGCTCTCGCCTTGCGTCGCGGTGTTGACCTCGCTGTAACGGACGTCGTAGTAGTTGCCCCGCCGATCCATCGCGCGCGACAACGACCAGCTCAGCACCGGCTTGCCGGTCCCCTGCGCCTCGGTCGTGGCGTCGGCGGTCCGGCCATAGGTCAGGATGAGGCCCGCCTTGCTGCGCACCTCGAAGTAGTCGGGCCCCTTGGCCGGGTCGCTGCCAAAGGACTGCACCTTGTTCTGCGCGTCGAGTTGCGTCCGGTACTCCGCCGTGGCGCCATGGGTGCCGCTGCCGGGCACCATGAGCAAGCGCTGGCCATCGAGGCAGAACTGGTCCTCGGGCGTCAGCGTGATGCCGCGCCGCACGCCGTCCTGAACGATCGTCTTCGGGCAACGGCCGATCTGCGACAAGCCGCTGACCCGCCAGCCGATGCCCATGGAGGCCATGCCCACGTGGCTCGAATAGGACAGCGACAGGCTGGGCACCATGCCTGCCGTGCCCGGCGGCGGCGTGAACGGAATGCTGTACGTGGCCGCGCCGCCCGCCGAGGTCGCCGCCTGGCCGGCCAGCGTTCCCGCGATGGCGCCGGACAGGTTGGGGGGCTGAATGGTGACCGCGGTCTGCGCCCACACGGCGAGGGTGGCAGCAGCCAGTGACGCCAGCCCGACCCGGGCGGACCAGCGCGCGAGCGTGGCGACCGTGCGGCCGATCTGCTCCTTGCCAGGAGAAACCAGGGCGGATGCGCGCACTTCCCGCGCCACGTGATGTTCGTTCTTCAAAGCGGACGGCTCCCGAGCGCCCGCTCCTGGCGAAGCCGCCCACGGACGCACGCGCGCGCCCCGGACGCGCGCGGCGTCCGGATCGGCGTGGATCCGGGTGGTCCCTCCCCTGCTGGAACGCTCTGCTTGTTGTCTTCTCTCGCCGGCCGCCGCGCACCATGGGCGCGCCCGAAGGCCCCGGCGGCGCGATGCTACGCCGCGCCCCCGGCCCGTCCCGATCGGGAGAATCCCTCGATCCCCACGCCACCCGCCCCGCCCTCCGGCCCCGGCGCCAGCCCCGCGCCTATCATCCCGACCCATGCCCGCTTCCCTCGACGGCCGCCTCGTGGTGGCCCTTTCCTCCCGCGCGCTGTTCGACTTCGAGGAAGAGAACCAGCTCTTCGAGAACAGCGACGACCGCGCCTACATGCGCCTGCAGCAGCAGCGCCTGGACGAACCCGCCAAGCCCGGCACCGCCTTCTCGCTGGTCCGGAAACTCCTGGCCTTCAACACCGCCGGCGACACGCCCCGCGTCGAGGTCGTCGTGCTCTCGCGCAACGACCCGATCTCCGGCATGCGCGTGTTCCGCTCCGCCCAGCATTACGGCCTGGGCATCGAGCGCGGCGTCTTCACCCGCGGCCAGAGCCCCTGGCGCTACCTGCGCCCGCTCAAGGCCCAGCTGTTCCTCTCCGCCAACGAGGAGGACGTGCGCTCCGCGCTCGCCGCCGGCGTCGCCGCGGCCCGCGTGTTCCCGCAGTCGGCCCGCGCCTCCGCCGCCTACCCCGACGAGCTGCGCATCGCCTTCGACGGCGACGCCGTGCTGTTCTCCGACGAGGCCGAGCAGATCTACCAGCGCGACGGCCTCGACGCCTTCCAGGCCCATGAGCGCGAACGCAAGCTCACCCCGCTGCCCGCCGGCCCCTTCAAGGACGTGCTGCACGCGCTGCAGCGCCTGCAGGCCGCGCCCGCCGCGCCGATGCGCCTGCGCACCGCCCTGGTCACCGCCCGCAGTGCCCCCGCCCACGAACGCGCCATCCGCACGCTGATGGACTGGGAGGTCGAGGTGGACGAGGCCATGTTCCTCGGCGGCCTGCCCAAGGGCGAGTTCCTGCGCGAGTTCGAGCCCGACTTCTTCTTCGACGACCAGCACGGCCACGTCCAGAACGCCGTCCCCCACGTGCCCGCCGGGCACGTGGCCATGGGGGTGACGAACCGCTGACCCCGATCGCGGCGCCAGAATCGCCGCCGCATGACTTCCGGCTGCCGTCCGGCCGGGTTCCCCCTTCACGCTCCGCCACCGGACTCCCACAAGGAAGACGCAATGCGCATCACCGTCCGCCGCCTGGCCATCGCCACGGCCTGCTCGCTGGCCACCCTGGCCATCGCCGCCGAAACCACCGGCTCCGCCACCGCGACCGCGACCGCCGCCGCCAGCGCGGGCAAGGCGCCCGCCGCCGGGAACGACACCGCCCCGATGCCCCGCGTCGTCGACCCGACGCAGAACTTCTACCGCATGCCCGCCGTGCGCGGCGACCGCGTCGTGTTCGTCGCCGAGGGCGACCTCTGGCAGGTCGCCGCCGCCGGCGGCACCGCCCAGCGCCTGACCACCCACGGCGGCGCCGAGACCTTCCCCGCCGTGTCGCCCGACGGCCGCTGGATCGCTTTCGTCGGCCAGCAGGAAACCACCGGCGACGTCTTCGTCATGCCCGCGGCCGGCGGCGTGCCGCGCCGCCTGACCTGGGACACCGCCGGGGTGCGCGTCTGGGGCATCACCGCCGACAACGAGGTGCTGTACTCCGGCGCCACCGAGCGCGGCGAACCCGGCACCCAGCTGCACCTGGTCAACCTCGTCACCGGCAAGCACCGCGCGCTGCCGGTCGGCCAGGCCAGCGACGGCGCGCTCAGCCCCGACGGCAAGACGCTCTACTTCACCCGCAACGGCCTGCGCGGCGACAACGCCCGCCAGTACCGCGGCGGCGCCCTCGCCCGGCTCTGGGTGATGGACCTGGCCGGCACCGCCGAAGCGAAACCGCTGTTCGCCGAAGGCGCCAACGACCGCCGCCCGATGCCCTACACCGACGCGTCCGGCACCGCCCGCGTCGCCTTCCTGTCCGACCGCGACGGCACCTTCAACCTGTGGTCGGTGAAGGCCGACGGCAGCGACCCGCGCCAGCACACCCGCCACAAGGGCTGGGACGTCCGCCACGCCAGCCTCGACGGCACGCAGGCGGTCTACGCGCTGGGCGCCGACCTCTACCGCGTCTCGCTCGACGGCACCGCCGCCGAACAGAAACTCGCCATCACGCTGGGCGGCGACTACGACCAGCAGCGCAAGCGCTGGGTCGGCCGCCCGCAGGACTTCCTCAGCGGCGTCTCGCTGTCGCCCAACGGCGAGCAGGTGGTGCTGACCGCCCGCGGCCGCCTGGCCACGCAGGGCGTGGGCCCGTTGCGCCGCGCCGAACTGCCCGTCCCGGCCGCCGCCGGCGACGCCGGCCGCTGCCGCGACGCCGCCTTCAGCGGCGACAGCCGCGAGGTCTTCGCGCTGTGCGACTACAGCGGCGAGGTGGAACTCTGGCGCTTCGCCGCCAACGGCGCCGGACAGCCCAAGCAGGTCACCGAAGGCGCCACCGCGATGCGCCGCAGCCTCGCGCCGTCGCCCGACGGCCGGTGGATCGCGCACACCGACAAGGAAGGCCGCCTCTTCCTCACCGACCTGAAACACCCCGCCCGCGCCACCGCGACCCGCGAGGTCGACCGCGACCAGCTGGGCGACGGCGCCGCCGCGCTCACCTGGTCGCCCGACGGCAAGGCCCTGGCCTTCGTCCGCGCCACCGACAACCCCTACCGCGAGCAGCTGATGCTGCTGACCGTGGCCGACGGCAAGGTCCACCAGCTCGGCAGCGACCGCTACGCCGCCACCGCGCCGGCCTTCAGCCCCGACGGCCAGTGGCTCTACTTCCTGTCGCGCCGCACCTTCAACGTGACCGGCAACCCCGGCCCCTGGGGCGACCGCAACATGGGCCCGTTCTTCGACAAGGGCTGGAAGATCTACGCGCTGGCGCTGCAGCCCGGGCTGCGTTTCCCCTTCGCCGCGCCCGACGAGCTCCAGGGCCTGAAGGCCAAGGAGGAAGCCGAGGTCCGCGAGCAGGAGAAGGACAAGCCCGACAACAAGGAATCCAAGCAGAAGGTCGAGGAGGCCAAGGCCGACGCGGCCAAGGAAGCCAAGCCCGCGGCCAAGGGCGGCAAGCCCGAGATCCAGATCCCCGGCCTGGCGCTGCGCCTGTATGAGGTGCCCGCCGCCGCCGGCAACTACGGCGCGCTGGCGGTCGACTCCAAGCGCCTGTACGTGCAGGAAGGCAACACGCTGCGCCAGCTGCCCATCGGCCCGCAGGAAACCAAGCTCGAGACCTTCGCCGACGGCGTCGCCGGCTGGGACCTGAGCGCCGACGGCAAGAAGCTCCTGATCCGCCGCACCGCGTCGGGCGGCGCCGCGCCCGAGATCCTCATCGTCGACGCCGGCCCGCGCCTGCCCGGCGAGCTCGACAAGTCGCGCGTGCGCTGGTCCGACTGGCAGATCGCCGTCGACCCGCGCGCCGAATGGCGCCAGATGTTCAACGACGCCTGGCGCATGCAGCGCGACTTCTTCTACGACAAGGACATGCACGGCGTCGACTGGGCCGCGATGCGCGCCAAGTACGCGCCGCTGGTGGACCGCGTCACCGAGCGCGGCGAACTCGCCGAGGTGATGGCGCAGATGGTCGGCGAGCTCAGCCTGCTGCACAGCCAGGTCGCGCCGGGCGAGCTCCGCAAGGGCGTCGAGGAACCCGGCTATGCCGGCCTGGGCGCGCGGCTGGAACCCGTCGCCAACGGCTGGAAGATCGCCCGCGTCTTCGCCGGCGACCCCGAGCTGCCGTCCGAGGCCGGCCCGCTCGCCGCGCCCGGCCTGAACATCGCCGTCGGCACCGTCATCACCCAGGTCAACGGCCGCCCGGCGACGGCCGTCCCCGACCTCAGCGAACTCATGCGCGGCCAGGCCGGCAAGCAGGTGCTGCTGCAGCTGCGCGAGGCCTCGGGCAAGGAACGCGCCGTCGTGGTGACCCCGGTCGACGTGCGCCGCGAAGGCCAGCTGCGCGTCAACGACTGGCGCTACGGCCGCGCCCGCGCCGTCGACACCGCCGGCGGCGGCAAGATCGGCTACCTGCACCTGCGCGCGATGACCCGCGACGACATCGGCGACTTCGTCCGCGAGTTCTACGCGCAGAGCGAGCGCGAGGGCCTGATCATCGACGTTCGCCACAACAACGGCGGCAACATCGACAGCTGGATCCTGCAGACGCTGCTGCGCCGCGCCTGGGCCTTCTGGCAACCGCGCTCGCCGTACGCGAGCAAGCCCTACCCCAACATGCAGCAGGTCTTCCGCGGCAAGGTTGTCGTGCTGGCCAACGAGGAAACCTACTCCGACGGAGAGACCTTCTCCGAAGGCTTCAAGCGCCTGGGCCTCGGGCCGGTCATCGGCACCACCACCTCGGGCGCGGGCGTGTGGCTGTCGGACCAGAACCGGCTGATGGACAACGGCCTGATGCGCGCGGCGGAGAACGGGCAGATCACCGTCGACGGCCAGTTCCTCGTCGAGGGCAAGGGCGTCACGCCCGACATCACCGTCGACAACCTGCCCCGGGCGACCGCCAATGGGCAGGACGCGCAGCTGGACGCGGCGATCGCGTGGCTCAAGGATGCGATCGCGAAGGACCCGATCAAGACACCGAAGCCGGGGCCCTATCTGCGGCCGATCAAGCAGTGACCGCGCGACAGTGAGCGCGGCCCATCACGGGGCATGAGGGCTCCCTCCAGGACCCTCACGCCCTGTTCCGGGCCCGGGACCGCTCGCTGACTTCATGCAAAACGGGAGGCCTTGGCCTCCCGTTTTCGTTGGGTGCGGGGGTGGGGTCAGCTCAGCGTGACGCGCGCGAACTTGCGCTTGCCCACCTGCAGCACCATGGTGCCGGCCTCGACCTTCAGGCCCTTGTCGCTGATCGTCGTGCCATCGATGCGCACGCCGCCCTGCTCGATCATCCGGTTGCCCTCGCTCGTGGACGGCACCAGGTTCGCCGCCTTCAGCAGCGCCGCGACGCCGATCGGCGCGCCGCTCAACGCCACCTCGGGAATGTCGTCGGGAATGCCGCCCTTGGCCCGGTTGTTGAAGTCGGCCTCGGCCTCCTCCGCCGCCTGCGCGCTGTGGAAGCGCGCGGTGATCTCCTTGGCCAGCATCACCTTCGCTTCTTTCGGGTTGCGACCGCCTTCGATCTCCCGCTTCAGCGCCGCGATCTCCTCGATCGACTTGAAGCTCAGCAGGTCGAACCACTTCCACATCTGCACGTCGCTGATCGACAGGATCTTGGCGAACATGCCGTTGGCCGGCTCGGTGATGCCCACGTAGTTGTTCTTGGACTTGGACATCTTCTCGACGCCGTCCAGGCCCTCCAGCAGCGGCATCGTCAGGATGCACTGCGGCTCCTGGCCGTACTCGGCCTGCAGGTGCCGCCCCATCAGGAGGTTGAACTTCTGGTCCGTGCCGCCGAGCTCCAGGTCCGACTTCAGCGCCACCGAGTCATAACCCTGCATCAGCGGGTAGAGGAACTCATGCACCGAGATCGGCGTCCCGGCCGCGTAACGCTTGGTGAAGTCGTCGCGCTCCATCATCCGCGCCACCGTGTACTTGGCGGCCAGCTGGATCATGCCGCGCGCGCCCAGCGGGTCGGACCACTCGCTGTTGTAGCGGATCTCGGTGCGCGCCGGGTCCAGCACCAGGCTGGCCTGCTTGTAATAGGTCTCGGCGTTGTGCTTGATCTGCTCCGGCGTCAGCGGCGGACGCGTCGCGTTGCGGCCCGACGGGTCACCGATCATCGAGGTGAAGTCCCCGATCAGGAAGATCACCTGGTGCCCCAGGTCCTGCAGCTGGCGCATCTTGTTGAGCACCACCGTGTGACCGATGTGGATGTCGGGCGCCGTCGGGTCCAGGCCCAGCTTGATCCGCAGCGGCTGCCCGGTCGCCTCGGACCGCGCCAGCTTCTTCAGCCACTCGTCCTGCGGCAGCAGTTCCTCGCAGCCGCGCAGCGACTGCTGCAGCGCATGACGGACCCGGTCGGTGATCGGAAATTCGGCGGTCGACGAGGTCTCGGTTCGGATATCAGACATGGCACTTCAGAACCCGCACGGGCTTGCGTAAAGTCTTGATTTATCGGGTTTTCTTGCATTCGTTACCCGACGCGGCCGGTATACTGCCGGCTGTTTTTGCGGGGCGCCAGGAGGGCAATTCACATGCCTGATCGGACGCTGCAACGCAAAACGGCGATTCTAGTGGACGCTCTTCGCAGCATCGGGACGCCCCAGGCGGGCGTCCTTCGCTTTACAGGGCGGTGAATCGCCGGTCCGGGCCATTCGAGCCACGCGCTTTTACCGGCGTGGCGGCGGATGGCGGTCCCCAGGCTCCAGAAAGAAGGTCTTTGGCGCGTGATGAATTGGACTGACGAATGGCAGCGCGTGCAGCGCACGCTCGCTCGCGCCGAATCCTTCGCCGCCAGGCACCCACGCGCCTTGACCGGCACCGTCGTCGGTGTCCTGAGCTGTTTCGCCGTGACCGCCTTCGGCGTCGCGCCGATGGCCCCTGACGCGGCGGACCTTCCGCAACGCGTCGTCAACGAATCCATCCCGCTGCAATCGCTGGACGAGCAACTGGCCGAGCTGGCCGCGTTCGATCCCGGCCTCTCCCGCAGCGAACTGACCCGCGCCGCCGACACCGCCGATTCGCTGCTCAAGCGCATGGGCGCGTTCGACGCCGCCGCGGCCGCGTTCCTGCGCAGCGACGACACCGCCAAGAAGCTGCTGTCCGGCCGCGTCGGCAAGCGCGTGCAGGTCGTCGCGACCGCCAGCGGCGAGGTGCAGAGCCTGGTCGCCCGCTACGCCGCCGAGTCGGCCGAGCAACTGGACACCCACTTCACCCGCCTGAGCATCACCCGCCAGGGCGACACCTTCGTCTCCAAGCTCGAGACGGTGCCGCTGGAGGCGCAGACCCGCCTGGGCAGCGGCACGATCCAGTCGTCGCTGTTCGCCGCGACCGACGAGGCCAACGTGCCCGACGCGATCGCCACGCAGCTGGCGGACATGTTCTCCGGCGACATCGACTTCCATCGCGAGCTGCGCAAGGGCGACCGCTTCTCGATGGTCTACGAGACGCTGACCGCCGACGGCGAACCCATCACCTGGGGCAACCGCTCGGGCCGCCTGCTGGCCGCCGAGTTCGTCAACGCCGGCAAGAGCTACCAGTCGGTCTGGTTCCGCGACTCGGCCACCGGCAAGGGCAACTACTACGGCTTCGACGGCGAGAGCAAGCGCCGCTCGTTCCTGGCCAGCCCGATGGAGTTCTCGCGCGTGACCTCCGGTTTCGCGATGCGCTTCCACCCGATCCTGCAGACCTGGCGCCAGCACCAGGGCATCGACTACGGCGCGCCCACCGGCACCGCGGTGCGCAGCGTCGGCGACGGCAACGTCGAGTTCGCCGGCTGGCAGAACGGCTTCGGCAACGTGATCCAGCTCAAGCACAGCGGCAACCGCATGACGGTCTACGCGCACCTGAGCCGCATCGACGTCAAGAAGGGCCAGAAGATCGAGCAGGGCCAGAAGATCGGCGCCGTCGGCGCGACCGGCTGGGCCACCGGCCCGCACCTGCACTTCGAGTTCCGCGTCAACGGCAAGCAGCAGGATCCGCGCGTGATCGCCCGCGCCTCCGAGGCCGTGACCCTGCCCGCGACCGCCAAGGCCGCCTTCAAGTCGCAGGTCGCCAGCGCCAAGGTGCAGCTCGAGGCCGCCGCCTCGATCAACGAAGGCGTCGTCGGCGAGTAAGCCGGCCGCGCCCCGCCCGGCCATGACGACGCCCGGCGCCGAGCGCTACATCGGACTGATGTCCGGCACCTCGCTCGACGGCGTCGACGCGGTGCTCCTGAGCGCCGAGCCCGATGGGCGGGTTCGCGCCCTCGCCCATGGCTATGAAGCATTCGGCGCGGAATTGCGCGCCGAGTTGCTCGCTCTCAACAGCCCGACCGACCATGAACTGCAGCGCGCGGCGCTGGCCGCCAACGCGGTCGCGCGGGCCTATGCGCAGGTGTGCCGCTCGCTGCTGACCTCGCAGCGCCTGGTGCCGCAGCAGATCCGCGCGCTCGGCGCGCATGGGCAGACGGTGCGACATCGCCCCGGCGAGTTCGACGGCACCGGCTTCACGTTGCAGCTGCTGAACGCGCCGCTGCTGGCCGAACTCAGCGGCATCTCGGTCGTCCACGACCTGCGCGGGCGCGACATCGCCGCCGGCGGGCAAGGCGCGCCGTTGGTGCCGGCTTTCCATCGCGCGGTGCTGGCGGAGGATGGCGCGGATGTCGTCGTGCTGAACGTCGGCGGCATCAGCAACGTCAGCCTGCTGTGGGCGGACGGCCGCAGTGGCGGCTTCGACTGCGGGCCGGGCAACTGTCTGATGGACGGCTGGATCCATCGCCATCAGGGCGCGAGCTACGACGCCGGCGGGCAATGGGCGGCGCAAGGCCACGTGCATGCGGGGCTGCTCGAGGCGCTGTTGGCCGAACCCTACTTCCGCCAGCCTCCGCCGCGCAGCACCGGGCGAGACCTGTTCCACCTCGGCTGGCTGGACGAGGCCATCGCGACCCACGCCGCGGGGCTGTCCGCGGTCGACACGCAGGCCACGCTGCTCGAGCTGAGCGCCCGTTGCGTCGTCGACAGCCTGGCGGCCTTCGCGCCGGGCGCCTGGCGCGAACTGCTGGTCTGTGGCGGCGGCGCCTTCAACGACACGCTGCTGAAGCGCCTGCAGGCGCTGCTTCCCTCGACGCAGGTCCGCACGACCGACAGCAAGGGGTTGCCGCCGATGCAGGTCGAGGGGGCGGCCTTCGCGTGGCTGGCGATGCGGCATGTGCGCGGGCTGCCGGGCAACCTGCCGGCCGCCACCGGTGCCTCGGGCCCGCGGGTGCTGGGCAGCTACACGCCGGCCTGATCGCCGAAGTCCCCAGCGGATCCCGGCGCACCACGCGCGACCCGGAAATGAAAAGACCGCCTGAAGGCGGTCTCTGTCATTCAGCGCGGAACAGGCCGCGCGTTCGGCGCTCAGACCGAGAAGCTCGAGCCGCAACCGCAGGTGGTTTGGGCATTCGGGTTCTTGATCACGAACTGCGCGCCTTGCAGGTCTTCCTTGTAGTCGATCTCGGCACCGACCAGGTACTGCAGGCTCATCGCGTCGATCAGCAGCGTCACGCCGTTCTTGGCCATCTGCGTGTCGTCGTCGTTCACCGCCTCGTCGAAGGTGAATCCGTACTGGAAACCGGAGCAACCGCCGCCCTGCACGAACACGCGCAGCTTCAGCTCAGGATTGCCTTCTTCCAGCACCAGCTCGCGCACCTTCTCGGCCGCGCTGTCGGTGAAGACCAGCGGAGCCGGCATGTCGCCCATGCCGGTGGTTTGGGTTTCGAGGACTGCGCTCATCTTGGATCCTGTTGTGTCGGAGGAATGGCGGAATTATCTCAAAGCGTCCGCCATCCGGTAGACGCTTGGGGATAGCCCCTTCGGCAGGAGGTGCAGCCGGCCGCATAAAAAACAAGGCCGCTGAACCCAGCGGCCTTGTGCAGAGCTTTGTCGCCGGCGGAATCCCAACCCGGATTCCACCAGCGAACAGAAGTCGATCAGCGCTTGCTGAACTGCTTCCGACGACGGGCGCCGTGCAGACCGACCTTCTTACGCTCGACTTCACGCGCGTCACGCGTGACGAAGCCGGCGCGGCTCAGTTCGGGCTTCAGGGCCGCGTCGTAGTCGATCAGCGCGCGGGTGATGCCCAGGCGGACGGCACCGGCCTGGCCGGACTCGCCGCCGCCGTGCACGTTGATCTTGATGTCGAAGGCTTCGCCATTGTTCGTCAGCAGCAGGGGCTGGCGAGAAATCATGATCGACGTCTGACGGCCGAAATATTGCTCGATCGAGCGGCCGTTGACGGTGATCAGGCCAGTGCCCTTCTTGATGAAGACACGAGCCACAGACGACTTGCGACGGCCGGTACCGTAGTTCCAGTTTCCGATCATCTCCGCTCCTTAGATTTCCAGAGCCTTGGGCTGCTGGGCGGTGTGCGGATGCGTGTCGCCCGCGTACACCTTCAGCTTCTTGATCATCGCGTAGCCCAGCGGACCCTTGGGCAGCATGCCCTTGACGGCCTTTTCCAGGGCGCGGCCCGGATGCTTGGCTTGCATGTCCTTGAACTTGGTGGCGTAGATGCCGCCCGGGAAACCCGAGTGACGGTAGTACACCTTGTCCGTGGCCTTGTTGCCGGTGACGCGGAGCTTCTCGGCGTTGATGATGACGATGAAGTCACCGGTGTCGACGTGAGGCGTGTAGATGGCCTTGTGCTTGCCGCGCAAACGGAGTGCCACTTCGCTGGCAACACGTCCGAGCACCTTGTCGGTGGCGTCAATCACAAACCACTCGTGCGTCACTTCGGCCGGCTTGGCGCTGAAGGTCTTCATGAGGTTCTTTCAAAAGGCTTGATTCCGGGCGATCTGCCCTCGTTCGCTCGGTGCACGCTTGTGGGCGATGTGAATCGCGCGGCCTCTCACGGACGTTCCCCCGCTGCCTTGGAAACGGGAAAGCCGGCGAGTCTAGCAGAAACCCCTGGAAAGGCCAAATCAGGGCCCGCCCGGCCCCTCCCGGACACCGTTTCTCCCCGGAACGCCGCTAGCATCCGAGGCCCATCGCCGCATCGCCATGCCGACCCCGCCCGACCCCCACGCCAAGCGCCCCTCGCCCGCCCCGGCCGACGAGGGTCCGCGCTCGCGCTGGAGCCCGCGGTCGATGCTGGCGCGCTGGACCGGCTGGGTGCCGATCCGCTCGCTGGGGCGGCGCCACCGCAAGCGCATCCTGCAGCACCTGCTGGCGCTGGGCGAGCGCGACCGCTACCTGCGCTTCGGCTACCCGGCGCGCGACGAGCAGATCGAGAAATACGTCACCGGCCTGGATTTCGTCCGCGACGAGGTGCTGGGCATCTTCAACCGCCGGCTGCAGCTGATCGCCGTGGCCCACCTGGCCTACGCGCCGGCGCCGCAGATCAAGGGCCGCCCCGCGATGGCCGAGTTCGGCGTCTCCGTCGCCACCACGGCCCGGGGCAAGGGCTTCGGCCGGCGGCTGTTCGAGCGCGCCGCGCTGCACGCCCGCAACCGCGGCATCGACACGCTGTTCATCCACGCGCTCAGCGAGAACGCCCCGATGCTGAAGATCGCCCGCAACGCCGGGGCGACCGTCGAGCGCGACGGCGGCGAGTCCGAAGCCTGGCTGCGGCTGCCGCCGGACTCGGTCTCCTCCCACGTGGACGAGGCCCTGGAGCGCCACATGGCGGAATGGGACTTCCAGTTCAAGCGCCACATGCGCACCGTCGGCGAGTTCCTGGACGGCGTCGCCGAGGTCAAGTCGCGCATCCGCAAGGTCCGCGACCGCTCGGACGACGACCCGAAACGCTGATCGCACATCCGCCGGTTTATTCGCGGCGCCCCCACCCGATTCCAGGGGGGAATGCGGATGCATTTTGTAACGAGTTTCCGCTACATTCGCGCGCATCGCCGGTACGGTGCACGGTAGTCCGCCGTGGTCGACACCGCCGCGCGACCGCCTGGCGCCCGAGGCGCCTCTCCTCTCCAGCTCGTTGGGATATGCAGAACACGCTGCCGTGGATCATCGCGGGACTGTCGGCGTTGGCCGTGGTGGGCCTGCTCGCCGCGCTGCTGCTGCGGCGTCCGCGCCGGGAGCGCAAGCCGCTGCCCAGCGAATGGTCGCTGAGCCCGCGCCCGGTCTTCAGCGCCGACGAGCGCCGCGTGTTCCGCCTGCTGCGCGAGGCGCTGCCGCACCACGTCGTGATGTGCAAGCTGCCGATGGTGCGCTTCTGCCAGCCGACCGAGGCCCGCGACGTGCGCTACTGGTATGAGCTGCTGGGCGGCATCAGCGTGAATTTCGCGATCTGCAGCCCCAACGGCCGCGTGCTGGCGGCCATCGACATCGAGACCGAACGCGCCGGCTCCGCCCGCAGCCTGCAGATCAAGCAGGCGGTGCTGGCGGCCTGCCGCATCCGTTACCTGCGGTCCTCCGTGGACAACCTGCCCAGCGCGACCGAGCTGCAGCTGCTGGTGCCCTACAGCAACCAGGGCAGCCGCGCCGGCATGGCCGCGATGCCGCGCGCCGGCCACGGCGTCGCCCACGCGCCGAGCGCCCCGGCCGCTCCCGCGCGACGCGGCGCCCCGGCCGCGCCGACGGCGCGCAACACGCTGTGGAACGACTCGCCCGTGTTCAGCGATTCCTTCTTCGCGCCCGACAGCCGCTACGACGCCTACGGCGGCGACACGACCCACTCGGCGCTGTCGCCGCTGCCGCCGGCCGAGCCGCGCGCCCGCGGCTACCGCCCGCGCGCCGGCGCGCCGGACCCGTCGGGCTTCCGCGACTCGCAGCTGCGCGATCCCCAGGCGCGCGAGCCGCAGTACCGCGACTCCCAGTTCGGCCGCGACTTCCCCACGCTGCCGGGCGACGTGCCCGACCCCGACATCGGCGGCGTGGTCGTCGACTCGCCGCGTTACGGGCGGCGCTAAGCTACGCGCCCTGCCCGCTTTCCTGGTGGACCTGACGGCGCTTCGGCGCCGTCGTCGTTTCCGCCCCGCCTTCGATGACTGATTTCCCGCCCGGCTTCGGCCTCCTCACGCCCGAACGGATGCTGGACGCGCTCGAGCACGCCGGCCTGCGGCCCGACGGCCGGCTGCTGCAGCTGAACTCCTACGAGAACCGCGTGCTGCTGGCCCACCTGGAGGACGGCGCGGCGGTGGTCGCGAAGTTCTACCGGCCCGGGCGCTGGAGCGACGCGCAGATCCTGGAGGAACACGCCTTCGCCCGCGCGCTGGCCGAGGCCGAGGTGCCGGTGGTCGCGCCGCTGGCGCTGACGGTCGACGGCGTCACCGGCACGCTGGGTCACTTCGAGGACCAGCGCTTCGCGGTGACGCCGCGCCAGGGCGGCCGCGCGCCCGAGCTCGAGGATCCCGAGGTGCTGCGCTGGATCGGGCGCTTCCTGGCGCGGCTGCACGACGTCGGCGCGGGCGAGCCCTTCCGCGAGCGCTTGTCGTGGAACAGCGCGGCCCCGGCGCGCGACGCGCGCGACTGGCTGCGCGCGCACGACACGCTGCCGCCCGAGCTCTCGGCGAACTGGCATGACGCGGCGGCGCGCTGCATCGACGCGATCGACGCCGCCTTCGACCGGTTGCCCGACCGCCGCGTGCTGCGCCTGCATGGCGACTGCCACCCCGGCAACATCCTGTGGACGCCCGACAAGGGGCCGCACTTCGTCGACCTCGACGACGCCGCGCAGGGCCCCGCGGTGCAGGACCTGTGGATGCTGCTGTCGGGCGAGCCCGAGGCGGCGCGGCGACAACTCGACGCGCTGCTCGACGGCTACGAGAGCGTGCGCGAATTCGACTGGCGCGAGCTGCGCCTGGTCGAGGCGCTGCGCACGCAGCGGATGATCCACCACAGCGCCTGGCTGGCGCGGCGCTGGGACGATCCGGCCTTCCCGATGGCCTTCCCGTGGTTCGGCACGCCCAACTACTGGAGCGACCAGGTCGTGAAGCTGCGCGAGCAGCTCGAGGCGATGCGCGAGGCGGCCGAGCGCGGCGACGGCGGGCCGGCCTTCCTCGACTGACAGTCCCCGCGGCGGCGGCTGACACCGACGCGAAGGAGCGGCGCGAAGAAGCGGCGCGACGGGACGGCACGACGGGACGGCACAACGGCGGCGACGGGGCACTGAGCGGCCCCGACCTCCCCGCCGACCGACCATGCCGCAAACCCCCGTCCCGCCGGACGCGAACGTCAACCCGCGCCAGTCCCCGCCCCAATTCCCGCCGCAGTCCCCGCCGGTTTCCACGCCGCCGCAGCTACCGCCCGACCTCGACGACCTGGACGCGCTGTCGCCGCCGTCCACGCCGCCGCGAACCCCCGCCGGCCTGACGGACGCCGCGACGCTGGACACCTCTGCGAGCCCCACCGACGCGGCCGGTTCCTCCACGTCGCCGGACACCCCAGCCAGCCCGGCCACCCCGGACAGCCCGACCAGTCCCGCCAGCCCAGCCAGCCCAGCCAGCTCGGCCACCCTCGCCAGTCCCGCCAGCCCGGCCAGCCCCGCGTCCCCGACCACGCCGCCGGACGCGACGCCGCCCCGCCCCCGCTTCCAGGTGCTGCCCGCGACGGTGCCCACGCCCCGGTCCGAGCGCGGCCGGCTGCGCGTGATCCTCGCCACCGTCGATGCCGTCATGGCCGGCTGGACGGCGCCGGACGTCCCCGATCCCGCCGTGGGCGACGCGCTGGCGCGGCGCATCCACCTCGCGCTCGCGGCCGAACTGCCCGACGCGCGCATCGGCGAGCAGGAACTCGCCTTCCTGGACCGCGTCGCCCGGCGCGTGGCCGACAGCCTGCTGAACGGCCGCTTCACCGACGCGCTCGGCGACGGCGCCCGGCGCGGCTCCTTCGACGAACAGATCCTCAAGCCGCAGAAGCTGTCCAACGTCGTCGACATGCAGGGCGCGCCCTACGGCGTGGTGGCGCCGGCGGTGGCCGGCCGGCTGGCCGCGAGCGGCCTGCTGGACGGCGCGCGGGTGCAGCGCGCCGACGCGATGGTGGTGCTGGCGCTGGTGGCCGGCGCGGGCGCGCTGCACGACATCGCCGAGGAATACGCCAGCCGCGCGGAGCCCGACACCTCGCTGGACACCCCCGCCTGGCAGGTGCGGCGCGCCACCGCCGCGCTGGCCGCGAAGATCGCCGCGGCCCAACTCAGCGGCGATCGCCTGCGGGTGGACCTCGACCTGGTCGCCGCCATGGCCCGGGCGTCCGAGAGCGAGACGCTGGCCCGCCTGGCGGCCTTGCGCGGCCTGTCCGGCCCGATGCGGCGGCTGAGCCGCGACGGCATCGTCGCCGCGCCGGTGTTCCTGCGCCGCGCGCCGGCCGCCGACGCGTCCTGGGACTCGCTGGGCGCCGGCTACAGCGCCACCGACAGCGACCAATGGGGCGCGGTCGCGCCCGGCGCCGCGGCCCGCAAGGACCTCCACACCGGCGTCGCGGCGGGCATGCGGACGGCGGTGACGCCGCTGCTCGGCCCGGTCCTGGCGCTGGCGCCCGACGGCCTGCCGCTGGCCGACGAGACGCGCCCGCTGCGGATCCTCGGCGCGCTCGCGTCCGACGTGACGCAGCACCTGGACCGCGCCGCCGGCCAGGTCCGCTTCACCGCGCTGGGGGACGTGCGCCAGGAGATGGTCGTCCGCTTCACGCCGCTGGCCGAGGCCGGCGCGACCGACGTGCTGGCCCAGGCGCGCCAGGACGACGAACTGGCGCTGCTGGACGCGCTGTGCGTCGCGATGTTCGAGGACGACCTGCCGTTCCGCTTCGAGCGGCTGCCGGCGGCCATCGCGCTCGCGGGCGACACCGTCAAGGTGGGCGGGATCGAGGTCGCGCGCCGCGTCGACGGCGAATGGCGCATCGACCCGCACGGCGAGGCGACCGTGCGCGCCCTCTTCGGCGACGACGCCTTCTCCGAGGCCAAGGCCACGCCGCTGGCCCAGTGGAGCGAGTACAGCTCGATGTACCCGATGCCCCCGGACGTGGCGCCGACCGCGCGCGGCGACACGCCGCGGATCTTCATGCAGGTCCAGGACGACCAGTCGATGTACCGCTTCGGCGTCACGCTGAGCCGCCAGTTCCCGCGCGACCTGATCTGGATCCAGGTCGACCGCCGGGGCGACTTCCGCTTCGTCCGCGGCCAGGCGCTGCTGCTGAACATGCCCGACGGCGCGCGGCCGAAGCTCTACATCAGCGGCCATGGCGGCACCTCGTGGCGGACCAAGGAGCGCCTGATCGGCGGCCTGACGGCGACGCGCACCGTGGAGACCGTCGACGACGTGTTCCGGCGGGCAAGGCCCGGACGGCCGCTGCCGCGCGTCGAGAGCACCGAGGTGATGGGCTGCGCGCTGGAGAGCCGCGCCATCGCGGGCAGCTTCGGCACGACCTTCACCGCGGGCGCCTCCAGGGCGCGCTGGGCCCGCCCCGGCATGGAGACGACGGTCTACGTGGACTACCTCGTGGGCCAGCTGGGCCGCTGGTCGCTGGTGCGCCGCACGGAGCCCTATCCGGGCGGACCGAAGACGCGCCGCGGCGCCGGGACCGCCCGGGTGTTCTGGACCGATGCCGACAGCGGGGAGGTGCGATCCCGCGACCGCTACCCGGCCGGCGACATGGTCGAGTGGAGCGGCCCGGTGTGCTGCGCGACGGACTCGTCCGACACCACCGCCACGCCAGAAAGCGCCGGGTCGGACGGCACCGCCGAGGAACTCGCCGCGCCGACCCGGCTGCGGCAGCTGCGCCGCTCGGCCTTCGAGAGCGAACTGGTGGAGCTGCAGTTCCTCTTCCGCCAGGTGGTGCGCCAGGAGCGGCGCGCGGGCTGGTACCTGCTGCCGGTGGCCGAGGAGCTGGCCAACGGCGACCTGCAGCTCAGCCACATGCGCCTGACCGGGAAGACCGCCCTCCTGCGGACCACCGCGTCCGGTCGATCGCGCGCCAGCACGCTGCGACGGGGATTCGCGATGCTGCGCGAGCTGATGCGGGAGGACTGGGGCCCGCCGCGCGAGACGGCCGGCGACGTCGCCGCGCGCGACATGGCCGGCCCCGACCTGCTGGGGCCCGCGCTGCTGGCGACCTCGCTGCGGGACCTGTCCGGCCAGGACGCGGAGGCGTCCTCCTACCAGAAGGGCGTGCTGGGCCTGGCGGCGGCGTCGGGCGGCTTGCAGGCCGGCGCCGATGCGACGGCGCTCGCGCAGGGCGTGCGCCAGCTGCTGGCCGACAGCGCCGGCGCCGACCGCGCGGCCGCGCGGCTGGCCCGGGTGACCGGGGTGCTGCGCGCCGCGGGCCTGGTCGCGCAGGTGGGCCTGACCGGCCTGGACCTGCGGGCGCTGCTGCGCGCCCGCCAGCCGGAGGTCCGGACCCGGGCCGCGCTGCGCGTGGGCGGCGACCTGCTGCAGCTCGGCCAGGCGGGCCTGGCCGCCGGCGCGGAAGCGATCGGCGAGGCCACGATCGCCGCGGCCGCGTCCGCGCTGATGGTCCCGACCAGCGGCCTGATCCTGGGCGTCGAGTACCTGCACGACGCCGTCTCCGGCGAGACCGCCCGGCTGCGCCGCAACCTCGCGCCCCTTCATCGGATCGAGGCCGGTTTCCTCCACCCGCTGGTCACGAAGGCGTTCGCGTCCCTCGACGGCCGGCCGGGCGGCACGCTGCTGGCGGTCAACGGCTGGGCCGCGCTGTCGCGCATCGACTTCGCCGCCGGCACCGTGCACTTCGCGCCGTCGACCGTCGGCAGCTCGGCGCTGCACCGGCTCCACCTGTACCGGCTGATGGTCGGGGGGCCGTGGCACCAGTGGGACATCGCCGACGGCTCGGACCGGCAGGCGGAAGTCGCCCGGGCCGGCCAGCATCGCGACCTGTGGGCAATGATGCGGACCGAGGCCTGGCCGGAGCGCCCCGAGCGGCCGATGGAAGCGGCCTGGCGCGACCCCGCGGCGGTGCTGCTGCTGCGCGCGCCGCCGCGCTGGGAGATCGATCACGAGGGCTATTCGCCGTCGCGCATCGGCGGCGGCTTCGTGACGCTGGACGACCCGGTGGCGCAGCGGATCACCGAGAACAGCGGCCACCGCTTCGTCGGCGAATACATCACCTCGAGCAGCTTCACGAAATCGGCGGACCTCTGGCGCTATCGCGCCCAGGCCACCACGGTGGACGTCGTCCTGGACGGCGCGACCCGCGCGCTGGCGCTGCCGTCGCCGTCGAGCTCGGAGGCCACCTTCACCTTCCAGGACTACCGCGTCGGCGGCCCGCACCGGATCCGGCCCTTCGATCCGGACCAGGTCCACTACCGGATCGTCGGCGGCGGCGGCCGCTGCACGCTGTCGTTCATCGTCGACGGCCGGCCCGGGCTGCCGCTGACCCTCGTCGCGTCGGGTGCCGCCGCCGAACACTGGACCATCGCGGCACGGCACGCGCTCAGCGGCAAGACGGTGGTCGAGTTCCTGGAGGGCGGCACCGGCGGCCTGCGGATCGGCGGGCAGGAGATCCGCTTCGAAGGCGCGAGCACGCCGACGCTGTTCATCGTCGACCCGGACCAGCCCCAGGTCGGCGTGTCCATCGGCGCGGCGATGGCGCGCGAGGCCCTGGTGGTCCACCTGGGCGAGTTGAAGACGGCGAACTCGCCGATGCCCGCCACCCGGATCGCCGAGGTGCTCCAGGCGATCGGCGCGGCCGACGGCGCCGAGGGCTCCCTCGGGCGCCGGCTGGCCAACACCGGCGTCGTGCAGCTGTCCGCCACCGTCGACGGCCGGCAGTTGAGCGGCAGCCTGTTCCGGGACACCGGCGAGGCCGTGCTCGTCGGGGGCACGCGGGCCGCGCTGTACCGGCCGGCGGCGGCCGACGCCAAGGCCGACGCCAACGCCAACGCCAACGCCAAGGCCAAGGCCAAGGGGAAGGCCGGGCCGGGGACGACGGCGGGCACCGGGCAGTGGATCCACCTGACGCAGGAAGGCGCGCGGATGACGATCGCGGGCCGCGACGCGGTGGCGACCTACGAGGCGACCTACCCGCACCTCGCGCCGGTGAGCTTCCGCTACGACGCCGCCGCGGGCGACTTCCGCCATGAGCCGCTGCTGCTGGACCGCAGCGGCGAACGGACGGTGCTGCGCTGGCTGCGCCGCAACCCCCACTGGACGGCGTCCCGGCTCACGCGCTTCGTCACCGGCCTGGCCGGCGCGCGGGCGCTGGCGGGGCCCTGGCCCGAGGGCTGGCCGCAGGAGGCCGGCCAGGCCCATGTGCGGCTGAGCCTGCGCGCGCCGTGGAGCACGGCGCCGCGCCGGCACCGCGACGACGGACCGGTGGACGAGGTGCTGCTGCGGCTGTGGGCGCGGGTGGAGCGCCTGCGGCTCGACCGGCCCCAGGGCGACCTGTCGCTGGACAGCGACCCGCACCTGAGCGTCGACCTGGCCGAGCTGGGCCTGGGCCTCACGCTCAAGTTCAGCGGGGAAGGCAAGCGGCTGCCGCCCTTGCGCGCCTCGCCCACCCTGCTGCGCGCGGCGTCGCAGGCGCTGCTGCTGCTGCATGCGCGGGTGTCGGGCCGCCTGGGCGACGGCCGGCCGGTCCCGGGGCTGACGGTGGCGATGAGCGTCGAACGCCGCACCCGCCTGGCGCGCCTGAGCCAGGCCGTCGAGGCGGCGCTGAAGGCGTCGGCGTCCGCCAAGGCCGGCGCCCTGATCCCGCTGGCGGCCACGGCGGCGGACTCCGAACGGATCGCGCGGCAGCTGCGCGACGAACTCGACGTGCAGCTGGACGTCGACGCGGGCGCCACGCGCCTGGCGGTGTCCCGCGACGGCGCCGGCAAGCCCTATGGCGCGCCGGCATCGGCGCTGCGGCAGATGGCCACGCGGCTGCGGGCGTTGATCCCGACCGGCCTGCCGGTCCCGCTGGACGCGGCCAGGCGCCGCGAGGCGATCGAGCAGTCGCCGCTGTCGCGCAGCCTGGAGGTGCTCGCCGCGTCGACCCCGGGGGCCGACGGCCGGCTGCCGCTGACCCGTCGCCTGCTGCAGGAGGTGCTGCAGCAGGGGCTGACCGTGTTCAAGAGCATGAATCCGGCCCTGTCCGACCGCCCCGGGCTCATCTGGATGCCGCCCCGCGACGCCGCCGTCGCCGCCCGGCCCGAGGACGAGGCCGGCCGCATCACCGCCATGACCGCCCGGCTGTGGCGGCAGCAGCTGGTCGCCTCGGGCCCGCCGCTGGACCTCTGGGTGGCGCGGCACGCGCGCGCGAAGGACACGCTGCGCGCCGAGCTGCGCGAGATCGCCACCGCCGCCTTGCTGGAGCGCCTGTCCGACACGCTGGCCTACGCCGACCGCCAGCCGCCGGGCGCCAGTCCGCGCGAGACCGGCCCGCTGTCGCGCGACGCGATCGAGAACGCCGAACTGATGCGCCTGGTCGAGGACTGGCTGCCGGTGCGCGAGCCGCTGTCCACGCTGCCCGAGGCCATGCATGTCTCCCCCGGCGAGGTGGTCGCCTTCGACGACCCGCGCACGCCGGGACGGCGGCTGTATTACCAGCTGCTCGGCGACGGCCGGACGCTGTCGGGCCCGTGGGCGCCGGCCGATGCCGACGACGAGGAATCGCCCTGGTCCTACCTCGGCGACTCCGCGCTGCTGACCGATCGCCTGCGGCTGCGCCGGCCGCCGGTGCCGGGCGCGCAGGTGTTCGAGCCCGCCGCCTACGGCGAGTGGCGCCGGCCCGATGCCGATCCGCGGCCCGGCAAGGCCTACTTCTACGACAACCCGTTCAGCGGCCGCGGCGAGCTGTTCCGCCTGGAGGAGGCGCCGGACGCGCCGGGCCTGCGCAGCTACGCGTCCTTCCCGACCAACGGGACCAACTCGGACGACTGGACCTACCTGGGCCCGGTCAACGCGCTCAGCGCCGCGGAGCTCGGCGCGCTGGCCTGGCGGCAGCCGTCGGCGCTGACGCCGCAGGCCTTCCCCAGCGGCCTGGTGCGGTGGTGGATCAGCCAGTTGTCGCCCGCGTGGCGCGACGTGGACTTCGAGGAGCTGCACCTGTTCCCCGGCGGCTTCCGATGGATCGGGCGCTCCCAGATCCGCTACCAGTTCCAGGACGGCGGCCTGACGATCACCTTGTCGAGCACGCCGCGTCCCTACGCGCCGGCGTCGGATCCGGACCTGACGCGGCTGCGCCGGCGCGGGCTGCTCGACGGCCCGGCGGCGCTCCGGCACATCCTGGTCCAGAGCAACGGACGGCCGGTGGACCTCGACGGCATCGAGGCGTTCAGCCGGCGCGGCGTGCTGGCGATCGAGGTGGCGCCGGAATTCGCCAGCGGGCCCCGCACGGTGGACCTCGACGACCTGCAGCCGGGCGACGTGCTGGGGACGCTCGAGGGCCCCGACCTGCGCATCCGTCACCGCCACGGCCCCGACGTGCTGGTGCGCGACGCGCTGGTGTCGGAAACGGACGAGCCCTGGCTCGACACGATGGTCGACGACACCGCCCTGCGCTTCACGCGCCAGGGCGGCAAGACCGCGTGGCGCCGGCCCCAGGCCAGCCGGTCCGCCCCGGTGCTGGACCTGGCGAAGGCGGCCTTCAGCGTGACGGTGAAGGACGACCGCGCGGTGCTGCGCGCGTCGGACGACTGGGACCAGGTCGTGCTGGATGAGCTGCGGGAGCGGCTGGACGACACCTCGCAGCCCGACGCGGCGCCGCTGGTCGCCCTCCGGTTCCGCGAAGGCGGGCGATGGACCGAGGCCGGACTCACGCGCGTGGCGATGCGCCGGCTGATCGGCCTGCCGCAGCGGGTGCCGGCGCGTCCCGCCGCGACGCCCGGCTGGGGCGCGCTGAACGAGGACGAACTGGGCAACCGGAGCGCCACGACCGCCACCGCCGCCACCGCCACCGCCACCGCCGCCACCGCCACCGCCACCGCCGCCACCACCACCGCCGGCGCCACCAGCGCCGCCGCCATCAGCGCCGCCGATGCCGATGCCGATGCGGATGCGGATGCCGACGGCGGAGGCGGCGGAGGCGGCGACGCATCGGCCGGTCCGCCGTCGGCCAGGCGCGAGGGGCGATGGCACGTGACGCTGTTCAACGAACCCGCGCCGCCGGGCGGCCGGACGCCGCAGCCGATCGCGCGGGTCACGCCGGACCAAGGGCCGGCGGTCACGATCCATCTCCGGGCCCTGAAGCTGACCGACGCGATGGCCGCCTTCGAGCCGGTCGAAGGCGGCGGATCGGCGCTCCTCGCGGGCGCGACCCCGACCGCCTCCCCGGCCCGCTCGGCCGCGGCGCTGATCGCGCCGCCGGTGCCGGCCTGAAGCGGGCGCTCAGCCCAGCAGCAGCGCGTTGACGCGGCGGACGTAGGCGGCCGGGTCCTCGAGGACCCCGCCTTCGGCCAGCAGCGCCTGGTCGAACAGCACCTGCGCCAGGTCGGCGAAGCGCGCGTCCTCGGCCTCGATCGCGCCGAGCTTCTTCACCAGCGCGTGGTCGGGGTTGACCTCCAGCGTCGGCAGCGACACCGGCGCGGCCTGGCCGGCCTGTTTCAGCATGCGGGCCAGGTGGCCGCTGATGTCGCCTTCCTCGACGACCACGCAGGCCGGCGAGTCCACCAGCCGCGTCGTGACGCGCACGTCCTTGGCGCGGCCCTCGAGCGTCGTCTTCAGGCGCTCCAGCATCGGCTTGAACTGCTCGGCGGCTTCCTCGGCCTTCTTCTTCTCGTCCTCGTCCTGGAGCTGGCCCAGGTCGACCGAGCCCTTGGCGACGGACTGCAGCGCCTTGCCTTCGAACTCGTACAGGTGGGACAGCATCCACTCGTCGACGCGCTCGGTCAGCAGCAGCACCTCGATGCCCTTCTTGCGGAAGATCTCCAGCTGCGGGCTGTTCTTCGCGGCGGACAGGCTGTCGGCGGTGATGTAGTAAATGGTCTCCTGGCCGTCCTTCATCCGCGACACGTAGTCGGCGAAGGACACGCCCTGGTCGGCGTGCGTCGACGCGAAGCGAAGCAGCTTGACCAGGCGTTCCTGGTTCGCGTGGTCCTCGCCGACGCCTTCCTTGAGCACCTGGCCGAAGTCGGTCCAGAAGCGCGCGTACTTGTCGCGCTCGGCCGCGTCCTCGCTGTTGGCCAGCGACTCCAGCATCGCCAGCACCCGCTTGGTCGAGCCCTCGCGGATCGCCTTCACGTCGCGGCTTTCCTGCAGCAGCTCGCGGCTGACGTTCAGCGGCAGGTCGGCGGAGTCGATCACGCCCTTGACGAAGCGCAGGTAGACCGGCATCAGCGCCTCGGCGTCGTCCATGATGAACACGCGCTTGACGTAAAGCTTCACGCCGCCGCGCTTGTCGCGGTTCCAGAGGTCGAACGGCGCCTTGGCCGGGATGTAGAGCAGCTGGGTGTACTCGCTGCGGCCCTCGACGCGGTTGTGGGTGAAGGCCAGCGGCGGCTCGGTGTCGTAGCTGATCTGCTGGTAGAAGGCGTCGTACTCGGCCTGCGTGACGTCGCTCTTGCTGCGGGTCCACAGCGCGGAGGCCTTGTTCACCGGCTCCCACTCGTCCTTCAGTACCTGTTCGGCCTTGTCGGCGTCCCACTCCTCGGCGCGCATCAGGATCGGCAGCGAGATGTGGTCCGAGTACTTCGAGATGACCGACTTCAGGCGCCAGGTCTTGAGGAACTCCTCCTCGCCCTCGCGCAGGTGCAGCGTGACGTCGGTGCCGCGGCCGGGCTTGTCGATGGTCTCGACCTCGAAGTCGCCGGTGCCCTCGGAGCTCCAGCGCACGCCCTGGTCGGCCGGCAGGCCGGCGCGGCGCGATTCGACGGTGATGCGGTCCGCGACGATGAAGCCGGAGTAGAAGCCCACGCCGAACTGGCCGATCAGGTTGGCGTCCTTCTTCTGGTCGCCCTCGAGCTTGGCCATGAACTCGCGGGTGCCGCTCTTGGCGATGGTGCCGAGGTGGGCGATGGCCTCTTCCGCGGACAGGCCGATGCCGTTGTCGCTGATGGTGACGGTGCGAGCCTCGGCGTCGAAGGCGACGCGGATGGCCAGGTCGGGCTGGTCCTCGAACAGCTGCGGATGGTCCAGCGCCTCGAAGCGCAGCTTGTCGCAGGCGTCGGAGGCATTGCTGACCAGCTCGCGCAGGAAGATTTCCTTGTTCGAGTAGAGCGAGTGCGTCACGAGGTGCAGGATCTGCTTGACCTCGGCCTGGAAGGAATGAGTTTGCTTGTCCATATGGGGTCTGGATTATCGCGGCGGGAGATGGGATCGGCCGTCGCCGATTTCAAGGGGCGGCCTCTACACTCCGCGCCCTATGCCGATGATCTATTGGTTCGACTTGTTGGGCGTGGCGGTGTTCGCCGTCAGCGGGGCGCTGGCCGCGATGCAGGCCGGGCTGGACCTGTTCGGGCTGATGGTGATCGCGGCGATGACGGCGGTGGGCGGCGGCACGCTGCGCGACCTGCTGCTCAACCGCCATCCGGTGTTCTGGATGAAGGACACCCGCTACCTGGCCGTGATCGTGGCCAGCGCGCTGGCGGCGCTGGCCGTCGGGCCGTTCCCGGAGCACGCGATCGCGGTGCTGAAGGTCGCCGACGCGCTGGGGCTGGCGCTGTTCGCGCTGTGCGGCACCGAGATCGCCGAGGAACACGGCGTCAAGCCGATGCCCGCGACGCTGATGGGCACGCTGACCGCCTGCGGCGGCGGCGTGCTGCGCGACGTGCTCAGCGGCCAGGCGCCGCTGCTGCTGCGCAAGGACATCTACGCCACCGCCGCGATCGGCGGCATCGCGCTGTACTTCCTGCTCAAGGCGATCGGCGTGCCGATGCGCTGGGCCTTCGTGCTGGGCATGGTCGGCGTGGCCGCGCTGCGGCTGGCGGCGCTGGCCTTCGGCTGGCAGCTGCCGGCGCTGCAGATGCTGCGGGTGCACTGACCCGCCGGGTCCTCCCGGCGCCGGGCCTACAGGAAGCGCTCGAGCAGCTTGCGCGAGTGCCGGTCCAGCGCGAAGCGGTCCGGCACCAGGAAGTGCAGCCCGTGCGAGCTGGCGATCAGCAGCCGGCCCTCGCCCAGGCGCCGGATGTCCTCCTCGCTCTTGAGGATGAACTCGGCGCGGCCGCGGTCGGTCTCCACCGCCCATTGCGACGGCGTCGAGAAGGTCGACACCGACAGCAGCCGCTGCACCGTGGGCGTCATCTCGCGCTGGGCGAGCTCGTCGCGCAGCAGCTCGCGCTGCTCGGCCGGCAGCGCGTCCAGGCGGTCGATCCAGGCGATCTCGTGGCCGTCGGTGCCGACCAGGGACAGGCCCTCCTCCGGCGCCGTCAGCGGATGCGCCCGCACCGGGGTGACGTTCTCGTGGGTCTGGCCGGCCGCGTCGACCAGCCGCAGGCGGCCGAAGGCGTCGCGCGCCAGGGTCTGGATGTTGCTCATGAAGGGGACCTCGGCGCGGTTCAGGCCTGCGTGGCCGTGTGGACGTTGACGTTGGGCGGGACGACGACCACGTTGTCCTGCTCCTCGGCGTCGACGCGGCGGGCCTGCGCCTCCCACAGCCGCCAGTAGGCGCCCTGCTTGGCGATCAGCTCGTCGTGCGGGCCGACCTCGACGATCTCGCCGCGGTCCATCACCACCAGGCGGTCGGCCTTGCGCAGCGTCGAGAGCCGGTGCGCGATCGCGATCGTCGTGCGGCCCCGCACCAGGTTGTCCAGCGCCTTCTGGATCTCCTTCTCGGTCTCGGTGTCCACCGCCGAGGTGGCCTCGTCCATGATCAGGATGCGGGGATCGATCAGCAGCGCGCGGGCGATCGAGATCCGCTGGCGCTCGCCGCCCGACAGGCCCTGGCCGCGCTCGCCGACCAGCGAGTCGTAGCCCTGCGGCAGCCGCAGGATGAATTCATGCGCATGCGCGGCGCGGGCCGCGGCGACGATCTCCTCGCGCGTGGCCTCGGGCTTGCCGTAGGCGATGTTCTCCGCGATCGTGCCGAAGAACAGGAAGGGCTCCTGCAGCACCAGGCCGATGTGGCGCCGGTAGTCGGCCAGCTTGAAGCGGCGCAGGTCGACGCCGTCGAGCTTGATCGCGCCCTCGGTCACGTCGTAGAAGCGGCAGATCAGGTTGACCATCGTGCTCTTGCCCGAGCCGCTGTGGCCGACCAGGCCGATCATCTCGCCGGGCTTGATCTCGAGGTTCAGGTCGCGGATCACCGTCCGGTTGCCGTAGCGGAAGCCGATGTCCTGCAGCGTCAGCCCGCCCTCGACCTTGGCCAGCGTGACGGGCTGCTGGGGCTCGGGCACGTTGGAGTGGTGGTCCAGGATGTCGAAGATGCGCTTGGCGCCGGAGGCCGCCTTCTGCGTCACCGAGACGATGCGGCTCATCGAGTCCAGCCGGCCGTAGAAGCGGCCGATGTAGGCCAGGAACGCCGTCAGCGTACCGACGGTGATCTGCGAATGCGCGATCAGCCAGATGCCGAAGGCCCAGACGACCAGCAGGCCGATCTCGGTCAGCAGCGAGACGCTGGGCGTGAACAGGCTCCAGGTCTTGTTGAGCCGGTCGTTGACGACCAGGTTGTGCTTGTTGGCGGTGCGGAAGCGCTCGGCCTCGCGGCGTTCCTGGGCGAAGGCCTTGACCACGCGGATGCCGGGGATGGTGTCGGCCAGCACCGAGGTCACCTCGCCCCAGACCCGGTCGATCTTCTCGAAGCCGGTGCGCAGCCGGTCGCGCACCAGGTGGATCAGCCAGGCGATGAAGGGCAGCGGCACCAGCGTGGCCAGCGCCAGCCACGGGTTGGTCGAGAACAGGATCACCGTGATCATCATCAGCATCAGGCAATCGGTGATGAAGTCCAGCGCGTGCAGCGACAGGAAGACGCTGATGCGGTCGGTCTCCGAGCCGATGCGGCTCATCAGGTCGCCGGTGCGCTTGGAGCCGAAGTACTCCAGCGACAGGCCCAGCAGGTGGTCGAAGGTGGCGGTGCGCAGGTCCGCGGCGATGCGCTCCGAGACCAGCGCCAGGATGTAGGTCTTGGCCCAGCCCAGGATCCAGGACACGATCGCCGCGCCGAACAGGCCGCCCAGGTAGAGCATCACCAGCCCGGTGTCGATCTGCTTGCCCTGCTGGAACGGGATCAGCACGTCGTCCATCAGCGGCATCGTCAGGTAGGGCGCCACCAGCGTGGCGCCGGTCGCGCCCAGCATCAGCAGGAACCCCAGCAGCAGCTGCCCCTGGTAGGGCCGGGCGAAGCGCCACAGCCGCGCCAGCACCCAGGTCGACGGCGGCGTGTGCAGCTCGCGGGCGCAGGACGGGCATTCCTCGCTGTCCTCGGGCAGCACGGCCTGGCAGCTGGGGCAGAGCTCGGGCTCGTCGGCCTGGTCCAGCGTGGCCTCGTCGCGGCGGTTGAAGGCGTCCTGGAAGCGCTGCGCCTGCAGGTTGGCCTTCATCGTGAAGCGCCAGGCCGCCAGCCGGCCGCCCGCGTTCACCAGTTCCAGCAGGCCCAGGCCGGCGTGGTCGCTGAGCTGCAGGCGCAGGTCGGGCGTCAGGGGCCAGTCCCGGACCGCGGGGGCGCCCCCCTCGGCCGTCTCGGCAGCGCGCAGCCGCTGGTCGGTGAGTTGCAGACCGCCCGCCGAGAAGCGCAGGCGGGTGTCGAGGTCAACCTCCAGCGAGGCCCGGACGTTCTCGCCGGGCCGCAGGCCCGACAGCAGGGCCGCGGTGGCCGATCCGGCGGCACCGGCCGACGCGACAGGATGTGGATGCTGCATTCGTGATTCTTCTGAAGAGACTTCTGGCCACGCCGCTCCCCGGGCAAATCCCGGTCCGACCAGAGCGTGGCATGTTTCGCGGGATTTTCGCTTAAGCGCACAATTGTCATCCGCAACGCGTTCCGGTCGCCCGCCGCCGGTCCCCCTCCACGTCTCTTCCTCCCAATGAGCCGACACGACGACATCAAGCTCCTGCGCATCAACTACCTGCGCGGCCCCAACATGTGGACCTACCGTCCGGTGCTGGAAACCTGGCTGGACCTCGGCGGCCTGGAAGAACATCCCTCCCATCTGATCCCCGGCTTCACCGAGCGCCTGTGCGCCCGGCTGCCGGCGCTGGTGGAGCACCACTGCGGCGTCGGCGAGCGCGGCGGCTTCCTGCAGCGCCTGACCGAGGGCACCTGGATGGGCCATGTGCTGGAGCACATCGTCATCGAGCTGCTGAACCTGGCGGGCATGCCCACGGGCTTCGGGCAGACGCGCTCGACCTCGCGGCACGGCGTGTACCGGATGGTCTTCCGCGCCCGCGACGAGCAGGTCGCCCGCTGCGCGCTCGAGCAGGGCCATGCGCTGCTGATGGCCACGATCAACGGCGACGACTTCAACGTCGACGCCGCCGTCGAGGCGATCCGCGACAAGCTCGACGACTGCTACCTCGGCCCGTCGACCGCCGCCATCGTGGCCGCGGCGACCGACCGCCGCATCCCCCACATCCGGCTCAACGACGGCAACCTGGTCCAGCTGGGCTACGGCGCGCGCCAGCGCCGCATCTGGACCGCCGAGACCGACATGACCAGCGCGATCGCCGAGGGCATCGCGCGCGACAAGGACCTGACCAAGGAACTGCTGAAGTCGGTCGGCGTGCCGGTGCCCGCGGGCCAGGCGGTCGAGACCGCGGCCGAGGCCTGGGACGTCGCGCAGGACCTGGGCCTGCCGGTCGTGATCAAGCCGTCGGACGGCAACCACGGCCGCGGCGTCACGCTGGACCTGCGCCACCAGGCCGACATCGAGGCCGCCTTCCACCTGGCCGACAAGGAAGGCTCGGAAGTGCTGGTCGAGAGCTACATCCCGGGCATGGAGCACCGGCTGCTGGTGGTCGGCGGCCAGGTCGTCGCCGCCGCGCGCGGCGAGGAGGCCTGGATCACCGGCGACGGCACGCACACCGTCATCGAGCTGATCGACCTGCAGATCAACACCGATCCGCGCCGCGGCACGACCGAGGACTTCCCGCTCAACCGCATCGACATCCGCGACGACCCGGTCGTGCTGCTGGACCTGCAGCGCCAGGGCCTGGCCGGCGACGGCGTGCCGGAAGCCGGCCGCCGCGTGCTGATCCAGCGCAACGGCAACGTCGCGATCGACTGCACCGCGCAGATCCATCCGGAGGTGGCGCACGCGGTCTCGCTGGCGGTGCGCACCGTCGGGCTGGACATCGCCGGCGTCGACCTGGTGACCGCCGACATCTCGAAGCCGCTGTCCGAGACCGGCGGCGCGATCGTCGAGGTCAACGCCGGCCCGGGCCTGCTGATGCACCTGAAGCCGGCCGAGGGCATGCCCCAGCCGGTGGGCCAGGCGATCATCGACCACCTGTTCGCCGAGGACGAAGGCGGCCGCATCCCCGTGGTCGGCGTGGCCGGCTCGCGCGGCACCGCGCAGGTCGCGCGCCTGGTGGCCTGGCTGCTGCACCTGAACGGCCGCTGCGTCGGCCTGGCCTGCGGCGACGGCCTGTTCCTGGGCACCCGCCGCGTCGAGCGCAAGGACAGCGCCACCTGGGCCGCCAGCCACCGCCTGCTGATGAACCGCGCGGTCGACGCGATCGTCGTCGAGAACGGCGCCGGCACGATCCTGGGCGACGGCCTGGCCTACGACCGCTGCCAGGTCGGCCTGGTCACCGACCTGGGCCGCGTGCCCGAGCTCGACAACCACGACATCCAGACCGAGGACCAGCTCTTCAAGGTGTTGCGCACGCAGGTCGACGTCGTGCTGTCCGACGGCGTCGCGGTGCTCAACGCCGACGAGGCCAAGGTGGCCGAGATGGCCGAGCTCTCCGACGGCGAGGTGATCTTCTACGCGCAGGACGCCGGCAACGCCGCGCTGGCGGCGCACCGCGCCGACGAAGGCCGCGGCGTGTTCCTGCGCGGCGGCGCCGCGATGCTGGCGCAGGGCGGCTCGGAGACCTCCGGCGCCAACGTCGACTCGCTGCAGGCGCGTTTCCGCGCCGCCGGCCAGGAGATCGCCACCGACTCGGTGCTGGCGGCCGTCGCCACCGCCTGGGCCATGGGCATCTCGCCCGAGCTGATCTCCGCCGGCCTGGACACCTTCGTGCCGGAGCTGCCGAAGTAAGCCGGCGCCCGCCGCCCCGGCCGCCCGACCCGCCTCCGCCTCTTCAAAGAACAGTCGAACCGAAAGACGACAGATGGAAGTCTCCCGCACCCGCGCCCTTCGCGGCCCCAACATGTGGAGCCGCCACACCGCCATCGAGGCGGTCGTGCATTGCAGCGAGACCGAGCGCGCCCTCGCCGACATGGAGGGCTTCGAGGCCCGCCTGCGCGAACGCTTCCCCGGCATCGGCCCGCTGCGGCCGGCCAGCAGCGCCAAGTCGCCGATCTCGCTGGCCCACGTGCTGGAGCAGGCCGCGCTGGCGCTGCAGGCGCAGGCCGGCTGCCCGGTGACCTTCAGCCACACCCACACCACGTCCGAGGACGGCACCTACCAGGTCGTCGTCGAGTACAGCGAGGAAGACGTCGGCCGCGCCGCCTTCGACAAGGCGGTCGAGCTGATCGCCGCGGCCCAGGCCGGCACCGCCTTCGACGCCGACGCCGCCGTCAAGGCGCTGCGCGAGACGGACGAGGACATCCGCCTGGGCCCCTCGACCGGCTCGATCGTCGAGGCCGCCGTCAAGCGCGGCATCCCGTACCGCCGCCTGACGCAGGGCTCGCTGGTGCAGCTGGGCTGGGGCGTCAAGCAGCGCCGCATCTGGGCCGCCGAGGTCGACGCCACCAGCGCCGTCTCCGAATCGATCGCGCAGGACAAGGACCTGTCCAAGCGGCTGCTGCAGTCCGCCGGCGTGCCGGTGCCGATCGGCGCGCCGGTGGAGTCGGTCGACGAGGCCTGGGCCCTCGCGCAGGAGATCGGCCTGCCGGTGGTGGTCAAGCCGCTGGACGGCAACCAGGGCAAGGGCGTGACGGTCAACGTCGCCACGCGCGAGCACCTGGAGATGGCCTACAAGGCGGCCGACGAGATCGGCACCGTGATGGTCGAGAAGTTCCTGCCCGGCAGCGACTACCGGCTGCTGGTCGTCGGCGACAAGCTGGTGGCCGCGGCCCGCCGTGACCCGCCCAACGTGATCGGCGACGGCGCGCACACGGTGCGCCAGCTGGTGGACAAGGTCAACGAGGACCCGCGCCGCGGCGACGGCCACGCGACCTCGCTGACCAAGATCCGGCTGGACGACATCGCCATCGCGCGCCTGGACCTGCAGGGCCTGACGCCCGAGTCGGTGCCCGACAAGGGCCGCCGCGTGATCCTGCGCAACAACGCCAACCTGTCCACCGGCGGCACCGCCACCGACGTGACCGACGACGTCCATCCGGACGTGGCGGCGCGCGCGATCGCGGCGGCCACGGTCGTCGGGCTGCATGTCTGCGGCGTCGACGTGGTGGCCGAGAGCGTGCACAAGCCGCTCGAGGAACAGAGCGGCGGCATCGTCGAGGTCAACGCCGCGCCGGGCCTGCGCATGCACCTGAGCCCGTCCTACGGCAAGGGCCGCGACGTCGGCGAGGCCATCATCTCCAGCATCTACGGCCACGGCAGCCGCGGCGCGGCCAGCGAGGACGGCCGCATCCCGATCGTGGCGGTGACCGGCACCAACGGCAAGACGACGACGTCGCGCCTGGTGGCGCACATGTTCGCGACGCAGGGCCTGCGCGTGGGCATGACCAACACCGACGGCGTCTACGTCGACGGCCGCCAGACCGACAGCGGCGACTGCTCCGGCCCGAAGAGCGCGCGCAACGTGCTGATGCATCCGGACGTCGAGGCGGCGGTCTTCGAGACCGCGCGCGGCGGCGTGCTGCGCGAGGGCCTGGGCTTCGACCGCTGCCAGGTGGCGGTGGTGACCAACCTGGGTGAGGGCGACCACCTGGGCATGAACTTCCTCAACACGGTCGACGAGTTGGCGCTGGTCAAGCGCGTGATCGTGCAGAACGTGGCGCCCAACGGCTACGCGGTGCTCAACGCGGCCGACCCGGTGGTGGCGCGGATGGCCGACGTCTGCCCGGGCCAGGTGATCTATTTCGCCAGCGACCGCCATCACCCGCTGATGGCCACGCACCGCGCGCAGGGCAAGCGCTGCGTCTACGTGGACGGCGACGCGCTGGTCGCGGCGCAGGGCGCGTGGCGCGAATCGATCCCGCTGCGCGACATCCCGTTCACCCGCGGCGGCGCGATCCCGTTCCAGAACGAGAACGCGATGGCGGCGGTCGCGGCCGCCTGGGGCGTGGGCCTGGACTGGGACACGATCCGGCGCGGCCTGGCCAGCTTCATGAGCGATCCGGACAGCGTGCCGGGCCGCTTCAACGTGATGGACTACCGCGGCGCGACGGTGATCGCCGACTACGGCCACAACGGCGACGCGATGCGCGCGCTGGTGCAGGCGGTGCAGGCGCTGCCGGCCAACAAGCGCTCGGTGGTGATCTCGGGCGCCGGCGACCGGCGTGACGAGGACATCCGCATCCAGACGCAGATCCTGGGCGAGGCCTTCGATGAGGCCATCCTGTTCCAGGACGCCTGCCAGCGCGGACGCGAGGACGGCGAGGTCCTGGCGCTGCTGCAGCAGGGCCTGAAGGGCGCGACCCGGACCAAGCACATCGAGGAGATCCGCGGCGAGTTCGTCGCGATCGACCGCGCGCTGGAACGCCTGCAGCCGGGCGACCTGTGCCTGGTGCTGGTCGACCAGGTCGAGGAAGCCCTGGCGCATCTGAACCAGCGCGTCCGGGAAGCCTGATGGCGGCCGGTCGCTGGCGTCACTGGCCGGCGCACTGGTGGAACGGCTTCAGCGTCGCCCTCGGGGTGATGCTGGTGCAGGTGATCGTGTCGCACGCGGCCCCGGCCGCGCTGTCGCACGTCGCCTCGCAGCTGGCGATGGCCTGCGCCATCTGCGCCAGCCTGGCCGATCTGCCGGGCAGCGTCCGGCGCAACCGCAACCGCGTGCTGACGGCCGGGGCGATGACGCTGCTGGCGGTCGGCCTGGTGGCGGTGCTGCATCCCTACCGCGCCGCGATGGGCGCATTCGTCGCGGCGCTGGCCTTCGGCAGCGCGATGCTGCTGAGCTGGGGCCCGCGCGCGGGGCCGGTGTCCTTCGCGCCGATCCTGGCGATGGTGTTCGCGCTCGCGTGGCCGCCGCAGCCGCTGCCCATCGTGCTGGCCAGCGGCGCCGCGGGCATCGCGATCTACCTGGCGTGGAGCGTGCTGTCGAGCGCCGTGCTGCAGCGCCGCTTCCACCGGCTGGCGCTGGGCGACGCGCTGCACGGCCTGTCGCGGCTGCTGGGCGCGCGCGCCGAGCTGCTGGGCAGCGGCGGCGCCGCGCATGCGATGCGCGACTGGCTGGGCAACGAGGCCCAGCTCGCCGAGCTGCTGCAGACGGCGCGCGACCAGGTCTTCCCGCGCGCCAAGACCGACCCGCGCAGCGCCGCGGTGCTGCTGCACGTCGTCGAGCTGCGCGACCTGATGCTGGCGAGCCGGCTCGACCTGGAGCTGCTCGGCGAGGATCCGCTCGGGCAGGAGATGCGCGCGCAGCTGGTCGGCCGGCTGAAGGCGCTGTCGGTGCTGCTGGACGAGTACCGCGACGCGCTGCTCGACGAACGCGCGCCGGCCACGGTCACGGTCAAGCCCACGCGCTGGCCCGACCTGCCGCCGCAGGATCCGCGCGTGCGGCTGCAGCTGGTGCTGCAGGACCGGCTGTCGCACCTGGACGGCGAGGTGCTGGCGATGGGCCGGGCGCTGGACATCGCGCAGCCGCTGCCGCCGCTGCCGCTGGACGCCGGGCCGCTGCGCCATTTCGTGACGCCGGTCGGCTGGCCGATGGGGCTGCTGAAGGCGCAATGGCACCTGGACTCGCCGGTGATGCGGCATGCGCTGCGCAGCGCGCTGGCGCTGTCGGCGGCCTACTTCATCGCGCTGGCGCTGCCCTGGGCGTCGCATCCGCACTGGCTGGTGCTGTCGGTGGCCGTGGTGCTGCGCGGCAGCCTGGACCAGACGCTGGAGCGGCGCAACATGCGGGTGCTCGGCACGGCCATCGGCTGCGGGTTGATGCTGGGGCTGGCGCAGATCCAGAACATCACGCTGTGGATCGTCGTGCTGCAGGTGGCGGTGGGCATCGCGCATGCGTTCGTGACGCGGCGCTACCTGATCACCGCGATCGCGGCGACGGTGATGGCGCTGCTGCAGTCGCACCTGGCCGATCCGTCGCACGGGATGGCGATCTCGGAACGGTTGGCCGACACGGTGCTGGGCGCGATCCTGGCCTGGGCGTTCAGCTACGTGCTGCCGTCGTGGGAGCGGCGCAACCTGCCGCGCGCGCTGAGGCGCTCGGTCGACGCGTTGCAGAAGTACGCGACGCAGGCGATGACGGCGGCGATGACGCCGGCCGGGGCGCTCGCGCAGCGGATGGCGCGGCGGCAGGCCTACGACGCGCTGGCGGCGCTGTCGGCGGCGCTGCAGCGCAGCGCGGCGGAACCGCGCCGCGTAAGGCCGCCGCTGCAGGAACTCAACACGGTGCTGGACCACGGGTACCGGCTGATGGCCCACCTGTCGATGATGCGGCAGAGCCTGATGCGCCGGGCCAAGGACCTGGACGGGGCCTTCATGGCCGAGATGCCGGAGGCGGCGGGCCGGCTGCAGCGCGCGCTGGCCGGCGACGAGCCGGTGCCGCACGCGGTGCAGGCGCTGCAGGACTGGAGCCTGCTGCCCGACGTCGGACCGCTGGAGGACCTGCGGCCGTGGATGCGGCGGCGGATGCAGGTGAGCCTGGACGACGCGGCCCGCGCGGGCCAGGCAGCGCAGGCCGCTTTCGAGGCGATGGCGGCACCGCCGCCCGAGGCGGACGAGGTGCCGGTGTCGCGGCTGCAGTAGCCGGCACCGCGCACTGCCACGACCCTCACCCCCGCCCTCTCCCGCAGTGCGGGAGAGGGAGTTGCGAGAGACCGAGCGCTGGTCGCCCCGCAAAAGCGAGCCGGTGCCACATGGCTCCCTCTCCCGCACCGCGGGAGAGGGCGGGGGGTGAGGGTCTCTCCCGCAACTGCGGGAGAGGGGGCTGAAGGTCTCAGCTCAGCTTGACTTCGATCTTGCGCGGCTGCGCATGCGCGGCCTTGGGGATGCGGACCCGCAGCACGCCGTTGTTCAGTTCGGCGGCGATCTGGTCGGCGTCCAGCTCCTTGCTCAGCGTGAACACGCGGCGGTAGAACTGGCGCGACACCTCGACATGGCCGGCCTTCAGCCCGGCGGGCAGGTCCAGCTGGATGTCCGCCTCGATGACCAGGCGGTCCTTGTCGACGCGCAGCTGCAGCTGCTCGCGCGGCGCGCCGGGCAGGTCGGCGTACAGCGTGATGCCTTGCGCGTCCTCGAGGACGTCGACGGCGGGCTGGATCGCGTAGTCGTCGCGGCGGCGCGCGGCCTGCGCGGCGGCGGTGGACGAAGCCGTCGAGGCGGACACTTGATCGGCGTCGGCGGCGGGGGTGTGAACGGCGGTCGTGCTCATGGTGTGCTTTCGTCTCGAAGGGCGGATCAGTGGATATCGATGCGGCGCGGCTGCGGCGCGGGACGGCGCTGGACGCTGACGCGCAGCACGCCGTCCTTGTAGGACGCCGTCACCTGTTCCGGATCGATGTCGTCGGGCAGGCTGACCACGCGGCGGAACTTGCCGGCGAAGCGCTCGCGCTGGTGGACCAACGTCTTGCCGGCGGGCGGGGCGGCTTCGCCCTCGGTGGCGGAACCGGCGGCGGCCGGCGGCGAGAGCGGCGACAGGCGCTCGCCGGACAGGCTCAGGACGCCGCGGTCCAGGTCGACGCCGATCGTGGCCGGGTCCAGGCCCGGGGCGAAGGCGTAGACCTCGACCGCTTCCGGCGACAGGCCGACGTTCAGGGCCGGATAGCCGCCGCGCGGCGTGCCGCGGCCGGCGGACAACTCGAACAGGCTGCTCATCTCGCGCTGGAAGCGGTCGAGGTCGTTGAACAGCGCACGGGCGGACAGGGGACGGGACATTGCGGGGCTCCTTGGCTTCGCGGATGGTTCGCGGCGGGGCGGGCCCGCCATGACTCCCAACCTAGGAGCGCCAAGCCGCGCTTCAAGATCTTGAAATCGAGGGGGCGGCGTCCCCATATGCCGCGCCCGCCGCGCGACAGAGGGTCTCCCGACCCCCCTGTCGCGTGGTGGATGTCACGCCCCTCGGCTCACTTGAGCCGCAGCACGTCCTGCTCGGTCACCGCCGGGGCCTGGTTGCCCCAGCTCTGCCGGATGACGGTGGCGACGGCCGCCATCTCGGCCTCCGTCAGCACCTGCTTGAGCGGCGGCATGCCGAACGGCCGCGGATGTGCCGCGGTGGTCGGCGCGTAGCCGCCGCCGGCCAGCATCTGTAGCACGTTCTGCGGCGCGTCGAGCGTCACCGCCCGGTTGCCGGCCAGCGGCGGATAGGCCGGCTGGCCGTCGATCCGGCGGCCCTGCCCCTGGTCGCCGTGGCAGTCGGCGCAGTGCTTGGCGTAGACCTGCCGGCCGAGGTCCATCTGCGCCGGCGGCGCCGGCTTGAAGGCCTCGGCGGGCGAGCCCTCGCGCGGCAGGCCGTGCAGGTAGGCGGCCATCGCGCGGGCGTCGTCCTCGCTCAGGTGCTGGAGGCTTTCCGCGACCACGTCGGCCATCGGCCCCAGCGCAGCGCCGCGCGGCGACCAACCGGCGCGCAGCCACTGGCTGACCTCCGCCTCGGTCCAGTCCTGCACCCCGGCCGCCTTCGGATCGGCCAGCGACGGCGCGATCCAGCCCTGCACGCCGACCCAGCCGCCGCGCAGCCCGGTCGCGTCCTCCAGCGCGCCGAGCCGGTTGCGCGGCGCATGGCATTCGGCGCAGTGCCCGACGGCCTGCACCAGGTAGCGGCCGCGCGCCGCCAGGGCTTCAGCGCCGCTGGCGCCACTGGCGCCGCTTGAGCCGCTTGAGCCATTGGCGCCGATGGCGCGGGCGGTGTCTCCGCTGCCCTCCGCCCCGCGGACGCTGGTGCCTGGCTCGCGCGCCTCGTCATGCGAGGGCGCGTCCCCGGGCGTGAAGTACATCAGCCGCCAGACCGCGAGCGCGGTCTGCCACCGGTACGGCCAGCCGAGCTGGTGCGCCGGCGTGGTCTGCCGCACCGGCGGCAGCTGTCGCAGCCACGCGAAGATCGCATCGGCGTCCTCGCGCGACATCGCCGTGTAGCTGGTGTACGGGAAGGCCGGATACAGCAGCCGGCCGTCACGGCTGCGGCCGTGGTGCATCGCGCGCCAGAAGTCGTCGGCGGTCCAGCGGCCCAGGCCGGTCTCCGCGTCGGGCGTCAGGTTGCTGCTGAACAGCGTGCCGAACGGCGTGCCCAGCGGCAACCCGCCCGCCATCGGCGCCGCGCCGCGCGGGCTGTGGCAGCCGGCGCAGTTGGCGATGCGCGCGAGGTAGGCGCCGCGCGCGAGCAGCGCCGGGTCCGTCCCGCCGACGCCGGGCTGGACCGGCCGCGCCACCAGCCAGGCCTCGCGCGACCAGGCGCCGGCCACCAGCAGCAGCGCCATCAGCGGCACCGCGATCGCCAGGCCGATCAGGCCACGCACGAAGGTCCTCATCGGCGCGGACGCCGCCGAGGACCCGGCGTCCGATGCACCGGTCGACGTGCCGCGCGACGAGTCGCGCTCCGGGACGTTCGGGCCGCTCATGGCGCGAGCCCTCCGCAGGCGACCGGCAACGGCGCGGACGACACCGGCTCTGGATGCGCGCCGGCCGGGCGCGCCGCGAGCCAGCTCGCGACGGCGGCGATGTCGTCCGTCGACAGCGCCTTGGCCACGTCGGCCATGCAGTCCGGCGCATGCGCGCGGCGCAGGCCGTTGCGCCAGGCGCCGAGCTGGCCGACGAGGTAATCGCGCGGCAGCCCGATCAGGCCGGGGGTCGCCGGCTCGCGGCCCGCCATCGCGCTGCCGTGGCAGGCGGTGCAGGCCGGCACCTTGCGCGACGGATCGCCCTGCGTCACCAGCCGCTCGGCCCGCGCCTGCTGCGCCGTCGTCAGGCCCGAGGGCGCCGGCGCCGGATAGGGCACGTCCAGCGCGGCGAAGTAGCCGGCGATCTCATGCAGGTAGTCGTCGCTCATGTTGCGCAGCAGGCCCGCCATCAGCGCGTGGTGCCGGCGGCCGTCGCGGAAGCTCTGCAGCTGGTTGAAGAGGTAGCCCGCCGGCTTGCCCGCCAGCCGCGGGAAGTAGCCCTGCGGCGTCGCGCGGCCCTGCGGCCCGTGGCACAGCGTGCAGGCCTGGATGCGCTCGGCGGTGTCGTTGGTCAGCGGTCGCAGCGGTCGAGGACCGCCGTCGGCCGCCGATGTCGATGTCGATGTCGATGTCGACGCCGATGTCGACTGGGACGTCGATGCTGTCGACGATGTCGGCGGCGCCTTCGTGGAGGCTACGGCGGAATTGTTGGCAGACGCGGCGCCCGCTTGCGCGAGGGCCGTCGAGGCGGCGGACAGTCCCAGGCCCAGCACTGCGGCGATCAGGACGCCCGGCAGCGGACGTGGGATCTTCATCGCTTCATCATCGCCGAAGCGCCCCGTTCAGCGGCGCTGGTCCGGGCCGGGCCATCGCAAGGCCGCCCAGCCGTCCCGCCCCTGGTGCTTGGCCTGGTACAGCGCGCGGTCGGCCAGCGCGATCAGGTCCATCGCCGGGACCTCGCCGTCGGCGATCGTGGCCACGCCGATGCTGGCCGAGATCGCCACGTCCGCCGGCCGCGCGGCCCGCACCGCCTCGACGATCTTGGCGGCCACCTGCTCGGCCTCCTCGGCCCGGTTCAGGCCCTCCAGCACCGCGACGAACTCGTCGCCGGCGATCCGCGCCACATGGTCGCTGCCGCGCACCGCGCGCCGCAGCACCGCCGCGAACTCGCGCAGCACCGTGTCCCCGACGCCGTGGCCGTGGGTGTCGTTGATCGACTTGAAGCGGTCGATGTCCAGGAACAGCAGCGCCATCACGCGGCCCTCGCGGGCCAGGCGCCGCTGGCGGGCCAGCGCGCCGGCCAGCGCCTGGTCGAACTCGCGCCGGTTCGGCAGCCCGGTGAGCGCGTCCGAGCTGGCCAGCCGCGCCAGCTGCGCCTCGGCCTGCTTCATCACGGTGATGTCGATGGACAGCGTGAAGATGCCGCGCACCTGGCCGTCCCCGGCGACGTCGGGCACGTAGATCGAGCGCAGGTGGCGCTGCTTGCCCAGCATGGTCTCGGTGATCTCGAACTCGACCCGCTCCCCGCCGAGCGCCAGGTCCAGCTGCGCGCTGCGCCGGCCGGTGCTCGCGGGTCCGAAGACCTCGTCGATCGGCAGCCCGATGGCGGCCTGCGTGTCCAGGCCGAACCAGGTCCGCAGCGTCTCGTTGGCGTAGCGCAGCCGCCGCTGCGCGTCGATGTAGGTGATGAACACCGGCAGGTTGTCGGTGACCGCCTTCATGCGGCGCTCGCTGGCGGCGACGCGTTCCTCGGCGCGCTTGCGCTCGGTGATGTCCATCGAGCAGGCGTAGAAGCCCTCGACCTTGCCGCCGGCCATCTCGGGCACGAAGCGCTGGTGGAAGTGCAGCGTCTCGCCGTCGATGACCTGTTCGGCGTCGAACTCGACGGCCTCGCCGCGCAGCGCGCGTTCGATGAAGGGCTGCATCTGCGCGGCGTTGGCGCTGCCGCGGACCTGCTCCAGCGTCTGGCCGTCCAGCGCGGCCGGATCGACGTGGAAGACCCGGCCCACCTCGGCGTTGGCGAAGCGGATCCGGCCGCGGCCGTCGTAGTGGCAGATCAGCGCGGGCACGTTGTCGGCGATGCCCTTGAGCCGCTTCTGCGCGCGCAGCAGCTCGCGCGAGCGCAGCACCACCTGCGTCGTCGCCAGCACGCTGAACAGCGCCAGCATCGCCAGGCCGGCCAGCATCAGCAGTTCGGTGTGGGTGGCCTCGCGGCTCAGCCGCTCGCTGATCGCCGCGCGCTCGGCGCGCAGCGACGAGGTCAGCTCGCCCAGCACGTCGCGCAGTTCGTCCATGTGGTGCAGGCCCTGGTCGCCGAACACCAGTTCCAGCGCTTCCTCGTGGCGGCCCGAGTCGTGCATCCGGATCGTCTGGCTGAGCTCGTTCATCTTGAGCTGCACCAGTTCGCGGACGCGGGCGAGCCGCGCGGCATGGGCGGGGTCCTGGTCGCGCGCCATCAGGTCGTCGACGCGGCGTTCCAGGTTGCGCATCGCGTCGCGGTAGGGCTGCAGGTAGCCCGCGCGCTGGGTGAGGAGGTAGCCCCGCTGGCCGGTCTCGGCGTTGAGCAGGTCCTCCATCAGCATCGTCATCGCGGGCAGCACGCCGTTGATGCGGTCGGCGCGGCGCAGGTCGTCCAGCGTCGCGCGGGCCCGCCAGGCCAGCAGCGCGACGATCACCGCCATCGCCAGCAGCGCCGCCATCAGCAGCCCCACGCCGCGACCGAGGCTGCTGCGGTGGATCGTCTGGGCGGAAACACGCATGCGACGTTTCGGGCAGGTCGTTCTCGGCGGCGCGAGAGCGCGGACGGTGCGGCCGATTATGGGCGCTGGCGTGCGGCGTGCGTCAAGCTGGCATCGGCCCCGGTGGACGGGCCCGGCGCCCATGCGACAGTCCGGGGATGACTCCGATTCCCCCTTCCCCGGCGGCGTCCGCGCCCGGCCGGATCCCGCTGCTGCGGCCGCCCGATCCGCACGGGCATGCCAAGGTCACCTTCGTCGAGCTGTTCTTCGACCTGGTCTTCGTCTTCGCCGTCACGCAGCTGTCGCACACGCTGATCGGGCACTTCTCGCTGGCCGGCGTGCTGCAGACCGGGTTCCTGATGCTGGCGGTGTGGTGGGTCTGGATCTTCACCTCATGGGTGACCAACTGGCTGGACCCGGAACGCGTGCCGGTGCGGCTGTGCCTGTTCGCGATCATGCTGGCGGGGCTGCTGATGTCGGCGGCGCTGCCGCAGGCCTTCGGCGAGCGCGCGTTGATGTTCGCCGGCTCGTTCGCGGCGATCCAGCTCGGGCGCACGCTGTTCTTCCTCTGGGCGGTGCGCGGCGCCGACGTGACGATGGTGCGCAACTTCCAGCGCATCGGCACCTGGCTGACGATCTCGGCGGCGCTGTGGATCGCCGGCGCGATGGACCCGACGCTGCGGGTACCGCTGTGGGTGGCGGCGCTGGCGATCGAGGTGGTGGGGCCGTCGATGGGCTTCGCGGTGCCGGGGCTGGGCCGGTCGACGACCTCGGACTGGAACGTCTCCGGCGGCCACCTGGCCGAGCGCTGCGCGCTGTTCGTGATCATCGCGCTGGGCGAGTCGCTGCTGGTGACCGGCGCGACCTTCGCCTCGGAGCCGCTGACGGCCACGGGGCTGCTGGCCTTCCTCGTGTCCTTCGCGGGCAGCCTGGCGATGTGGTGGCTGTACTTCGACACGACCAACGACTTCGCCGCCGGCCGCATCGCCCACAGCGACGACCCCGGGCGGCTGGCGCGGCTGGCCTACACCTATCTGCACCTGCCGATCGTGGCCGCGATCATCGTCAACGCGGCGGCGGACGAGTTCGTGCTCGCGCATCCGGGCGGCCACACCGACCTGCGCACGGCGGTCTGCCTGCTGGGCGGCGTCGGGCTGTACGCGACCGGCGTGGGGCTGTTCAAGCGCGCGGTGGTCGGGCGCTGGCCGTGGTCGCACGCGGTGGCGGTGATCGTGCTGGCGGCCGCCGGACCCTTCGTCGGCGCCTGGCCGCCGGTGGCGACCAGCGCCTACGCCTGCGCGGTGCTGATGGCGCTGGCGGCCTGGGAACGCCATTCGCGGGCCCGGTGTCTCGTGCCCGACAGCGCCGGGCAGGACGAGGCGCCTAGCATCGGGCCATGAGCACCTTCACGCCTTCCGCCGAGTTCGTCACCGCGCCGCATCCGGCCGACGCGCTGTTCCCGCCGGCCGCGCGGCGCCTGTTCGTCGAGGTCGAGCCCGGCGTGCGCGTCCATGCGCGCGTGTGCGGCGACGGCCCGCCGCTGCTGTTGATCCACGGGCATCCGCAGACGCTGGCGATCTGGCATCGCGTGCTGCCGGCGCTGGCGGCGCGCTTCACCGTCGTGATGCCGGACCTGCGCGGTTATGGCGACTCGACGAAGCCGGCGGGCGACGCGGACCATGGCAACTACAGCAAGCGGCGGATGGCGCTGGACCTGGTCGGCGTGATGGCGGCGCTGGGCCATGCGCGTTGCCGCGTCCTGGCGCACGACCGCGGCGCGCGCGTGGCGCATCGGATGGCGGCGGACCACCCGGCGGCGGTCGAGCGGCTCGCGCTGCTGGACATCGCGCCGACGCTGGCGATGTACGAGCAGACCACCGAGGCCTTCGCCCGGGCGTACTGGCACTGGTTCTTCCTGATCCAGCCGGCGCCGATGCCGGAACGGCTGATCGGGGCAGATCCGGCGGCCTACGCGATGGAGACGATGGGACGGCGGCATGCGGGCGCGGCGGCCTTCGACCCGCGCGCCTTCGCGGAGTACCAGCGGGCGCTGGCGCTGCCCGGCACCGCGCACGGCATGTGCGAGGACTACCGCGCGGCGGCGGGCATCGACCTGGCGCACGACCGCGCGGACCGCGATCGCGGCGCCCGGCTGGCGATGCCGCTGCGGGTGTACTGGGGCGCGCAGGGCGTGGTGGCGAAGTGCTTCGACCCGCTGAAGGAATGGCGACGCGTGGCGGCGGACGTCGACGGGGGCGAGCTGCCGTGCGGTCACTACATCCCGGAGGAGGCGCCGGAGGCGCTGCTGGCGGCGGTGATGCCGTTCCTCCTCGAAGGGCTTTGACGGCGGATGGCCGCGGGGCCCGTTAGGCTGCGCCCTTTGCCGTCTCGCGGAGTGTTGGAATGGACAAGCTGGTCGCCCTTGGGCAGTTGGTGGGCGGAGCCGTGTTGTGGATCGCGGCGGTGGTGGCGGGCGTGAACGCGCTCAGGCCGCTGATCGGTGCCGGCGAGGACGCGGCCGCGCCGGCGGGCGCCGGCGGCGCGTTCGTGATCGTGCTGCTGCTCGCGGGCGTCGGCACCTGGCTGATGCGGGCCGGCTGGCGCCGGTTCAGGGCGCGGGCCGGCGGGCATTGTTGAGCGAGCAACGCTTCAGGCCGCCAGCGCCAGCGGGCGGATGTCGCGCTTGATGATGCGACCCGCAGCCTTCTCCGCGCGACGCAGGTCGTAAGCCGATTGCAGGTTCAACCACCCCTGGGCATCGCTGCCGAAGTAGCGCTCCAGCCGCAGCGCGGTATCGGGAGACACGCTGCGTTGGCCATCCACGATCTCCCGCAGCCGCGAGTACGGCACATGCAGCGCCTTCGATAGCGCATGGACGCTGATGCCCATCGGCTTGATGTAGTCCTCGAAGAGGATTTCTCCGGGGTGGATCGGGCGCATTCCGTTCCTGAACATTGCGTACCTCGTTCGTCTCTGCTGGCTGGAGTCACTGTCGGCGATACCCGAAGGCGGGTTCCACATCCTTCAATGCGGATCCTCGATCTTGACGTCGAAGGGGCCTTCGAGCCCCCATCGGAAAGTCAGCCGCCATTGGTCGTTGATTCTGACGTGCCAGGCCTCTTCGTACCACTTGAGGTCATTGCCCGGCGGTGTCCGCATGAACTCGACCGCGGGTGCGGCGTCGAGCTGCGCCAGCCTTCGCTCCGCGGTTGCCCTCACGTTCACGAAGCGCGTCGAACGCCCCATCGTGAAGAGGCGCTCGGTCTCCCGACAAGCGAAGGACTGGATCGACATCAGCCCAAGGTAACGATGCGCCCGGTGCCGCTCAACGAGACGAACTTGTGTTGATGCGGCCGCGCTCACCAGTTCTTTGCGATCAAGCTGATTGGAATCACTGATCGGCGTCGAGCCCTTCTGGTCCCGGAAGGGAAACCGCTTGGCGAGCCGTGCCGACATCGCCTCAAGCTCACCACCCCGAGCACGGAGAGCCTCATCCAGGGCGACGCGCTGCCGATCGCTGCATCGGCGAAGCGCGATCTCGCTCGAGGTTCCAGGGCGTCCCCGCATGCGCTCGCGACGTCGCGCGCGGCGTGATGTCCGGTCGATCGTTGTCGCCGTTCGTCAACTACCCGCCCCATGTCGTTCCTCCAGTCCTGTGTTGATGGGGCAGTCACCTTAGGCAGGCGGTTGTCACGCCGCCATGGCCTCCACTCGTGCGATTCGCCCCCTCGCCCACGCCGGCAAGTCAGGGCGCTGACTGGAACTGTTGGCGCATGAAAAAAGGGCGTGCATCACTGCACGCCCAACGGGGCACACCGGTAAAGATCGATCGCGAGGACAGGGGCCAGGCCTTGCCCGGCCCCGGGCCGTCAGGCCGGCGTGTTCTGCCAGCCGCCGCCCAGCGCGCGCACCAGCCCGACCGTCGCCTGGTACTGCGCCGCCTGCACCTGCAGCGCCGCGCGGCGGTTGCGCAGCTCGCTGCGGCGCGCGTCCAGCAGGTCCAGCTGGCTCACCAGCCCGTTGCGGTAGCGCGAGTCCGACAGCGCCGTCGCCCGCACCGACGAGGTCACCGCCTGGCCCTGCACGTCCGCCTGCTGCGACAGCGTGCGCAGCCCGCTCAGCGAGTCCTCGACCTCGCGCAGCGCCTGCAGCAGCTGCTGCCGGTAGCTCGACATCGCCAGGTCCAGGCCCGCCGTCGCCGACGCCACGCCCGCCTTGCGCCGCCCGCCGTCGAAGATCGGCAGCGACAGCAGCGCGTCGACCGACCAGGCCCGCGCCGACCACTTGAACACGTCGCTCAGCTCCGGCGACGCATAGCCGCCGTTGGCCGTCAGCGACAGGCTCGGGAACCACGCGGCCTGCGCCACGCCCACCCGCGCCTGCGCGGCCAGCAGCCCGCGCTGCGCCGCCGCCACGTCCGGCCGCCGCGCCAGCATCGCGCTGGGCAGCCCCGCCGGGATCGCCGGCAGCGCCGCCAGCGCCACGTCCTCCGCGACCTGGAAGCCCGACGCCGGCTCGCCCAGCAGCACCGCCAGCGCGTTCTCCAGCTCGGCCCGGCGGCGGTCCAGGCTGATCGCCTCGGCCTCCGTCGCGGCCACCTCGGTCTGCACCCGCGCCAGGTCCAGCTCGGCGACGTCGCCCGCCTGGTAGCGGCGCTGCGTCAGCGCCAGCGTCTCGCGATAGGCCGCCACCGTGTCGCGCACCAGCCGGCGCTCCTGGTCGGTGAAGCGCAGCGCCAGGTAGGTCTGCGCCACGTCCGCCTGCACGATCAGCCGCGTGCTCTGCAGCAGCGCCTCGCGCGACTGCGCATCCAGCGACGCCGCGCGGCTGGCCTGCGACAGGCGGCCGGAGATGTCGACCTCCCAGCTCGCGGCCAGGCCGGCGTTGTAGACCGTCGTCGCGGCCGGGCCCTGCCCGGCCACCGTGCCGCGCGCCGCGCCGGCGCTCGCGCCCAGTTGCGGCAGGCGGTCGGCATCGGCGATGCGCAGCAGCGCGCGCGCCTGCGCCAGCCGGGCCGCCGCGCCCTGCAGGTCGGTGTTGCCCACCAGCGAGCGGCGGATCAGGTCGTTCAGCGTGGCATCGCCGAACGCGACCCACCAGTCGCCGCGCGGCTCGGCATCGGCCGGCGGCACCACCGCCCAGCGCGCCTCGCCCACCGTCGCGGTCTGGGACTTGAAGGCCGCCGGCGTCGCCGGCAGGCGCGACTCGTCGATCGGCGGCGGCGTCGCGCAACCGGCCAGCACCAGGGCGGCCAGCAGCGTCGTCATCATCAGTTTCGTTTTCATGGCATCGACTCCTTGGAGCCCCGCCCGACTCGGGAAGGGCTCCGCCGGCCCCGGCGTCGGATCGACGCCGGGAGTCCGGATCACGGTTGCGGGATCACTCGTGCTCGTGGCGCGGCGCGGCCGGGTGCGGCCGGGCATTGCCGCCCGGGCCGAAATCGTGGCCCGCGCCCTGCTCGGGCTGGACGAAGGCCTCCACGTCGTGCGGTACCTCGCCGTGCTGCTTCAGCGGGCGGTTGCCGGTGAGGCGGCGCACCACCACGTAGAACACCGGCGTCAGGAACAGGCCGAAGGCCGTCACCCCGATCATCCCGGCGAACACCGCCACGCCCATCGCGTTGCGCATCTCGGCGCCGGCGCCGGAGGCCAGCACCAGCGGCAGCACGCCCATCACGAACGCCATCGACGTCATCAGGATCGGGCGCAGCCGCAGCCGGCTCGCCTCGATCGCCGCCTGCAGCGGACTCCTGCCGGCGAACTCCAGTTCGCGGGCGAACTCCACGATCAGGATCGCGTTCTTCGCCGACAAGCCCACCAGCACGATCAACCCGATCTGGGTGAAGACGTTGTTGTCGCCCTTGCTGAGCCACACGCCCGTCATCGCCGCCAGCAGGCCCATCGGCACGATCAGGATGATCGCCACCGGCAGCGAGAGGCTCTCGTACTGCGCGGCCAGCACCAGGAACACCAGCAGGATCGCCAGGGGGAAGACCCACACCGCGGAATTGCCGGCCAGGATCTCCTGGTAGGTCAGCTCGGTCCATTCATAGCTGATGCCCGGGGGCAGCGTCTCCGCGGCGATGCGCGCGATCGCGTCCTGCGCCTGGCCGGTCGAATAGCCCGGCGCCGGGCCGCCGTTGATGTCGGCGGACAGGAAGCCGTTGTAGCGCATCGCGCGTTCCGGACCGAAGCTCGGCTCGACCTTCATCAGCGCCGACAGCGGCACCATCTCGCCCGAGGCCGACCGCACCTTCAGCAGGCCCACGTCCTCGGCGCGCGCGCGGTAGGCGGCGTCCGCCTGCACCCGCACCGTGTAGGTCCGGCCGAACTTGTTGAAGTCGTTGACGTAGAGCGAGCCCAGGTAGATCTGCATCGTGTCGAACACGTCCGTCACCGCCACGCCCAGCTGGCGCGCCTTGGTGCGGTCCAGGTTCGCGTACAGCTGCGGCACGTTGACCTGGTAGCTGGTGAACATGCCGGCCAGCTCGGGCGTCTGGTAGGCCTTGGCCATGAAGGCCTTGACCGCCTGGTCCAGCGCCTCGTAGCCCAGGCCGCCCTTGTCCTCGAGCTGCAGCTTGAAGCCGCCGGTCGTGCCCAGGCCCTGCACCGGCGGGGGCGGGAACATCACGACGAAGGCATCCTGGATCTGGCCGAACTGCGCGTTCAGGTTGGCCGCGATCTCGCCCGCGGACAGGCCCTTGCCGGTGCGCTCGTCGAAGGGCTTGAGCGGCGTGAACACGATGCCCGAGTTGGAGCTGTTGGTGAAGCCGTTGATCGACAGGCCGGGGAAGGACACCGCGTGGTCGACGCCGGGGGTCTTCATCGCGATCTCGCTCATGCGGCGGATGACGTCCTCGGTACGGTCCAGCGTGGCGCCGTCGGGCAGCTGCGCGAAGCCGATCAGGTACTGCTTGTCCTGCGCCGGCACGAAGCCGCTGGGCACCGCCTTGAACAGGCCCACCGTCAGGCCCAGCAGGCCGCCGTAGACCACCAACATGATCACCTTGCGCGAGATCGCCTTGGTGACGCCGCCGCTGTAGGCCTTGGCGCCGCGGTTGAACAGCCGGTTGAAGCCGCCGAAGAAGCGGCCCAGCACCTTGTCCATCGCGCGGGTCAGCCAGTCCTTGGGCTCGTCGTGGCCCTTGAGCAGCATCGCGGCCAGCGCGGGCGACAGCGTCAGCGAGTTGACCGCCGAGATCACCGTCGACATCGCGATCGTCAGCGCGAACTGCTTGTAGAACTGGCCCGTCAGGCCGGTGATGAAGGCCAGCGGCACGAACACCGCCACCAGCACCAGCGCGATCGCGATGATCGGGCCCGACACCTCGCGCATCGCGCGGTAGGTCGCGTCGCGCGGGCTGAGGCCCGACTCGATGTTGCGCTCCACGTTCTCGACGACCACGATCGCGTCGTCCACCACGATGCCGATGGCCAGCACGAGGCCGAACAGCGACAGCGCGTTGATCGAGAAGCCGAACAGGTGCATCACCGCGAAGGTGCCGATGATCGAGATCGGCACGGCCAGCAGCGGGATGATCGACGCGCGCCAGGTCTGCAGGAACAGGATCACGACCAGCACCACCAGCGCCACCGCTTCCAGCAGCGTGTGGATGACGGACTCGATGGAGGCCCGCACGAACTGCGTCGGGTCGTAGACGATCGAGTAGTCGACGCCCTCGGGCATCGCCTTCTTCAGCTCCGCCATCGTGGCGCGCACGTTGTTGGAGATCTCGATCGCGTTGGAGCCCGGGGCCTGGAAGATCGGGATCGCCACCGCGGACTTGTTGTCCAGCAGCGAACGCAGCGCGTATTCCGACGCGCCCAGCTCGATGCGGCCCAGGTCGCGCAGGCGCGTCACCTGGCCGTTGGCGCCGGACTTCACGATGATGTCGCCGAACTCCTGCTCGTTGTTCAGGCGGCCCTGCGCGTTGATCGGCAGCTGCAGGTCGATGCCCTGCAGGCCGGGCGACGCGCCGACCACGCCGGCCGCGGCCTGCACGTTCTGCTCGCGGATCGCCTGGACGACGTCGCTGGCCGACAGGCCGTGCTCCGCCACCTTCTGCGGGTCCAGCCAGACGCGCATCGAGTAGTCGCCCGAGCCGAACAGCTGCACCTGCCCCACGCCCTGGATCCGCGCCAGGCGGTCCTTGACGTTGAGCACCGCGTAGTTGCGCAGGTAGGTCATGTCGTAGCGGTCGTTGGGCGACAGCAGGTGCACGACCATCGTCAGGTCGGGGCTGCTCTTGACCGTGGTCAGGCCCAGGCGGCGCACTTCCTCGGGCAGGCGCGGCTCGGCCTGCGAGACGCGGTTCTGCACCAGCTGCTGGGCCTTGTCCGGGTCGGTGCCCAGCTTGAAGGTGACCGTCAGCGTCATGAGGCCGTCGGTGGTGGCCTGGCTGCCCATGTAGAGCATGCCTTCGACGCCGTTGATCGATTCCTCGAGCGGCGTGGCCACGGCTTCGGCGATGACCTTGGGGTTCGCGCCGGGGTACTGCGCGCGGACCACGACCTGGGGCGGCACGACCTCGGGGTATTCCGAGATCGGCAGCACCCGCACCGCGAGCAGGCCCGCGACGAAGATCAGCACCGACAGCACGCCCGCGAAGATCGGGCGGTCGATGAAGAATTTGGAGAGATTCATGTCAGTCTTTCAAGTCGACTGTGAAGGGCGTTCAGCGGAGGCGTCCGATCAGGACTTGTCCGCCTTGGCCTCGCCTTCCTTGGCTTGCACGTCCTTGGCCGCGCCGGTCTTGGCCTGGATCTCGGCCTTGGCGTTCATCGGCACGACCGTCGGCGCGACCAGCGCGCCCGGGCGCACCCGCTGCAGGCCGTTGACCACGACGCGTTCGTTGGCCTTCAGGCCGGTGGTGACGATGCGCAGGCCGTCGACGCTGGCGCCGAGCTGCACCTCGCGGTAGCTCAGCGTGTTGTCCGCGCCGACCACCATCACGAAGCGCTTGCTCTGGTCGGTGCCGACCGCGCGCTCGTTGACGAGCACCGCCGGACGCGACTTCGACTGGCCCAGCCGGATGCGGGCGAACTGGCCCGGGATCAGCGCGCCGTCCTTGTTGTCCAGCACCGCGCGCACGCGCACCGTGCCGCTGCGGGCGTCGACCTGGTTGTCGATCAGCTGCAGCTTGCCGTTGAACGGCGTGTCCGCGGTCGCGGCCGTGCCGATCTGCACCGGGATGCTCGACAGGTCGCCCAGGCCGCCGACGGCGCCCTTGTCGTTGCCGTGCAGCTCGTTGAGGGCGCGGGCGACGGTGCGCTCGTCGGCGTCGAAGCTGGCGTAGATCGGGCTGACCGAGACCAGCGTCGTCAGCACCGGCGCGCCGGGGCCGGCGGCCACCAGGTTGCCCTGCGTCACCTCGAGCTTGCCGACGCGGCCGGCCACCGGCGCGCGGACCTGCGTGTAGCCCAGGTTCAGCTTGGCCGACTGCAGCGCCGCCTGCGACGCGCGCAGGTTGGCGTTGGCCTCGTTGGAGGCGTTGCTGCGCTCGTCGAGCTCGCGCTGCGCGATGGCGCGCTCGCTCCACAGCCGGGTGGAGCGCTCCAGCTCGCTCTTCGTGTAGCTGACGCGGGCTTGCGCGGCCAGCACCTGCGCCTCGGCGCGGTCGACCTCGGCCTGGTAGGGCGCGGGATCGATGGTGATCAGCAGGTCCCCGGACTTGACCAGCGCGCCTTCGCGGAAGTGCACCGACTGCACCGCGCCGGAGACGCGGGCGCGGACGTCGACGCGCTCGACGGCCTCGAGGCGGCCGGAGAACTCGTCCCAGGCGGCCACGTCCTGGGCGGCGACGGTGGCGATGGACACGGGGATCGCCTGCGGCGCTCCCGAGGGCTGGTTGGCGACCGCCTGCTGGCTGTGCAGGCCGACGACGACGGCCCCGACGACCGCGGCGACGGCGGTCAGCGAGGTGGCAAAGATCTTCTTGTTCATGGTGGTGCTCCGTGGACGGGGGTAGACGTTGGGAGTTCTCGGGATGGCCTCAGGCCGGTTGGAGCCGGGCCTTGCCGGCGGGTGGGATCAGGGACAGGAAATCGGCGAGCCGCTGGCGCAAGGCCGCGGCCCAGGGCAGCTGCAGCGCGGCCAGCGACGGCAGCTTCATCAGGCTGCAGGGCCAGCCGGTGGCGCCGGGGATCAGCGCCTGCTGGACCTGGACGCCGGCGCGCTTCATCGCGCGGGCGTAGGCCAGCGCCTCGTCGCGCATCGGGTCGTCCTCGCTGCTGACGACCAGCGCCGGCACCAGGCCCGCCAGGCGGCTGGTGTTGGCGGGCGCGGCGTAGGGGTGGTCGCCGTCCTCGCACTGGCCGAGGTAGGCGCGCCAGCCCTGCATCCAGCGGCATTCGCCGTAGCCGGCCTCGGCCTGGCGCAGCGAGGCGGTGGCCATGCAGGGGTTGAGCATCGGCCCGATCAGGATCTGGCCGGCGAGCTTGCGGTGGCCCTGGTCGCGCGCCATCAGCGCCAGCGCCGCGGCCAGGTTGCCGCCGGCTTCCTCGCCGGCGACCAGCAGCGGGGCGCCCTTGCCGGAGAGCTTGGCGCGGGCCTTGTGCAGGCCGGCCAGCAGCGCGTCCAGCGTCTTGAGCGCGGCGGGGAAGACCTGGTCGTCGCCGGTGGGGTAGTCGACGTCGACCACCACCGCGCCGGCGTCGGCCAGCAACCGCGACACCCATTCGCCGCTGTCCAGGTCGCCGCCGGTGAAGGCACCGCCGTGCAGGTGCATGACGACCGGCGCGTCCTTGCGGCGTGCGGCACCCTTGTACACGCGCACCGGCACGACGCCGTCGCCGGCGGGCAGGAGGTCGTCGTGGCAGGAGGTGAGCGGCAGCGCATCCATGGCGGGAGCAAAGGCCTGCTCCCCGTGGGGGCAGGCCGGTTCATGTTGCAATGCAGCGAAATTTAGAGATCGGACGCCGTCCGATAAACAGGTCCCGACGCGAATCAGCGTTTCATCGACGAAACAATCGATCGGGCAGGATGGCGACCTCGCGCACGCGCAAGACGTGCCGTTCCGATCGGACCGCGCCCTCGGGGGGCGCGTCGGCATCAGTCTCGGAAGCAGTCGCGGCGCACGCCGCAATCAGGGGTTCAGGATGGACAAGCTCAATGCCATGCAGGCTTTCGCGCGCGTCGTGGAAGCGGGCACCTTCACGCGGGCGGCGGAATCGCTGGACCTGCCCAAGACCGCGGTGACGCGGCTGATCCAGTCGCTGGAGGACCATCTCAAGGTCAAGCTGCTGAACCGCACGACGCGGCGCGTGAGCGTGACGCCCGATGGCGCCGCGTATTACGAGCGGGTGACGCGGCTGCTGTCGGACATCGAGGAGCTGGAGGGTTCCGTCTCGCATGCGCGCGCGGCGCCGAAGGGGCGCATCCGGGTGGACGTCGCGTCGAGCGTGGCGCGGCTGCTGCTGATCCCGGCGCTTCCGGAGTTTTATGCAAGACATCCGGACATCCAGATCGACCTGGGCGTGTCGGACCGGCCGGTCGACCTGATCGGCGACAACGTCGACTGCGTCGTGCGCGGCGGCGAGATCACCGACCAGTCGCTGGTGGCGCGTCGCATCGGCGACTGGGGGTACGGCTGCTGCGCGTCGCCGGAGTACATCCGCCAGCACGGCATGCCGCAGCATCCGCTGGACCTGGAGTCGGACCAGCACCACGTGGTCAGCTACTTCTCGACGCGCACGGGCAAGCGCTTCCCGTTCGACTACAGCAAGAACGGCCAGCGCTACGAGATCTACGGCCACTACAAGGTGTCGGTGAACGACGGCAACGCCTACATGACGGCCGGGCTGACCGGGCTGGGCGTGATCCAGGCGCCCTACTTCATGATCAAGCCGCACATCGACGCCGGCGAGCTGGTGCCCTTCCTGTGCGACTGGGAATCGGATCCGCTGCCGCTGTACGTGGTGTACCCGCCGAACCGGCACCTGAGCACCAAGCTGCGGGTGTTCGTCGACTGGGTCGCGGAGCTGTTCGACCGCCACGGCCAGTGGCAGAAGCAGTTGGTGGCCAGCTGCGAGGCCAAGCGCGCCGAAACGGACGAGGCCTACATCCCGCTGCAGGCGAATGCGACGAAGCAGGCGGTGTTGAGCGCGGCTTGAAGGCGCGCGGGCCGGCCACGGCCCGGCGTTCCTTGCCGGCTTGACGGACGCATGACGCGCGCTTGAACGCCGTCACGCGCCGCCACCATAATCGCCGCCGACCTCCGACGCCGCCAAGCCTTCGGAAGCGTTCGCGCCTCCGGCCGCGGGGTTGCCCCGCGGCGCTCTCCACAGTCGGACATCCGGCGCCGGGACCTCCCCGCACGTCCGTGCGGATCCGTCCCGGTCCAGACCGGTGAGTTGGCGGCGTCCGGGGGTCACCTCTTGCCTCGCCGCGTCCTTGCCGATGCCCCTTGCCGCGCCGTTGACCTATGCCCGATGGATCGCCCTGGCGCTCGCCCGCGCGCTGCAGGCCGACGACCACCGGCCGCGCGCCCGCGAGGCCGAGTCGCTGCAGGCGCGCGCCGAGCAATGCCTGGGGCTGGAGGCCCGGCCGTGGCTGAAACCCCTGTGCGTCGAGCTGGCGCGGATGCCGGAACCGGTGTGGCGCGCGCACTCGGTGGCCAGCCTCGCGACGATGCTGGAAGACACCACGGCCTTCTTCGACGGCTTCGACCCCGAACGCTTCCCGCGTCCGGCGGTGCATCGCCTGCTGCTGCGGCCGTCGCGGATGCGGCCCAGGCCGTTCGCGATCGAGCACCTCGCGCTGCCGGCTTGGCCGACCGAGGCGGACCTCGCCGCCTGGCTCGGACTGAGCCTCGATGACCTCGACCTGTTCGCAGGTCCGGCGCAGCGTTTCCGCGAGGCGATCCCCACGGCCCTGCGGCCGCGGGCCGAGGCGACGCGCCACTACCGCTGCCTGCTGATCCCGAAGCGCCGCGGCGGCCTTCGCCTCATCGAGGCGCCGATGCGCCGCCTTCGCGCGCTGCAGCGGCGGCTGCTCGACGGCCTGCTGAACGCGCTGCCCTGCCACGAGGCCGCGCACGGCTTCGTGCCGGGGCGCAACGTCGCCAGCCATGCGGCGATGCACGTCGGGCAGGACGTGGTGATCCGATTCGACCTGCGCGACTTCTTTCCGAGCGTGGGCGCGGCGCGCGTGGCGGCGATCTTCCGCACGCTGGGCTACGGCGACGCGGTCGTGGCGCGGTTGACGACGCTGTGCACCGCGCGCACGCCGGCCATGGTGCGCGAGCGGCTGCGCGAGGACGGCTCGATCGATCGCGACGGCGCGACGCGCCTGGCGTCGCCGCATCTGCCGCAGGGCGCGCCGACCTCGCCGGCGCTGGCCAACCTCAGCCTGTTCTCGATGGACCTGCGACTGGCGGGACTGGCCGGACGCTTCGGCGCGAGTTACTCGCGCTACGCGGACGACCTGGTGATCTCCGGACCGGCGACGCTGCGCCGCGACCAGGACCGGCTGCGCGCCTGGGTCGCGGCGATCGTCGAGGACGAAGGCTTCCGGCTGCGGCGCGACAAGACACGCGCGATGCCGGCGGGCGGGCGGCAGCAGGTGACCGGTGTCGTCGTCAACGAGAAGCCCAACCTTCCGCGCGAGGACTACGACCGCTTGAAGGCGGAACTGCATCGGCTCGGCGCGATGGCGTCGGTCGACGCGGCGCTGCGCGCGCCACTGCTGGGGCGGCTCGCCTGGGCGGGGCAGTTCCTCGCGCCGTCGCGGATGGAGAAGCTGCGGCGGCAGTTCGACGCGATCAGGTTCGACGATCGCGGCGCTCAAGGAGACCGCGGAGATCGCCCCGGTCCGGGGGATCCCCCTGTCGGGGACGACCGCGATGCGGCGTCCTCTTCCGGCTCACTCGACGCGTAGCTCCGCGCCGCGTTCCTCGAGCAGCCGCGTCAACAGGCTGCGATGGCAGCGCGCGGGGTCCTCGCAGTAGCAACCCATCGACAGGTTGGCCGTGCGCGACATCGCCGCCAGCGCGTCCAGCACCTGCGACGGGGCGGCCTCGCTCATCTCCTTGCGATAGGCCTTCGCGAACGCGGCCCAGGCCTTGTCGTCGTCCGCGGCCTTGCCCTGGGCCATCAGCTCGGCGCTGGGCGACAGCAGGGGCAACCAGCTGTCGTAGTAGTCCAGGCGGGCGTAGTCCTCCTTGCGGACGCCACGCGGCGGACGGCGGACGGTGCCGAGGCGGGGGCCCTCGTCGGGCAGGCGCGGCGTGACGCCGAGTCGGACGATGCGGATGCTCATCGCGCGATGATCGCCGCCACCCGGCCGGCGGCCAAGCGCGGCCTTTCCCGGATCGCCCGTCGGATCGCGAGCCGGATCATCGCCATGGCCAGGCGCCCGCGCGGCACCGTGCGCCGGCCCCAGGGCCGTGCGATCAGGCCGCCGCGCGCAGCCTCGGCAGGCTCAGCCGCACCCGCAGCCCCTGCCCCGCCAGCGCGTCCAGCAGCTCCAGCCGCCCATCGTGGCGCTGCGCGATGTCCAGCGCGATCGCCAGGCCCAGCCCGCTCCCGGTGCCCTTGGACTCGCTGCCGCGCTCGAAGCGGCGCAGCGCGCGCTCGCGCTCGTGCGGCGGAATGCCGGGGCCGTTGTCCTCGACCTCCATCCGCGACCAGTCCTCGTCGCAGCCGGTGCGCACCGTGATGCGCGGTCCCGGCCCGGCGTAGTTCAGGCTGTTGTGCAGCACGTTGGCCAGCAGCTCGCGCAGCAGGAAGCTCTGGCCCAGCGCCGGCGCGCTCTCGAGCTCGAACTCCAGGTCCGCGCCGGCCTGCAGCGCCCGCGGCACCCAGTCCTCGGCCACCTGCGCCGCGATGTCGCGCAGGTCCAGCGGATGCTCCCGGCCGCCGGGCTCGGCCTCGGCGCGCGCGATCGACAGCATCTGCGTGGCCAGCCGCGCGCTGCGGTCGACCGAGCCCTGCAGCCGCTTGAGCAGCGGCTCGACCTGCGGGTCGTGCGGCTCCAGCAGCGCCAGGTCGATCTCGGTGCGCAGCGAGGTCAACGGCGTGCGCAGCTGGTGCGCCGCGTTGGCCAGGAAGTCCTGTTGCGCCGAGGACGCGCGGCGCAGCCGCTCGAACAATCGGTTGAAGGCCGCGATCAGCGGACGCAGCTCGCCGGGCACGTCGTGCTGCAGCGGCTCCAGGCGGGCGAGGTCGCGCTGCTCGAGCTCCGCGCTCAGCCGCGCCAGCGGGCGCAGGCCGCGGTAGGTGGCCCACCAACCGGCCGCGGCCAGCAGGATCGCCATGCCGCCGATCAGCAGCGCCACCACCGCCACCAGCTGCTGCTGCAGCGCGTCGCGCTTGTTCAAGGTCTCGGCCACCAGCACCTGGCAGACCTGGGCCTGGCCGCAATGGGTGCCCAGCGCCGCCGCCCGCAGTTGCTCGCCGTCCAGCGTGACGGCGGCGAAGTACCACTCGTTGGGCCGCCGCGGCGGCAGCTTCAGCGTGGCCAGTTGCGCGTCGCCGAGCAGCACTTCCCCGGCCGGGTCCAGCACCAGGTAATAGACGCGGTCGGTGCGGTCGAAGCGCAGCGCGCGGTCGGTCGGGCCGGAGACGTCGACGAAGACCTGCCCGTCGCGCTCGCGCAGCAGGCCGGCCACGGACAGCGCGGTGTCGCCCAGCGCCTGGTCGAGCCAGGAGATCGCCGTGTCGTGCATCACGTTGTAGAGCACCAGCCCGGCGGCCGGCACCGCCACCAGCACCGGCACCATCAGCCAGATCAGCAGCCGCTGCTTCAGGCTGAAGGAGCGGCCCCGGGTCCGGCGTGGCGCGTGCGTCATGCCGCGGCGCGTCAGGCCTTGGCCGCCGGCGCGCCCGCGCCGGGCATCTCTTCGAGCAGGTAGCCCAGGCCGCGCACCGTGCGCAGCTGCAGCCCGGCGGGCTCGATCTTGGCGCGCAGGCGCGAGACGCAGACCTCGATCGCGTTGTCGCTGACGCCCTGCTCCCAGCCGTTGCTGGCCGAGGCGATCTGCTCCTTGGCCACGACCTTGCCGGCGCGCGCCAGCAGGAAGCCCAGCACGTCCCATTCGCGCGCGGACAGCGCCAGCGGTTCCTCGGCGATGTAGGCGCGTCGCGCCTCCAGGTCCATGCGCAGCGAGGACAGCCGCAGCTCGTTGCCGGTGCGCGCCTGGCTGCGGCGCACCAGCGCACGGGCCCGCGCGATCAGCTCGCTCAGCGCGAAGGGCTTGACCAGGTAGTCGTCGGCGCCGCCCTCCAGGCCGCGCACGCGGTCCTCGACCGCGTCGCGCGCGGTCAGGAGCAGCACCGGCGTCGTGCTGCCCTGCGCGCGCACGCGCCGCAACGTCTCGAAGCCGTCGATGCCGGCCAGGCCGATGTCCAGGATCAGCAGGTCGTAACGGTCCTCCCGCAGCGACAGCGGAACGGGCTCGCCGCGGGCGCTGACATCCACGACCCAGGACTGCGAGCGCAGCGCCCGGGCGGTGGATTCCGCCAGGAACTCATCGTCTTCGACCAGGAGGATTCGCATGGGGCGGCAGCATAAGCCTTGGGCCTTTCGCCGGCCAATCGGCGACCTGTCAGAAACCTGAGCGCAAAGGCGGCGACAGGTTTCCGACAGCTTCGCGTCAAGTCCGCAACAGCGAGCTTGGCCAGACTGCCGCCCATGCTCAAACCCGTTCCCTCGCCGTCCCCGGCATCCGCGACGCCGGAGTCGCCGGCGGCGCTCGATCCCCGCCCCGCGGTGCTGCTGCTGCACGGCCTGTGCGCCAACCCGCTGGAAATGATGCCGCTGGCGCGCTCGCTGCGCGAGGCCGGCTACGTCGTGGAAGCGCCCGCGCTGGACGGCTATGGCGTCGCGCCGCCGCTGGCGGGCCAGCCCCGCGCCCCGGGACGCCGCCGGGTGCCGGCGTTCGAGCGCTGGGTCGAGATGGCCGCCGCGCATTTCGACGCGCTGGCCGCCCGGCACGCGCGCGTCGCCGTGGGCGGACTGTCGATGGGCTCGGTGCTGGCGCTGGCCCTGGCGCTGGAGCGCCCCGCCGCGGCGCTGATGCTGCTGTCGACCAGCCTGCATTTCGACGGCTGGAACGTCTCGCCCTGGCGCCGGCTGCTGCCGCTGGCCTACGTGCCGCCGCTGCGGCAGTGGCTGGCCTTCCGCGAGACGCCGCCCTACGGCATCAAGAACGAGCGGCTGCGGGAGTGGGTGGCGCAGGCGATGACCTCGGACCAGGTCTCCGCGGCCGGCGCCGACCGGCTGCCGGCGGCGTCGCTGCACCAGGCCTCGCGCCTGATCCGCCACGTGCGTGCGCGTCTTCACGAGATCGACACGCCGGCCGTCGTGTTGCATGCTAGCGAGGATGACGTCAGCGGTCCGCGCTCCGTGCTGGAACTGCAGCGCCGCCTGGGGACCACCCCGGAGGTGCACTGGTTCCATCACAGCTATCACATGCTGACGCTCGATAACGAACGCGGCGCCGTCACGCAGGCAGCCCGTCAATTCCTGCTGCGCCAGGTGCCCGTCGCGCACCCGGCCGAACGCTTTGTCATTTCCCCCGCGACCGAGGACCTCCGCCATGAGCAACACGCTTGAAGAACTGCGCCGTCTGGCCTGCCACGACCTGGGCATGAAGGACGACGAACTGAAGAACGACGTCACGTTCGCCGAACTGGGCCTCGATTCGCTGATGCTGGTCGACTTCATGTTCGCGGTGGAGGACAAGTTCCTGATCGAGATCGACCACGAGACGGCGATGAAGCAGCCGACGATCGCCGGCCTGGCCGCGATCGTGGACGAGCAGCTGGCCGCCAAGGGCGCCGGAGGCGGCACGGCCGCGCCGGTGGCCGCCTGACGGGCGCCGCGCGCATGAGCGTGGAAGCGGTATGGATCACCGGCATCGGCGCGTGCAGCGCGCTCGGCCCGGACGCGGGCTCGCTCGCGGACGCGCTGGCGCAGGGGCGCTCGGGGATCGCGCTGCAGCCGGGCGAACCGACGCGCGGCGTGCCGCCGTTCGCGGCGGCGGCGGTGACCGAGCCGCTGGGCCAGGACATGCCGCCGGCGCAGCGCAACCTGCACGACCGGCACAGCCTGATGGCGCTGCAGGCGGCGCGCGAGGCCTGGACGCAATCCGGCCTGCCGGCGACGTCCGTGGCGCCGGAGCGCTCGGCCATCGCCTGGGGCACCGGGCTGGGCGGGTCCAACGCGCTGCAGCAGTCCTACACCGAGCACCTGACCAAGACGCCGCCGCGCATCCATCCGTACTCGGTGGTGCGGGTGATGAGCAACTCGGCCGCGTCGCACCTGGCGATGAAGTACGGGTTGAAGGCGGCGATGCTGACGATCTCCAATGCCTGCGCCTCGTCGGCGCAGGCGATCGGCGAGGCGCTGATGCTGCTGCGCCACGGCCGGGCGGACATGGCGCTGGTGGGCGGCTCGGAGGCGATGCTGAACCCGGGGTCGGTGGGCGCCTGGATGGCGATGGGCGTGATGGCGCCGGCGGATCCGGAGGATCCCTCGCGCAGCTGCCGGCCGTTCGACGATGCCCGCAAGGGCCTGGTGCTGGGCGAAGGCGCCGCGGCGCTGGTGCTCGAGACGGCATCCCACGCCCGCGCACGCGGCGCCACGGCGCTTGCCGTGCTGGCCGGCTACGGGCATAGCGTCGACGCGGTGCACCTGTCGCGGCCCGACGCCGACGGGCAGGAGCGCGCGCTGCGGGCGGCGCTGAAGGACGCGGGGATCGAGCCGGCGGAGGTCGGCTACGTGAACGCGCACGGCACGGCGACCGATGTCGGCGACGCGGTCGAGGCCGAATCGCTGGCGCGGGTGTTCGGCCCGCGCGGCGTGCCGGTGAGCGCGACCAAGGCGCTGCACGGCCACCTGATCGGCGCGGGCGGCGCGCTGGAGCTGGTCGCCTGCGTGCAGGCGTTGCGCCGCGGCGAGCTGCCGCCCAGCGCCCATGTGCGCGCCAGCGCGCTCGAGGAGATCGCCGACGTGATCCGCGAACCGCGGCCGTTCGACCCGTCCAAGGCGATGGTCAGCAACTCCTTCGCGTTCGGCGGGAGCAACGTGTCACTGGTAATCAAGTCGGCCGACTGACCTTCAACTTGGTCGGAAGCGACCATCCCGGCATCAATGCATCATTCCCGAAACAGTAGCGTATAAACTACTGTCTCGGGGTGCTTCGCATTGCCCGCTCCTCATCCTTCATGCATTGGTGGTCACGCCTGCGTGATGGGCGAGCGCGTGCACTGATCACCTCCCGCATTGACCGCATGGCTTTCGGCCATCTGGGCGATGCGAAGAGCGTCGGCGAAGGAATCAGCGAGCTGCGGATCCACTACGGTCCGGGCTACCGCGTCTATTTCAAGCAGCACGGCGACACCCTGGTTGTCCTGCTCTGTGCGGGGGACAAAAGCACGCAGTCTGCGGATATCAGGACCGCAGCGCGTTTGGCGCAACAGTGGAGCTATGAAGATGGCTGAAAAGTTCTCTCCCTTCGACCCCGCCGAGATGCTCTCGTCAGAAGAAGAGATTGCGATCTACCTGGACGAAGCGTTGAAGACGAACGACGCGGCCTATGTCGCCCATGCCCTGGGCGTGGTCGCGCGTGCAAAGGGCATGAAGACCGTTGCCGCGCAGACCGGCCTGTCGCGCGAACACCTCTATCGCTCTTGCAGTGCCAGCGGCAATCCAACGCTGAAGACGCTGCTGGCGGTGCTCAGCGCGGTGGGCGTCGAACTCACGACGCGCCCCGCGACGGCTCACTGAGCCCCCATCTCCCGCTTCAACTCGAACCGCTCCAGCAAGGTCGCCAGCTCCGCCGCGGAGCGCAGGCCGAGCTTGGTGAACGCCCGCGCGCGGTGGACCTCCACCGTGCGGATCGCGATGCCCAGTTCGTCGGCGACCTGCTTGTTGAGCTTGCCCGCCGCCACCAGCACCGCCACCTCGCGCTCCCGGTCGGTCAGGCTCGCCAGCTTGCCGGCCACGTCCGCGTGCGCGCGGGACTCGCGCCAGCGGTGGATGTCCAGCGCGATCGCGCGCTGCACCTTGTTCACCAGCGCCTGGTCGTTGAACGGCTTCTCCACGAAGTCGATCGCGCCCTTCTGCATCGCGTCCACCGCCATCGGGATGTCGCCATGCCCGCTCAGGAAGATCACCGGCAGCGGCACGCCGCGCGCGATCAGCTCGTCGTGCACCTGCAACCCCGACAGCGGCTCCATCCGCACATCCAGCACGATGCAGCCGTGCGGCTCGATCGCGCGGTCCAGCGCCTCGAACAACGCCGGCCCGCTCGCGTGCGGCTCGACCCGCAAGCCGTGCGAGCGCATCAGGAAGGCCAGCGCGTCCCGCACCGCCGCCTCGTCGTCCACCAAGTGGACCGTCGCCTGTGGGTCGCTCATCGCGCGCCCTCCTTGTTGGAATCGATCGGCGCCGCGCACAGCGGCAGCGTGAAGCTGATCCTCGCGCCGCCCAGCGCGCCCGCGCCGGCCTCCATGCCGCCGTGGTGCGCCTCGATCACCGATCGGCAGATCGCCAGCCCCATGCCCATGCCCTCGGCCTTGGTCGAATAGAACGCCGTCGTCAGCTGGTCGATGCCGCGTCCCTGCAGCCCCGGCCCGTTGTCGTCCACGTCCACCCGCACGAAACGCTCGCCGACGCGCTGCGCCCCGATCCGCACCGCCGGCGCCGGCCGGCCGTGCAACTCGTCCAGCGCGTTGCGGACCAGGTTGATCAGCACCTGCTCGATCAGCACCGCGTCGGCCTGCACCTCGGGCAGCTCGGGCGGCAACGCGATGTCGACGCGCACGCCCTTCAGGTCGCGCTTGAGCAGCGCCAGCACCCGTGCCACCAGTTCCGGCACCGCGCAGCGCTCGGGCTGCGGCGCGCGCCGCGTCAGGAAGGCCCGGATGCGCTGCACGATGCGCCCGGCCTCCTGCGCCTGCTCGCCCAGCCGGCGCAGCGCCTCCATGACGATGTCGTCGTCCGGATGCCCGGCCCGTTCCAGCGATCGCAGCGCGCCCGCGTTGTAGCCGGCGATCGCCGCCAGCGGCTGGTTGAGCTGGTGCGCCAGCGCCGAGGCCACCTCGCCCAGCGTGCTCAGCCGCGCCTGGTGCGCCAGCGCCTCGGTGCGGCGGCGCTCGCGGTCCTCGGCCAGCTTGCGCGCGCTGATGTCGACGATCGAGCCCATCCACCCGATCTGCAGGCCGTTGGCGTCCACCAGCGGCGCCTCGAAGATCATCACGTCCAGCACGCTGCCGTCGCGGTGCATCCAGCGCGCCTCGTAGCCCTCGCGCGGCGCGCCGCCGGCCATGTTGCGGCGGTGCCGGCGCAGGCTGTCCTCCATCTCGTCGGGCAGCCAGTACGGCATCGGCGGCAGGCGCCCCAGCAGCTCGTCCGCGCCGTAGCCCACCAGGTCGCAGAACGCGCGGTTCACATGCGTCAGCCGGCCGTCCAGGTCGCGCCCGCGCAGGCCCACCGTCAGCGAGTCCTCGACCGCGCGCCGCCAGGCGGCCTCGGTGCGGGCCTCGCCCTCGGCGCGGCGCACCTCGCGCATCTGCCGCCGCAGCATCGCGCTGGCCAGCGCCGACAGCAGGATGAACACGCCCATCAACGCCGCCGCCAGCGTGTACCACCACGGCCGGTGCGGCACCCGGGTGTTGAGTTCCAGCCAGGTCTCGCGCATCGCCGGATCGACGCTGACGCGGTAGCTCTGCGTGTCCGGCAACGCGAGCGCGTCGCCGGTCTGCGCCAGCCGCTGGCCCAGGCCGTCGACCAGGCGCACGTCGTACTTCTGGGAGAGCCACCACGGCAGCGTCTGGCGCAGCAGCGCGCTCGGCGCGAAGCGCACCACCAGCCGCCCGCCCTGCGGCCGCGGCGCGCTCCAGTGCGCGGTCAATCCGCCCTCGTCCAGGCTGACGCCGCTGCGCTCGCGCTGCGGCGCGACCGTCTGCGGCACCTGCTGCGGCACATGCGCGATGACGCGGTTGTTGGCGTCCAGCACCGTCACGCTGACCCACAGCCGCCGCAGCCCGTCGACCACGGTGCGGTGCCGCAGCAGCGCGTTGTCGTCGACGTCGCCCGGCAGCTGCTGCGCGAGCCGGTCCACCGCCGCGTGCTCCGCGTTGAGCCAGTCCGAGATCCGCGCCTCCAGCGACAGCGCGTCGGCGATCAGCGTCAGCCGTTCCTCCTCGAGGTCGCGCATGTCGCTCAGGCGCAGCCACGCGCCGACCGACGCGGCGAAGGCCAGCGCCAGCAGCAGCGGCAAGGCCCAGCTCGCGCGCTTGACCAGGTGGAGGAGACGTCGGGGCACGGCCATGGCGGCAGTCTAGGCGCTGGTCGCACGGCCCGCCGGGCCCCGTGCGCTGCGTGTTCCCCCAATGTGGAAGTCCACAACTGGTCGCGCCAGGACCGGATTTCCACAATCCGCTCCATTCCGGCCACCCGCGCCCCTCGCGAGCGGACCGGCATCCCGAGAACACCAGGAGACCCCATGTCCGCCACCTTCCCCCGCCGCGTGCTGCTGGCCGCGGCCCTCGCCGTCGCCGGCCTCGGCGCCACGACCAGCGCCTTCGCGCAGGCGCCGATCGTGATCAAGCTCAGCCACGTCGTCGCCCCCGACACGCCCAAGGGCAAGGGCGCGCAGCGCTTCAAGGAACTGGCGGAAGAGCGCAGCAAGGGCCGGCTCAAGGTCGAGGTCTATCCCAACAGCCAGCTCTACAAGGACAAGGAAGAGCTCGAGGCGCTGCAGCTCGGCTCGGTGCAGATGCTGGCGCCGTCGCTGGCCAAGTTCGGGCCGCTGGGCGTGAAGGAGTTCGAGGTCTTCGACCTGCCCTTCCTGTTCAAGGACGACGCGTCGTTCCGCAACACCACCAACACGCTGGGCATGGAGCTGTTCAAGAAGCTCGAGCCCAAGGGCATCAAGGGCCTTGCCTTCTGGGACAACGGCTTCCACATCATGAGCGCCAACAAGCCGCTGCACCACGTGGCGGACTTCAAGGGCCTGAAGATGCGCATCCAGTCGTCCAAGGTGCTGGACGCGCAGATGCGCGCGCTGGGCGCGATCCCGCAGGTGATGGCCTTCTCCGAGCTGTACCAGGCGCTGCAGTCGGGCGTGGTCGACGGCACCGAGGGCGTGCCGTCCAACTTCTACACGCAGAAGACCTACGAGGTGCAGAAGCACACGACCCTGAGCAACCACGGCCACCTGGCCTACGCGCTGATCATCAACAAGAAGTTCTACGACGGCCTGCCCGCCGACCTCAAGGCGGTGGTGGACAGCAGCGTCAAGGACGCCACCACCTACGCCAACGCGATCGCGCAGACCGAGAACCAGCAGGCGCTGGAGAAGATCAAGGCCAGCGGCAAGACCACGATCTACACGCTGACGCCGGCCGAGACCAACGAGTGGAAGCTGGCGCTGATGCCGGTCCACAAGGAGATGGAAGGCCGCGTCGGCAAGGGCACGGTCGAGGCCGCCTACAAGGCCGCCGGCTTCGTCCCGCCGACCAAGTAAGCCGCTCCCCGCTTTCCTGAGACGTCGCCGCTCGCCGGCGACCTTGCATGCCGCGCCGGCCCACGGCGGCGCGGCATTTCTTTCGTCCGTACCTTGCGTCGGACTCACTCCCGAGGAGATCGCCATGTCGCTGAGATGGCTCGATCGATTGGAGGAAAGCCTCATCGCCTTCCTCATGGGCGCGGCGACGCTGGTCATCGCGATGGCGGTGCTGCACCGCTTCCTGGCCGGCGTGCCGCACCTGCAGGACGCGATCATCCGCATCGACGTCAGCTGGGCGCAGGAGCTGTGCATCTACATGTTCGTGTGGATGGCCAAGTTCGGCGCGGCCTACGGCGTGCGGGCCGGCACCCACGTCGGCGTGGACGTGCTGGTGCGCAAGCTCAAGCCCGGTCACGCGAAGTACCTGGTGATCTTCAGCCTGCTGGCCGGCGCGGTGTTCACCGCCACCATCGGCACGCTGGGCGCGACCTTCGTCTGGGAGAACGGCGCGCACTACGCGTTCACGCACGCGCTGGGCATCGACAACCCCGACCTGTTCGAGGGCCCGACCTCGCCGGACCTGGAGATCCCGACCTGGATCGCCTACTCCTGCGTGCCGCTGGGGTCCTACCTGATGTGCTTCCGCTTCCTGCAGGTGTGCTGGCATTTCATCCGCACCGGCGAGGCGCCGCACGCGGACCACGGCCATGTCGAGGGCATCGAGGACGACGTGGCGGCCGCCGCGTCGGCCAAGACCGCCGAGGAAGCGCTCAAGTCCTCGAAGGGAGATCGCGCATGAACACGCTGATCATCTTCTCGCTGCTGGTGGTGCTGATGCTCACCGGCATGCCGATCTCGATCTCGCTGGGCCTGACGGTCCTGACCTACCTCTTCACGATGACCAACGTGCCGATCGAATCGGTCGCGTTGAAGCTGTTCACCGGCATCGAGAAGTTCGAGATCATGGCCGTGCCGTTCTTCATCCTGGCCGGCAATTTCCTGACCCATGGCGGCGTGGCGCGGCGGATCATCCATTTCGCCACGACGATGATCGGCCACTGGTACGGCGGCCTGGGCCTGGCGGGCGTGCTGGCCTGCGCGATGTTCGCGGCGATCTCCGGCTCGTCGGTCGCGACGGTGGTGGCGGTGGGCTCGATCATCCTGCCGGCGATGACCAAGCAGGGTTACCCGAAGCAGTTCGGGGCGGGGGTGATCACGACGTCCGGGGCGTTGGGCATCCTGTTCCCGCCGTCGATCAACCTGGTGATGTTCTCGATCGCGACGGCCGGCATGTCGGCCACCGGCCCGAACGGCGAGGTCGTCGGCACCGCGTCGGTCGGCCAGCTGTTCATGGCGGGTGTCGTGCCTGGCGTGTGCCTGTCGCTGCTGCTGGGCCTGACCACCTGGTACCGCGCCAAGAAGTACGACTACCCGCGCATGGTCAAGGCCACCTGGGGCGAGCGCTTCAAGGCCTTCCGCGACAGCTTCTGGGGCCTGATGCTGATCGTCGTCGTCATCGGCGGCATCTACAGCGGCAAGTTCACGCCGACCGAGGCGGCGGCGGTGGCGGCGGTGTACGCCTTCATCATCTCGGTCTTCGTCTACAAGGACATGGGCCTGAAGGACGTGCCCAAGGTGCTGCTGAAGGCCGCGGCGATGAGCTCGATGCTGCTGTACATCATCACCAACGCGGTGCTGTTCAGCTTCCTGATGGCCTCGGAGCAGATCCCGCAGACGATGGCGGCGTGGATGTCGGCGCAGGGCTTCGGGCTGTTCGTCTTCCTGCTGCTGGTCAACCTGATCCTGCTGGGCGCGGGCAACTTCATGGACCCGGCGGCCATCGTGCTGATCATGGCGCCCATCCTGTTCCCGGTCGCGGCCAAGCTCGGCGTCGATCCGGTGCACCTGGGCATCCTGATGGCGGTGAACATGGAAGTCGGCCTGTGCCACCCGCCGGTGGGGCTCAACCTCTACGTGGCATCGGGCATCACCAAGATGGGGATCACCGAGCTCACCGTCGCGGTGTGGCCGTGGCTGCTGACGATGCTGGGCTTCCTGCTCGTCGTCACCTACTGGCCGGCGCTGTCGCTGGCGTTGCCGAGGGCGCTCGGGTTGGTGGGATGACCCCATGAAGAAAAAGGGCCCCGCGGCGACATGCCGCGGGGCCCTTTTCGCTTGTCGGGTCAGACCCCGCCGCGGTAGCTGCCCGCCTCGGCCGACAGGCCCGCCTTCACGCTGCGCGTCAGCTCGTCGGCATAGACCTCGTCGCGGCCGTTGGCCACGGCGTCCAGCACCTGCCTGGCCACGTCCAGCGGATCGGCCTTCGGCGCGTCCAGGCGCGCGGTCATGTCCGTGTCCATGAAGCCCACGTGCAGCGCGACGACCGACGTGCCCTGCCCCTTCAGCTCCTGCCGCAGGCCGTTGGTCACCGACCAGGTCGCCGCCTTCGACACGCTATAGGTCGCCGCGCCCGTCAGGTTCAGCCAGCTCAGCACCGACAGCACGTTCACCACCGCGCCGCCGCCGTTTTCCTTGAGCGCCGGCGCGAACGCCCGCGTCAGCGCCAGCGGACCGACGACGTTCGTCTCGAATTCATCCCGCAGCGCGGACAAGGCGTTGTCGCCCAGCAGCGGCGTGCCGCGCGAGATGCCCGCGTTGTTGATCAGCAGCGTGACGTCGCCCGCCGCGCGCACCGCGGCGTCGATCTGGTCGGGCTGGTTCACGTCCAGCTTCACCGGCACGACGCCGGGCAGGTCGATCGTCGACGGGTCGCGCGCGGCGGCGTAGATCTTCTTCACGCCCGCGGCCTGCAGCGCCTTGACGAAGCTCTTGCCCAGCCCGCGGTTGGCGCCGGTGACGAAGGCGACGGTGTTCTTGAGGTCCATGGTGTTTCCTTGAGGGATGAAAGCGGCCGATGACGATCGACCTGAGGTTTTCTAAGGTTCCTTGAGGGAGTCCGCGACAGCCAATGCGCGGTCAGACCCGCTCGAGCACCGTGGCGATGCCCTGCCCGCCGCCGATGCACTGCGTCGCGACGGCATAACGGCCGCCGGTGCGTCGCAGCAGCGCTGCGGCCTTGCCGGTGATGCGCGCGCCGGTCGCGCCCAGCGGATGGCCGATCGCCAGCCCGCCGCCGTCCAGGTTGACGCGCGCCGGATCCAGGCCCAGGTCGCGGATGCAGGCCAGCGCCTGCGACGAGAAGGCCTCGTTGAGTTCGACCACGTCGATCTGGCCCGCCCACAGCCCCGCGCGCTTGAGCGCCAGTTGCGTCGCCGGCACCGGGCCGATGCCCATCACCGCCGGATCCACGCCGACGCTGGCGAAGCTGACGACGCGCGCCAGCGGCGCCAGGCCATGGCGTTGCGCGAAGTCCTCCGTGCAGACCAGCACCACCGACGCGCCATCGGTCAGCGGCGACGACGTCCCCGCCGTGACCACGCCGTCCGGCCGGAACGCCGGCTTCAGCCCGGCCAGCGCCTCCAGCGTCGTGCCGGGACGGATGCAGCCGTCCTCGGCCACCGTCTCGCCGGCGGCATTGAGCACCGGCACGATCTCGTCGCGCAGCAGGCCGTCGGCGCGCGCCGCCGCCGCCTTGCGGTGCGAGGCCAGCGCGAACGCCTCCTGGTCCGCCCGGCTGACCTGCCAGCGCTCGGCGACGTTCTCGGCCGTGTCGCCCATCGAGATGTAGGCGTCCGTGTCCGCCTGCAGCGCCGGATGCGGCGAGAAGTTGAAGCCGCCCTGCGGCACGAAGCTCATCGACTCGACGCCGACGCACAGGTAGGCCTCGCCGATCCCCGCCTCCAGGTTGGCCGCGGCGATGTGCACCGCCTGCATCGACGAGCCGCAGAAGCGGTTGACCGTCATGCCGGGCACGCTGTGCGGCAGGCCCGCCAGCAACCCGACGATGCGCGCCAGGTTGTTGCCCTGCGCGGCCTCGGGATAGGCGCAGCCGAGGATCACGTCCTCGATGTCCGCGCCCGCGATGCCGGTGCGGGCCAGCAGCCCGCGCACGGCCTGCGCGGCCAGGTCGTCCGGCCGCGTCTGGGCCAGCGCCCCCTTCTTCGCGAAGGTGAACGGCGTGCGGGCATAGGCGGCGATCAGCGCTTTCATTCGGATCTCCTTGGAGCGTTTTCAATGTTGCTCGACATGAATAATGTAATGTCGACCGTCATCGAAACGGCGCTGGGTCCGCGACTTGCCCCTGTCGGCGGCAGGGATGTCCCGTCCTAAACTGCGTCCTTCCCGTCGCCGGAGCCCGCGTCGAATGCCCAAGATGCCGCGTCGCCAGAAGCACCGCCTCCCCCGTTGGAGAGAAGGAACGATCGGTCTGTCGCTGCTGGCGTGCGCCGCCTGGCTGGGCGGCTGCTCGAAGGAACCGCCGCCGGCCTGGTCCGGGTACGCGGAGGGCGATCCGGTCTACGTCGCGGCGCCGGTCGCCGGCCAGTTGATGGCGCTGGCGGTGCAGCGCGGCGACACCGTCGAGGCTGGCGCGCCGCTGTTCCGCATCGACGCGACGCCGACCGGCGCCGCCCGCGCCGAGGCCGATGCCCGCTTGGCCGCCGCCCGCGCCGAGCAGGCCGACGCCGCCAAGGGCCGCCGTCCGGACGAGATCGCGATGAGCCGCGCCCAGCTGGCGCAGGCGCGCGCGCAGTCGGCGCTGGCCGACTCGGACCTGGCGCGGCAGCAACAGCTGATCGGCCAGGGCTTCATTTCCGCCTCGCGCCTCGACGACGCCCGCGCCGCGGCCGCGCAGGCGCGCCAGCGGGTGCATGAACTCGAATCCTCGCTGCGCGTGGCCGAGCTGCCGGCGCGCGCCGACCAGCAGGCCGCCGCGCGCGCGAACGCGGCCGCGGCGTCGGCCGCGCTCGAGCAGCAGCAATGGCGCGAATCGCAGACCCGGCAGGCCGCGCCCGCTGCCGGCCTGGTCGACGACACCTTCTATCGCGTCGGCGAGTACGTGAACGCCGGCCAGCCGGTCGTGTCGCTGCTGCCGCCGGCGCAGCGCAAGGCGCGCTTCTACGTGCCGGAGCCGGAACTGGCGTCGCTGCGGCAGGGCCAGTCGGTGCAATTGAGCTGCGACGGCTGCGGCGCGCCGATCGCCGCGCGCGTCAGCTACATCTCGCCGCAGCCGGAGTACACGCCGCCGGTGATCTATTCCAACAGCCAGCGCGCGCGGCTGGTGTTCCTGGTCGAGGCGCGGCCCGAGCCGTCGCAGGCGCTGCGGCTGCATCCAGGCCAGCCGCTGGAAGTACGACCCATCGTGTCGACCGACGCCGCGTCGTCCTCGCCCTCCTCGGCGCCGCCGACCGCTTCGCCCACGGCACCGGCCTCGACCGCGCCGTCCGCTGCAACCACCGCGCCGGTCGCCTCGACCGCCCGTCCATGAGCGAGGTCGCCATCGACGTCCGCGGCCTGACCAAGCGCTATGGCCGCCGGACCGTGGTGGACCACGTCGACTTGCAGCTCGGACGCGGCCGGATCTGCGGCTTCCTCGGCCCCAACGGCAGCGGCAAGACGACGACGATCCGCATGCTCTGCGGCCTGCTGACGCCCGACGAGGGCGAAGGCACCTGCCTGGGCCTCGACATGCGCAAGCAGGCCGGCGAGATCAAGCGCCAGGTCGGCTACATGACGCAGCGCTTCGGGCTGTACGAGGACCTGTCGATCCGGCAGAACCTGGACTTCATCGCGCGCTTGTTCGAGCTCGACGCGCGGGCGCGCCGCGTCGACGAGGCGCTCGACCGGCTGGGACTGAAGTCCCGCCAGGACCAGCTCGCCGGCGCGCTGTCGGGCGGCTGGAAGCAGCGCCTGGCGCTGGCCGCCTGCCTGCTGCACGACCCGAAGCTGCTGCTGCTGGACGAGCCGACGGCCGGCGTCGATCCGAAGGCGCGCCGCGACTTCTGGGACGAGATCCACCGGCTGGCCGCCGACGGCATCACCGTGCTGGTGTCGACGCATTACATGGATGAGGCCGAGCGGTGCCACGAGCTGGCCTACATCGCCTACGGCAAGCTGCTCGCGCGCGGCACGCAACGCGAGATCATCGACCAGGCCGGCCTGACGGTCTGGGCGCTGCACGCGGACGACCCGCAGCAGCTGACCGAGGCGTCGACCGCGCTCAACGGCGCGCCGGGGGTGCTCAGCGTCGCCGCGTTCGGCAACAGCCTGCATGTCGCCGGGCAGGACGAGGCCCCGCTGGAACAGGCGATCGCGCCGTTCCGCGAGCGACCTGGACTGCGCTGGGACCGCGCCGAGGCCAACCTCGAGGACGTGTTCATCAGCCTGATCAGCCGCAGCCCCGACAACTTCGAGGACGCGCCGAAGACCCCTGTGCCACCGCCAGGGCCCCCTCCCTCGCAACCATCGTCATCGTCGTCTTCGTCGCCCCGGCCCGAGGCGCCCGACGAGGAGAGACCGCGATGACCGGGCAACCCGCCACCCGTCCCTCCCGCTTCAGCTTGGCGCGGGTGCTGGCGATCTTCATCAAGGAGGTCCAGCAGATGCTGCGCGACCGGCCGACCTTCGCGATGGCGGTGGGCGTGCCGATCCTGCAGCTGCTGCTGTTCGGGTACGCGATCAACACCGATCCCAAGGGGCTGCCGACGGCCGTCGTCACGCAGGATCGCGGGCCGATGGCGCGCAGCCTGGTCGCGGCGCTGGAGCAGAGCGGCTATTTCCGCGTCCAGGCCCGCCCGGCCTCGGAACGCGATGGCGACGCGATGGTCGAGGACGGCGAGGTGCAGTTCCTGATCGTCATCCCGCCCGACTTCACCCGCCGCGTGGTGCGCGGCGAGCAGCCGGCCGTGCTGGTCAGCGTCGACGCCACCGACCCGTCCGCGTCGAGCAACGCGCTGGCGGCGCTGGCGCAGCTCGGCGCGCAGGCGTTGCGGCGCGATCTCGTCGGGCCCGTGGGACCCGCCGCGGCGGCGGCGGCCGCCGGCGCCACGGAGGGGGCGGCGCTGCCCGGCGCCTCGTCGACGATGCCCTTCGAATGGCGCATCCATCGGCGCTACAACCCGGAGGGGCTGTCCCGCTACAACATCGTCCCGGGCCTGATCGGCACGATCCTGACGATGACGATGGTGATGCTGACCGGCCTGGCCATGACCCGCGAGCGCGAGCGCGGCACGATGGAGAACCTGCTGGCGACGCCGGTGCGGCCGCTGGAAGTGATGATCGGCAAGATCCTCCCCTACATCGTGCTGGGCTACGTGCAGCTGGGCGTCATCCTGCTGGCCGCGGCGCTGCTGTTCCAGATCCCGATGGCAGGCAGCTTCACGCTGCTGCTGGCGATGATCGGCGTGTTCATGCTGGCCAACCTGGCGGTGGGCTTCACCTTCTCGACGCTGGCGAAGAACCAGCTGCAGGCGCTGCAGGCGACGTTCTTCTTCTTTCTGCCGTCGATGCTGCTGTCGGGCTTCATGTTCCCGTTCCGCGGCATGCCGCGCTGGGCGCAGGCGATCGGCGAGGCGCTGCCGCTGACCCACTTCCTGCGCATCGTGCGGGGGATCATGCTCAAGGGGACCTCGTTCGGGCAGCTCGTGCCGGAGCTGTGGCCGATGCTCGTGTTCCTGCTGGTGGCCGGGACGATCGCGTTGATGCGATATCGGCAAACCCTGGACTGAGGCGCGCCTCGGAGGCCCCATGCCCACGGGGAACTCCCAATCCCAGCTTCAGCCGCGCTTCAGGCCGGCTTCAGGACGCCTTCAGCGCCGCCGCGCACCGTGAGGACTCGCGGTTTGGAGGCTGGAGGACAGCATGGGACACCCCTCGCGGAAGACATGGCGGCGGGTCGGCGCGCTCGTCGCGCTCGGATGGGCGGGCATCGCCGCGGCGGCGCCACCGGCGGCTGCATCGCCCCTTCCACCAGCCGTGAACACGGCCATTGCGGCCAGAGCCGGTGCCGGTGTCGGCGCAGCCGCCTCGGCGTCCGACGTGGTGGCAGCCGAGTCGGTTGCGACCGAGGCCGCACCGACCGACCTCGCGTCACGCCGCCCGCTGGCGCTGCAGGCCTCGCTGGCCGCGTTGCGCGCGCGGCTGCGGCCGGACGCCGGCCCCGCGCCGGGCCAAGGCGAGCGCGGCGTGATGCTGCATCGCGGGTTGGACCTGCGGGTCGTCGAGCTGCCACGCGAAGGCGCGCCCATCGGCCCGCCGCCCAAGCGCGCGCATCACGCGCTCAGCATCGGCATGGAAGGACCGAAGCAGATGCTGCGCGGCCTGGGCCTCGACGCGACCGAGTGCGCGGGGCGCTTCCGCATGCCGTCCAAGCTCGGCCGCAAGAGCGACGGCAGCGCGCAGGTCGACATCACCGCCCAGTTGGGCATGGCCTGCAAGTTCTGAGGACTGGCACGCTCCCACCCTCACCCCGGCCCTCTCCCGCCCCGCGGGAGAGGGAGAGGAAGAAAGGGAGAGGAAGAAGGGGAGAGGGAGAGGGGTTGGGGGTGAGGGTCTTCGCGTCAGGCGTAAAGCGTCGCGCGGCCGTCGCGGACGAAGCCGGCGAGGCGCAGCCCGCAGGCCGTCGCGGTGCGGATCGCCAGGTGCGTCGGCGCGCTGACCGCCGCCAGCATCGGCATGCCGGCCAGCGCCGCCTTCTGGACCATCTCGAAGCTCGCGCGGCTGGTCACCGCGGCGAATCCCGCCGACGCGTCGATGCCGCCCTTGGCCATCGCGCCGATCAGCTTGTCCAGCGCGTTGTGGCGGCCGACGTCCTCGCGCACCAGCGCGACCTCACCGTCGGGCCGGCACCAGGCCGCCGCGTGGATGCCGCCGGTGCGCTGCTGCAGCGGCTGCGCCGCGGCGAGCTCCCGCATCGCGCGCGACAGCGCCGGCACCAGCCGCTGCGGATCGTCCAGGCCCGCCGGCAGCGGCGGCACCGGCCGCTGCGGTGGACGGAAGACCTGGTCCAGGTTGTCGGTGCCGCACAGCCCGCAGCCGGTCCGGCCGGCCATGCTGCGGCGGCGTTCCTTGAGCAGTGCCTCGCAGCGCGCGGTCACCCGCAGCTGCAACGCGACGCCGTTCGACCGCGTCCGGACCTCGACATCGAGCAGGTCCGCCGGCGACGCCAGCAGCCCCTCGGTCAGCGAGAAGCCGAGCGCGAAGTCCTCGAGATCCAGCGGCGTCGCCAGCATCACCGCGTGCGACAGCCCGTTGTACTCGAGCGCGATCGGCACCTCCTCGGCGACGAACTCCTCGTCGGACGCGCGCGTAGCGCCGAGCCGCTCGGGCCGCACCGCGACCAGCGCGGACGGCAGCGGCGCGTCGTCGGCGCCATCGCCGGCGCCATCGGGCAGGTCGCAGACCGTCATGCGGTGGGCTCCTCGCCGGCGGGCCTTCCCGGCCTTCCCGGCGTTCCCGGCGTTCCTGGCCCTCCCGGCCACTCGCGGGCGATCATTCGGCCGACTCCTCGTCGCCGCGCCCGGCCGGCGTGATCCGCGCGATCCAGCGGCCATCCCCGTCGACCTGCAGGCGCACCCAGCCGGGTCCCTGCGCGTCGCCGACGCGGGCCTCGCTCATCAGCGTGTAGAGCCGCAGCAGCACGCTCACCCGCAGCCCCGTGCGCTTGGCCAGCCGCGGCAGCGAGACACCGTTGCCGCCGTCCAGCTCCGCCAGCGTCTCCAGCGCGAAACGCGCCTGCGCGGCCATGTCGCCGTCGTCGCCCTCCTCCTGGAGGTCGTCGGCGGCGGGCGCGTCGGCGCGGTTCATGCGGCCAGGCTCAGGCCTGCGCGCCCGCGATCGAGCGCGCCTGGTCCTGCGGCAGCGGCGCGTCCTGCTCGCGCAGGGTCAGCACCACCGGGATGGACTTCGACGTCGGCGTGCCGGCGCCGATGGACACGCTGCTCAGCGGCACCAGCGCGTTCGTCTCCGGGAAGTAGCTGGCCAGGCAGCCGCGCGGGATGTCGTACTCGATCAGCACGAACTTCTCGGCGCGGCGCGTGTCGCCGTCGCTGTAGACGCTGGTGAGGTCGACCCACTGGCCGGCCTTCATGCCGATCTGCTTGAGGTCGTCCTTGTGGATGAAGACCACACGGCGATGGCCCCAGACGCCGCGGTAGCGGTCGTCCATGCCGTAGATCGTGGTGTTGTACTGGTCGTGCGAACGCACCGTCGCCAGGTTGAACACCACCGTCTTGTGCTCCCGCGCCCGCGCCTGCGCCAGGTGGAAGGGCGTGTCGGTCGGCAGCGCGTGGGCGACGAAGTTGGCCTTGCCGGTCGGCGTGTTCCAGACCCGCTCCGACGCGGTGTTGCGCAGCCGGAAACCGCCGGGCTGCTTGATCTTCTCGTTGAAGTCCTTGAAGTCGTCGAAGACCGCTTCGATCTTGTCGCGGATGCGCGAATAGTCCTCGACCAGCCACAGCCACGGCGTCTTGGAACGGCCCTTCAGCGTCGCGGCCGCGAGCCGCGCCACGATCATCGGCTCCGACAGCAGGTGCTCCGACGCCGGCGCGTTCATGCCGCTGGAGATGTGGACCATGCTCATCGAGTCCTCGACCGTCACGCCCTGCGGGCCGGCGGCCTGCATGTCGATCTCGGTGCGGCCCAGGCAGGGCAGCACCAGCGCCTGCCGGCCGTGGATCGTGTGGCTGCGGTTGAACTTGGTGGTGACGTGCACCGTCAGCTCGGTGTTGCGCAGCGCGCGCCAGGTGGCCAGCGTGTCCGGCGTCGCCGCGGCGAAGTTGCCGCCCAGCGCGAAGAACACCTTGCCCTTGCCGTCCAGCATCGCCTGGATGGCCTCGACCGTGCCGTAGCCGTTCTCGCGCGGCGGCTCGAAACCGAAGACCTGGCCCAGCCGGTCCAGCAGCGCCTTGGGCGGCTTCTCGTAGATGCCCATCGTGCGGTCGCCCTGCACGTTGGAATGGCCGCGCACCGGGCAGGCGCCCGCGCCTTCGCGGCCCAGGTTGCCGCGCAGCATCAGCAGCGCGGCGATGTGCTGGATCGTCGCCACCGAGTGCTGGTGCTGGGTGATGCCCATGCCCCAGCAGATGATCACGCGCTTGGCCTGCGCGTACAGGTCGCCGGCGGCGCACAGCCGCTCCTGCGACAGGCCGGACTCGGCCTCCAGCGCCTCCCAGGACTCGGCGCGGATGCTGGCCTCGAATGCCTCGAAGCCATGGGTGTGCTCGGCGATGAAGCCGAGGTCGAGCACCCGCTCCCCGCCCGCGGCGACGGCCGCGTCGTCCAGCTCGAAGACGCGCTTGCACAGCGCCTTCATGACGGCCATGTCGCCGCCGATGCGCAGCTGGAAGTAGTGCGTGGAGATCGGCGTGCTGCCCAGCGTCGCCATCTCCATCTTGTCCTGCGGATCGGCGAAGCGCTCCAGGCCGCGCTCGCGCAGCGGGTTGAAGCTGACGATCTTGCAGCCGCGCTTGGATGCCTCGCGCAACTCGCCCAGCATGCGCGGGTGGTTGGTGCCCGGGTTCTGGCCGAAGATGAAGATCGCGTCCGCCTGCTCGAAGTCGTGCAGCGTCACCGTGCCCTTGCCGATGCCGATCGTCGGCTTCAGGCCCTGGCCGCTGGGCTCGTGGCACATGTTCGAGCAGTCGGGGAAGTTGTTGGTGCCGAACTCGCGCACGAACAGCTGGTAGAGGAACGCGGCCTCGTTGCTGGCGCGTCCCGAGGTGTAGAAGATCGCCTCGTTGGGGTCCTGCAGCGCGTTGAGCTCGCCGGCGACCAGCGCGAAGGCGTCGTCCCAGGAGATCGGCACGTAGCGGTCGCTCGGGGCGTCGTAGACCAGCGGCTCGGTGATGCGGCCCAGGTTCTCGAGGTCGAAGTCGGACCACTCGGCCAGCGCGCTGACGGTGTGCCCGCCCAGCACCTCGGCGGTGGCGCGGTGCGAGGTCGCCTCGGCGGCGATCGCCTTGGCGCCGTTCTCGCAGAACTCGAAGGTCGAGCGGTGATCCCGGTCCGGCCAGGCGCAGCCCGGGCAGTCGAAGCCGTCCGGCTGGTTGGCCGACAGCAGCGTCTTGGCGCCCTTGACCGCGATGCCCTGCTGCTGCAGCGTCCTGGCCACGCTCTTCAGCGCGCCCCAGCCGCCCGCCGGGCCCTTGTAGAAGTGGATCTTTTGCTCGCTCATCGAGTCCTCCGGAATCGTTCTGTCCGTCCGGTCCTCGCCCAACGGGGAGGTCAGAAAACGGAGTCGCCCCGTGGACGTCGTGCAACGACGGCCGCCGGGGCGAGGGTCATGCTAGCCGGTCGGGCGTTTCCGCGCCGGCCGGCGGACAAGCGGTCAAGCTCAGTTGAAGAACTTGGCCACGGTCAGCAGCGTCTTGTAGATGCCCCAGGCCAGCGGGATGCCGACGGCCAGCCAGGCCAGCGCGACCAGCGCCGCCGGCGTCGCCTTGCCGGCGCCCGGGCCGCTGCCCACTTCGCTGGCGGCGGCCTTCTCGTGGGCCAGCTTCTTCTCGACGGCCAGTTCGGCGTCGGTCATGAAGTGCTTGTCGGCCACCGGGCGGATCAGCAGGTTGGCGATCAGGCCGATCACCAGCATGCCCACCAGCACGTACATGGTCTGGTTGTAGACCTGCTCGCGCGGGATGCCCAGGCCCAGCTGGTATTCACGCATGTAGCCGATCACCACCGGGCCCAGGATGCCCGCGGTCGCCCAGGCGGTCAGCAGCCGGCCGTGGATCGCGCCCACGAACTGCGTGCCGAAGAGGTCGCCCAGGTAGGCCGGCACGGTGGCGAAGCCGCCGCCGTACATCGACAGGATCACGCAGACCGCGCCCACGAAGGCCAGCTTGTGGCCCGCGGCGGCGCTGCTCGGCAGGCTGGCGTACAGCAGGCCGCCCAGCACGAAGAACACGGTGTAGGTCAGCTTGCGACCCAGCTTGTCCGACAGAGACGCCCACACGAAGCGGCCGCCGATGTTGAACAGGCTCAGCAGCGCGGCGAAACCGCCGGCGATCGCCGCGATGGCGGCCAGCTGCGTCTTGTCGAGCTCGGCGAACTTGGCCGACACGCCGATCAGCGAGCCGCCGAAGATCTCCTGCAGCATCGGGCTGGCCATGCCGATCACGCCGATGCCGGCGGACACGTTCATGCACAGCGCGACCCACACCAGCCAGAACTGCGGGATGCCCCAGACCTTCTTCACGTGCACGTGGCGCTGCGTGATCATGGCGTTGTTGACCTGCGCCGCGGGCGGGGTCCAGCCTTCGGGCTTCCAGCCGCTGGGCGGCACGCGGTAGCCGAGCGCGCCGGCGACCATGAACACGAAGTACACCAGCGCCATCACGACGAAGGTCTGCGTCACGCCCGGGTCGGTCGGGGTGGCGAAGCGCTTCATCAGCTCGACCGCCAGCGGCGAACCGATCATCGCGCCGCCGCCGAAGCCCATGATCGCCATGCCGGTGGCCATGCCGCGACGGTCCGGGAACCACTTGATCAGCGTGGACACGGGCGAGATGTAGCCCAGTCCCAGGCCGATGCCGCCGATCACGCCGGAGCCCAGGATCATCATCCAGAACTGGTGGGTGTGGATGCCGACCGCGGAGATCAGCATGCCGCCGCACCAGCACAGCGCCGACACCAGGCCCGCCTTGCGGGGACCGGCGCGTTCCAGCCAGCCGCCCCAGATCGCGGCGGCGCAGCCCAGGAACACGAAGAACAGCGTGTACATCCAGCCCAGCGTCGCGACGCTCCAGTCGCACTCGGTGGTGAACAGCTGGGCGAAGAAACTCACGTCCTTGCCGCACGCGGCGCCGGTGCCGGCCGTCTGCAGCATCTTGGACAGCGGCAGCCAGAACACCGAGAAGCCGTAGGCCATCCCGATGCACAGGTGAATGGCCAGCGCGCTCGGCGGCACCAGCCAGCGGTTGAAGCCAGGAGCGGCGATGGTGCGCTCCTTGTCCAGCCAGCTCGAGCCAGCGGATCCGACGTTCGCGTCGGTCAGCACAGTAGACATGGGTCCTCCTCAATCAATGGGTAGCGGCCGCGTCGAGCCGTTAGGGCTCGCTTACTTGTTTCGCGTTGAAATTTCTGGCGCAGAACGCTCACGGCGGGCGCGATATTGACGCAACTCATTGACATCCGCTGACAACCCCACATAGCAAACGGACATCTATCGCACGAAACCGACAGCCGGTTCCTATCGTGCGCTGGGCGGTAGGTGCATACGGATCGCGTACTTCGGGCGATTGGCGCGCGCAATCAGGGACACACCGGGGGACACGGGCGGACTTTCCCGGGGGTCGGGCGAAGGACGTCCGGGAAGGCCGATTGCCCCCGGACCATCGGCGGATGTATCGGGGTGAAACCTGCCGTTTGTCCTACAGGACCTCGCGCCATCAGCCCACGGACGCCTCCCCCCGGACGGTCCACAGTAGGTCCTAACCGATCTCGCCGATCGGCCCCTTAGCCCAAAGGAGAGACTGAATGAACGCGACCAAATCCCTCGTGACCGGTGCCGTGGCCCTGACCGCTTTCGCCAGCGTGCTGGGTCTGGCGTATGCGCAAGTCGAGAACTCCACGGAGTCGACCCAGCCGCAGACGACGCAGGAACAGCAGTACCCCGCGACGCAGACCGAGCAGCAGGCGCCCGCCGACCAGAGCATGACGCCGGCGGACCAGTCGACCCAGTCGACCGACCCGAACGCCCAATCGCAGCAGACGCAACCTGAAGCGCAGTCGCAGCAGGCCCAGCCGCAGTCCTCGGACCAGTGGCAGAACCAGCAGCCGCAGTCGCAGCAGGATCCGCTGCCGACCGAGCCGACCAGCGCCGGCACCCCGGCCCCGCGCGCCGACCGCAACTGATCGGTGAGCGCTGAACGCCGCCAACCCCGGTAAGCCAGACACCTGAAAGCTTCCCATGCTGCGCGCCTCCAGCGGGTACTTCCTCGGCGATCCGCCGCCACCTCCCCCGGTGCCGTCGTGGATGTCCGAACCCGTCAGGGAGCGCGCCGGCTGGGCGGTGCAGGGATTGGCGCTGGGCTTGGCCGGCGCGCTGCTGGCCTGGCCGGCGGCGACCTTCGTGATGAAGCAGCTGCGTCCGGCGCCCGTGGTGGCCCGGCACGTGTCCTCCCCTCCCGCGGTCCATCCCGTCGCCCAAGCCCCCGCGCCAGTGCCGCGGACCGGCAAGGCCGATTTCGGATCGACCAAGAAGATTTCCAAGCAGGCTCGCCAGCTCGCCCAGTGGGTGATGGCGGGCTGGGACCACAACGGCCGGCCGTTCGCGATCCTGGACAAGCGCCAGGCGCAGGTCCTGGTGTTCAGCGCCGACGGCAAGCTCCAGGCGACCACGCCGGTGCTGCTCGGCTACGCGGCCGGCGACGACAGCGTCGCGGGCATCGGCCTGCGCCCGATCGCGCAGGTCCGGCCGTCCGAGCGCACGACGCCGGCTGGCCGCTTCGTGGCGCAACCGGGCAAGAACGCCTCGCACGAGGACGTGCTGTGGGTCGACTACGACGCCGCCGTCTCGATGCATCGCGTGCGTCCGACCAATCCGGCCGAGCGCCGGCTGGAGCGACTGGCCTCGCCGACGCCCAAGGACAACCGCATCAGCTTCGGCTGCATCAACATGCCGGTGAAGTTCTTCGAACAGACGCTGTGGCCGACCTTCGGCAAGCGCGGCGGCATCGTCTACGTGCTGCCGGAGAAGAAGTCGCTGGAACAGGTCTTCGCCGAGCAGATGCGCCGCGCCCAGGCCGGTCCGTCGGCCTGACGCGCGGTCCATGACCGCGACCTCCCGCGCGACCCATCACGCCCTCGCCATCGCGGTCGCGGTGCTGCTGGGCGCGGGCGCCCTGTCCCCCTCCCACGCCCAGGTCAGCCGCGCGACCGTGCGCGGCTTGGTCACCGCGCCCGCCGGCATGTCGGCCGGCGGCCTGTCCGTGACGGCGACCAACAGCGCCACCGGCGCCCGCTACCGCACCGCCACGCGCGCCGACGGCCGCTACGCGCTGGTCGGCCTGGCGCCGGGCGAGTACATCGTCAGCGTCGCCGGCGCCGATGGCGCGCCGCTCAAGACCGAGCGCCTCACGCTGTCGGTCGGCGAAAGCGCCGCGCTCGACCTGCCGGCGGCGTCCGCCACGCCGGCGCAGGGCGAGGCGGTCCAGCTCGGCAAGGTGACCGTCGAGGGCACCGCGATCCGCCAGGGCGTCAAGGACTCGCAGCTTGGCACCGTCGTGTCGCAGCGGATGATCGAAGCGCTGCCGCAGAACACCCGCAACTTCCTCAGCGCGGCCGATCTCGCGCCGGGCGTGGCCTTCTCCAGCGACGCCAGCGGCCTGAGCCGGGTGCAGTCCGGCGCCCAGGACTTCGACCACCTGAACGTGTTCATCGACGGCGTCGGGCAGAAGAACAACATCCTGCGCGGCGGGCTGAGCGGCCAGGACAACTCGCGCGGCAACCCGTTCCCGCAGTCGGCGATCTCCGAATACAAGGTGCTGACGCAGAACTACAAGGCCGAGTTCGACCAGGTCAGCAGCGCCGCGATCACGGCGGTGACGAAGTCCGGCACCAACGAGTTCCACGGCGAGGTCTACGCCGACCGCACCGGCACCAACTGGCGCGGCATGAACGCGCTCGAGAAAGAGCGCGAGCGCCAGGGCATCCCGCGGCCCGCGTCGGAGAAGTACGAATACGGCGGCAGCGTCGGCGGCCCGATCGTCAAGGACAAGCTGCATTTCTTCGTCGCCTACGACGGCAAGCGGATCGAGGACTCGCGCCAGATCGCCGGGCAGAACTTCGAGAAGCTGCCCGACGCCGGCATCGTGCCGGGGCTGCGGGCGCGCCGAGGCAGCCAGGTCGATCCGTTCCACGAGGACCTGCTGTTCGGCAAGCTCGACGCGCAGCTCAACGACGAGCACCGGCTGACGCTGAGCGCGCGGCTGCGCCGCGAGACCGACCGCATCGCCGAGGACCGCAACCTCTCGCTGCCCGGCAACGACAAGGAGCGCCGCAACGACGAGACGCGCGTCGACCTGAAGCACGAGTGGTCGCGTGGCGACTGGCTCAGCGAGGCGCGCGTCGGCTACGAGGACTACGTCTGGAATCCGCGCTCGGCGGCGGACTCGCCGCTGGTCCGCTACAAGGTCTCGACCGCGTCGCCGCAGGTGCTGACGACGTCGCAGGACGTGATCCTGGACGGCGGCTCGCCCGACGCGCAACGGCGCCAGCAGCGCGGCACCTTCTTCTCGGAGGAACTGACCTTCACCGGCCTCGACGACCACGTGATCAAGGGCGGCGTGAAGCTCAAGGACATGCGCTACGACCTGAGCGGCACGGCCAACTCGGTCGACCGGGTCGAGACGCTGATCGACACGACGACCGGCCTGCCCTACTGGGACGGCGCGAACTGCACCGGCACGACGGTGTCCAACAACGGCACCTCCAGTGACCAGTGCCGGATCACGCGCGCGGCGGCGCCGGCGGTGGCGAACTTCAAGAACAAGCAGTGGGGGCTGTACCTGCAAGACGACTGGAGCGTCACCGAGAAGCTGGAGCTCAACCTCGGCATCCGCTGGGACTACGAGGACAACATGCTCAACAACGGCTACGCGACGCCGGCCGACCGGATCGCGGCGTTGATGGCGCCGGACGTGGCGCGCTACGGCCTCACGCCGCCGCCGGGACAGACCTACGCGCAGTCGCTGGCCAAGGGCGGCATCGACATCTCGCAATACATCAGCGACGGCAATTCCCGCCGGGCGTTCAAGAACGCCTTCGCGCCGCGGGTCGGGTTCTCCTACGACGTCTTCGGCGACCGCAAGTCGGTGGTCTTCGGCGGCTACGGCCGCAGCTACGACCGCACGATGGCCAACCACGCGCTCGACGAGTTGCAGAAGAACCAGGCCGCCGCCGGCGAGATCTGGCTGATCCGCAACGATCTCAAGATGCCCTACGCGGACCAGTTCAGCCTGGGGCTGCGCCAGGCGCTGACGCCGAGCTGGAACGGCGAGATCGCGATCAGCCGGATCGAGGCGAAGAACCAGTTCGTCTGGTTCAGCGGCAACCGCGACGCCAATGGCGGATTCGCGCAGCAGTCGGGCATCGATCCGCTGTGGGGAGGGCCGAACGGCTACGGGCAACTGGTGCTGGGCGATTCGATCGGCCGGACGCGGACCGATTCGATCTTCGTGAAGGCGGAGAAGCCGTACACGGCGAGTTCCGGCTGGACGGCGACGCTGGCCTACACCTACAGCGACGCCAAGACCACCAACCTGCAGTGGAGCAACGACACCTTCGACTGGACCTACGGCCGCGCGGGCCGCGGCTGGAACCCGAGCACGCTGGTGGACCGGCACCGGCTGGTGGGCGCCTTCATGACGGACAAGCTGCTGCCGTGGGGGCTGACGTTCTCGGCCAAGGGCACGTACGCGAGCGGCTTTCCGCGGCGCCTGACGAACTGCCTCGGCGGCACGCCGCAGTGCTTCCTGCAAGAGGGCGAATCGCCGAGCTACCGGCAGGTGGACATCAGCGTGGGCAAGCGCTTCAAGTGGGGTCAGCAGGAGGTCGGGTTGCGGCTGGACGTGCTGAACGTGTTCGGCGCCGACAACTACAACGGCTTCGACGACTGGATCGGCAACGCCCCGGCGGCCGGCGCGCCGGCCAACCGCCTGGGCGGCGACAACCTCAACCTCGACAAGCCCAACAGCGCCCGGGGAGACAACCGGGCGCTGCGGGTGGTGGTGAACTACAAGTTCTGAGGCGCGAACGCCTCGGGCCTCAACAAGCGTCCGCGAGGCTCAGTTCGAGCCGCTTCCCCAATGCCTTCAATGCGACCGCGATCGTGTCGATCTTGGTCGGGTGCTTCAGCGTGGTCAGCCGATTGATCTCTTGCGGCCGGACGTTCATGAGGCGCGCGAGATCGGCGTTGCGCGTGCCTTGCGCCAACATCTCGTTCAGCAACAGGACCTTCGCGCCGATGCTCGGTGGCAGGTCGATCAGCACCTGGCCACGCTTCAGCCGGGAGGGCTCGGGAACAGGACGCTTGTCCTCGAAGTAGAAATCCATGGCGGTCGCCAGGGCGTCCGCCGCCATCTCCAGGGCATCCTCCAGGGTGTCGCCCCCGGTGACCGCCTCGGGAATGTCCGGAAACACCACGAGGAATCCGTCCTCGTCCGGCGTGATTCGAGCTGGATATCGCAGCAGCATTGACTGGCTCACTTTCGTGGAATCCGAAGGTGCGAAAGGATCGCCATCCGCAGGCCTTCTCTCATCTCCTTCGACGGATGGCGGGGAATCACGGACTGGTATCCGTTCAGGAACACCTTGGTGTGCCGGCCTCCCTCGACGAACGTCGCGCCTTGCGCCTGCAACCATCGCTTGAACTCGCTCGCCTTCATGAAGTGCCTCGCATCGGGAGGCATGAAGTCTGGCGAGAACCCAAGCGCTTGTGGCGATCCATCCCTCTTCAAAACGCCGACGCCCCCATCGTGGGGGCGTCTGTCAGTTCCGGGGAAGGAATCTCCATCGATCGGTCACGAGACGCCAAGCGAGATTAAACAAAAATGTTTATCTTCGCAATGACTCGACTCCGCCACCGGATCACACATCAACGCAGCGGCTTGAACGCCGCGCGCAGTTCCCGCGCGAAGAGTTCCGGCTCTTCCCAGGCGGCGAAGTGGCCGCCCTTGTCGACCTCGTGGAAGTAGCTCAGCGTCGGGTAGGCCTTCTTCGCCCACGAGTGGGGCGCCTGGTAGATCTCGCCCGGGAACACCGTCACCGCCACCGGCACCTTGATCTCGCGGGTCCGCTGCTCGACGACGTTGAAGTTGTTGGTGTTGTTCTCCCAGTAGAGCTGCGAGCCCGACGTTCCCGTGTTGGTCAGCCAATACAGCGAGATGTCGTCCAGCATCTCGTCCCGGGACAGCGAACGTTCCGGCACGCCGCCGCTGTAGGTCCAGTCGGCGAACTTGTCGTAGATCCACGCGGCCTGGCCCGACGGCGAGTCCGACAGGCTGTAGCCCAGCGTCTGCGGCCGCGTGACCATCATCCCGGCGTAGCCCCCGCCGCGCGTGTACAGGCGGTTCATCGATTCGTAGGCGGCCTTCTCCTTCGCGGAGAGACCCGCCGGCGCGGGCTTGCCGGCCTTCAGCGCGGCGGCGATGTCCGACGGCACCGTGGCCGGCATGTTCACGTGGATGCCCACCAACCCCTGCGGTGCCAGCCGGCCTTGCGCCTGCGCGACGACCGATCCCCAGTCCCCGCCCTGCGACACGTAGCGCGTGTAGCCCAGGCGCTTCATCAGCACGTCCCAGGCACGGGCCATGCGCTCCGGGCCCCAGCCGGTGCCGGTCGGCTTGCCGGAGAACCCGTAGCCGGGCATCGACGGGATGACGAGGTCGAAGGCGTCCTCGGCGCGGCCGCCGTGGGCCGTCGGATTGGCCAGCGGATCGATGATCTTGAGCTGCTCGAAGACCGAGCCCGGCCAGCCGTGCGTGACGATCAACGGCAGCGCGCCGGGATGCTTCGAGCGCACGTGGATGAAGTGGATGTCCAGCCCGTCGATGCGGGTCACGAACTGCGGGTAGGCGTTGAGCGTCGCTTCCGCCTTGCGCCAGTCGTAGTCCGTTCCCCAGTAGCGGACCAGCGACTGGAAGCCGTCGAGCTGCACGCCCTGCGAGCGGTCGCCGACCGTCTCGCGGTCGGGGAAACGCGTCGCGGCGATGCGCTGGCGCAGGTCGTCGATCGCGGCTTGCGGGATCGCGGCGGTGAAGGGGCGGATCGCGGTGTCCTCGGCGCCGTCGAGCTGGACGGCGGACGAGGCGCTCGCGGCGGGCGTCTGCGCATGGCCCGGCAGCGGGATCAGGATCAGGCTGAAGGTGCTGGCGATGGCGGCGGCGGTGGCGGCCAGGAGGTGGTGCTTGGCTTTCATGGGGCGCTGTGGAAGTGGGTTCGAGCGAGCCGGGATTCGGCACGGAACGCATTCCATCGGCCTGGCGTATCCACGGGATGTCATCGACCCCGTCGATTGGTCGACTCCTGTGTGCGGACCCGCCCCGGATACACAGGCATACGCTTCGGTCCCGCGCGGCCGTCCCGTCGCGATGACCCGCGAGGACCCGCGATGACGAACGGCCGCGTCAGATGCCGGCCGTATGCTGGCCGCTTCCCCGTCAACCACGACCTCGCCCCATGACCACTGCCCTGCTGATCATCGATCTCCAACGCGCGCTGTGCACCGGCGAATACGCCTGCCACGACGTCGACGCCGTGATCGGCCGCGTCAACGAGCTGATCGCGCGGGCGCGCGAGACCGGCACGCCGGTCGTGTTCGTGCAGCACGAGGAGGATGGCTGGGAGCCGCTGCGCCGCGGCGGCGAGGGCTGGCAGCTCGACGACCGGCTGCAGGCGCACGCCGACGACCGGCGCGTGTTCAAGACCTCACCGGACTCGTTCCACAAGACGGACCTGGACGCGGTGCTGAAGGGCCTGGGCGTCGACCATCTGGTCGTGTGCGGCGCGCAGAGCGATTTCTGCGTCGACACGACGACCCGCCGCGCGCTGAGCGCCGGCTACGGCGTGACGCTGGTCGAGGACGGCCACACGACGATCGCCAACGGCGACCTCACGGCGCCGCAGATCATCGAGCACCACACGCTGATCCTGCGCAACCTCACCAGCTTCGGCCCGGCGATGAGCGCGGCGAAGGCGGCCGACATCCGCCTCGGCGCGGCCTGACCCAGGCAGCCCGCGCGCGACGGCGCGGGCCTCGCGGCGATCCGTGCCCGCGCATCGCCGGCACGGAGGGCCGCGGGGACATCACTTCAAGCCGGCGCGTCCACTGGCCAGCCGCGACAAGGTCGCATCGCACTGCTCCACCGTTGCGATGCACTCGAGCCCGCGCGCCTCGACCTCGCCCATCAGGCTCAGCCACGCGTTCAGGCCCTCGAGCGTGACCTTCGTGCGCGAGGTCCGGCTCCAGCCGCGCTCGGCCAGCTGGCCCAGGTAGATCCAGGTCTGCCGGCGCGACAGCCCCGACAACTGCCCGATGCTCGCCTGCGACACCGGTAGCGCCAGGCTGTTGCCCAGCGTGCCCGGCCGCGGCGTGCTGCTCAGCGCCGTCGCCAGCGTCGCCAGCACGCTCACCAGGCGCTGGAAGCCGTTGCCGGCCAGCCGCATCGTGATCTGGTCCTGCAGCCGCGACGCGGTCGCCGCGTACAGCTCGCCGGTCGCCGCGTCGCGCAGCGGCGCATGCGGGTCCTTCATCCGCGGCAGCGGGATGTGGATCGTCGTGACGTCCACCAGCGCCGTCACGTCGTAGCGCGCCGCCAGCTTGCCCAGCGGCGAATCCGCCCCGATCACGTCGCCCAGCCACAGCGCGGCCACCGCCACGCGCGTGTCCGCCGCGACCTTGGCCGCCAGGTAGGCCGCCCCGCCGCTGATGGCGATCCACTCGGCCAGCGGGGTGCCGGCCTCGATGATCTTCTGGCCGCGGCGATACGTCCGGACCTGGCCATCGGCCAGCCAGTCGTCGCTCGCCGTTTCCGGCCCGCCGCTGTGCGGCGCTCGTGTCCCTCTCGTGCTCATGCTCGTTCTGGATGAAGTCCGCCGGACAAGGCTCCGCCCTCCGCACCACGCACGGAACTTCGCGAATGCCAGGACGGCGAATCGTGGGTTATAGAAGCGGACCGCGCGCGCCGATCGGTCGATAAGCCCGGTGGCGTCGGTCCGGTTTGCGGCTTGACCGCGCGTCGATCACCAGATCGACAGGCTCCGGGCCAGCACGCGCTGCAGCCAGCTGCGCGAGGAGGCCTCCGACACATCCCCCTGCGCGACGCTCTCCAGGCTCGCGTTCACGACATCGCGTGAGGCCACGACATTCCCGGGGCGGATGTCGCGCGGGTTGACGATCCCCGAGAAGCGCAGCGTGTTCACGCCCTTGTTCAGGCCCACGTTGCGCTCCCCGGCCACCAGCAGGTTGCCGTTGGGCAACACGTTGATCACGCTCACCGCCACCTGCGTGACGAAGCTGTTGTCCGTCTCGGTCGTGCCCGAGCCCTTGAACGAGTCGCTGCCCGAGGCCGTCGCGTCGATGTTGAGCAGCCGCTCCACCGCGCCGATGTTGCTCTTGCCGCCCGGTCCGCGCACCGCCAGCTTGTTGTCGCGCGCGGTGTCGGTGGTCTGCTTCTGCGTGGCCTTGAGCGTCTCCTGGATGTCGACCTTGAGCGTGTCGCCGATCGCGCTGGGACGCTTCTCGCCCGAGAACAGCGAGGTCGGCGCCATGCCGGGCTGGTAGATCGCGCCGTTGTTGGGCCGCTCGATGTACATCGGCGCCTGCGGCGGCGCGACCAGCATCGGCCCGGGCACCGTGGGCGGCGCGCTCGAGCAGCCGCCCAGCATCGCCGCGGCCATCGCCAGCATCGGCGCCAGCGCCGTCGCCTGCTTCATGGCGCCGGTCGCGCGCGCGGCCCTGTCGGACGCGCGCGGCAAGTCGTTCGTCGGCATCACATCTCCCTCCCTAGCTCTGGAAACCGGTGATCAGCGCCTTCACGACCGGCGCGATCTTGTTGCGGGTCCCGGCCCAGCGGGCCAGGCCGAAGTTCTCCTCGGCGACGTAGCTGCTGCTGGACAGCAGCGTCCCGTCGGCCCGGTGCAGGCTCAGCGCCGCGGCGCTGAGGTTGGCGCGGTAGTTGCTCGCCATCGGCGGCACGCCCCATTCGATCGTCGCGACGTAGCGCAGCCACACGCCGCATTGCTGCAGGCCGGTGCCGGGCTCGTACACCCGGCTGTCCACGCCCTGCCCCTTGAGCTCCGCCTGCAGCGCGGGGACCAGGTCCTCCAGCGGCGCGTTGCGGTTGAACTCGATGCACACGACGCGCACCGGCGCGTCGCCGTGATGCACGGTGTTGCTGGCCTTGGCCGGTGCCGTCGTGGCCAGCGCGGTCGAGGTCGCGGTGCCCGCGCTCTTGACCAGCTCCCAGGCGGGGATCGGGCTCAGGACGCTGCAGCCGCCGAGACCGCCCAGCGCAGCCACCGCGAGCAGTGCGAGCAACGCGGCCCGCGCGCCCGGCCTCGGCGCGAGCCGGGACCGGCGGCGGGAACGGCAGGAGGATGTCGTCATCGCGCCCTCACACCAGCTCGTCGAGCACGGCGCCGCCGCCCAGCGCGGCCATCACGCCGTAGCCGACGACATTGCCGACCACGTGGCCCACCACGCCGACGGTGTCGCCGACGACGTCGGTGGCGGTGTCGACCACCGTCCCGACCGCGTGCGCGGCATCGCCGGCCAGGGCTTGCAAGCCCTTGGCGCTGATCGTGGCCGTCACGCCGAGCACCGGCCCGAGCGTCAGGCCGGCCGCGCCGCCGCCGCCGCGGGAGGCTCCCGACGACAGGCGGGTCGACGCGGCGCGGCCACCCTCGGCCGAACCGCCGTCGAGCGCGCTGGCGAGATTGGCCAGGCCGGACAGGAAGGGCACGCTGCTCAAGACGGACTCCCGGCGGCGATTCAGGCGCGGGCGGCCAGCGAGGCCGTGTCCAGCGTCAGCGCGCCGGGCGCGGCGGCCGGACTGGTCGCGGCGGCCGGTGGCGAGGCCATCGGCGCGGTCGCGGCGGAAGCCGGCGCGCCGGCCTTGGCGTCGTTCAGGATCTTGGAGAAATCGGGCGCGCCGTTCTTGGCGCCCTTGGCGGCACTGGCCGAGGCCGGGGCGCCGGCGTGGACCGCCGGCGACGGGGAAGCGGAGGACTTGACTTGCATGGCGAAGCGCTCTCGTTCATTGGGGTGAACGGATTCTTCGCCGCGGCCGCCGGTCCGCATGCCGTGATGAGCGCGACGATCTCAGCGGTCGTCGGGAACTCGGTGAACTGCGTCACCGAGCGGGGAATCTGGGCGGCGCCCGCGCCGCATTTCGGATTCAAGTTCCGCGGCCCGCGGCCGCGTCCGGGCGATCAGCGTGCGGGCGACCGGCTCTGATGGGCCATGGCCTCGGTCCACTCGTCCCAGGTGGACTCGGTGACCTCGAGTCCCTCCAGCGCGGGCGGCTCCTCGATCGGCCAGCCCGACGGGCTGAACGGGATGCGCCGCTGCAGCAGCAACTCGGTCTGCCGCAGGATGTGCTGCATGGCCGAGCTGAACGGGTGGCTGGGGTCTCCCCCGGGGGGCGCGAAGCGTTGTCGCATGGTCCTCTCCTGACGAACCCTCACTATCAAGGGGGGCCTGTGCAAGTGCCATCCCACCATAGGGTGGAGATGGGGGGATGCCGGAGGGGGAAGGACGAAAGGCAGCGATCAGCGGCCAAGCGGCGAGGCGCGAATCAGGGCGGCGTGAAGACCGGCGGCGATTCCATCAGATCGATCAGATCCACCATCAGATCCACCACTTCCGCCGGGCGCGACGCGCCCCGACGCCGCTTCAGATCACCTGGCGCAACAGCGCATAGAGCGCGATCGCGCCGGAGGCGACGGCGCACGCGGTCTTCATCGAACGGTTGGCCACGAAGGCGCCGACCAGGCTGCTGACCAGGATGGCGGCGAGGAGGTAGTTGGTTTTCATGGGCCGCGATTGTGGAGGCCCGCCGGTACCTCACCGGCGAGCCGCGCGGCGCCGATCAGACAGTCGCGCGCTCGGGACGGTTGATCTCGACGGTGACGTGAACAAGTTCCTCGTGGACCGCCAGCAGCCGGCGGACGTCGTCGGGCCGCGCGTCGGGGCTGTCGGTCACCAGCGAGACGATGCAGGCGTACTGCGCCCGGCCGACGCGCCACACATGCAGGTCGGCGATCGCCGCCGGCCACGGCGCGGCGGCGACGACCTCGCGGATCTCGTCGACGACCGGCGCGTCCATCTCCGCGTCCAGCAGCACGCGCCCCGCATCGCGCAGCAGCCCGCGCGCCCAGACCGCCACCAGCACCGCGCCGGCGATGCCCATCGCCGGATCCAGCCAGTCCGCGCCCCAGAAGCGGCCGCCGAGCAGCGCCACGATCGCCAGCACCGAGGTCGCGGCATCGGCCAGCACGTGCAGGTAGGCGGCGCGGAGGTTGAGGTCGTCATGCCCATGGGCGTGATCGCCGTGGTCGTGCGCGTGGCCGTCGCCGTGCTCGTGGCCGCCATGCCCGTGCCCGTGGCCGTGGCCGTGGCCGTGGCCGTGGCCGTGATGGTGGTCGCCGCGCAGCAGCCAGGCGCAGGCCAGGTTGACCGCGAGCCCCAGCGCCGCCACGGCGATCGCCTGGTCGTAGTGGATCGGCGTGGGCGCGATCAGCCGCTCGACCGACTGCCACAGCATCAGCCCCGCGACGCCGATCAGCAGCAGCGCGCTGCTGTAGCCGCCCAGGATCTCGATCTTCCAGGTGCCGAACGCGAAGCGTCCATCCTTCGCCCACCGCCGCGCCGCGGCATAGGCCAGCAGCGACACGCCCAGCGCCACGGCGTGGGAACTCATGTGCCAGCCGTCGGCCAGCAGCGCCATCGAGTTGAAGACATACCCGCCGGCGATCTCGGCCACCATCATCGCCACCGTCAGCAGCACCGCCCAGCGCGTGTTGCGCGCCGCGAGCGGGTTGCCTTCGTCGAAGACATGGGTGTGCTGCCAGGGGGAGGCGGAAAGCGAGGAAGCCATGGCGATGCGGCGCGCGGGAAGTCGGAGGCGGCGCAGTATCCCCCTGGCGCGCCGGCGCATCGGCAGAGTCCCTGCCCAGGACCGGTCATCCCGCCACGTTAGACTCCGCCGCACAGACAAAAGCACATGGGATCCCGGGTGGACATTGAAGAGCGGCAGCCCTTGCGGGTGGTGGTGCTCGGCGGCTCCGCCGGCAGCCTCGACGTGCTCGGCACCGTGCTCGGTGCGCTACCGCACCAAGCGGGCTTCGCGGTCCTGGTGATCACCCACCTCGATCCCAACGAGGAAAGCCACCTCCCCGAGGTCCTGCAGGACCGCACCGCGCTGCCGGTGGAACGCCTCGAACACCTGGTCAAGATCCAGCACGACCGCGTCTACGTGCTGCCGGAGAACGCCGGCGTCATCGCGCTGGACGGCCACTTCCGGCTGACGCGCCGCCAGCCCGGGCTGCACCTGCCGATCGACGCCTGCCTGGCGTCGATGGCGCAGGACCCGGACGTCGACGCGGCCGCCGTGATCCTGTCGGGCACCGGCGAGGACGGCGCGGCCGGCCTGATCGACCTGAAGGCCGCCGGCGGCCTGGCGATCGCGCAGGCCCCGCACACCGCCGCGCACGACGGCATGCCGGTCGCGGCGATCAACACCGGCCTCGTCGACGACGTGCTGCCGCCCGAGGAGATCGCCCCGGCGCTGGTGCGCCGCTTCGGCCAGCCGCATGGCGAGGCGGGCCTGGCCGGCGCGCACGGCGGCACGCAGGACGTCGACGCGCTGGAGACCGCGCTGACCATCGTGCAGCAGAAGGCCGGTGTGAACCTGGGCTACGTCAAGGACGTCAACCTGCGCCGGCGCTTCCTGCGCCGCGTGCTGCTGCAGAAGGACCGCGACGTCGCCGCCTACCTGCAGTTCCTGCGCGCCGATCCCTACGAGGCCGCCGCGCTGCGCGACGACGTGCTGATCGGCGTGACCGCGTTCTTCCGCGACGCGGAGTTCGTCAACGTGCTGCGCCAGGTCGTGCTGCCCAAGCTGCTGGCGCTGCGCCACGACCCGATCCGGATCTGGGTGCCCGCCTGCTCGACCGGCGAGGAGGTCTACACCATCGCGATGCTGCTCAAGGAGGCGATGAACGCCGACGGCATCGACCGCCGCGTGCAGATCTTCGGCACCGACATCAACGAGGCTTCGATCGAGACCGCGCGCGCCGGCCGCTACAGCGCCGCGGCGCTGGAGAACGTGCCGCAGTCGTTCCGCGACTCCGCCTTCCTGCCCAGCTCCGGCGGCTACCTCGTCGCCAAGGACCTGCGCGAGATGTGCGTGTTCGCGCGGCACAACCTGCTCACCCACGCGCCGTTCTCCGGCATGGGGCTGATCAGCTGCCGCAACATGCTGATCTACCTGCGCAAGGAAGCGCAGCAGCACGTCTTCGAGGTGCTCCACTACGCCTGCCGCAACGACGGCTTCATGCTGCTGGGCCGCGCCGAGGCGGCCTCGGTCGCCGACGGCTTCGAGCACGCCGGCGCGCCGCACCTGTACCGCAAGCTGCCGAACTCGCGCCGGCAGCGGCCGCTGTTCCCGATCGACGCGCTGCGCCCCTGGGTCAGCGACGGCGACGCGCCGCGCGCCACGCAGCCGCCCCCGCCCGACCTCGTCAGCGAGGCGGCCAACCGCGTCGCGCTGGCGCGCTACGTGCCGCCGGGGTTCGTCGTCAACGAGAACGGCGACGTGGTGCAGTTCCGCGGCGACGTCGCCGCCTTCATCGCGCCGGCCAGCGGCGAGGCCACGCTGGCGCTGCCGCGGCTGCTGCATGCCGAGCTCAACGTGCCGGTGCGCACCGCGCTGATCGAGGCCAAGCGCACCGCGCAACCGGTGCGCCGCGAACGCGTGGCCTTCAACGACCGACGCTACGCGCTGGAGATCCTGCCGCTGGAAACGGGCGAGGCGCTGCGCCACTACCTGGTCACGCTCGCGCCGCAGCCCGAGGACGCCGCGGCCGACACGCCGGCCTCGATGTCGACGCCGCCGTTCTCGCCAGGTGGCGCCCGCGCGCGGGTCGACGAGCTCGAGCGCACCGTGACGACGCTGTCCGACGAACTCGAGGCGACCCAGTCGCAGCTGCGCACGCTGGTGATCGAGTTCGAGTCGGCCAACGAGGAACTGCGCACCGCCAACGAGGAGATGCTCAGCACCAACGAGGAACTGCAGAGCGCCAACGAGGAGCTGCAAAGCGCCAAGCAGGAACTCGAGTCGGCCAACCAGGAGCTGATCTCGCTGAACGAGGAGCTCAAGTCGCGCAACGACGAGCTCGACCAGGCCAACGACGACCTCAGCAACCTGGTCGAGGGCATCCCGCTGCCGGTGGTGCTGCTGGACCGCCAGCTGCGGCTGCGGCACGCGTCGCCGCAGGCGGCGCTGCTGTTCGGACTGGCGCCGGAGGCGGTGGGCCAGGCGATCGGCCAGCCGGTCGGGCAGGTCAGCGCGCGTTTCGCGATCGGCCACCTGGAACAGCTGGTCCAGGCCGCCGTGCAAGGCCTGTCCGCGGTCGAGCACGAGCACCAGGACAGCGAGGGCCGCTGGTGGCTGATCAATGTGCGGGCCTACCGCACCGCCGACGACCGCATCGACGGCGCGGTGATCGCCTTCCAGGACATCCATGAACTCCGCGGCGCGCTGGACTCCGCCCAGCATGCCCGCGACGACGCCGAACGCGCCAACACCGCCAAGGACGACTTCCTCGGCATGGTCTCGCACGAGCTGCGCGCGCCGCTGAACGTGATCTCGGGCTGGGCCTCGGTGTTGAAACAGGCGCAGGAACGCGGTGCGCTCGCCGACGCGACCGCGACGCGCGCGATCGGCACCATCCTCAAGCACTGCCAGGCGCAGGCGCAGCTGATCGACGACCTGCTGGACGTGTCCCGCATCGCCTCGGGCCACCTGACGCTCGAGACCCGCCCGATCGACCTGGCCAGCTGCGTGCGCACGGTCGTCGAGGGCCTGCAGCCGACCGCCGAGGGCAAGGGCCTGACGCTGTCGGGCACCGGGCTGCAGCAGCCACACCGCATCCAGGGCGACGCGCGGCGCATGCAGCAGATCGTCGCGAACCTGGTCGGCAACGCGCTGAAGTTCACGCCGCGAGGCGGCCGGATCACCGTGTCGCTCAGCCGGATCGGGCCGACGGTGGAACTGGCCGTCGTCGACACCGGCATCGGCGTGACGGTGGAGATGCTGCCGCGCCTGTTCGACCGCTTCACGCAGGCCGACATCAGCCGCACCCGCGAGTACGGCGGCCTCGGCCTGGGCCTGTCGATCGTGCGCCACCTGGTGCTGGCGCACGGCGGCACGGTGACCGCCCACAGCGACGGCGAAGGCCGCGGCACGCGGCTGACGG
>NZ_JAOCCU010000069.1 GCF_029840635.1 Mitsuaria sp. GD03876 | reverse complement strand
CAGTTCAGCGCGACCCCGCCCGCCATCGCCAGGCGGTCCTCGCCGGTGCGCTCGCGCAGCCACACCGCGAGCTGCAGCGCCGTTTCCTCCAGCACGTCCTGCAGCGACGCGGCCAGGTCCAGGTAGACCTCCGACATCTCCGACCCCGGCACGCGCGCCGGGCCGAACCGCGCCGCGAGGTCCAGCGGCAGGTTGCGGTACTGCCCCTCCGGATCGACGACCAGGTGCTCGCGCAGCACGTCGGCGTACTTCGGCGTGCCCAGCGCGGCCATCGCCATCACCTTGTACTCGTCGCTCGAATGCAGGAAGCCGAGGTAGGTGGTGACCCGCTCGTACAGCAGTCCCAGCGAGTGCGGGACCTGGACCTCGCCCAGCGGCTCGTAGCGGTTGTCGCGGTAGCGGCCGTAGCAGGTGCTGGCCTGCTCGCCGCGGCCGTCCAGCGTCATCACCGCGCAGCTCGAGAACGGCGCCGCCAGGAAGGCGCTGGCCTGGTGGCACAGGTGGTGCGGCACGAAATGCCAGCGGTAAGGCGCGCTCGCGTGCTTCACGCCGGCGAAGCGCTTGCGCAGGTGATGCGGCACCGCGTCGGTCAGCAAGCGCGGCGCGCTCAGCACGTAGGCGGCGAACAGTGGATCCCACGGGTTCTCCCACGGCCCGGCGTCGAAGTCCGACGGCTGCAGCGGCAGCGTGAACCGGCCCTCCGGCGCGCGGTCGCCCAGGAAGCGGTACGGATCGAAGCTGTAGGCCACGTGCGCGACATCGGCGAGCGTCGCGCCGGCCTCCTTCAGGCAGTAGTCGATCGCGTGGTACGGCAGCTCCCACGCGGTGAACGGCAGCGGCCGCTTGCCGTGCTTGACACGGGTGAAACGCTCCTCTTCCACGGCCGCCACCACCTCGCCGTCCAGCATCAGCGCCGCGGCGGAGTCGTGGAAGCTCGCGTTGATGCCCAGCGTCAGCAGGCGGGTCGAGGCGATGGGATGCATGGCGGCTCCAGGAATGAGGGAATGAGGGAATGAGGGAATGAGGGAACAAGGCGATCAGGGAATCGACGGGAGGAAGAAGGACTTCTGGAAATTTGAAGTCGATGGGCGTTTGGATGCGGGTCGGGCCGGCGCGCTCAGGCCGGGACGTGCGCCAGGTCATGGAGCGCGCGGACCAATTCCTCGGGCACGACCGGCTTGGCCATGTGCCGCTGGAACCCGGCGACGAGCGCGCGCAGGCGGTCCTCGGGCTGCGCCATCCCGGTCAGCGCGATCGCCGGCAGCCGGCGGCCGAGCGGCACGTCGCGCCGGGCCTCCAGCGCGCGCAGGCCGCGGACCACCGCGTGGCCGTCCTCCGGACCGAGCGCGATGTCGCAGACGAAGACGTTGGGCCAGGCTTCGGGCGCGCGCTCGGCCAGGCGACGCAGCGCTTCGCGGCCCGAGGTCACCCGCTCGGTGCGCGCCCCGTCGTGTTCGAGCAGCATGCCCAGCGACTCGAGCGCGTCCTCGTCGTCGTCGACGCACATGACGGTGAGGCCCGACAGCGGGTGCTCCTCGAGCCCGAAGACCGTCTCCAGCGCCGTCTCGCGCTGCGCCATCGCGGCCTGGGCCAACTCCGGCGGCGCGGCGCGCAGTTCGTCCTCGGACATCGGCGCCTCGGCCAGCACCGGCAACGGGAAGTCGACGATGTATTGCTGCACGCCGGCGCCGGGATCGCGCTCGATGGCCAGGTGGCCGCCGGCCTCGTTGACCAGCGTGCGCAGTTCCAGCGTGTCCGGCGGCCCGTTGTCCGGGTCGAGCCGGCCGTGGAAGCCGACCGTCAGCTGGCTGCTCCGCCCGACCCGCAGCACGCGGCCTTCCATGCGGCCGCGCGTCGCGCCGCGCAGCGCCAGCAGGCAGACCAGCTGCACGATGCGCGCGATGCGGCTCGCGTCGCCGTGGATGCTGGCGACGTCCAGGTCGATGTCGGTGAAGAGGTCGATGTCCGCCTGGGCCAGCGTGTCGCGCAGCCCGTCCAGGCTCAGCACCAGCATGCCGGCGACGTTGACCGGGTGCTGCGCGATGCGCCGCTCCATCGTCTCGGTCTGCTGTTGCTGGCGCTGCAGTTCCCACAGCTGCGCGTACAGGCCGCGGCGGCCGAGCAGCTCCTCATGCCGGCCGCGTTCGACGATCTCGCCGCGGTCCATGACGATGATCTGGTCCGCGTCGACCACCGTCGACAGGCGGTGGGCGATGATCAGCGAGGTCCGGTCGCGCGCGACCTCGTCCAGCGCGCCCTGGATCGCCCGCTCGGCCTTGGTGTCCAGCGCCGAGGTCGCCTCGTCGAGCACGACGATCGGCGGATTCTTCAGGAACGCGCGCGCGATGGCGATGCGCTGCTTCTCGCCGCCGGACAGCCGCGCGCCGCGTTCGCCGACCCGCGTCTCGTAGCCGTCGGGCAGCAGGCTGATGAACTCGTCGGCTTGCGCGGCCCGGGCCGCGGCGACGATCTCCTCGTGTCCCGCCCCGGGCCGGCCGTAGCCGATGTTGTAGGCGATGGTGTCGTTGAACAGCACCGGGTCCTGCGGCACCACGCCGATCGCCTGGCGCAGGCTCTGCTGCGTCACGTCCCGCAGCGGATGGCCGCCGATGCTGACCTCGCCGCCGTCCGGGTCGTACAGCCGCATCAGCAGCCGCGCCAGCGTGGACTTGCCCGAGCCGCTGCTGCCCACCACCGCGAAGGTCTGCCCGTGCGGGATCTCCAGCGTCAGGCCCTTGAGGATCTGCCGCTGGCGCTCGTAGCCGAAGCGGATGTCGTCGAAGCGCACCGTGGTGTCGCCCGCCGGCAGCGGCCGGGCGCCGGGCCGGTCCTGGATGTCGGGCTCGCGCCCGAGCAGCGCGAACAGCATCTCGGTATTGAGCAGCGCGTCCCGCGTCTCGCGGAAGACGAAACCCAGCGTGTTCAGCGGCAGGAAGACCTGGATCAGGTAGGCGTTGACCATGACCAGGTCGCCGATGCTCATCCGGCCGGCCACCGTGTCGATGCCCGCCAGCAGCATCACCCCGCCGACCCCGACCGCGATGATCGCCGCCTGGCCCAGGTGCAGCGTCGACAGCGTGCGCTGGCTGCCGACGCTGCCCTCGACCCATTGCGCCAGCACGCCGCCGTAGCGCTCGCGCTCGCTGTCCTCGCGGCCGTGCGTCTTCACCGCCTCGTAGTTCAGCAGCGTGTCGACCAGCAGGCCGTGCGCGCGGGAGTCGTACTCGTTCATCACGCGCTGCTTCTCGACCCGCGTGCGCGTCATCCACCCCGTCCAGACGCTGTACGCCGCCATGCTGCCCGCGATGATCAGCACGAACTTGGCGCCGTAGCCGCTCAGGATGATCACCAGCACCGCGCCGAACTCGACCGCCGTCGGCACCACGGTGAACACGCCGGCGCCCAGCAGGTAGCCCAGGCCGTCGGTGCCGCGCTCGACCTCGCGCACCAGCGAGCCGGTGTTGCGTTGCGCGTGAAAGCGCGGGCTCATCGAGAGCAGGTGCGCGAAGGCGCGTTCGGAGAAGCTGCTGACGACCTGCTTGCCGACCCGCGCGAAGGTCAGGTCGCGCAACTCGGTGAACAGGGTGCTGGCGTAGCGCAGCAGCGCGTAGCCGATCAGCAGCCACACCGGCACGGTCAGCCCGACGGCGAGGGCGGTCGACGCGGCGGCGCCGGCCGCCGCGGGCTGTACCGGCGTGAGGTGGTCGACGATCGCCTTGAGCATCGCCGGCACGCCCACGGCCGCGAGCTTGGACAGGATCAGCAGCGCCAACGCGAGCAGCGTGCGGCCGCGCCAGCGCCACAACGCCCGGGCCAGGCCGGCGAAGACCTGGCGCGTCGGCGAGCGGGAGGAAGGCGCGGGGGAAGCGGGGGTGGCGGAGGCGGCATCCATCGACCCTTCCTTCGCAAGCGGGATGCCCGGGATCCCAAGGCCAGCGGCACGACAGCGGTACGCCATCGCCGGAGAACCCCGTGTTCATCGGCAACTCCGTCGGTAGCGGCAGCCGCAAGCGCTTCGGCAAAAGCGGCTCTGGCAAGCGCGGTGCGATGCGCCGTGTGCTGGCGCACGCAAGCGCATGACAGTCCCGTGAACGAGCGACCGTGAGCGGTCCGGAGGAATGAGGTCGGTGTACGGAAACACCTTGGGACTTGCGCTTGCCAAACCGAAGTTCAAGCCCAACGAAGAGACCCTCCATGCCACACCCGTCCCACCTCCTCGTGTTCTCGCATCTGCGCTGGGACTTCGTGTTCCAGCGGCCGCAGCACTTGATGACGCGCCTGTCGGAGGATCACCGCGTCATCTTCATCGAGGAGCCGGTGCACGATCCCGCCGGACCGCCGCGCATCGAGTCGCGCCGCGTCGGCCCCGAGGGCCGCATCGAGGTGCTCGTGCCCTTCACGCCGGTCGCGGCGCCGGGCTTCGACGACGCGCACCTGCCGTTGACGCTGCCGCTGATCGAACGCGAGCTGGCCGAGCGCGGGGTGCGCGACTACCTGGTGTGGCTCTACACGCCGATGGCGCTGCCGTTCATCGCGGGCATGCAGCCTCGCGCGCTGGTGTACGACTGCATGGATGAGTTGTCCGCCTTCAAGCAGGCACCGGTCCAGCTGCGCCAGCGCGAGCAGGCGCTGATGGCCGCGGCCGACCTGGTGCTGTGCGGCGGTCCCGCGCTGTACGAGGCACGCCATGGCCAGCATCCGCACCTGCACTGCCTGCCCAGCGCCGTCGACGCCGCCCACTTCGCGCGACCGTCGACCGGGCCCGATCATCCATTGGCCGTGCGCGCGCGCGAACTGCAAGGCCACGTGCCGCATCCGCGCCTGGGCTTCTTCGGCGTCATCGACGAGCGCATGGACCTGGGCCTGGTGGCCGCCGTCGCGGACGCGCGGCCGGACTGGCAGCTGGTGATGGTCGGTCCGGTGGTGAAGATCTCGGAGCGGGACCTGCCGCAGCGACCCAACATTCATTGGCTGGGCATGCAGCGCTATGAGCTGCTGCCGTACCTGCTGGCCGGCTGGGACCTCTGCCTGATGCCGTTCGCGCTGAACGACGCCACCCGCTTCATCAGCCCGACCAAGACGCTGGAGTACCTGGCCGGCGACAAGCCGGTGGTCAGCACCGCGATCCGCGACGTCGTCGGCCTGTACGGCGACGTGGTGCGCATCGGCAAGGACGCGCCGTCCTTCATCGACGCCTGCGAGGAGGTGCTGCTCGAGGACGCGGCCTCGCGCGAGTACTGGCATGCCGGCGCCGCGGCGGTGGTGCAGGCCAGCTCCTGGGAAGCCGGCGCCGAGCGCGTGCGCGGATGGCTGGCCGAGGTCACGCGTCCGGCCATGCCCGATGCGCCGGTCATCGGCCAGTCGCTGCGCGCGGCCTGAGGCGGGCGCCGACATGATCATCGACGCCCATCTCCACTGCACCGGCCGCGAGACGACCGACGACGTGCTGCGTACGCTGGACGAGGCCGGCATCGACGTCGGCGTGCTGCTGGCGCCGTTCCTCGGCGACGGCTACTCGCTGGACGACGCGGCCTCGCTGCGGCGAGGCAACGCCCACCTGTCGCAGCTGGTGCGCCGGCATCCGGACCGGATGGTCGGCTTCGCCGTCGTCGACCCTCGCCATCCCGACGCGCCGGACGACCTGCGCCATGCGATCGAGGACCTCGGCCTGCGCGGCTGCAAGATGGTGCCGACCGGCTGGTACCCGTACGAGGAGCGCGTGCAGCCGGTCTTCGCGGTCGCCAACGAGCACGCGCTGCCGCTGCTCTTCCACAGCGGCATCTTCATCGACGGGCGCTCGGGCCGCTTCTGCCGGCCGACCTACTTCGAGGCGCTGCGCGACCATCCGCGCACGCGGGTCGCGCTCGCCCACATGGGCTGGCCCTGGACCGACGAGGCGCTGGCCGTCGCGCTGATCGACCGCATCCACGGCGTGCCGCATGAGCAGGCGCAGTTCCGGCTCGACATCTCCTTCGGGCCGCCGCCGCCTTACCGCCGCGAGGTGCTGGCGCGGATGCTGGACGTGCTCGGCGCGGGCTCGCTGCAGTTCGGCAGCGACTGCTTCCTGCCGTGCTCCGGCGCGCACGTGCGCGAGCGCAAGCAGTGGGTGGTCGACCTGATGGACGAGCTGGACCTCGGGGCCGACACGCGCCAGCGCCTGTGGAGCGGCACCGCGGCCGCCTGGCTCGGCTTGTCCGACGCGGCGCTGGCCACCGCGTGCAGCGCGCGCGGGGCCCGTCAGGACTCCCTCACCGAGGCCCATGACGGGCATGCGCGCGGCGGCGCCGGCGGCGAAGGCCGCCCGCTGACCGGCTTGCTGTCGGGTGCCTCGCTGTCGGGCAGCGGCGGCGATTTCGCGCCGCGCCCCTGGCGCCCGATCTGCTGCTGACCCGCATCGCCCGCCGCGTTCGACTTCGCGCGGCGCCCTCCACGAACCCACCGCCACCATGGACATCGCCTCCGACAGCCCGCTGCGCTCGGTGCCGCCGTCTCCGCCTTCCCATCCTCCGCTGCACGTGCTGCAGATCGTCGGCAACGGCATCGTCGGCGGCATGGAACGCTGCGTCGAACGGCTGGTCGCCGGACTCGGACGGACCGGCGCCTTCCGCTTCACCGTCCTGTGCCCGTCGGAAGGCGACTTCGCCGAGCGCATCCGCGCGGCGGGCGGCGGGATCGGCGTCGTCGCGATGCCGGAGGACCCGCCCTGGGCATCGATCCAGATGGTCGCGTCGCTGATCGCGGCGGAGCGGGTCGACTTGGTGCATGCGCACCTGCCCAACGCGCATGTGCTGGGCGGGCTCGCGGCGCGGCTCGCCGGCGTGCCCTGCATGACGACGATCCACGGCCGCCAGGTCATCCTGCCGGACCTCGAGGTGCACCGCCTGGTCGGCAGCCACCTCAGCGTCGTCTGCCGTCAGAGCTACTACCACGCGCTGGGCCTGGGCGTGGACCCGGACCGGTTGAGCCTGGAACCCAACGGCGTCGACGTCGAGATGTTCCGCCCCGGGCCGCGGCCGGCCGGCGGGCTGCGCGCGGCGCTGGGCCTCGGCGCGGAGGCGTTGCTGGCCGGCTTCGTCGGGCGCCTGTCGCCGGAGAAGGCGCCCGAGGTCTTCATCCGCGGGGCGGCGCAGTTGCTGCAACGCCTGCCCGACGCGCACTTCGCGCTGGTCGGGGAGGGGCCGATGAAGACGCAGTTGCGCGAGAACGTCGAGCGCATGGGCCTGGCCGGGCGCATCCACCTGACGGGTGGCATCGACGACGTGCGGCCGGTCTTCCACGACCTGGACCTGCTGGTGTCGAGTTCCAACTCCGAGGCGATGCCGCTGGCGCTGATGGAAGGCATGGCCAGCGGGCTGCCGGTGGTCGCGACGCGCGTCGGCGGCGTCCCGGAGATCGTCGAGCACGGCGGGACCGGCTGGCTGGTGGCGGCGCGCGACTACGAGGACCTGGCCGGCCGCATGCACCAGATGCTGACGCTGCATGAGCTGCGGCGGCGCATGGGCGAGGCGGCCCGCGCGCGCATGGAGAAGCACCACCGACTGGACCGGGCGCTCGAAGGCCTGGCGAACCGGATGCGCAGCCTGGCGCGGCCGGCGACCGCCGCGGCGTCGACGCTTGCCGTGGCACGCGTCCCGCGCGTCGCGGCTGGATCGACGGGATCGGGTGGCGGCCGAAAGGCCCGATGAACACGAGAAATTCGTCGATCGACCGTCGGTCGCGCGACGTGCGAAGGCGTGTCGAGAAGCGGCATGTCATTTGCCTTTCAACAAGCATTCCGGGACAGATGGAGCAGTCATGATCGAAGCCCCCTTGAGAGTCGCGCTGATCAGCGAACACGCCTCGCCGCTGGCCCAGCAGGGCGGCGTCGATGCCGGCGGCCAGAACGTCTACGTGGCCCACGTGGCGGCGGCCCTTGCGCGGCGCGGCCATCACGTCGACGTGCTGACCCGCCGCGACCAGCGCGCATTGCCGACCGCCGTCGACATGCGGCCCGGCGTGCGTGTGCTGCACATCGATGCCGGTCCGCCGGAGTTCGTGCCCAAGGAGCAGCTGCTGCCGCACATGCGCGCCTTCGGCACGGCCGCGCTGCGGCTGATGCGGCGCAGCCTGCGCCACGACGTGGTGCATGCCAACTTCTTCATGTCGGGCGTGGTCGGGCTGCGGCTGCAGCGGCAGCTGAATCTGCCGCTGGTGCAGACCTTCCATGCGCTCGGCGCGGTGCGCCGGCTGCATCAGAAGGACGCCGACCGCTTCCCGCCCGAACGCATCGAGCTGGAGAGCCGCATCGCCCGCGAGGCGGACTGCGTCGTCGCCGAGTGCCCGCAGGACGCGGCCGACCTGATCGCGCATTGCGGCGCGCCGCCGGACCGCATCGCGCAGGTGCCGTGCGGGGTCGACCTCGACGAGTTCGGCCCGGGCGACAAGCTGCAGGCGCGGCGTCGGCTGCACTTGCCGGAAGACGAGTTCATCGTCCTGCAGCTCGGCCGGCTGGTGCCGCGCAAGGGCGTCGACAACGTGATCCGCGCCGCCGCGGCGCTGCGACAGATCCCCGGGCGGTCGTTCCGGCTGCTGATCGTCGGGGGGGAGTCGACCGTGCCGGACGAGACCCGCACGCCGGAGATCGGGCGGCTGCGCCGCATCGCGCAGGAGGCGGGGGGCGAAGCGAACGTCACCTTCGTCGGGCGCCGCGATCGCGACCAGCTGCGTGACTACTACCGCGCGGCCGACGTGTTCGTGACGACACCGTGGTACGAGCCCTTCGGCATCACGCCGCTGGAGGCGATGGCCTGCGGCACGCCGGTGATCGGCGCCGAGGTCGGCGGCATCCAGCACACCGTCGTCGACGGCCTGACCGGCTACCTGGTGCCGCCCGAGGATCCGCAGACGCTGGCGCTACGGCTGGACGACCTGCGCAGCCATCCGGAGATCGGCCGCCTGATGGGGCGGGCGGGGCTGCTGCGGGTGCAGCGGGAGTTCACCTGGGACAGCGTGGCGTTCCGGCTGGCCGGCGTCTACGCGCGGGTCGCGGCGCGGCGCGCGATGCTCGGCGCGCAGCCGATCCGGCTGCTGGAACCCGTCGCCGAGGGCGAGGCGGCCGACGGCGCCGCGCCGCTGCGGCACCTGTCCCGGCCGCACCTGGCGACGCCCGGCACCGCCGCGGCCGACGAGCGCGGAGACGTGGTGGCCATGCCGCTGCAGACCTCGGGGGCGCAGGGATGACGGCGGGGGCGGCCGTCGATCACGAACGGATCGAACGCTGGCGCTCGGCGCGGCGCGTGCTGCTGATCCGGCTCGACAACCTCGGCGACGTGCTGATGACGACACCGGCGATCGCGGCGGTCAGGGAGTCCTTGCCCGACGCGCGTCTGACCTTGCTGGCCGCGCCGTCGATGGCGGGGCTGGCGCCGCATCTGCCCGAGGTCGATGAGATCGTCGGTTTCCATGCGCCTTGGATGAAGGCGGGCGCGACGGCGCTGGACGCGATGGGATCCGTGGCCGAGTCCGGGCCGGACCGCGGGGCGGCGTCGCGCGGTGGGCACGAGCGCGATCTGCTGGCACGGCTGATGAAAGATCGCCACGACGCGGCGATCGTCTTCACCGTCTGCACGCAGAGCGTGTTTCCGGCGGCGACGCTGTGCCGCCTGGCCGGCATCCCGAACGTGGCAGGACACGCGCGTGAACGCGCCTACGGCCTGCTGAGCGATGAGATCCCCGACCGCGACGAGATCTGCGACGGCATGCGGCATGAAGTGCGACGACAGCTCGACCTCGTGGCCGCGCTGGGCATGCGGACGCGGGATGAGCGGCTGCGCTTTCGGGTGCTGGACGGGGATCGGATCGCGGTGCGTCGCGCGCTCGACGCCGCGGGCCTGAGGCCGGGCCAGCCGTTCGTGCTGTTGCACCCCGGCGCGAGCGCGCCGTCGCGGCGTTACCCAGCAGGCCGGTTCGGCGAGGCGGCCCGGCAGTTGCGCCAGGCGCTCGCGCCGGCGGGTGATGGTCTCGGAGCTCGCCGAGTCGGTGGCCGGGCCTCGTTCGGTGGGACGCCACCGGCGATCGTCCTGTGTGGCGGTCCGGGCGAGGAGGGGCTCGTGCGCGAGATGCGCGATGCGCTGGGCGGCGAGGCGCTGCTGCCCACGTCGACCTCGGGGATCGGCGAGCTTGGCGCGCTGATCGCGGAGGCGGACCTGCTGATCGCCAACAACAGCGGCCCCGTCCATCTCGCGGCAGCGGTCGGGACGCCGGTCGTCGATCTCTATGCGCTGACCAATCCGCAACACACGCCATGGCTGGTGCCGTCGCGGGTGCTGTTCCACGACGTGCCGTGCCGCTTCTGCCAGAAGAGCGTCTGCCCCGAAGGTCACCACGCGTGCCTGACCGGCGTCATGCCGGACCAAGTCGCCGAGGCCGCGATCTCCTTGCTGCATCCGCCCGGACGCAGGCCGGCGGCGACCGCGAGCGCCGAGCCGGGCGACCCCACCGAGCCCGGCGACCCCGCCGGGCCGGGCAGGTCCGCCAAGGCGACCGCGCCGGCCAGGTCTGCTGAGCTGGCCAAGTCCAACGAGTCGACGAAGTCCACCGAGTCGGACCGGTGCACCGACCTGCTCGCTCTCTCGCAGGGAGTCGTCGCATGACGGCGATCGCGCCGGGCTGCGCCACGTCCGGCTGTGGCGATGGCAAGGAGCGCCGGGTTGCCGCCGACCACGCCACGCCGGAGATCGCCGTGGTGATGCCGACCTTCCGGCGGCCCGACCTGCTGGAGCGCTGCTTGCGGGCGCTGATGACGCAGACGCTGGCACGGGACAGGTTCGAGGTGGTCGTCGTCGACGACGGCCACGAGGATCGTTGCCGCGAGCTGGTCGATCGCTTCGCCGCCATGCCGGGCGCGCCGCGGATCCGCTACCGGCGACCCTCGACCGGGCGGGGGCCCGCCGTCGCGCGCAACACCGGCTGGCGTGCCGCGTCGGCGCCGCTGATCGCCTTCACCGACGACGACACGATGCCGGACGCCGACTGGCTGGCGCGCGGCCTGGCCGCGATGCGGGCCCATCCGGAATGGGTGGCCGCGGCGGGACAGGTGCGCGTGCCGCCGCCGCTGGACCTCGGCCGGCCCGAGAAGGACGAGCGCCCGACCGACCACGAACTGATGACGCGCGGTCTGGAAACGGCGGAGTTCGTCACCGCGAATGCCTTCGTCCGTCGGAACACGCTGGTGGCGATCGACGGCTTCGACGAGCGCTTCCTGCGCGCCTGGCGCGAGGACTCCGACCTGCAGTTCCGGCTCCAGCAGCAGGGGCCGGTGGGGCGCGTCGACGAGGCGCTCGTCCGGCATCCGGTGCGGCCCGAGCGCTGGGGCGTCTCGCTGCGCCAGCAGCGCAACGTCTTCTTCGACGCGCTGCTGTATCGCAAGCATCCCGAGCTGTACCGCTCCCGGGTGCGGCAGGTGCCGCCCTGGGACTACTACGCGATCGTCGCGCTGACGCTGGCCGCGCCGGCCGTCGAGATGGCCGGGCAGGGCCAGGCCGCCGGCGTCATGCTGGTCGTGGCGTTGCTGCTCGTGCTGCGCATCGCCGCGCGACGGCTGAGCCGCACTTCGCGGGCCTTGCCGCATGTGTGGGAGATGCTCTGCACGTCGGCGGCGATCCCGTTCCTGTCGGTGTACTGGCGGCTGCGCGGCGCGTGGCACTTCCGGACCCCCTTCCTGTGAGGCCGCGATGACCTCGACGATCGAGCTCCCCGGAAAGCCCGGCGTACCGCCGCCGGCCCTGATCGATGGCGACGTGCGCCGCATCCTGGTGATGCGGGCGCTGATGCTCGGCGACACGATCTGCGCCGTGCCGGCGCTGCGGGCGATCCGCCGCGCGTGGCCGCGGGCGCACATCGCGCTGATGGGCCTGCCGGTGGCGCGCGAGTACCTGTCCCGGCTGTCCTGCGTCGACGAATGGCGGCCGTTCCCCGGCTGGCCGGGGCTGCCCGAGCGCCCGGTCGACGTGCGCGAGCTGCCGGCCTTCCTGTCGGCGATGCATGCGAGCGAGTGGGACCTGGCGATCCAGCTGCACGGCAGCGGCGCGGTCACCAATCCCTTCGTCGCGATGCTCGGCGCGCGCTGGAACGCGGGCTTCCGCGGCGAATCGGCCTGGGCGCCGCCGGCCGATGCCGCGCGCTTCGCGCCATGGCCGCTGCTCGGCCACGAAACCCAGCGGCTGCTCTCGCTGTGCCGGCACCTGGGATTGCCGGTCGAGGACGACCACCTCGAGTTCCCGCTGCGCGACAGCGACGAGGACGAGCTGCTGCGCGTGTGGCCGGGTCGCGCCGGATGCGTGTCCTATGCCTGCGTGCACGCCGGCGCGCAGCTGCCGTCGAGACGCTGGCCGCTGCGGCGCTTCGCCGCCGTGGCGCAAGCGCTGCATGACGCGGGCCACACGGTGGTGCTCAGCGGAACGGCCGGCGAGCGCGCGTTGACCGGCGAGCTCGCCTCGATGCTGGGCGCGCTGGACGTGCCGTGCGTGGACCTGGCGGGGGAGACGAGCCTGTGGTCGCTCGGCGCCTTGCTGCGCGGCGCGCGGGTGCTGGTCTGCAACGACACGGGGGTGTCGCACATCGCGGCGGCGCTGGGCGTTCCCAGCGTCGTGGTGTCCTGCGGCAGCGAGCCGATGCGCTGGGCGCCGCCGGACCGCGCGCGCCACCGCGTGCTGGCCCGGCCGGCGCCATGCCGGCCCTGCGCTTATCCCGAATGCCCCAACGGCCATGCCTGCGCGCATGCGCTGTCGGTCTTCGACGTGCTGCAGGCGCTGGAGGACGTGCTGCGGCAGCCGTCCGCCGCGCCCGCGGCGACTTCCCATTCCCCATCGATCCCGAAGGAGGGCGCCCATGCGTCGTCGCCTGCGCATCCTGACCTGGCATGTCCACGGCAACTACCTCTACAACCTCACGCAGGTTCCGCATGACTTCTTCCTGGTGACCGATCCGGCGCGCTCGCCGGGCCGGGTCGGACGCGTCGGGGCGCTGCCCTGGGGCGAGAACGTGCATGAGGCGCCGGTCGAGGCGATCGCCGGCACGGCGTTCGACGTCGTGCTGTACCAGCACCGCGCCGGTTGGGACGAGGACCGCGTGCGCTGGCTCAGCGAGGCGCAGCGCCGGCTGCCCCGCGTCTACCTGGAGCACGACCCGCCGCAACAGCATCCGACCGACACCCGCCACTGGGTGCAGGATCCGGACGCGCTGCTGGTGCACTGCACCCATTTCAATGCGCTGATGTGGGATGCGGGCCAGACGCCGACACGGGTGGTCGAGCATGGCGTGCGGCCCTTGACGCAGGAGGCCTACCGCGGCGACCTGGAACGCGGGCTGGTGGTGGTGAACCACCTGCAGCGGCGCGGACGTCGGCTGGGCGAGGACCTGTACCGGCAACTGATCGAGCGGGTGCCGCTGACGCTGGTGGGCATGGGCAGCGAGGGCATGCCCGGCGGATGGGGCGAGGCATCGCAGCTGGAGCTGCCGGCGCACATGGCGGCGCACCGCTTCTTCCTGCACCCGGTGCGCTACACCAGCCTGGGGCTCGCGCTGATCGAGGCGATGCTGATCGGCCAGCCGATCGTCGGCCTGGCCACGACGGAGCTGGCGACGGTGATCCGCAGCGGCGAGAACGGTTTCATCGACAACCGCCCCGACGCGCTGGCCGACGCGATGTCGCGGCTGCTGCGCGAGCCTGGCCTGGCGCGGGAATGGGGCGAGCGCGGCCGGCAACTGGCGCGCGAGCGGTTCAACATCGACCGCTTCGTCGCCGATTGGATGCAGGTCCTGCACGAGGTGACGACATGAGCGACTGCGCTGACATGAACACGGTGCTGGTCACCGGTGCCGCCGGCTTCGTCGGCAGCCACCTGTGCGAGGCGCTGCTCGCGAGGGGCCATCGGGTGATGGCGGTCGACAACCTGAGCACGGGCGACATCGACCACCTCGACCGGCTGCTGGGGCACAAGGGCTTCACCTTCCACCGGCGGGACGTGTGCCAGGAGCCGACGCCGGAGATGGCGCAGGCGGGGCGGGTGTTCAACCTGGCCTGCCCGGCGAGCCCGGCGTATTACCAGACGGCGCCGGTGGACACGGTGCTGAGCAGCGTGCTGGGCGCGTGGCGTTTGCTGGAGCTGGCGCAGCACAGCGGCGCGCGATTGCTGCACACGTCGACCAGCGAGGTGTATGGCGATCCGGACTGCCACCCGCAGCATGAGGAGTACTGGGGGCATGTGAATCCGAACGGCGCGCGGTCGTGCTACGACGAGGGCAAGCGCTGCGCGGAGGCGATGCTGATGGCGTATCACCAGGAGCGTGGGGTGGATGTGCGCATGGCGCGGATTTTCAACACCTACGGGCCGCGACTGCGGCCGGGCGATGGCCGGGTGGTGAGCAACTTCATCGTGCAGGCGCTGCAGGGCGAGGACCTGACGGTGTATGGCGACGGGACGCAGACGCGGAGTTTCTGCTACGTGGACGACACGGTGCGCGCGTTGATGTTGTTGATGGATGGCGAGCACCTGGGGCCGATCAACGTGGGCAATCCGGGCGAGCACACGATGCTCGACCTGGCGGAGGTGATCCTGCGCCTGACGGGCAGCCGATCGCGGATCGTGTTCCGAGCGCTGCCGCGGGACGACCCGCGACGTCGCTGCCCCGACATCACCCGCGCGAAGTCGTTGTTGAACTGGGAGCCGACGGTGGACCTGGAAGAGGGCCTGCGCCGCACGATCGATCATTTCCGCGGCGTCCTCGGCGAGCGCAGCGTAACGGTCGCCTGACCCCGCTCTCCCCGTCGCCCACGCCCATGATCGCGATGGTCCTGAACGGTGGGGGACGGGCATGGCCGGGGCTGGGGGCGGAGCCTGCCCTACGGACTGACCAGGCGCGTTCTGTTTGAGAGGAGCGAGCCGAAGGTGAGCGGATCGAGTTGAGCGCCGAGGGCGGGCTCCGCCCCCAGCCCCGGCCATGCCCGTCCGCGCTCGCCCTCCGCGCATTCAACGACCGACCCACGCCCCGAGTGCTCGCGCATAGGGCTGGACGATCCGACGTCCCGCTGGCATTCCCGAGGCATCCCGAGGCACATGCCAGAGTCCGCTGCGATGCCAGCGATCCGGTTCGTACCAATCGGGCCGGTCGAGCATGGGATAGAGGCAGACGCCCGCCAGCGGAACCCCGAGGCCGATGGCCAGCTGTGCCTGGGAAGCGATGTCGTGAAGCCAGTCGGCGCGTCCGCGCCCGATGTGGCCGGTCTCGGCCACGATCACGGGCTGGCGATAGCGTTCCCAGACAGCACGCAGCAGCTCGGACAGCGGTGCCCGACGCGGATCGCCGAGGTGCCAGGCGAGGCGTTTCTCGCTGGGCACTTCCCATTGGCTGGAGTGGTAGTGGTTGAGGCCGATCCAATCGAGCGCGTCGGGCGACCCACCGAGTTCGGGTTCCTGGCGTCCGGCGAGCATGTCGAAGGCTTGCCATTGGTAGGAGGCGATGCGGGCGGCGAGTTCGCGGTGGTCGGGGGTGTCTTCGGTCGGCACCACGTGGATCACGGGGTCGATGTGGAGGAAGCGGGCGTCCGGGTCGACATCGCGGATGGCGGCCATGCCGGCGAGCGTGGCCTTGACGAGGCGGCGCTTGATCTCGAAGCCGCTGATGCGGGAGTCCTCGCGGCCGATGGTGTCGAGGGGGGCGCCGGCGGGTCCCATCGCGTGGGTGGATGAGGCGGCCCAGGCGAGGAAGCTGATCTCGTTGATCGGCGTGTAGAAGCGGGGGCCGGGGCAGAGGGGCTTGAGCGCGCGGGTGGCTTCCGCGGCGAAGCGGGCGAAGCGGGGGATCAACGCGTCGTCGAGCAGGCTGAGGCCAGGTGGCACGCCGTAGTGCATCAGCGTCCACAGCACCTGGATCCCGTGGCGGCGCGCCGACCGGGCCATCCGCGCCGCGCGGGAGAAGTCCCAGTGGCCAGGACCGCGCTCGGCCAGGCGCCAGCCGACGCTCTCGCGCACGCAGCGCAGTCCCAGCGCGCGGGCGGCGCGGTAGTCCCGCTCGAGGAAGCGGTCGTGCCCGGTGGCTCGCACCATGTCGAGGGCGTCGCCGCTGCCGTTGACGTGGTCGGCGCCCTCGTAGCCGCCCATCCAGAACGAGCGGAACGGCGACGCCGGCGTCACGGCTGTGCGGTCAAGGCCTGCTCGATCAACGCGCACCAGGTGTGGCCGATGAAGATGTGGGCTTCCTGGATGCGTGCCGTGTCGGCATGCGGCACGACGAGGCAGAGGTCGCAGAGCTCGCGCATCTCGCCGCCGTCGCGGCCGCTCAGCCCGATGGTCGTCATGCCGAGCTGCCGCGCCTGCGTCAACGCGCGCAGCACGTTGGGCGACTGGCCGGAGGTGGAGATCCCGATGACGCAATCCCCCGGCGCGCCCAGGCCCGCCACCTGGCGAGAGAAGACCTGGTCGAAGCCGTAATCGTTGCCGATGCAGGTCAGCGCCGAGCTGTCGGTGGTCAGCGCGACGGCGGCCAGCGGCGCGCGGTCGTGCTTGAAGCGGCCGGTGAACTCCGCCGCGAGATGCTGGCAGTCGGCGGCCGATCCGCCGTTGCCCATCAGCATCAGCTTGCGTCCCGCGCGCAGCGTGTCGGCCATGTAGGTCGCGGCCCGCGCGATGTCGGGTCCCATCGCGTCGATGCGGTCGAACAGCGCGCGATGCTCGCGCAGGCCGTCCTCGAACAGCGCCCCGGGCGTTGCCGTCGGGGCGACGGGCCGGGCCGACGGTCGCGGCGGGATGGATCGGGGGAAGGGCAGGGCACTCATGCGGGGACTCCGAGTTCTTCAAGGGTGACCGAGGCGGTGCCGAACTTGCCCACGACCAGCCCGGCCGCGCGGTTGGCGGCGCGCACCGCGTCCTCCAGCACCGCGCCACGGGCCAGGAAGCAGGTCAGTGCCGCCAGCACGGTGTCGCCGGCGCCGCTGACGTCGTAGACCTCGCGCGCCTCGGTCGGGATGTGCAGGCAGCCGCCTTCGCGCGAGTACAGGCTCATGCCCTGTTCACCGCGCGTCAGCAGCACGTGGTCGATGTCGAGCTGGCGTTGCAGCTCGGCCAGGCGATCGCAGAGCTCTTCCTCGGTGCGCCACTCGCCGACGGACTCGCGCAGCTCCGCTAGGTTGGGCTTGAGCAGCCAGGCGCCGCGATAGGCCGCGAGGTCCTTGCGCTTGGGATCGACGAGCACCCGGCACGGCAGGCCGCGGCAGGCGTCGATCAACGCCTGCACCTCGCGCAGCGCGCCCTTGGCGTAGTCCGAGACCAGGATCCAGCGATGGCGCGCCGCCAGCTCGCCGGCGAGCGCGGTCAGTTCGTCGATGCGGGCCTGCGGCGGCTCGGACTCCACGTCCATGCGCAGCAGCTGCTGGCGCTGGCTGACCATGCGGATCTTCTGGATCGTGTCGATGTCGGGGCCGCGCACGAAGCGTTGCGTGATGCCGGGCTGGTCCAGCAGGGCCGCCAGGCAGGCGCCGGCCGTGTCGGTGCCGACCAGGCCGCTGATCGTGCACGGACAGCGCAGCCGCGCCAGGTTCAGCGCCACGTTGGCCGCGCCGCCGGCGCGCTGCGACTGGCGGTGCAGCCGCAGGATCGGCACCGGCGCCTCCGGCGAGATGCGGTGCACCGCGCCTTCCAGGTACACGTCGAGCATGCAGTCGCCGACGATCAGCACGTCGGGTGCCGCGAGCTCGGGTGGCAAGGCGTCGGTCATGGCGCGGGGGCCCTCAGGTGCTCGATCAGCTGCGTGCTGGAGTGGCCCGGCAGGTAGGGACCGATGGAGACGCGGCCGCCCCAACTGCGCACCAGCGGCGTCTCCGGCAGGTCCTCGACGCGGTAGTCGCCCCCCTTGACGTACACGTCCGGCCGCAGCGCGGTAAGCAGCGCCTCGGGCGTCGGGTCGTCGAACCAGGTGACCCACGACACGCAGGCCAGCGCGCCCACCACGCGGGCACGGTCCTCGAGCGTGTGGTACGGGCGGTCGCCGCGTTTGCCGAGGCCGCGCGCGGACCGGTCGGTGTTCAAGGCCACGACCAGGCTGCTGCCTTGCGCGCTGGCGGCTTCCAGGCTGCGCACATGGCCGGCGTGCAGGATGTCGAACACGCCGTTGGTGAACACCAGCGGCCGCGCCAGGCGCGCCGCCATTTCGTGCAGCCGCTCCGGCGGCAGGCATTTCAGCGAGCTGTCCCATTTGTCGAGCATGTCGATCCTCCAGATCCGGATCACCGGTCGGTCATGCCGACGTCGGAGCAGCCGGTGTTCCCGAACGCGCGCCTTCCGACGCTCCGATGGTGGCTTCGGCGCTCGTGGCGCTCCCGGCGGCTTCGAGCGCCGCGAGCCCGGCGAGCACGTGCGCCGCGAGCGCGTTCCAGTCGGTGAAGACCGCCTCGGGCTCGCGCAGCGGCGAGCGGCGCCACACCGTCTCGCCGCCGCTGTCGAACAGCAGCCCGCGCGCGCCGGCGCGGCGGCCGGCCTCGACGTCGTCCAGCGTGTCGCCGACCATCCAGGAGCGCGTCAGGTCCAGCCCGTGCCGCCGCGCCGCGCCGATCAGCATGCCCGGCGCCGGCTTGCGGCACAGGCAGGCGGGGCGGCCCTGCGGGTCGGGCTCGTGCGGGCACAGCATCACGTCGTCGATCTCGACACCGGACTCGTCGCGCAGGCGCTTCAGCAGCGCGTCCTGCAGCTGCGCGAACTGGGCGCGGGTGAAGTAACCGCGCGCCAGGCCGCTCTGGTTGGTGACGATGACCAGCGCCAGGCCGGCGCCGGCCAGCCGCGCCAGCGCCTCGCCGGCGCCGGGCATGAAGCGCAGCTGCGCCGGGTCGACGTTGTAGGGCACGTTCTCGATCAGCGTGCCGTCCTTGTCGATGAACAGGCAGGGCCGCAGCGGCCCGGCGCGCAGCCGCTCGCCGGGCGCCGCCGACAGGTCCAGGTCCTGCACCGGCAGCATGCTGATCGGGTCGAGCGGCGTGGTCACGGCCAGGAGGTCTCTTGCGTGGGGAGCACGGTCAATTCGGGGATCACCGTGCCCTCGGGCTGCAGCAGCACCCAGCGCACCGCGCGGGCGACGTTCAGTGGGTCCTGCAGCTTGGTCTCGTCGATGCCCGGGAAGCGGTCGAGCAGGAAGGGCGTCTTCATGCCGCCGGCCACGATCGCCGACACCCGGACGTTCCGGTCGCGCAGTTCGGCGTGCAGCGCGTGGGACAGGCCCAGCAGGCCCCACTTCGTCGCGTGGTACGCGCTGGCGTTGGGCCAGGCGCGCTTGGAAGCCGTCGACGCGATGTTGACGACGTGACCGCCCCGCGGCTGCGTCAGCATGCGGGCCGAGGCGTACTTGGTCATCAGCAGCGGGCCGGACAGGTTGGTGGCCAGCACGCGCTGCCAGTCCTCGACGGCCAGCTCCGCCAGCGGCGCGGTCACGTCGATGGCGGCGTTGTTGACCAGGACGTCCAGCCGGCCGAAGTCGCGCACCGCGGCGGCGACGACTTCCTCGCACTGGCGCGGGTCGGACACGTCGAGCGCGACCGGCATCGCCTGGATGTCGCGTTCGGCCAGCAGCGCGGCGCGGTCCTTGGCGCGCTGCAGGTCGATGTCGGCGAGCAGCACGCGCATGCCGGATTCGCCCAGCACCTGGGCGATCGCGGCGCCCAGGCCGCGGCTGCCGCCGGTGATCAGCGCGACTTGGCCGGAGAGGCTGGCGCCTTCGGCGACCTGCGTCTCGGCGCGGGCGGACGGCGTGGAGGAGGGCGATGCCGCGGTGGCGGTCGCCGAAGGGCTGTCGATCATGGATGGACTCCAGCGGAGTGGGAGGGAGAAGGGAGAAGGAAGCGGAAAGCGGGGACGCGCGCTCAGCGCGCGAGGTCGGCGGCGGCCCAGGCGCGGGCGCGCAACTGGACGGCGACCATCATCGAGAAGCACTCGTCCCAGATCGGGAAGGCGCCGCTGGCCGCGACGACCAGGCCGTCGAGCCAGATGCCGCCCCAGAGCTGGCTGTCGTCGTCGGTCAGGCGATGCGGCTCCAGCATCTGCAGCCGGCGGCTGTCCATGCGGTGCCGCCAGGACAGCAGCGCCTTGCGGCGCGCGTAGTCGGCGTAGTCGACGTCCCAGTGGGCACGGTCGCCGATCGAGTGCTCGACCAGCACCCTGGGCTGCGTGGCACCGTCGCCGTAGGGCACCGACGGGTCGAGCACGACCAGGTGCAGCACGCCCAGGCCGCTGATGTCCGGCGAGGCGAGTTGCGCGGCGATCGCCGGCGTGATCGCCTCGAGCGCGGCGCGCGCCAGGTCTTCGGTGACGAAACGACTGCTCATGGGGAGGTCCTGCGGAGAGGGGGAAACGAGGCTCTCTTCCAGCAAGGCGCATACCTGCGTCGCGACGAGGGCCGCGGGTGGGCATCGTCCTTGCCAACTGCCTGTTTCCGGCGTGTCGATCGGACGCGCCTCCCAGCATCCACAGCCAGGAGATACGAGATGCCCTCCACGACGACGAACGCGGCCAACGCGAGCCGCAAGACCACCACGCGGCGCGCCACGGCCAAGGCGAAGACGCCCGACGCCGTCAGCCTGCTGCGCGCCGACCACAAGGAGGTCAGCGCCCTGTTCGAGCAGTTCGAGAAGACCCGGTCCGCCGCGAAGAAGCGGCAGCTGGTCCAGCAGATTTGCACCGCGCTGACCGTGCACGCGCAGATCGAGGAAGAGATCTTCTATCCCGAAGTGCAGGCCGCGCTGAAGGACAAGGAACTGGTGCCCGAGGCCAAGGTCGAGCACCAGAGCATCAAGGACCTGATCGCGGCGCTCGAAGGCGCCGAGCCCGATGGCGAGGACTACGACGCCAAGGTCACCGTCATGGGCGAGTGGGTCAAGCACCACGTCAAGGAGGAACAGAACGAGATGTTCCCCAAGGCGAAGAAGGCCGGGCTGGACCTGGCGGCGCTGGGCGAGCGGCTG
>NZ_JAOCCU010000068.1 GCF_029840635.1 Mitsuaria sp. GD03876 | reverse complement strand
GCCCTCGCGGTACCGCCAGCACGGCGCGGCGTTGGGGCCGACCTTGCTGTCGCCGCCGACATGGGCCGGCGTGCTCATCAGCTGCACCGCCAGCGACGGCAGCACCGCGTGCATCAGGTTGAGCACGACGCTGAAGTAGGGATCGCCGCCGCCGGCCATGAAGGCCCGTTCGAAGGCATGCAGCATCAGGCTGTAGGCCTCGTCGAAGGTCGCGGCCAGGCGTTGCGCCTCCGGGTTGGTGAACTGCGACGCGTCGGGGTTGGACGTCATCGGCAGCGTCGCGGGGAAGGGCGACTGCGACAGCGAGATCTCGCGGAACTTGATGAAGTGGCTCAGCTCCAGCGGCGTGCCCAGGATCGGGCCGTAGGTGCCGTCGCTGCGGCGGCCGTAGTGGTTGTAGGCGCCGAAGGGCTCGGTGCTGTCCATCGGCTGGCCGTTGCGCGTGATGACGCCTTCGCCCTGCTGGACGATCTGCTGGATCGCGAACAGCGCCGCGTCGCGGTCGACGATCGGGCGGGTCTCGCCGCCGAAGGCGCCGATGTAGATGTCGGTGCGCTGGCGGCCTTCGCCGCCGGGATGCTGGAACGGGTCCTCGGGGCTTTGCAGGATGCCGTCGCGCAGCGCCAGGTAGAGCTGCGCGATGGTGTCGAAGTGGTCGTCCTGCGCTGGGGCGTCGGGCGGCGCCGGGCGTTCGATCGCGGCGTAGACGTTGGAGAACACCGCCGGCGAGGCCCGGAACAAGCCGATCATCGGCGTCGTCGCGGGATTGGCGCCAGGCATCGGGCCGGGATAGACCGGCGCGGCGCTGCCGGAGAACTTCGGCAGCGCGCCCAGGCCCACCACCAGGTTGGCCGCGAGGTTGAGGTGGAACATCTCCTCGATGACCACCGAGCGCAGCGTCTGGTAGGCGGCGCTGGCGGTGTCGGCGATCGAGTACATGCCGGTCAGGTAGACCGGGATGGTGGCGAACTCCACCTGCAGCGCCATCTGCGCCAGGCGTTGCAGGGTGGCGCGGTCGCCGGGGTGCTGGCGCAGCGTCCGGTGCAGTTCGCCGAAGCTCGGCGACGCCGGCGCGGCGCGGGGGGACAGGTCGGTCATGAGACCTCCTCGTGAAGGAGGGGACGGACGCGGCCACGCGGGCGGGCGGGCCGCGCCGGACGGCGTGCGGAAGGCGTCGGGAAGACGGCGGCGGCGGACGCGGGTCGCGGGCGGACCCGGCCCGCCCGGGCCGTGTCAGGGCTGCTTGATCAGCGTCGCGACCGAGATGTGCGGCCAGCTCAGGCCGTTGAAGTTCAGCAGCACGCGCTGCGTGTACTGCAGCTGCAGCTGCGTGCCGGCGGGCCCCTCGACCGTCTCGATCCAGAACACCGCGTCCACCTGCGCGGCGCGCGCGTTGGGACCGGCGGCGGGCGTGCCGGCGAGGAAGGCGGTGTCCGCCGTGCCGCCGCCGCAGGACGGCGGCGCGACCTGCGCGATCGAGGTCGAGAGCTGCATCGTCACCGTCGAGCTGATCTTCTGCCCGGTCAGCGCGTTGCGCAGCGCGGTGTTGGGGTCGTCGACCATCGCCTGCGTCACCGCGGGGATGTCGGAGGCCGCGGTGCGGAAGGCGCTGGGGGTGGCCAGGTTCGACTCGGGGAAGGGGATCTTCTGCCCCGGCTTGTCGATGACGAAGGGCGTGATGTCGGCCGCGCCGATCTCCGGGCCGCCGACGCTCACCTGCGAGGTGCCCTGCAGCGTGATCGAGCTGCCGTGCGGGATCGTGGCCAGGCGGGCGACGGTGGCGGGTTCGTTCGGGTTGGTGGTCAGCGGCACGCTGAGCCAGACGCCGGGCTCCAGGTGCAGCCCGACCGGCTGGCCGTCCGGCGACAGCGCGACCGCGTCGTTGATCTGCTGCAGGTAATGCAGGCCCCGCATGTTGATGTCGGCCTGGAGCAGGCCGCGGTTGGGGATCTCGCCCGGGATTTCCTCGAACTGGAGCGTCTCCGTCGTCTGGTTGAGCTCGAGGAACCGGTCCTGCGCCCCGGCGCCGTGGACCGGCCGCCAGATCTGGTTGAAGCCGGTGCCCTTCCAGCACCCGACCAGCAGCGCGAGCGCGCCGAGGGACGCGTCCTCCGTCGCCCGCAGGCTCCGGGCGAGGGTGTGCGTCGTCGAGGGGGACGCGTGATTGCTGCTCTGGATGCCTCCAAAGCGGAAATTCTTGAGATCCATGGAACTCCTCCTGGCGGACGTCCGCGCGGGCCCGACGCGCGTGACGGATGGCTGGGTTGTGATGTCGACCCGGTGCGGCTCGAAGGGAGGTGTCGGCCACGGCTCTCGTTGTGCGGCGCAGCGTAGTGCAGGGGGCGCCGGGGGGCATCCGCAACCTTGGGGACGCGGCGCGCCAGGGTGGCGGGGGCCGCGGCGGCGGGGGATTCCCGGCCGCATGTCGCCCAAAGTGACTTTCGCCTCTTTTGCGCGCGATAGGCGCCCTCTACTGTGCGCGGCAGGGAGAAGCAGCAAGAACTATGGCCTCACCGTTCCGCCTCAAGACCGCGTTGCCTGACGAGACCTTGCGCGTGCATTCGTGCGTGTCGCGCGAGGGCCTGAGCGACGCCGGAGACACCACGCTGACGCTGTTGAGCGAGCGCCGGGACATCCAGGGATACGACCTGCTGGGCAAGCCGGCCACGCTGACGGTGGCGCTGCGCGACGACGCGCCGCGCTACATCAGCGGCTACGTGACGCGCTTCGCGCAACGCGGCTTCGAAGGCAAGCACTGCGTCTACGAGATGCAGATCAAGCCCTGGCTGTGGCTGCTGACGCGCACCTCGGACTGCCGGATCTTCCAGGAGATGTCGGTCCCGGACATCGTCAAGCAGGTCTTCGAGGACCATCCGGTCGCCCGCTACGAATTCAAGCTGCTGCGCCCGTATCGCACCTGGAACTACTGCGTCCAGTACCGTGAGACCGATTTCAACTTCATCGCCCGGCTGCTGGAGCACGAGGGCATCTACTGGTACGTCGAGCACGACGAGAGCGGCCACAAGGTCATCCTGTGCGACTCGGCCAGCGGGCACGACGCGCGGCCGGGCTGCGAGTCGCTGCCGTTCTACGGCTCGGGCGCGCAGGCCGCGCCGCAGCTGGAGTACGTGCAGAGCTGGAACAGCGCGCAGTGCGTCAAGCCCGGCAAGGTCGTCATCACCGACTACGACTTCCAGCGGCCGTCGACGGCGCTGGAGACCACGCAGAGCCAGGAGCGGGACTACGACCTGTCCGACGGCGAGATCTTCGACTACCCGGGCGGCTACATCCAGTCGGGCGACGGCTCGCAGTACGTGGAGGACCGGCTCGACGAACTGCAGACCGCGTTCGAGAGCTTCGACGGCACGACCAACGCGCAGGGGGTCCAGACGGGCCATCTGCTGTCGCTGACGCGTCATCCGCGCGACCTGGAGAACGACGAGTACCTGGTCACCGGCACGGTGATGAGCCTGCAGCAGGCGGCCAACGAGTCGGGCTCGGGCGAGGCGGGGCTGCGCTGCAGCTTCACCTGCATCCCGTCGGCGCAGCAGTTCCGGCCGGCGCGGCGCACGCCCAAGCCGCTGGTGCCGGGTCCGCAGACGGCGATCGTGACCGGGCCGGCGGGCGAGGAGATCCACACCGACAAGTTCGGCCGGGTGAAGGTGCAGTTCCACTGGGACCGGCGCGGCAAGCGCGACGAGCGCAGCTCGTGCTGGGTGAGCGTGGCGCATCCGTGGGCGGGCTCGAACTTCGGCGGCATCCACATCCCGCGCATCGGCCAGGAGGTGATCGTCGGCTTCATCGAGGGCGATCCCGATGCGCCGATCATCATGGGCCGCACCTACAACGGCGAGAACCTGCCGCCGTGGGACCTGCCGGCCAACGCGACGCAGAGCGGCTTCCTGACGCGCTCGACCAAGGGCGGCAGCTACGGCAATGCCAACGCGATCCGCTTCGAGGACAAGCAGGGCGCGGAGCAGCTGTGGATCCACGCGGAGAAGAACCAGGACATCGAGGTCGAGAACGACGAGACGCACTGGGTCGGCCGCGACCGGACCAAGACGATCGACCGGCATGAGACGGTGTTCGTGAAGGGGAACCGGACGGAGACGGTGGATCTGGACGAGACGATCACGGTGCACCAGAACCGCAAGGAGCGGGTGGACCTGGACGAGACGATCTCGATCGGCATGAACCGCACCGAGGACGTCGGCATCAACGAGACGATCAGCATCGGGTCGAACCGCTCGGTGACGATCGGCGGCAACAAGACCGAGACGATCGCGATGGCCAAGGCCGAGACGATCGGGCTGGCCAAGGCGTTGACGATCGGGCTGGGGTACCAGACCTCGGTGGGCGCGATGATGAACACGACGGTCGGCGCGTTCCAGACGGCGCAGATCGGCCTGTACAAGAACACGATCGTCGGCAAGGACTACTCGATCAGCAGCGGCGCGGTGTACTCCGTCACCGCCAAGGACGAGATCCACCTGACCGTGGGCAAGGCCAACCTGACGATGAAGGCCGACGGGACCATCATCCTCAACGGCCACACGCTGAGCGTGGGCACCACCGGCGAGCAGACCTTCAAGGCCGACGGCGAGGTGACCGTCAAGGGCAAGAAGATCCTGGAGAACTGACGTGGAGCGAGTCGACTTGCCGGCGCCCGGCGCCGAACCGGCCGCGCAGGACGCGTCGCCTTTCCAGGCGCTGCTGGGCCAGGGCTCCCAGGCGGCGGCGATGCCGGCACCCGGGCAGGTCGTGATCGGCACGCTGCGGGCGGCGCCCGCGCAAGGCGTGGCCGGCGCGGCGCATGTGCCGGGCCTGGGCGTGGTGGGCGTGGCGCACAGCCTGGTGCCGCTGACCGCGGCGCAGGAAGGCCAGGGCGTGGCGCTGAGCGTCCTCGCGGGCGGCTCGGCGATCGTGCTGGGGCTGCTGTGGGAGGGCGCGGAAGCGGGTGCCGAGGCCGGGATCCGGGAACAGGCGCCCGTCATCGACCCGGAGCCGGAAGGGCTCGTCATCACGGTGGACGGCCATCGCGAGGTGATCGAGGCCGCCGATGAACTCGAGCTTCGCTGCGGCGAGGCCTGCATCGTGCTGACAGCCGATGGGCGCATCCAGCTGCGCGGGACCTACATCACCAGCCATGCGAGCGCGACCCAGCGGATCGTGGGTGGCTCGGTGCATGTGAACTGATCGCGACCATGCAGCTGCAAATCGGCTCCAAGCAGGTGGCCGCCGACATCTCGGTGGCCGTCGACGTCTCCGGACGGGAGCATCTGGTGGTGGTGGCGAAGTCCACCTGGAGCCTCCCCGAGGCCGGCCAGCGACCCCGGCCGTTGCCCCCTCAACCCCTGGTCGTGACCGACGAGTACTACGGCGAACCCGGCGAGAGCGCGATGCGCTACGGGTCCGACATGGTGCGGTTCAAGCCGCGCTGCGACGTGATCCTCGATGCCTGCGCGTACAGCGCGGATGGCCGGCCGGTCACCGAGCTGCTGGCGGGATTCGAGCTCGGGCCGCTGCGCAAGCAGCTGCGCGTGGACGGGGCACGTCGGTGGCAGCGCGTCGCGCAGGACAAGCCCGAGTTCAAGCTGAGCGAGCCCGAGCCCTTCACGCGCGTGCCGCTTCATTTCGGATTCGCCTTCGGCGGGTCGCGCTGGTACGCGCAAGGCCAGGATCGGCTGTGCGAGGCGCACCTGCACAACCCGGCCGGCGCGGGCTTCGCCGGCCAACGGACCGTCGAGCAGATGCATCTGCAGCCGGCCCATCAACTGGAACATCCGCAGCAGCCGGTGCGCCAACCGGGCGACCCCGTCGCGCCGCAGGCGCTGAGCGCGATCGGACGGCATTGGCTGCCACGGCGCCAGCATGCCGGCACCTATGACGAAGACTGGCAGCGGGACGTGTTTCCGCTGCTGCCGCTGGATTTCGACGAGCAGTTCCACCAGGTCGCTCCCGTCGATCAGCAGATGCCGTACCCCCGGGGGGGCGAGCCGGTGCGCCTGAGTCATCTGCTCCCCGGGCGGCCGGACGTGCGGTTCGCGATGCCGCGGCTGTCCGACCTCGGCGTGCGCATTCAACGCGACAACGACGCGCTCCAGGAACTGGACGTCGCGGCGGACACCGTGTTCCTCGAGCTCGAGCACGGACGCTTCAGCGTCGTCTGGCGCGCCAGCGTGCCGATTCGTCGCCACATCCGGGAAATCAAGGCGGTGCTGGTGGCGCCGCGTTCCAGCCTGGCCTGGATGCAACAGACCGGCCCGAACGCCGGCTGCTTCAGCTGCAACGAGGCCGGCGAACCCGCGCCCATCGAGGAGGCCCTGTGACGGCGTCGGATTCCAGGGCCGCGCTGCGCGTGGTGTCGGCGGGCCTGTGCTGCTCGCTGGGCTATCGGCTGGAGGCGGTCGAATGCGCCCTCCGCGCCCAGGTCGATGCCTTCTCCGAGAGCTATTTCCGGGCACCGGGCGGTCATGCCGTGCGGGTCGCGCGGCTGCCTGACGACGATGTCTGGGGCGCGCCGCGCAATGCGCGCTGGATGGACCTGGCCATTCGCGATTGCCTGAGGCAGGCGCCTGATCTCGATCCGCGTCGCACGGCGCTGGTCGCGGTGCTGGCCGAGCAGGAGCGCCCGCTGGCCGACCAGCGTCGTTTCGAGCAGGCGCTGGCCGTGGCGATGGAGACGGCGTCGCTGAAGGTCGAGGGACCGACGGCCGTGATCGCCCAGGGCAAGTCAGGCCTGGCCGCCGCATTGGAACTCGCGACCCGCTGGTTGTCCGATGCCACCCACCCGATCGACCACGTGCTGTTGTGCAGCGTCGATTCCCACCTTCACGCCGCCAACATCGACGCGCTGTTGAACGCTGAGCGCCTGCTGGTGCCAGGTCGTCCGGACGGCTTCATCCCGGGCGAGGCGGCGGCCTGCCTGCTGCTGGCTGCCGGCGACGAGCCGGCGCCAGGACTCGCGCTGCACGGGTGGGGGCAGGGCCAGGAGGACGGGCGTCCCGACGGCAGCGTGCCCAGCCGGGCGTTTGGGCTCAGCCAGGCCTTGCGGATGGCCTTCCAGCGCGCCGGCGTGACGCCTGCGGCGCTGCGCTTCCGGGTCAGCGACCAGAACGGCGAGGCCTTCTTCGCCCGGGAGGCCGCCAATGCGCTGACGCGGGTGTTCTTCGGTACCGAGGGGCCCGCGCGGCTGATCACCGTGGCGGACCTGCTCGGCGATGTCGGGGCTGCCACGGGGCCGGCGATGCTGGCGTATCTCTGGCAGGCGGCAGCGGTCGGACACGCGCCGGCCGGTGCCGGTTTTGTCCACCTGGCCGACGCCCATGGCGGGCGCGTCGCCGTGGTCATCCAAGGGGCCTCGGTCCAAGCGAGCTGAATCATGGAAACGCATGTCTACGCCAACGACAACGAGATCTGCTCCAAGGCCGCCGATGGCAAGGCCGTGGCCGGTCCCGATCCCTGCTGGAGCCCGCCGGCGCCGGCCGCGGGGCCGGTGGTGATTCCGTACACCAATACCGCGTTCGCGAAGAACCTGGCCAACGGGTCGTCCACCGTCTTCATCTGCGGCACGCCGCTGGCCTTGAAGGACAAGTCCTATCTGGAAAAGAGCACCGGGAACGAGCCGGCGACCTCGGCCTTCCAGAAGGGCGTGGCCACCGGCGTCATCAAGGGCAAGGCCTATTTCGTCGACTGGTCCGCGGACGTGAAGGTGGAGGGACTGAACGTCTGCCGCAACGTCGACCCGACCTGGCACAACTGCGCGTAAGGCCGGAGCACCATGGCCAATACGCCCACCACGGTTTATCTCGATACGTTCAATACCGCGCCGGCGTGCTTCAACGATCGCACCGACGTCAAGAACAAATGCGCCAAGAAGCCTGAAGAAAAGAAGAAGGAAGAAAAGAAGCGCCAGTCAGGCCTGCGTCGCGTCATCAAGAATGCGTTGAGCAGCGTCGACGAGGTCGGCCAGAAGATCTACGCCTACAAAAAGGGCTCTCCGTCCACCAATGAATGGATGGATGACCATTGCGATGGGTTGTGGGTCAAGCCGCAATTCAATGGCAAGAAGGATTTCCCGAAGGAATATGCCGAGTTCCAGAAGCGCATGGATAACCTGGAAACGACGGCAAGCTATTACCTGAAGAATCCGGGGAAGATCGCGGAGTCCGGTTACAAGCAGTTCGTCTCGCAGGCCATGCAGGAGCTTGGGCCTGACACGGTGATGGACATGGCCAAGAACAAGTTGGGGAAGGACCTCTTGTTTGCCTTGATCCCGACGGGCAAGGGAAAAGTGGTGCAGGGGCTGGGTCAGGCAGCCAAGGGGGGATATTCGATCAACAGCTACATGGATATGGCCGGTGAAATCGCGAGCAAGATTCGCAATCCGGCCACCCTTGAGCTGCTGGACGACATGAAGTTCCTTCTCTCGGAGCGCAAGGATGCGTTGATGAACGCGCTGGGCAATCGCGACGCGATGATGGCCGAAGCGTTGAGCATCGCCGCGGCGATGGACCCCTGCACCAAGGCGCGCAAGTGCATGCTGGTGCCGTATGACGCGAACAGCAAGCTGAACGTCCGCAAGGGCAATGGATGCTGTCCTGGGCAGACGGGGCACCACATCATTCCGAACACGGCGGTGGAGGGCTCCAAGTGCAATCGCAAGGAGAAAAACAACGCGGGTGTTCCGGTACAGAAGGACTATAGCTACGGCAGTGCGCCGACCATCTGTCTGGAAGGGCAGGACAATACTTACGGCACGCACGGTACCGCGCATGGCAAGCTTTCGAAGTCAATGCAGGGTTGGCGGGACAAGAAGGGAATGGATATTCCCTACACGGACATGCGCAATAAGTCCCTGGAAGCTGTCGAGCATGTGACGCATCATTGCAATCAGGAATGCCTGAAGGCGCAGCTGGATGCGTATTATCAGAACTGCGGTAAACTCAAGGCTTTGGCCGGCAGCAGTAGCGATCCGAAGCCTGAGAAGGGTGCCGACGGTGATGGCGATATTGGTTGAGGTATTTGAATGAAAAGCTTGATGACCCCGGAGGCCTTCAAGGCCAATATCGATGGTTTCAATATTGTCGATTGCGTCGTGCGGAGTCGGGAGATCCTGTATCTGCTGGGGCGCGAGGACTACACCAGCTGGCCGACGGAGAAGTGGGATCCGGAATCGATGCCGCCGCCGGCCGAGGACCAGATCCAGAAGCGCGTGTATCCCGTGATGCTGGAGAAGCCGGGCGACAAGATGTTCTCGAACATGAAGCTGACGGGATTCGATCTGGCGCAGATCGGCCTGAGCAGGTTCCCGAAGGAGCAATGCGTCGTGATGACCCTGGAAGGCGAGGTCTACGCCATGGGCAGCGGCGAGGCGGGGATCGAGGACAACCTCAAGTCCTGGCGCCTGGAGAAGGGGCCGCGCCGAGGCGGCGTCCACAAGATGCGCACCATCGACGGCTGGCTGTACTTCTGCATGGGCAACCGGGGCGTGGGCAAGCGGCTGGGCAAGAACGACTGGCTGCACTTCAACGACCAGATCCCGGACCCGCCCGAGGAAAGCAATTCCTTCGACGACATCGACGGGTTCAGCGAGTCGGACATCTACTGCGTGGGCAACGCGGGCAATGTCTGGCACTTCGACGGCAAGGCCTGGCGGCAGCTCGACTTCCCCAGCAACATCCACCTGGAGAGCGTGGTCTGTGCCGGCGACGGGCAGGTCTACATCAGCGGTGCGCAGGGCACGATCTTCAAGGGCCGGGGCCAGCGCTGGCAACGCATTCATGAAGGGTCGATGTCGCTGCCCTTCAAGGATCTGGTCTGGTACGAGGACCGGGTCTGGGCGACGTCCGATTACGGCGTCTGGCAGATCCACAACGACAAGCTCCAAAGCGCCGAGCTGCCCGATTACATCGGCAACTGCGCCGGCAACCTCTCGGTGGGCGATGGCGTGCTGCTGCTGGCCGGCTACGGCGGCGCGGCGTTCCTGCGCGACGGCAAGTGGACCAGGATCTTCAGCGCGGGCGCCATGCAGCAAGAGCTCAGCAAGCCGCGGACCAAGAAATGACGCTGGGCGAGCGGGGGGAGGGCGACGGCTTCCACGTGCCGGCCATCGTCAGGCGGCATGTCGAGGACGGCAGCTTCTATTGGCTGCAGATCGACGCGTGCGAGAGCCACACGGGACTCGGCGCTCGTCGCGCGCAGCACTTCTCGGGGCTGCTGCAGGCCCACCTCGATGGCTTGAGGGCCTCCGCGCCGGCGGCCGTGCCGCTGGCGTTGTCCGCGGTGCAGCGCTGGCGCAAGCCGGGCGAGGCCTTCGCCGCGTTGCACGCCGCCTTCGCGCTGCCCCCTGGTCCCGAGCAGGCGAAGGCCGTGCAGGCCGTGTTCACGGTCATCGCGCAGGCGCCAGACCTGCTGTTGCGCGGCGCCGTGTCCGCGCTCTCACGCCTGGCACCCGAGCAGGCCGAACCCTGGTTGCTTCAAGCCTTGCAGGGCGGCTCGGTGCCCCGTGTGGCCGCGCTGCGCGCCCATGCCCTGAACCGGCTGCCGGTCCCTGACTGGACGCAGCAGGCGCGGCACGAAAGCGCCTTCGTGCGCGCCGCCGCCTGCCGCGCCGCGCAGAAGGAGTCGCTGAGCGCGCTGCATGCGTTGCGCGATGACGACGACCTCGTCGTTCGCGCGGAGAGCATGCTGGCGTGGGCTCGTCTGGTGCCCGCGAGCGAGCGCGGCGTCGACGCGGTCGCCCAGGCGGCAGGCCTTCTGTGGCGCTGTGTGGTCGAACAGCTTCAGCATCTGGAGACGGCCACCGGCTGGAACCGTCTGCAGGCCCGCCGCCGCCTGGCGCGCTGGCTGCGTCATCTTGCGTGGATCGCGCCGCTGGGGCATCCCGGCGTGCCGCAGCTTCTCGCGCAATTGCCGCCGCGGCTGGCCTTGAGCTTCGTGCTGCATCACGGCGATCCGCGGCACCTGGCGTTCGTGCTGCGTGCCATGCGGCAGCCCGACTCTGCGCGATGGGCGCTCTGGGTCTGGCGTTGCCTGACCGGCGTCGACCCTTTGGCCGCAGGCCTGACCTTGCCGGACCCGCCTCCCGACCTCGATGCGCCGCTCAGCGAGGCTCAACAGGACTCGGACCACGGCTTGCCGTTGCCCGAGCCCGCGGCGGTGGCCGCGCATCCGGCCAATCGCATCGCACTGGCTGCCGGCGAGCGGCTGCTGATGGGCCAGCCCGTGCAGGCGCACGGCTTGCGCGCACTGCTGGATCCGGCGGCCGATCAACCGCAGGCCTTGCGCTTCGTGGCGGCGAATGCGTTGGCACAACTGCACCCGGCCTACGCGCTCAACCTGCGCGCCAGCCCCAAGGTGCAAGCCGAACAACTGGTCCGCATGGGCCTGGCGCCGCAAACGACATGAGCAAGATGGATCCTTGGCGCGATGCCGCCGCGCTGGCTCGACGGTTGGGCGCGCCCGGTGCCGAGCTGCTGGTGGTGTTGGGCGCCGAAAGCTGGTGCGACAAGTGCCGGCGGCTGAAGCCGGCCTTCGATGCGCTGGCTGTCGGGATGCCCGACCACGTGCTGTCCATGTGGCTGGACCTGGAGGATCACGCCGAGTTCCTGAATGGCTTCATTCCCCCGGACCTGCCGCTGCTCCTGCGATGGCGGCAAGGCGTGTGCATCCAAGCGGCGATCATTCAGGACATCACCCTCGATGCAGCCCCGGCCGACCGCGTCAAGCTCCAGCCGCTCGTGATGGAGGACACCCGACTGCTCGATCCGCATCAAGGCGAGTGGGTCGACTTGCCATTGCTCTGGTCGGAATTTGCCGCCGCGGACTGGGCCAGGGGTTGAAGGGTCAATGAAGACCCTGGTGACTGCGGACGACTCCGCGATCTTCGACCGCGATGCATGGCATCGCTTCATGTCCGGCTACTTCATCCGCGACTGCACGATCGGGTTCGAGGACGGCCGGCTTGGCTTCCTCCTGTATGAGGAAACGGAGGACCGGCCGATGGAGGAGGGCTTCCAGATCCGCATCCTGGCGATCAAGCTGGCCAATCCGATGGAGACCCGGTTCTTCTCGATGTCCGCCAACGGGTTGGGCGTGGGCGCGCAACTGTGCAGCGCCTGGGCGCCCCAGGACGCCGGGTTCGTCGGCGTGGGCATCGGGCTGGAGGTCTATGCGTACAAGCCCAAGGTCTACAAGGGCCGGGAGGATGACATTCCCTTCGAGGTCCGCAAGCTTCATCCCGAGGCCTACAGCGACTTCGGCGCCGCCGTTCTGAAGACCGCGCGCGTCGGGACGACCGTGTTTGCCGTCGGCGGCCCCCTGCGCCTGTTCGAGCGGGTCGGCGCGCAGCAGTGGAAGGAACACGCCGACATTCCTCTGCCCGTCGATATCGGCAGTGCCGATCGCGAGGTCGCGCTCGCCGCGATTGGCGATTCCTCCTTCCGCGACCTGGCCGGCCTGTCCGTGGAGGACATGTACGCCGTCGGCGACCGCGGCGCGGTGTGGCGCCGCCAGGAAGGCCGTTGGTCCCGATTGCCATTTCCCGGCAGCCAGCGTCTGAACACGGTCTCGGTGACGCCTGACGGGACGGTCTACGTCACCGATCTTCGCGGCTCGGTCTGGCGCGGGCGCGACCTGGCGTGGGAGCTCATCGTCGAGGCCGACAACGCGATGCCGTACCAGGACGCCGCCTGGTTCAAGGGACGCTTGTACTGCGCGAACGACTCGGCCGGATGCTTCGTGCTCGAGGATGGCGCGATGGTCGCCGCCCATCGAGCGAAGAGAGATCCAATGCCCGTGGCGACGGCCATGCATGCGCATCGACTGGACGTGGCGCCAGATGGGCAGCGGCTGTTGATCGCCGGCATGCATGGCGCGTCGATGTACGACGGAAAGACCTGGCAACGCCTGTTCGATGGCGAGCCGCCTGTCGATCGAACGTGAACTGGCGACCCAGAGCCTCCAGGCAACGATCCATCGACCAATGACGCCATCCTCCTTCACCCCCGCGTCGGCCAGCGACCTGCGCCGCGATCACCCCATCCCCGATCACATCCCCGACACCGCGACCTTCCTGGTCCACGCCGGCGACCTCCGCATCGAGGGCGACCTCGTGCTCGATTGGAAGCATTGGCAGGGCAACCCCTCGGTGCCTGCCTCGCTCGCCGGGCTGCTCATCACCGGATCCCTCCACCTCACCGGCGCCCTCATCAACGCCGACCCCGATGCCGGCGTCGCGCTGATCGTCCGCGGCGGCGTCACCGCGCGCCAGGCCAGTTGCGGCGGCGCCTACATCCGCATCGACGGCGAGCTGTCGGTGGAGGAGGTCGTCTACGCGCACTACAACGACGGCGAACTGCATCTGCGCGGCGGCCTGCGCGCGAAGGCCCTGATCCGCGACGACCACTTCGTCGGTCTCGGCGGCCCGGCGCAAGGGTTCCCCTCCGGCAAGCTCCCGGTCATCGACCTGCTCGAACAGCGCGACCCCGAGGACGACGAACGCCTGCCCAAGGCGCTGAAGAAGCTGCTCGGCAACTCCGTGCTGGGCCTGTCCGCCGTCCGCGACGGCCTCGCGCGCTGCGTCCCGCCCGCCGAGCTGTCCCAACCGCAGACCCCGGAGCAATGGCGCGACGTCGTCTGGCAGGACGTCAACGCCCTTCGCAAGCTCCCCAAGCCGCTGCGCACCGAGGCGACCTACCTGCTGATGCTGGCGCCGGCCTGTCCGCTGCGGCCGCTCGAAGTCGGCGAGCTCCTGGCGGCGATTCCCGCGGCGGCACTGACCGAGGCCGTCCGGCTCGCCGCCTTCATGCGCTCGCCCAAGAGCCTGCTGCGCCTGCCCATGACCTTCGACCTGCCCACGGAGTACGCCCGCTGCCTGGCCGCCGTGCCGTCGCAGGATCCGTATTGGGCCGAGGTGCCGGAATCCCTCCGGCCGGGGTATCGTCCCACCCCATGACCACCGCTCCCATCCTCCCGCTGCCCGAACTCCACCAGCTGCTGGGCCTCACCGAGGTCGATCCGCCGCTGATCGCCGCCTTGCTCGCGCACGCGCCCCCCGCCGGCACGCCGGCCCCGACCGAGCTCTCGCAGAAGCGCAAGAAGGAGATCCGCGCCGGCTTCGTGCTGCTCAAGGATGTCGGCGTCGTGATGGCCTTCTCCCCCCGCGAGGCGCACGCCGTCGACCACGGCGAGCCGCTGGGCCCTGGCACCCACGTGCTCAGCGCGCTCTTCTATTACCCCGAGGGCAGCGAGGAAGTCGAGCCCTACCAGGGCGACGCCCCCTTCGCCGCCGGCCCCGTCGAGGACCGCGACGCCGCGCTCGCCGCCTACGGCGCGCCCTCCGACGGCGAGGAGGACGACGGCGTCACCGAGTGGGAGCAATGGCAGGTCGACGGCCGCGAACTCACCGCCGACTACGCCGACGACGGCGCCGTGCTGACCATCACCGTCTCCCTGCCGGCCGCCCCCTGACCCCGCGCCGGCCGCGCCGGCTCGGGCCGGCCCCGGCAGTCCGGCCTGTAACCGCGCGAACGCGGCCCGCCGCACCGAGCCGCCCGCGCGGCCCCTGGCGCGTCACCCACACCGGTGACAGCCGCCCCGCGCTGATTCACCCCTTTACAAGCCTCCCCGCCGCGAATGACTTTGGTCGCTTCCGGCGCTCCTCGCACCGGCCTACCGTGAAGCTCCGATCGATCAGGTCCGCCTTCACGGTCCGCCCATGGCTGCACCTTTCCGCCTCAAATCCCCCCTTGCCGACGACGTCCTGCGCGTCCACGCCTGCTCGTCGCGCGAGGCGTTGAGCGAGCTCGGCGAGACCACGCTGACGCTGCTCAGCGAACGCAAGGACGTCCGCGCGTCCGAGCTGCTCGGCAAGTCCGCCACGCTCACCATGGCCCTGCGCGACGACGGCCCGCGCCACCTCTCGGGCTACGTCACGCGCTTCGCGCAGACCGGCTTCGAGGGCAAGCACACCGTCTACCAGATGACGCTGCGCCCCTGGCTCTGGCTGCTCACCCGCACCGCGGACTGCCGCATCTTCCAGGAGATGACCGTCCCGGACATCGTCAAGGCGGTCTTCGACGACCACCCGGTCGCGCGCCACGAGTTCAAGCTCATGCGCGCCTACCGGCCCTGGACCTACTGCGTCCAGTACCGCGAGACCGACTTCAACTTCGTCGCCCGGCTGCTCGAGAACGAGGGCATCTACTGGTACTTCACCCATGACGAGGGCGGCCACACGCTGGTGCTGACCGACGCCGCCTCCGCCCACGACTGCGCCCCGGGCTGCGAGTCGCTGCCGTTCTACGGCGGCGCCGGCAACGCGCCGCCCGAGCTCGAGTACGTCGACGCCTGGGTCATGCAGGAGAGCCTCAAGCCCGGCAAGGTCGTCATCACCGACTTCGACTTCGAGCGCCCCTCCACCTCGCTGCAGACGCAGCAGGACCGCGCCCGCGACTACGACCTGTCCGACGGCGAGGTGTTCGACTACCCGGGCGGCTACCTGCAGTCCGCCGACGGCAGCCAGTACGCCGAGGACCGGCTCGACGAGATCCAGTCCGCCTACGCCCGGTACGACGGCGACACCAACGCGCAGGGCGTGTGCACCGGCCACCTGCTGTCGCTGGAGCGCCACCCGCGCGACGACCAGAACGCCAAGTACCTGGTCACCGGCACAACCGTGCAGCTGCGCCAGGCCTCGACCGAATCGGCCTCCGGCGAGTCCGAGCTGCGCTGCCGCTTCAGCGCCATCCCGGCCGACCAGCAGTTCCGCCCCGAGCGCCGCACGCCCAAGCCGATGGCCCCGGGACCGCAGACCGCCATCGTCACCGGCCCGTCGGGCGAGGAGATCTTCACCGACAAGTACGGCCGGGTGAAGGTGCAATTCCACTGGGACCGCCGCGGCCAGCGCAACGAGACCAGCTCCTGCTGGATCCGCGTCTCGCAGCCCTGGGCCGGCAAGGGCTGGGGCGGCGTGTCCATCCCGCGCATCGGCCAGGAAGTCGTCGTCGACTTCGTCGAGGGCGACCCGGACCAGCCGCTGATCACCGGCCGCGTCTACAACGCCGAGCAGATGCCGCCCTACGGCCTGCCCGCCGCCGCCGTCATCAGCGGCATCAAGTCCAAGACCCACAAGGGCGCCGGCTACAACGAGCTGTCGATGGACGACACCGCCGGCAAGGAAATGATCACGATCCACGGCCAGTACGACATGGCCACGACGATCGAGCACGACCAGTCCTCCACCATCCACAACAACCGCACCGACACCGTCGACGTCGACGACTCGGAGACGGTCGGCAACAACCAGACGCAGTCGGTCGGCGTGGACCAGTCGATCACCATCGGCTCGAACCAGACGATGACCGTCGGTTCCAACCGCAGCAAGACCGTCGGCGTCGACGAGACGCTGACCATCGGCGCCAACCAGGTCGAGAGCATCGGCGCCACGCGCACGCTGACCGTCGGCTCGGCCGACACGCAGAGCTTCGGCAGCACGCAGACGATCAGCGTCTCGCTGGTCAAGACAGAGACCATCGGCGCGGCCTACGCGCTGACCGTCGGCGCGGCGATGAACCACGCCGTCGGCGCGGCGCTGATGCAGGAAGTCGGCGGCGCCAAGATCGTGGCCGTCGGCGGGCTCAGCTCGGAACAGGTCGGCGTCAGCAAGTCGGTCTCCGCCGGCACCAACATGAGCCACCAGTCCGGCGCCAAGATGAGCCACAAGGCCGGCGCCAGCTACTCGGCCCAGGCCGGCTCGACGATGAGCTTCCAGTCCGGCGGCGACTACAGCGTCAACACCAAGGCCAAGGGCGGCATCGAGGCCGCCTCCGAACTGGTGCTCAAGTGCGGCGCCGCGCAGCTGATCCTCAAGAGCAGCGGCGACATCACGCTCAAGGGCGCCAGCATCACGATCCAGGGCACCGGCAAGATCAACGTGAAGGCGGGGGGCGACCTCAACCTCAAGGGCTCGCCCAACATCAATCAGAACAGCTGACCACGCTGAGAACCGCTGAAGGAGCCGCGATGTCCCATCCCTTCGATCTCGCTCCGCTGATCGGACAACCGCAGACGCTGTGCCGCGGCGAAGTCGCCGGCATCGACGACGAAGGCCGCCTGCGCGTCACCATTCCCGGCGGCCTGACGCTGCGCTGCGAGCTGCTGCAGCCCGACACGCCCGGCACCGCCTGCGCCGGCGGCGACGCGGTGCTGGTCTGGCAGGACGGCGCCGGCGGCGGCGTGGTGCTGGGCCGCATCGGCCGCCAGGCGCCCGCGCCGCAGCCGGTCGCCGACGCGGCGGCCCTGGCCGCGCGGCCCGAGACGCTGCTGCTCGAGGCCCGCGGCGACATCGTGCTGCGCAACGGCCAGTCCCGGCTGCGCCTGGGCGCCGACGGCGACGTGGAGATCGTCTGCACCAGCTTCGCCACGCGCAGCCGCCGGCTGCTGCGGCTGCTGGCGCCGATGATCAAGATGAACTGAACGGGACAGGCGTCGCCATGATCGCGATCGACCGGCCGGTGCTGCTGGACGCGGACACGCTCGGCGCCGGCGCGCCGTCGCTGCGCGTGCCCGCCCAGCCGGGCTGGCGCGCGGGCTGGCCGGCGGCGGAGGACGGCGCGCCGGCCTTCGACGGCGGCGGCACCGCCGGCTTCCGGCGCCGCGCGGCGGAGGAATGCCTGGACCTGGCCGCGGTGCTGCGGGCCTATCGCGCGCCGCAGCCCGAGGAACACTGGCGCACGCCGCAGGACGCCGAGCGGCGCCTGCTGGCGCAACTGAACGCGATCGTCGGCCTGGGCGCGGACGCGCTGGACCGGATCGCCGACCTCGCCATCGACCCCGACCTGCCGGATCCCGGCCGCGTCTTCGCCGCGCTGCTGGTGCTGGGCTGCGTGGCCGGCGACCGCTGGACCGATGCCATGCGGCGTGTCTTCACGACGGCCGTGGGCCGGCATCCGGAGGAGGGCGCCGCCGCGATCGAGGCGATGTCGCTGTCGCCGCGCGCCGACCTGGCCGAGTGGATGGCGCCGCTGCTGCGCCACGAGACACCGGCGCTGCGCGCCGCCGCCGCGCGCGTGCTGGCCTACCGCTGGGAGTTGTCCGAGGACGCGTGGGCCGCGGCGATGCGCGACGCCGATGCGCAGGTCGTCGAGGCCGCGCTGGGCGCCCCGGCGCACCAGTTCGATCCGGCGCGCTGCGAGCCGCTGCTACTGGCGGCGGCCCGCTCGCCCGCCGAGCCGGTCGCGCGCGCGGCCTTGCGGTGGGGCGCGGCCTTGCGGCTGCCGGCGCTGCACGGCGAGGCGGCACGGATCGCCTCGGGCGATGCCGGCTGGGCCGGCGCGCCGCTGGCGCTGGCGATGCATGGCCATCCGGGCGACGCGCTGGTGCTGCGCGCGATGCTGCGCCACGCGGGCCGCTGGCACGCGGTGCGCGCCGCCGGCACGCTCGGCCTGCCGGGCCTGATCCCCGATCTGCTGGCGCTGCACGACGACCCCTTGCGCAGCGACGAGGAACGCCGCCTGGCGGCGCAGGCGCTGACGGCGATCTCGGGCCGGGCGCCCACCGGCACCGAGGCCGCCTGGTGGCGCCGCGTCGCCGCCGAGGCGCCCGCCGACCGTCGCCTGCGCGGCGGCCGGCCGCTGAACGCCACCGTGCTGCTGGACCAATTGCGCGGCCCCGGCTGGTGGCGCGCGGGACGGCAGGACCAGTACCTGGAGCTCGTCGCCGCCTCGCGCGGCGCGGTGCCGCGCTTCAACGCCTTCGATTTCGTCGCGGTGCAGGACGACGCGCTGCGTCGCATCGCCGAGGCCCTGGCCTCGCCGCGCGAGCGCGCGTCCGCCATCGCGGGACCGGCCTCGGCGGCGACCCGGGCCGTCCCCGCGCCGCATTGAGCGATCGAGCGCCCATGGACGAGCCGGCCTTCTACAACCACAGCGGTCACCATGCCCAGGTGCTGCCGATCCTCGACCGCGACGGGGCCGAGGCCCGCATCGTGCTGGTCAAGGCGAGCTACGACATCGTGCCCGGCGTCGGGTTGCGGCCGGCCGAGACGCCGCGCGAGATCCGCATGGGCGACGAGCCCTGGGGCGATCCCGACATCGCGGACCTGCGCCTGCCGGCCGACTACGGCCTGCCCAAGCCCGGCACCGACTTCGTGCTGAGCGGCCATGCCGTGCCGCCGGCCGGCCCGGCGGCGACGCGCATGGACGTCGGCATCCGCGTGCGCGACCACATCAAGCTGCTGCAGGTGCATGGGCCGCGTGTCTGGGAACGCCGCTTCGGCGGCGTCGGCCCGGGCGAGAGCGGACCGCTGGAACGCACGCCGCTGGCCTGGTCGCGGGCCTATGGGGGCTCGGACTTCAGCGATCCCTCGCGGCCGCTGGAGGACGCGCGCAACCCGGTGGGCAGCGGCGTGTGCCGCCATCCCGAGACCCTGGTCGGCCGGCCCGCGCCGCAGATCGAGACGCCCGGCGAGCCGATCACGTCCGCCGGCGGCCGCCACACGCCGGCCGGTTGCGCGCCGCTGGGCCGCCACTTCGCGCCGCGCCGCGACAGCGCCGGCACGCACGACGCGGCCTGGATGTCCGGCACCTATCCCGCCCGGCCCGCCGACTACCGCGCCGAGCATGAACACTGCGCCGCGCCGGGCCTGGTCTTCGACCAGCCGCTGCGGGGCGGCGAGCCGGTGCGCATCGCCGGCGTGCACCCCGAGGCGGTGCTCGACTTCGCGCTGCCCAAGCGGCTGCTGCGCATCGACGCGGTGATCGACGGCCATGCCGACGCGCGCCGGCCGCACCTGGACACGGTCGTCGTGGACAGCGACGCGCTGGTGCTGGAGCTGGTGTGGCGCGCGGTCTTCCGCTGCCCGTCGAAGATGCGGCGCCGTTTCACCTCGATCACGGTGCAGTCCAAGGAGTACGTCGAATGACCGTGTCCCAGAGAACCGCCGGCTGGCGCGCCGGCCTGGCCCATGCCGAGGCGGCCACCTGCCTGGGCGAGACCCTGGCGGAGACCGCGCTGCTGCTGCGCGCCGGGCTGTCGGGCGTCGGCCCGTCGGACTTCATCGACGCCGACGGCCGCCGCGTGATGGCCTGCGCGTCGCCGGCGCTGCCGCCGGACCTGCCGGCGCGCGAGCGGATGCTGGCGCTGGCGGTGCATGCGCTGAACGGCGTCCATCGGCGCCGCGCCGCGGCCGCGCCGGCGAAGTCGTCCAAGCCGCCGATCCTGCTGATCGGGCTGCCGATGCGCTTCGCGCTGGAACCGCAGAGCTACGAGCTCAATGTCGCCGGGCGCGATTTCGTGCAGCGGCTCGCGGCGGCGCTGCCGCCGGGCTGGTCCGGCGCGGACATCGAGGCCTTCCCCTTCGGCCGCGCCGCCGGCGCGATCGCGATGGCGCGGGCGCTGCAGCTGGCGGAATCGCGGCGCGACGTGATCTGGGGCGGCGTCGACAGCCTGCTGCATTGGCCGACGCTGGAGGCGCTGCAGCAGCGCGACCGGCTGCTGACGCTGGAGAACATCGATGGCGTGCGCCCCGGCGAGGCCGCGGCCTTCGCGATGGTGACGCCGGTGGCGCGCGAGGACGGCTGGGTCGCCGGGCTGGGGCTGGGACGCGAGGCATCGCCGGTCGGCTCCGAGGCGCCGTGCCGCTCGGACGGCTTCGCGCAGGCGCTGGAGGCGGCGGTCGAGCCGTTGCGCGCGGCCGGACGGCGTTGCGCGTTGTGGGCGCTGGACGCGTCGCACGAACGCCATGCGACGCGCGAGGTGCAGAACGTCATCGCGCGCTTCGGCGACGTGCTGGACCCCGGCACCGACCTGCGGCTGCCGCTCAAGGAGCTGGGCGATGTCGGCGCGGCGGCGCTGCCGCTGATGGCGGCGCTGGTGCTGCAGGACTGGGCGCACGGCGTGGCCAACGACGAGCTGGCGGTGCTCGCCGCGGGCTCGGACGACGGCGCGCGCGGCGCGCTGCTGCTGGCGGCGCACGATCCGGCGGCGGCCGCGGGCGCCTGGCGCCGCGAGGCCGCGCTGCAGGAGGAGACGGCGTGAGCGTCAACGCGAATTTCCGCGAGGTGGCGGGCGAGAGCACCGGCCACGCGATCGTCTACATGAACCCCAGCGTCTGCCTGACGCCGGCGGCGCCGAGTCCCGTGCCGATCCCGTATCCGATCATGACGCCGGCGGGCTCGGGCAAGCTCGACGGCGACACCCGCGGCGTGAAGATCGGCGGCAAGCCGACCTTCCACGTCGACGCGGTGGTGCACGACTGCGTCGGCAACCAGCCCGGGTCGCAGAAGGAGGTCGTCAGCCACAAGACGGGCTCGACGGCGTTCATCATCGACGGCAGCCCCAACGTCAAGTTCGAAGGCAAATCGGTGGTCTACACCGGCAGTTCGGGCATGGGCAACCAGATGTGAGCGGCCATGGGCACCAGCGCGGCGATGGTCCAGTTGAAGGTGGTGAAGGCCGGCGGCGCCGGCTCTCCCGCCGACATGAAGTGCTCGGAGATCCTGGCCTGCTTCGATCCGCCGATCGAGTTCGGCTCGCACTCGCAGATGGTGGGCTCCAAGACGGGCTACCAGGCGGAGCACGTGATCCCGACCTCGGCCATGCATGACCTGGGCCGCGGCGGAACCAAGTTTCCCGGCTGCGAGGGCTACAGCACCGGCGGCGCGCTCACCTTCATGGCCGGCGACGGCCAGACCGAAGGCTTCGAGCACAAGATCCTGACCGACCAGATGCGCAAGTTCTCGCAGCAGAACGACCTGGTCAACCGCAACGCCCCGATGAAGGAGTGGCTGCAGGAATACAAGCAGGGCGCCAAGGAGGCGCTGGACGTCGGTAGGCCCCCGCGCACGATCAACCGGCCCGACCTGGACCGGGACGCGCTCATCGACGCGGCGGCCGAGTGCATCACGCTGGCGGCGGCGGAGTCCTTCGCCAACCTGGACAAGCCGATCAAGCCGGAGACGCCGCTGCGCAATCCCTGGCCCGCCACCCAGGAGCAGATCAAGGCGGCCGCGCGCGGCCTGGGCCGCGGCGGCGGCGCGCCGTAAGCAACGGAAACAGCAGCGGTCGCCGGCGGGGCGGGGGACCTCGACCGCCCTCGAACTGGCGACACTAGCGATCTTTGAAGGAGTGCCACTTGCAGCAGGAAATCAACCAGGTCGTGGAGACGGCGGACGGCCTCGTCTTCATGACCATCGTGTACCCGCCGGAGGACATCGCCAGCGCGATCGGCAACGTCTATCGCATCCCGGCGGAGCGCGAGTCCGAGGACCTGCCGACGCAGCTGCTGGCCACCAACGACACGCTGCGCGTGCTGTGGGCGTCGCCGTCGGGCCACCTGTGGGTCGGCAGCGCGGACGGGCGCGTCGGCACCACGGCGCCGGTGGGCTGGGGCGCGCCGGGCGGCGGCCTGGAGTACCAGACGCTGGCCGGGCCGGCCTGGTCGGCCACGGCGCTGCCGCGGCTGCGCAACGAAGGCATCGCGCCGAACGTGACCGCGATCTGGGGCAGTGGCGACGACGACGTGCATGTCGGCACGCATGGCGGCCACCTGTACCACTGGGACGGCAAGGCCTGGACGCAGACCCGCGACGGCGACGGCACCGGCTACCAGACCATCCGCGCGGTGCGCGGCCAGGGGCGCGACGACGTCTTCGCGGTCGGCGCGCGCGGCACGCTGCTGCACTTCGACGGCGCGGGCTGGCGCAACCTGCCGGTGCCCGGCGGTCCCAACGGCGGCGACGCGCTCAACGGCATCGCCTGCCTGGACGACGGCACGACGCTGATCTGCGCCACCGGCGACCAGGGCCGGCTGCTGCACGGCAACGCGCAGGGCTTCACCGAGCTGGGACGCTATGCCGTCCAGCTGGTCGACATCGCCGCGGTCGGCGACCGGGTGGTGTTCGCGACCGGCAACGGCGTGGCGGAGCTGTCCGGCCGCGACGTGCGGATGATCAAGGAGACCTTCCAGACCTCGGCGGCGATCGCCGGACGAGGCCGCGCGTTCTTCACCGAGCCGGCCGCGCCGGGGCCGCAGTTCATCGAGCTGGACCCGCGCAACGCCGAGGCGCCGTGGTGGCGCTACACCTTCTGAGCCCGCCGGGACGGTCATGAGCATCGCCTTGCAGACGCTGATGGAAGTCGCCCGGGCGAGCGCCCAGGTCGACGTGCGTCTGAAGCTGGCGGTGTTCGTGCGCGGCTCGCTGAGCCGGCAGGACCTGGATCCGAACGCGCTGTGGGAGCTGCTGCGCGAGCAGCCCTTCGCGTCGCACCTGAACCGCTTCCGCCGCGGCGCCGACACCCAGTGGCGGCTGCCGCCGTCGCAGGGCTCCGGCCGCATCTGGGCGCGGCGCGCCGGCGTGGATCCGGCCGCCTGCGTCGAGTTCGCCGGCGACGGCGGCGCGGGCCGCCAGGCGATGTCGCTGAAGATCGCCGACCTGTCGCTCGCGCTCGGCATGGAACGCGCGAGCCACCTGGTCTTCGAGTTCCCGGACGACGCGTCCAACCGCCAGATCGCCGAGATCGCGCGCTGGGTCAGTTCCCACGTGCCGGTGCTGTGGGGCACCGGCGGCTGGTGCTTCGACGTGGCCGGCGGCTCGCCGCACGCGGCGGCGCGGTCCATCGTGGCGCTGGCGCGGCGCTGCTGGGCGATCCAGATCCTGGAGACCTCGGCGCTGCAGTGGGAGGCGCTGCGCGGCATGCCGGGCGTCAACTGGCTCACGCTGATCGGCGACGCCTTCGCCACCGACCGGGGGCTCGATCCCGCGGCGCTGGCCGCGCTGGCCGGGCCGGAGCTGTTCCATCACCGGGGGCGCGGCGTGACGATGCTGGCCGCCGGCGCGGCGCCGACGCGCGGCGACATCCATGCCGACGATTCATTGGCACCGTTGGTGCAGGTCGCGCAGGCGCTGGCGCCGGCCTTGCTGACGAGTTGCGCGCCGATGTTCGGCGGCCTCGCGGACGAGGACCTGATGGGTGCCTGGCTGCGGCGTTTCCTCGAGCCGCAGCGCTGGCTGCAGACCGATCCGGACGATTGAGCGCGACGGCGCCGGCACCGCCGGCGCCCGGGCCCGTGTCGCCTAGCGCATCCCCCGGATGACTTTCGTTCATTGCCCCCGATCCCCGTGACACGGACCATTCGGGCTTGGCGGCGATCCTCGCCGCGGCGAGGCGTTCGATGTCACGATCAGAAGGTAATCCCCGCTCGGCCAAGCCGGGCAACGCACCGGCCGACGCCGACGATCCGACGCTCGATCCGGACGCGACACGCATCGTCCCCGCGCCGTTGCCCTCCGGCGCCGCGCCGCTGGACAAGATGCCGCCGATCACCGCGGCCAACCGCGCCACGCCGCCCGCCGCGCCCGAACCCGACCACGACGACGGCCCCGAGACCGTGCAGCACGAGCGCGAGGTCAGCTTCATCGACCCCACGTTCCCCGACACCTTCTCGATGCGCGCCGGCCGCAAGCCCGCCGACATCCCCGTCGACAACGACCACACCGTCATCGTGCCGGCCTCGCAGCTGAGTCCGCGCGCGCCTGACGCCGCCAAGCCCGCGCCCGCCGTTCCTGCCACGCCCGCCGCCGCGCCGACACCCGCCGAGCCCGCGCCCCAGGCCGCCGCCGAGGCGCCCGCGCCCGTGGCCGAGAAAGCCGCGCCCGCATCGTCGCCATCGCCCGCGCCATTCGAC
>NZ_JAOCCU010000067.1 GCF_029840635.1 Mitsuaria sp. GD03876 | reverse complement strand
GCGGTCGCGACGATCGCGGCGGCGCGCATTCCAACTTCCAGGCGCCGACCGAACCGGTGATCCAGGAGGTCCACATCCCCGAGACCATCTCGGTCGCCGACCTGGCGCACAAGATGTCGGTGAAGGCCTCCGAGGTCATCAAGCAGCTGATGAAGCTGGGCCAGATGGTCACCATCAACCAGCAGCTGGACCAGGAAACGGCCATGATCCTCGTCGAGGAAATGGGCCACAAGGCGTTCGCCGCCAAGCTGGACGATCCGGACGCGTTCCTCGAGGAAGAGGGCACCGAGGCCGAGCACGAACTGCTGCCCCGCGCCCCCGTCGTCACCGTCATGGGTCACGTCGACCACGGCAAGACCTCGCTGCTGGACAGCATCCGCCGCGCCCGCGTGGCGGCTGGCGAAGCCGGCGGCATCACGCAGCACATCGGCGCCTATCACGTCGACACGCCGCGCGGCATGGTCACCTTCCTGGACACCCCGGGTCACGAGGCCTTCACGGCCATGCGTGCCCGCGGCGCCCAGGCGACGGACATCGTCATCCTGGTCGTGGCCGCCGATGACGGCGTGATGCCGCAGACCAAGGAAGCCATCCACCACGCGAAGGCCGCCGGCGTGCCGATCGTGGTCGCGATGAACAAGATCGACAAGCCCGATGCCAATGCCGAGCGCGTGAAGAGCGAGCTGGTGGCCGAGGAAGTCGTGCCGGAAGAGTTCGGCGGCGAGTCCCCGTTCGTCCCGGTGTCGGCCAAGACCGGCCAGGGCATCGACGACCTGCTGGAGCAGGTGCTGCTGCAGGCCGAAGTGCTGGAACTCAAGGCCCCGAAGGATTCGATGGCCAAGGGCCTGGTCATCGAAGCCAAGCTGGACAAGGGCCGCGGCCCGGTCGCGACGGTGCTGGTGCAGTCCGGCACGCTCAAGCGTGGCGACGTGGTGCTGGCCGGCTCGACCTACGGCCGCGTGCGCGCCATGCTGGACGAGGACGGCAAGGCCGCGACCGAAGCCGGCCCGTCGATCCCGGTCGAGATCCAGGGCCTGACGGAAGTGCCGCGCGCCGGCGACGAGTTCATGGTGCTGGGCGACGAGCGCCGCGCCCGTGAAATCGCCACCTTCCGCGCCGGCAAGTACCGCGACGTCAAGCTGGCCAAGCAGCAGGCCGCCAAGCTGGAGAACATGTTCGCCGACATGACCGCCGGCGACGTGCAGACGCTGCCGCTGATCATCAAGGCCGACGTGCAGGGTTCGCAGGAGGCGCTGGCCTCGTCGCTGCTCAAGCTGTCGACCGAGGAGGTCAAGGTGCAGATCGTGCACGCGGCGGTGGGCGGCATCAGCGAGTCCGACATCAACCTGGCGATCGCCTCCAAGGCTGTCGTGATCGGCTTCAACGTGCGCGCCGATGCCGGCGCCCGCAAGGTGGCCGAGCACAACGACGTCGACCTGCGCTACTACAACATCATTTACGACGCGGTCGACGATGTGAAGGCGGCGATGGCCGGCATGCTGGCACCGGAGCAGCGCGAGGAGATCATCGGTACCGCCGAGATCCGCACCGTGTTCGTGGCGACCAAGATCGGCACCATCGCCGGTTCGATGATCACCAGCGGCCACGTGACGCGCAACGCGCGCTTCCGCCTGCTGCGCGACAACGTCGTGGTCTACACCGGCGAGATCGAGTCGCTCAAGCGCATGAAGGACGATGTCAAGGAAGTCCGCGAGGGCTTCGAGTGCGGCATCAAGCTGAAGAACTACAGCGACATCAAGGAAGGCGACCAGCTGGAAGTCTTCGAAATCAAGGAGGTGGCGCGCACGCTGTAAACCAGCCTGCCGCCGCTCCACGCCCGGCGGGTCACCCCCGCCGGGCTTTGTTGTTTGAGAGAGTGAGGAAAGAGCCATGCGTCACAAGCGATCTATCCCCAACCGCGGTCTGCGCGTGGCGGACCAGATCCAGCGCGACCTGGCCGAGTTGATCCGCGAGTTGAAGGACCCGCGCATCGGCATGGTGACGATCAGCGCGGTGGAGGTCACGCCCGACTACGCGCACGCCAAGGTGTTCTATTCGCTGCTGGTCGGCGATGCGAAGGCCACCGGCGAGGCGTTGAACGAGGCGGCGGGTTTCCTGCGCAACGGCCTGTTCAAGCGGCTGCAGATCCACACCGTGCCGAGCCTGCATTTCCACTTCGACCGCACCACCGAGCGCGCCGCCGAGATGAGCGCGCTGATCGCCAAGGCGAATTCGTCCCGCTCCAAGGACGACGAGACCACCGAGGATTGATTTCCTCCCCGAGATGCAAAGACGCCGTCCCGAGAGGGACGGTGCACCGTGATGAGCGCAGTAGCCCCCCGCCCCAAGATCGTGAAGCGCGCCGTGCATGGCGTGCTGATGCTGGACAAGCCCCTCGGCCTGACCAGCAATGACGCCTTGCAGAAGGTCAAGCGCCTGCTGCGCGCGGAGAAGGCCGGCCATACCGGCACGCTGGACCCGCTGGCCACCGGGCTGCTGCCGCTGACCTTCGGCGCGGCGACCAAGTTCAGCCAGGTCAGCCTGGAGGCCGACAAGGGCTATCGCGCCACGCTGCGGCTGGGCATCACGACCACGACCGGCGACGGCGAGGGCGAGGTCCTCGAGCGCCGCGACGAGGTCGCGACCTCGCTCGGCCTGGACGACATCCGCGCCGCGTGCGACGCCTTCCGGGGCCCGATCTCGCAGCTGCCGCCGATGTACTCGGCGCTCAAGCACCAGGGCCGCGCGCTGTACGAGCTGGCCCGCGAGGGCGTGACCGTCGAGCGCCAGCCCCGCAACGTCACCATTCACGCGCTGGACATCGTCGACTGGCAGCCTTCGGAGCTTTTGCTGGTCATCGACGTGCGCTGCTCCAAGGGCACCTACATCCGCACGCTGGCCGAGGACATCGGCGCCCGGCTGGGCTGCGGCGCGCACCTGGCCGGACTGCGCCGCACGGCCAGCGGGCCGGTGTCGGTCGAGCGGGCGGTGACGCTGGAGCAGCTCGAGGCGCTGGACGACGCCGGCCGGCTGGCGCTGCTGACGGCGCCGGACAGCCTGCTGGGCGAATGGCCCGAGGTCGAGCTCAGCAACGACGAGGCGGGCCGTTTCCTGTCGGGCATGCGCCGCCGGGTGACGCTGTCCGACCTGCCGCAGGTGCGCGTGTACGGCCAGATGCCGCGGGCGTTCCTGGGCAGCGCCCATGTCGCCGGCGGCGAGCTGATCGCGGACCGGCTGCTGAGTCCGACCGAAATCGCCTCCATGCTGATGCAGGCCGCCTGAGCCGGCATCGCCCACAAGATCCGAGACATCCCCGAGTTCCCGACTTCCTCCCCATCCGAGAAAGCCCTCCAAGCGAAAGCCGCCCCATGAGCAAGCAAATCCGCAACATCGCCATCATCGCCCACGTCGACCATGGCAAGACCACCATGGTGGACCAGCTCCTTCGCCAGAGCGGCACCTTCGCCGAGCACGAGAAAGTCGTCGACACGGTGATGGACAACAACGCCATCGAACGCGAGCGCGGCATCACCATCCTGGCCAAGAACTGCGCGGTCAGCTGGGAAGGCACCCACATCAACATCGTCGACACCCCGGGGCACGCGGACTTCGGCGGCGAGGTCGAGCGCGCGCTGTCCATGGTCGACGGCGTGGTGCTGCTGATCGACGCGCAGGAAGGCCCGATGCCGCAGACGCGCTTCGTGACCAAGAAGGCGCTGGCGCTGGGCTTGAAGCCGATCGTCGTCGTGAACAAGGTCGACAAGCCGGGCGCCAAGCCCGACGCCGTCATCAATGCCGCCTTCGACCTGTTCGACAAGCTCGGCGCCACCGACGAGCAGCTGGACTTCCCGGTCGTGTACGCCTCGGGCATCAACGGCTGGTCGTCGCTGGAAGAGGGCGCGCCGGGCGAGAAGTGGGGTGAGGACATGTCCGCCCTGTTCAACACCGTGCTCAAGCACGTGCCGTCGCAGAAGGGCGATCCGGACGCGCCGCTGCAGCTGCAGATCTCCGCGCTGGACTTCTCGACCTTCGTCGGCCGCATCGGCGTGGGCCGCATCAGCCAGGGCACGCTCAAGCCGTCGCAGGACGTGCTGGTCATGGAAGGGCCGGACGGCAAGTCCATCAAGGGCCGCGTCAACCAGGTGCTGACCTTCCAGGGTCTGGACCGCGTGCAGGCCACGGAAGCCGGCCCCGGTGACATCGTGCTGATCAACGGCATCGAGGAGATCGGCATCGGCGTGACCGTCACCAGCCCGGCCAATCCGGCCCCGCTGCCGATGCTCAAGGTCGACGAGCCGACGCTGACGATGAACTTCTGCGTCAACACCTCGCCGCTGGCCGGCCGTGAAGGCAAGTTCGTCACCAGCCGCCAGATCTGGGACCGCCTGCAGAAGGAACTGCAGGCCAACGTCGCGCTGCGCGTCAGCGAGACCGACGAGGACGGCATCTTCGAGGTGATGGGCCGCGGTGAACTGCACCTGACCATCCTGCTGGAGAACATGCGCCGCGAAGGCTACGAGCTGGCCGTGTCCAAGCCGCGCGTGGTGTTCCAGACCATCAACGGCGAGAAGCACGAGCCGATCGAGCTGGTCACCGCCGACGTCGAGGAAGCCCACCAAGGCGGCGTGATGCAGGCGCTGGGCGAGCGCAAGGGCGAACTCGTGAACATGGAGCCGGACGGCCGTGGCCGCGTGCGCCTCGAGTACCGCATCCCGGCCCGCGGCCTGATCGGTTTCTCCAACGAGTTCCTGAACCTGACCCGCGGCTCGGGCCTGATCTCCAACATCTTCGACGGCTACGAGCCGCACAAGGGCGACATCGCCGGCCGCAAGAACGGCGTGCTGATCTCGATGGACGCCGGTGAGATCTTCACCTACGCGCTGGGCAAGCTCGACGACCGCGGCCGCATGTTCGTGAAGCCGAACGACCCGGTCTACGAAGGCATGATCGTCGGCATCCACAACCGCGACAACGACCTGATCGTCAACGCGACCCGCACCAAGCAGCTGACCAACTTCCGCGTCAGCGGCAAGGAAGACGCGATCAAGGTGACGCCGCCGATCGAACTGACGCTCGAGTACGGCGTGGAGTTCATCGAGGACGACGAGCTGGTCGAGATCACGCCGAAGTCGGTGCGACTGCGCAAGCGCCACCTGTCCGAGAACGAGCGCAAGCGCGCGCTGCGCAGCTGATCGTGGGAGGCCCGGACTGCGCAGGTCCGGGCGCCGGCCGCCAGCGCATGGGGCCACAGGCGGCAGGCGCCTGAACCCCAAGCGCCGCCGACCTCCACCAGCGCCGTCCTGCCACGGTTTCGCGACCGAGGACTGCACAAGTCAAAACGCCCGGCGCGAAAGCGCAGGGCGTTTTTTCATGGGCAAAAGAAAAGCGACCCAGCGGGTCGCTTTTCGCGGAGCGGGGAGGCTCAGCTTTGGGATTGCTTGCGGCGGCGCACGCCGAGCACGCCCAGCAGCGCGATCGAGGCCAGCGCCAGCGAGGCGGGTTCCGGCACGTTGCCGTTGTTGCTGCCGCCACCGCCGGTCTTGCCGGTCACCGAGAACAGCTTGATGAAGTCGTAGCCGGCGAAGTTCGTGCCGGTGCCGCGGGTCAGGCCGCTGGTCGAGCCGTCCGCGCCGGTCGGGCTGCCGCCCAGCTGCGAGTTGTAGGCGGTGATGATCCACCAGCTCGACGAGACGCTCGTGTTCAGGTTGACCGAGTCCGTCGCCGAGGCGCCCACGTCGGCATAGCTGTTCACCAGCGACCAGCCGTTGGCCGACTTCAGGTTCGCCGCCGTCTTGCCGGTGATGGTGCTGGCCACGTTCACGCCGGCGGTGGAGCCGGTGTAGGCCAGCACGGTGATGTCGCTGTCGTATTGCCACCAGCCCAGCTGCACCTGCGTCAGGTTCACCGCCGAGTCGAACTTCAGCAGGATCAGGTCCTGGTAGCCGTAGTTGTCCAGCGCATGGTTGGGCGACTGGCTGTCGCCGCTCGGCGCGGTGACGCCGAAGCCGTTGCCGCTGTAGTACGCCAGCGTGCTCTGCGCGAAGGCGCCGGTGCTCGAGTAGGCGCCGCCCGAGGTGTTGATCGCCGCCGAGTAGGCCGAGTAGCTCACGTTCGGCGCCGCGTCGCCGCTCTCGCTGCAGTTGGTGACGCAGCTGCCGCTGGCCGTCCAGGTGGACAGCGCGTGCGCGCTCATCGGCAGCAGCGACGCGAGCGCCGCGGCGGCGAGTCCGATCAGACGTTGTTGAACTTTTTGCATGGTTTCCCCTCGGTCTCCCCGACAGCGTCGGAGTGTCAGATGCGTTCGCGGTTCATGTTGCAAGCCCCGGGCCAGCTTCACGATTCCCTTACGGCTCAAGCACTTGGCGTTGAATGCAGGTGGCGATCGGGTGCGACTGTAAGTTTTTCTGACAGGCCCCGGAACCCCTCACCAGAGGGGCTCGGCGCCCTCAGCGCAGCGTCTGGCTCAGCGCCAGCGCCTCCTTGTGACTTTCGAACGCCGTGCTGCGCAACGCGACGTCCAGTTCCTCCCGCGCCTCGGCCTTGCGGCCGGCCTTGGCCAGCGCCGCCGCCAGGTGGAAGCGGATGTCGGGGCTGTTGGGTTCGCGCAGCCGGGCGTCGCGCAGCAGCTGCAGCGCCCGGTCGGCGTTGCCGGCCAGGTGGAAGGCCCAGCCGGCCGTGTCGATCACCGCGACGTTGCGCGGCTCCAGCGCCAGCGCCCGTTCCGCCACGGCGGTCGCGGCCGCCGGATCGCCTTGCCGGACCAGCGTGTTGGCCAGGTTGTTCAGCGCGTCGACGTCGTCCGCCTTGAGCTTGAGCGCCGTCTCGTAGCTGCGCCGTGCCGCCGGGTACACGCCGGCGCGGGCCTGCGCGTCGCCCAGCGCCTTCCAGGCCGCCAGGTCGTTCGGCCGCGTCTTGAGCCAGCGTTCGGCCAGCTCCGGCGCCGCCTTGCCGGCCGGATCCTGGCGGCCGAGCGCCCGCATCAGCGCCAGCAGGCTGCCGCTGGTCGGCTGCACCTCATGCGCCTTGCGCAGCGCCTCCAGCGCCTGCGCCGGCTGCTTGCGGGCCTGGGCCACGTCGGCCAGCAGCGAGTAGCCCAGCGCCGCCTGCGGCCGCAGCTGGATCACCTGCCGCGCCTGCTTTTCCGCCAGCACGAGGTTGCCTTGCTGCGTCGCCACGGTCGACGACAGCGCCAGCGCGCCGACGTGCTGCGGCGCGGTCTGCAGCGCCTTGTCCAGGCTGTAGGCGGCGCCCGCGAGGTCGCGCGCGTCCAGCTGCAGTCCGGCGATCTGCGCCAGCGGGTCGGCGCCGAAGCCCGACCGCCGCGCCGCGTTGGTCAGCGTCGCGCGGGCGCCGTTGACGTCGCGGTTGGCGAGCTGCGCCCGCGCGTAGGTGATCAGCGTCTGCGGATCGTCGGGCGCCTTGCCGAGCAGCTTCTTGGCGGCCTCGAGCGCCGGACCCGGCTGGTCCTGCTTGAGCAGCCAGGCCACCAGCGCCTGATCCGCCCGCGTGTTGCGCCCGGTGCTGACGTCGGTGGCCTTGGCCAGCCAGCGCGGCACCTCGGCCGCCTGGCCGCGGGCCTCGCTGAGCAAGGCCATCTCGTAGAGCGCGTCGGCGTTCTTCTCGTCCGCCTTCAGCATCGCCGCCAGGCGCGCCTGGGCGTCGTCGAACTTGCGCTCGGTGATGTCCACCCGCGCCAAGCCGAGTTGCGCCTCGGGCAGGGCGGCGTCGAGCTGCGCGGCCTTCTGGTACGCCTCGCGGGCGCCGGCGAGGTTGCCGGTCGCCTTGCGCGCGACGCCCAGCTGGATCCAGGTGGTGGGATTGCTCGGGGCCTGCTTGACCAGCTTCTCGCCGATGGCGACCGCCTTGGCCGGCTGGCCGCCGCGCAGGTAGAGCGACATCAGCGCCATGCCGGCGTAGGTCTGGCGCGGGTCGCGCTGGAAGGACTTCTCCAGTTCGCCGATCGCGTCGCCGGACTGGCCGCTGCGCAGCAGCGACAGGCCCAGCGCGGTGCGGAACTCCGGCGCGTCGCGGGTCTTGAGCGCCTCCTGCATCAGCGTCGCGGCGCGCGCGTGCCGGCCCTGCGCCATCTGCAGCGTGGCCAGCATGACCAGCGCCTGGCCGTCGCCCGGGTAGGCCTTGACGTAGGCCTCGAGCACCTCGCCGGCCCGGTCGAGGTTGGGCTCGGCGACATAGACCTGCGCCAGCAGCTTGGACAGCGGGCTGTTGGGCGTCTGGCGCTGCGCGTACTCGAGGTAGGGCTTGGCCTTCTCCATCTCGCCCAGGCCGAAGTGCGCCAGCCCGTTGAGCATCAGCGCCTGGGGACGGAAGCGGATGAACTCGATCGGCACCGGGTCCAGCTCGGTGGTGACCGCCTTCAGCGCGGCCTTCGCGGCGGCGGCGTCGCCGCGGCGCTCCGCCAGCACGGCCGTGAGGTAGAGCGCGCGCGGCTCGCTCGGCGCGAGCTTGAGCGCCGATTGCACCTGCGCCAGCGCGTCGGCGTCGCGGTTCAGGTCGATCAGCAGGCCGGCGCGCGCCAGTTGCGCCTCCAGGTGGCGGGGATCGGCCGCGATCGCGCGTTCGTAGCCCTTGAGCGCCTCGTCCAGCCGCCCTTGCACGTGCGGCACGCTGGCGCGCTGGTACAGCGCCTCGCCGTTGCCCGGCGCCAGCCGCAGCGCCTGGTCGGCGGCGGCGGCGGCCTTGTCGAACTGGCGCGCGCGCAGGCGCAGCGGCACCTCGGCCAGCCAGGTGTCGGCGTTCTCGGGCGGGATCGCGCGGGCCAGGTCGATCTGCGCCTGCGCGCGCACGGGATCGCCCAGGTCCGACGCCGCCGCGGCGCGCACCAGCAGCAGCGGCTTGCGGATGTGGTCGGGCAGGCCGTCGGGCACCAGCGCCGGGAGCTTGAACACCTCGGGCTGCTTGCCCTGCGCGACCAGCGCCTGCGCCAGCGGCACGGCCACCTCGGCGCGGTTGATGCCTTGGGAGAGCGCCTCGTTGAACTCGATCTCGGCGGCCGCGGCCTCGCTGCGCATCAGCAGCGCCTTGCCCAGCAGCACGTGCACCGTCAGCATCCGGGCGTCCTGCTGCAGCGCGTTCTTGAGCTGGATGACGGCGCCGTCGATGTCCTGGCGCTCGAAGCGCTTGAGCGCGTCCTCGTAGTAGCGCGCCGCCTTGACGCTGTCCGCGTGGGCGGCCGACGCGCACAGCGCCAGCAGCGCCGCCGCGACCGGACCGCGCCAGCCGGGCCTGCCCAGTGTGCTCATGTCGTCCCCCCCGATGTTGTTGTCGTGATGCCGCGGCGCGAGGTCGCGGCGTGGTGCCGTCGGCCGGCCGGAGCGGGTGGGGCGCGGCCGCGCGAACGCCGGCGCGCCTCCAGGCTCACTTGCGGTAGTTGTCGAAGCTCAGCGGCAGGTCGGACAGGTCCTTGCGCAGCACCGCCTGCGCGGCCTGCAGGTCGTCCAGCGACTTGCCGGTGATGCGCACGATGTCGCCCTCGATCTGCGCCTGCACCTTGAGCTTGCTCTCCTTGATCGCGGCGACGACCTTCTTGGCCTCGGGCGCGTCCAGGCCGTTCTTGATCTTGTAGACCTGCTTGACGCGGTCGCCGCCGAGCTTCTCGATCTTGTCCTGCTTGTCGACGAAGCCCAGCACGATGCCCTGCTTGGTCAGCTTGGCGTAGAGCACGCCCTCGATCTGCTCGAGCTGGAATTCCGCGTCGCCGGTGGCGTGGATTTCCTTCTCCTTGTCCTTCCACTCGATGGACGCGCTGGTGCCCTTGAAGTCGAAGCGGGTGGTGATTTCCTTCGCGCTGGCGTCCACGCTGTTGCGGACCTTCACCATGTCGGGTTCGAGGACGGTGTCAAAGCTGGGCATGTCGGTACATCGCTTTCAGAAGAGCGAAGGCCCGGATCGGGCCTTCGGGGGATATGGGCGAGAATTCTAGCCATGCAGTCTCCCTCCCACTCCCCCTCGACCGAGCGCCGCGAGGGCGTCGTCGTCGAGACCGACGTCAACCTCAAGGCCTACAACACCTTCGGCCTGCCCGCGACCGCGCGCCGCCTGGTGCGCATCCGCGAGGAACTGGACGTGCGCCGCGTCGTCGACCACCCCGAACTGGGCCGCGCGCCGAAGTTCGTGCTCGGCGGCGGGTCGAACCTCGTGCTGACGCGGGATGTCGAGGCGGTCGTGCTGAAGATGGAGATCCCGGGCCTGCGCGTCGAGGAACGCGACGACTGCTGGATCGTCGAGGTCGGCGCCGGCGTGCCGTGGCACGACGCGGTGGCCGGCTCGCTGGAGCAGGGCGTGCCGGGCCTGGAGAACATGGCGCTGATCCCCGGCACGGTCGGCGCCGCGCCGGTGCAGAACATCGGCGCCTACGGCGTCGAGCTCAAGGACCGGCTGGAGAACGTGGACGTCGTCGACCTGACGACCGGCCGCCGGGTGACGCTGCCGGCGGAGGTCTGCCGCTTCGGCTACCGCGACAGCGTGTTCAAGCAGACCGGCTACGGCGGCCTGGCCGGCAAGAGCGTGATCACCAAGGTCCGCCTGCGTTGCCCCAAGCCCTGGCAGCCGCAGCTCGGCTACCTGGACATCGAACGCAAGATGGCCGAGACCGGCATCGCCGCGCCGGACGCGCGTCAGGTGTTCGAGTGGGTCTGCGAGATCCGCCGCGCCAAGCTGCCGGATCCGGCGCGCATCGGCAACGCGGGCAGCTTCTTCAAGAACCCGGTGGTCAGCGCGGAGCAGTGCCGCGACATCATTTCCCGCGATCCGCACATCGTGCATTACCCGATGCCGGACGGCAGCTTCAAGCTGGCCGCGGGCTGGCTGATCGACGCCTGCGGCTGGAAGGGCAAGAGCGTGGGCGGCGCGGCCGTCTACGAGAAGCAGGCGCTGGTGCTGGTGAACCGCGGCGAGGCCCGCGGCGCCGAGGTCGTCACGCTGGCGCGGGCGATCCAGGAAAGCGTCTACGGCCGCTTCGGCATCCGGCTGGAGCCGGAGCCGGTGGTCGTCTGATCAGGGTCATTGGAAGCCCGTGGCGCCCGCGACAGCGGGTGTCCGCCCTTCGCGGCTCAGGCCGCCTCGGGCCGCGCGCGTGACGGCGCGAACTGCTGCAGGCAGGCGCGCAGCGTCTCCAACTCGACCGGCTTGGAGAGGAAGGCGCTGATGCCGGCCTCGTCGGCCTTGCGGCGCGACTCCTCGAACGCGTCGGCCGACAACGCGATGATCGGCAGCCGCCCGCGCGGGGCCGGCAACTCCCGCATCTGGCGCGTCGCCTCGAAGCCGTCCATCTGCGGCGTGTGGAGGTCCATCAGCACCGCGTCGAAGGGCTGATGCCGCAGCGCCTGCAGGGCCTGCAGGCCGTTCTCGCACAGCGTGGCCCGATGGCCGAGCCGCTCCAGCATCGCCTCGATGACGATGCGGTTGGTCGGGTTGTCCTCGCTGACCAGGATGCGCAGGCTGGCCGCCGGCGCGTCGGCGTCGGGAGAGGCCGGCGCCGTCTCGACGGGCGCCGCCGGGACGGCCGCCTCGCCGCGCCGGCCCAGTCGCTGCGCCGGCAGGTCCGCGCCCGCGCGCAGCGGCAGCGCGAGCGTGAACCGGGCGCCCTGGCCGGGCGCGCTCTGCACCTGGATGTCGCCGCCCATCGCCCGGGCGAGCCGGCGCGAGATCTCCAGCCCCAGCCCCGCGCCGCCATGCCGGCGCGAGGTGCTCGCGTCGCCCTGGCTGAAGCGCTGGAACAGCCGGGCCAGCGTCGGCGCGTCGATGCCGGGGCCGGTGTCGCTGACCTCGACCAGCAGCAGGTCCTCGCCCAGCGCGCCGATGCCGCGCTGCAGCCGGCAGCCGACCTGGCCGCGGTCGCAGAACTTGAGCGCGTTGCTGAGCAGGTTCAGCAGGATCTGGCGCAGCCGCGTCGGATCGGCCAGCACCCAGCCGGGCACGTCGTCGTCGATGCCGAAGTGCAGCGACAACCCCTTGGCCGCCGCCTGCGGCCGGCTCAGCGCTTCCAGCTCCCTGACCAGCGCGCCGAGCTGCAGCGGCTCCGGCGCGATCGACAGGCCGCCGGCCTCCATCCGCGTCACGTCCAGGATGTCGCCCAGCACCGCCAGCAGATGCCGCGCGCAGTCGTTGGCGGCCTTGAGCTGGTCCTGCTGCGCGGTCGTCAGCGGCGCTTCCTTGATCAGCCCCAGCATGCCCAGCAGGCCCTGCAGCGGCGTGCGCAGCTCGTGGCTCATGTTGGCCAGGAACACCGTCTTGGCGCGATTGGCGGCATCGGCCTCGCGCTGCGCGTCGTTGAGCCGCGCGGCCAGCGCCTTCTGCTTGTCGCCGTAGCGCTCCAGGCCGCGGAACTGCCGGTAGATGACGGCGGCGAACAGCAGCGTCATCGCCGACAGCGCCGCCGTCAGCGCCAGGCTCACGCGGCTCTGGCGGCGCACGATCTCGTTGCGCTGGGTGACGTCCTCGGCGACATGGTGGGTGGAGGTCAGCGACAGCTCGCGGATCGGATCGGCCAGCGGCTCGAGCCGGTCGACGATCTCGCGCAGCCGCTCGGGATGGTCGCGGATCAGCGCGCCGTTGAGCGGCAGCGCGTCGGCCCAGCGGACGAAGTCCTGCGTGCGCGCCACCGTGCGCTGGTAGTCGGGGTGGTGCGCCAGCACCAGGGCCGCGTGCTCGCTCTCGACCAGGTTGAGCCGGCTGACGAAGATCTCGTAGCGTTGCGCGACCTGGTCGGGGTCGACCGCGACGCTGGGCCCCGCGGCCTGCTCCAGCGCCAGGCGCAGCTTCAGGTACTCGGTCTCGAACTGGAACAGGCTCCAGACCAGGTAATCGTCCTGGTAGCGCCGCGTGCCGTTGAGCGCCTCGTACTGGCGCGCCTGCAGCCAGGCCACGCCCGCCAGCGTGATCACCAGCAACAGGCCCATGGCCGCGATGCCCAGGCGCCAGCGGCGCTGCTTGGCGGCGACGTTGCGGGAGGCCTCGCGCGACATGGTCAGCGCAGCTCCAGGTGGGTCAGCTGCCACGCGGAGCGGCCGTAGAACACGCTGTTGCGCAGCTCGGGCGCGCGATCGAACGGGTAGATCAGGAACAGCGGGCCCTTGTCGCGCACCGCCATCGGCTTGTCGTCGAGCAGCCGCGCGACGATCACGTCGTAGCGCTGGCTGTCAGCCATCGGGATGCTGACGCGGTAGTCGTTGAGCGCGCGGGCCTCGATCGTGCGGCCCTGCGCGCCGGCCGCGGCGAGCACGTCGCGCAGCAGCGGGCCGGTGAACTTGCGCGGCGCCGGGTACCAGGGCGTCTGGGTGCTGAAGCTGACCTGCGGGAGCTTCTCGAGCATCGCCATGTCGAAGGCCGCGCGACCGTCACGATTGGCGTTGCGCAGCGCGCCGCCGACGGTCAGCACCACGGGACCGGCGGGAAGCTCCAGCGGCGCGTCGGCGGGGATCGCCCAGACGGGGGCGGTGGCGGCCGGTCCGAGGGCCAGCAAACAGGTCAGCAGCCCCTTCAGGGCGGTACGGCGCGCGGTCGGCATGAACGGGAAGGACGGGGCCCGGCCGCGCGCCGGCGCCCAGCAGGGAAGGGGCGGGCGCCGCATGGGCATTGGTGAAAGTCCGCATGCTACGCGGGGGACCCGGGCGGAGCATGTCCGGGACCACCCCAATGCCGGGGACGAGTGTCGTTTATGCCACAGCGGACCGGCGGCCCCGCTGTCGCAGGAGAGACAAGGCCACCGCCGGCACGGACAGAAGATCCGGCCGGACGACAGACAACAGCCAGGAGACAGCACCGATGACGCGCGTGGTCACCCCTCGTCCCGAGAACGCCGATGTCCAGCACAGCCACTGGCCGGCCCGGCTGCCGCGGCGGCTGTCGATCCCGCGGACCTCGCTGTGGTTCAACCTCGAGGTGTCGGCGACGCGTCATCCGGACAAGGCGGCCACGCAGTTCCTCGGCGCGACGCTGAGCTACCGTGAGATGCGCCGCCAGGCCGAGGCGCTCGCTGGCTGGCTGCGGGCGCAGGGCGTGGGCAAGGGCGACCGCGTGGCGCTGTTCATGCAGAACTGCCCGCAGTACCTGATCGCCTTCTACGCGATCAACCGGGCCGACGCGGTGGTGGTGCCGGTCAATCCGATGAACCGCGAGGACGAGTTCGGCCATTACCTGACCGATCCCGAAACCAAGGTCGTGATCTGCAGCGGCGAGCTCGCCGGCATCGTGGACAAGGCCGCCGTCAAGCTGCCCGACGCGCAGCGCCCGCGCGCGGTGCTGGTCACCCAGTACTGGCAGATGCTGCCGGCCGACGGCCCCGATCCCGCCTGCGATGCGCCCGAGGCGATGCGCGCCTGGCTGACCGCGCGTCACGAACTCCCGGCCGGGGCGATCGACTGGCGCGACGCGATCGGCGCCGGCCATGCGCCCGGTCCGCACACCGCGGGACCGGACGACCTGGCGATGCTGCCCTACACCTCCGGCACCACCGGCCTGCCCAAGGGCTGCATGCACACCAACGCCACGTTGATGGCCAACAGCTGCGGCGGCTGCCAGTGGGGCTATGCCAGCGCCGAATCCGTCGGCCTGGCCGTGGTGCCGATGTTCCACATCACCGGCACGCTCTACGGCGTCCTGGGCCCCGTGTTCATCGGCATGACGATGGTGATCATGCCGCGCTGGGACCGCGAGCTCTGCGGCCGCCTGATCTCCCGTCACCAGGTCACGCACTGGACCTGCATCCCGACGATGATCATCGACCTGTTCGCCAGCCCCAACTACAAGAGCTTCGACCTCACGAGCCTGCGCTACCTCAGCGGCGGCGGCGCGGCCATGCCCAAGGCCGTCGCCGAACGGCTCCAGCAAGAATTCGGGCTGACCTTCGCCGAAGGCTACGGACTCACCGAAACCGCCGCGCCCAGTCACGGCAATCCGCCGGAGCGCGCCAAGCTCCAGTGCCTCGGCATCCCCATCTTCGGCGTCGACGCGCGCATCGTCGACCCGACCACCCTCGAGGAACTCCCCGTCGGCGAGGTGGGCGAAATCATCACCCACGGGCCCATGGTGTTCCAAGGCTATTGGCGTCAGCCCGACGCCACCGACGCCGCCTTCGTCGAACTCGACGGCAAACGCTTCTTCCGCACCGGTGACCTCGGGCGCATGGACGAAGAGGGCTACTTCTTCATCACCGACCGGCTCAAGCGAATGATCAACGCGAGCGGCTACAAGGTCTGGCCGTCGGAAGTCGAGATGCTGCTGTATCGGCATCCGGCGGTCCAGGAAGCCTGCGTGATCGCCGCCAAGGACGCCTATCGCGGGGAAACCGTCAAGGCCGTCGTCGTGCTCCGCGCGGAAGCCAAGGGCAAGACCACCGACAAGGACATCCTCGATTGGGCTCACGAACACATGGCCGCCTATAAGGCACCGCGCATCGTGCAGTTCGTCGACAACCTGCCGAAATCCGGGTCGGGGAAGGTGATGTGGCGGTTGCTTCAGGAACAAGAGGCCAAGTAAGGCGCGCACTCGGACAGTGCCGGGGCAGGCGACTCCCGTCGTGCCTCGGCGCTCAACTCCCTGCGCTCACCTGCGGCTCGCTTCGGTCAAACAGAACGCGCCCAGTCAGTTAGGACGGCACGACTTCGTCGCCTGCCCCGGCCCTGCCCGAGTGCAGTCAGAAGCGCGAGCCCGGTTGCTTCAGGAACTCCAACTCCTCTGGCGTGCTGGGGCGGCCCAGGATCTCGTTGCGGTGCGGGTAACGGCCGAATCGGACGATCACGTCGCGGTGACGGCGTGCGTAGTCCAAGGCGTCCTCGAGGCGGGCGTCTTCGGCGGCCAGCGCCTCGAAGGCCGCCACGCTGCGGTCCTGCATCGACAGATCCTCGGCATGCTCCAGCGGCATCGTCGCGAACCAACGCTCCAGGACGCCCAGGTCCTGCGCGCGCGGCAGTAGCGCCAGCGCGGCCTCCAGCGCCAGCGCGTCGCCCGCGAACGCCTGCGGCGTGTCGCGATGGATGTTGCGCGTGAACTGGTCCAGCACCACGATGCGCGCCAGCGCACCCCAGGGCGTCATGTCCCAGTCGCGCAGTTCGCCGCGCAGCGCCTGCGCGACCGTCGCGCCGAAACGCTCGCGCAGCACGGCGTCGAAAGCCTCGTCCTTCTTGAACCACTTCATCAGGACCTGGCCATCCTGCTCGCCGCCGGGCTGGCCGAACCACTCGTTGAGCACCCGTTGCGCCGGCGCGGGCGTCAGCAATCGCTGCCATCGCGGGTGGCGCAGCAGCCAGTGCCGCACGTAGCTGCAGCCCGGCACCAGCTGCAGCGGGAACTCCGCCAGCCAGCGCGCCGCCGTCTCCACCAGCGCCGCGGCCAGGCCCTGCCCACGCAACTGCGCCGGCACGCCGGTGTGCGTGATGATCAGCTGTTCGCCGTGGCGCTCATAGTCCAGCCGGCATTGCAGTCCGGGTTGCGGCTGCGCAAGGAAGCATCTCGCGTCGGGATGATGCTGGATGACGATATTCACGCTGCGTCTCCACTCTGGGCCTCCCTGCCGAGTTGTCGCCACAAGTAGCTGAACTCCAGGGCTTGCAACAGCGCCCGCTGGCGGTTGTCCGCCGCGCCGCCATGGCCGCCCTCGATGTTTTCGTAATAGAAACACGCCTGCCCCAACGCAAGCATGCGAGCCGCCATTTTCCTCGCGTGGCCGGGATGCACGCGGTCATCGCGCGTCGACGTGGCGAAGAGCGCCCTCGGATACGTCACGCCCGGCTTGAGCTGCTGGTACGGGCTGTACGCGGCGAGGACCGCCCAATCCTCCGCCTCGTCCGGATCGCCGTACTCCGCGATCCACGACGCGCCCGCGAGCAGCAGGTGATAGCGCTTCATGTCCAGCAGCGGCACCTGGCACACGACCGCGCCGAACAGCTCCGGCCTCTGCACCATGCACGCGCCCACCAGCAGCCCGCCGTTGCTGCCGCCCATGATCCCGAGCCGCGCCGGCGTGGTCAGGCCCTGCGCGACCAGGTCCTCCGCCACCGCGATGAAGTCGTCGAAGCTGCGCTGCTTGTGCGTCAGCGTCGCGGCCTGGTGCCAGCGCGGGCCGTACTCGCCGCCGCCCCGGATGTTGGCCACCACCAGCCGTCCGCCGCGCGCCAGCCACGCCCGGCCGTTGCCGCCCGAGTACCACGGCTGCAGCGAAATCTCGAAGCCGCCGTAGCCGTAGAGCAGCGTGGGCGTCTCCGCGCCGCGGCCCGGCTTGCCGATGACGAAGTAGGGAATGCTCTCGCCGTCCGCGCTGGTGGCGAAGCGCTGCTCGACCGCCATGCCGTGCGCGTCGAACTGCGCGCCGCGCTGCTTGAGCGTCTCGCGCGCGTCGGTGCCGGCGCTGGCCAGGCAGACGATGTCCGGCGTCAGGAAGTCGCAGTAGTGCAGCAGGTAGCGGTCGCCTAGCGGGTCCTCGCGCAGCTCCGGGTCGTGCAGGCTCTGCACGCTCAGCGTGCCGGGGAAGGGCGCCTTGACCTGGCGCAGCACCGGCGTGCGGTGGGAGAGGTCCCACTCCTCGAGCCGGCTGGCGACGTGCTCGCTCACGTTGAGCAGCAGGTGGTGCCGCGTCAGCGTGTAGTCCTCGAGCGAGCGGCCCGCCGTCGGCGAGAACATGACCCGGATGTGCTTGTCGTGGCGCTCGTTCTTCCAGAACGCCGCCTCCTCCATCAGCAGCAGCGACCCCGACGGATAGGTCGGGCCGTGCGGGATGTGCCAGTCGGTGCGCGGACGCAGCAGCATCCACGGGCCCTCCAGGTGCACGCTCATGTCGGAGGGCAGGTCGATCAGGACGAACTCGCCGTCCTTCCACAGGAAGCGCCGCTGGTTGTAGAAGTCCAGTTCGCGGCTGAAGACGATGCGCTCGTGCCCCGGCGTGCGGTCCACCGACACCGTCACCGACACGTCGTGCGGGTCGCCCTCGAAGATCACCGGCGCCGCCTCGAGCGGCGTGCCGCGCGGCCAGCGCCGGATCTGGCGCGGATAACCCGAGTCGGTCAGCGAATCCGGCCCGAAGTCGCTGCCCACCAGCAGCGTGTCGGCGTCCTGCCACTCGACGTCGCTCTTGGCCTCGGGCACGAAGAAGCCGCCGTCGGCCGGCGGGATGAAGCGCAGCGTCTCGAGGTCGAATTCGCGCAGCTCATGCGCGTCGGCGCCGCCGTCGGACAGCGACACCAGGCAGCGGCGGTACTCGGGCGCCAGCGCGATCGCGCCGTGGAAGACCCAGCTGCGGCCCTCGTCGCGGCCCAGCGCGTCCAGGTCCAGCACCAGGCGCCAGGGCGGCTCGGCCAGCTGGTACTCCTCCAGCGTGCAGCGCCGCCACAGGCCGCGCGGATGGGCGTCGTCCTGCCACAGGTTGTAGAACCAGTCGCCGCGCCGCGCGACATGCGGGATGCGGTCGCGGGCGTTGAGGATCTGCAGCAGTTCCTCGCGCAGCGGCTCGAACTCGGGTTCCGCCTTCAGCGCCGCCATCGTGGCGTCGTTGCGCTCGCGCACCCACTGCAGCGCGCGCTCGCCCTCGTCGCCGTCCAGCGCCTCGAGCCAGAGGAACGGATCGTCCGCGGCGGCGGCGGTGTCGAGGGAAGGGCTCGGGACGGATGACGGCACGACGGACTCCTTGTTGGCACGGGCCCGCGGCGCGGCGCGGGCGATCGGACGGTGACCTTACTCTTCGCGTTCCTTGAGCAGCTGCGGCGTGACCTCGACGGCGCCCTTGTCGGTGCTGACGTACGCCGTCCCGTCCTGGATGCTGACCTGCCACTGCATGCCGCGTTCCACCAGCGCGGCCAGCGCCTGCGCCTGCTCCGCCGGAATCTGCCACACCGCCAGCTTGGGCGTGCGCTGCAGCTTGTTCTGGATGCCGCTCCACCACACCGGCGTGCTGGACGCGTAGCTGATGACGGTGACGCGCTCGGCGCGGCCGTGGGCCTGGCGCAGCCGGCGCTCGTCGGGCTGGCCCAGCTCGATCCAGTGCACCACCTCGCCGGTCAGGTCCAGCTGCCACAGCGGCGGCTCGTCCACGTCGGACAGGCCCTTGCTGAACTCCAGCCGGCCGCGCAGGTCGTCGGCGGGCACGTGCAGCGCGAAGGCCAGGATGCGCAGCATCATGCGTTCGTCGGTCTCGGACGGGTGGCGCGCGACGGTCAGCGCGTGCTCGCCGTAGACATGGCGGTCCATGTCGGAGAGTTGGATCTGGGCTTTGTGGATGGTGGCCTTGAGCGCCATGGTCGGTGTGCCGCCTGGGGCGGTCGGTGCGGGGTGGACGGCCCGCCGTGCGGGCTGCACGCGGGCCGGAAACGATCTGAAGCGGCGCATTATCCGGGTCGTGGCATCATGCCGACCCGCATACGAGCCGCCCGGCGAACCGGCCGGCCGTACCGACGAGACAGCGCCCATCCGGCGCAATGACCTGAGAGACGACATGAACACTCTTCGCACCTCCCTGGCCGTCGCGGCCCTGCTGGCCTGCGGCCTGGCCTTCGCCCAATCGAACACCGGCGCCGCCAAGCCGGCCGCCCCGGCCGCCGCGACCACCAAGGGCGGCAAGGGCAAGCTGATGACCCGCGACGAGCTGCGCGCCTGCATGGCCTCCAACCAGAAGAACGAGGCCGAGGCCGCCGAGCTGGAGAAGAAGAAGGCCGTGGTGCTCAAGCAGCGCGACGACCTGAAGGCCGCCAAGGCGGAGTCCGACAAGTTCGAGTCCGACATGCAGGCCCAGGGCGCGGCCCTGAAGGGCGAGATCGACGCGGTCAAGGCCTTCGGCGCCGAGATCGAGGCCGGCGCGTCCAAGATGGAGAAGGACCAGCTCAAGGCCAAGCAGGAGGAATACCAGACCCGCGCCAACGCCCTGCAGCCCAAGATCGACGCGTTCAACAAGGCGCGCAACGACCGCGTCGAGGTCAACAAGACCTTCAACGCCAAGGTCGACGAACACCAGAAGGTGGCCGACGAGTTCAACGAGGCCGTCGAGGACCTGAACGACAAGCGCAACGAGTGGAAGCTCAAGTGCGGCAACCGGGCCTACGACGAGGCCGACGAGATCGCGATCAAGAAGGAACAGGGCAAGAAGTAAGCCCCGAGGGCGCCGCGCGGCGCCCCTTTCGACGCCACGGGAACGGCGCCGGCACCGAACGCGGTCCGGCGCCGTTCCTACAATCGGCGCCCGATTCCCAAGGCCTCCATGGAGACACGATGAGCGCCGCCAATCCCCTGCTGTCCGCCTGGACCGGCCCCTACGGGCTGCCCCCGTTCGACGCGATCGACGCCGGACATTTCGAACCCGCCTTCGAGGCCGCGCTGGCCGCGCACCGCGCCGAGCTCGACGCGATCGCCGCGCAGGCCGCGCCGCCCAGCTTCGACAACACGCTCGCCGCCTTCGACCGCGGCGGCCGCGCGCTGACCGCGCTGGAGCACCTGTTCTCGACGCTCAGCGCCTCGGCCAGCTCGCCCGAGCTGCAGGCGGTGCAGCGCCGCATGGCCGCGCCGCTGGCCGCGCACACCAACGCGATCTACCTGAACGCCGCGCTGTTCGCGCGCGTCGAGGCGCTGCACGAGCAGCGCGCCGCGCTCGGCCTGACGCCGCAGCAGCTGCGCCTGCTCGAGCGCGTGCACCTGGACTTCGTCCGCGCCGGCGCCCGGCTGCAGGGCGAGGCCCGCGCCCGCTACGCCGCGATCATGGAACGCCAGGCCGAGCTCAATACCCGCTTCGCGCAGAACGTGCTGGCCGACGAGAGCCGCTACCAGCTGGTGCTGCGCGGCGAGGCCGAGCTGGCCGGGCTGCCGGACTTCGTGCGCGCCGCCGCGCGCCAGGCGGCGCTGGACCGCGGCCAGGCCGGGGAGGGCGTGCACGTGGTGACGCTGTCGCGCTCGCTGATCGTGCCCTTCCTGACCTTCAGCGACCGCCGCGACCTGCGCGAGCAGGCCTGGCGCGCCTGGATCGGCCGCGGCGACGACACCGGCGACACCGACAACCGCGAGCTCGTGCGCGAGCTGCTCGCGCTGCGCCACGAGCAGGCCGCGCTGCACGGCCACCGCAGCTACGCGGACTACGCGCTGGCCGACACGATGGCCGGCCGCCAGTCGGCGGTGCAGGGCCTGCTGGACCAGGTCTGGGAACCGGCCAAGGCGGCCGCCGCGCGCGAGCGGGCGATGCTCGACGAGGTGCGCGTCCAGCTCGGCCATGACCACGCGATCGAAGCCTGGGACTGGCGCTGGTACGCCGAGAAGGTGCGCCAGCAGCGTTTCCAGCTCGACGAGGCCGAGGTCAAGCCCTACTTCCCGCTCGACGCGATGGTGCAGGCGATGTTCGACTGCGCCGAGCGCCTCTATGGGCTGCGCTTCGTCGCCCAGCCGCAGGTCGCCGGCTACCACCCCGACGTGAAGGTCCACGAGGTCCGGCGCCAGGACGGCTCGCTGCGCGGCATCTTCATCCAGGACAACTTCGCGCGGCCGACCAAGCGCAGCGGCGCCTGGATGAACGCGCTGCGCTGGCAGGCCCGCAACGGCATCGACGCGCTGCCGGTCATCCTGAACAACAACAACTTCGCCAAGGGCGCGCCCGGCGAACCGACGCTGCTGTCCTTCGACGACGTGCGCACGCTGTTCCACGAGTTCGGCCACGGCCTGCACGGCCTGCTGTCGGACGTCGAGTTCGAGCGCCTGTCGGGCACGCAGGTGCTGCGCGACTTCGTCGAGCTGCCGTCGCAGCTGATGGAGCACTGGATGGCCGAGCCGGTGGTGCTCAAGCGCCATGCGCGGCACTACAAGACGGGCGAGCCGCTGCCCGACGCGCTGCTCGAGCGGCTGAAGGCCGCGGCCACCTTCAACCAGGGCTACGAGACGGTGCGCTACTGCGCCTCGGCGCTGGTGGACCTGGCGATCCATGCGCTGGAACAGCCGCAGCCGCCGGACCCGGTCGCCTTCGAGCGCGAGACGCTGGAGCGGCTGGGCCTGCCGCCGGCGATCGGCCTGAACCATCGGCTGACGCACTTCCAGCACCTGTTCTCCGGCAGTTCCTACGCGTCGGGCTATTACGTCTACCTGTGGGCCGAGGTGCTGGACTGCGACGCCTTCGAGGCCTTCGTCGAGGCCGGCGATCCGTTCGACCGGTCGGTCGCCCAATCGGTGCTGGACCACATCCTGGCCGTCGGCAACAGCCGTGAGCCGGGCGAGACCTACCGCGCCTTCCGCGGCCGGGACGCGCGGGTCGAGCCGATGCTCAAGGGCCGGGGGCTGATCCCCGCCTGAAGGGCGACCGAGCACGGTCCGATCGCGTTCGGGCTGCTTAGCCGAGGGCGTTGGACCGACGCCCGATCCCCACGACGAGGGCCCCGGAAGGGGCCTTCCCTCGTTTGGGGGAAACCCTGAAGTCGCGCGCCATTCGTCGCGCGCAGGCGCAGTTCGTCGCTAGCAAGAATGTGTTGGTCGCAGCAAGCTTTTGCTAGGGGTTAACCCCTGCGACAGTTCGCTCCATGCCGCAAGCCCACCCCCGCGGCACCGGAGAACACGATGAACACCATTCGCTGCTACGACCGTTTCACGAACGCCAAGCGCCTGGCCGCGCTGATCGGGATCGCGACCGGCATCGCCGCCGGCCTGCTGCTGGCGCTGCCCAGCCGCGCCGAGCAGCCGCAGCGCCTGCCGACGGTGGTCATCAACGGCAAGTCGAGCCAGACGCTGGCGGCGATGCGCGATGCCGGCGAGCTGCGCACGCTGCCGACGGTGGTCGTCTCCGGCCGCCGCGCGGACCGCGCGTTCGACGGCGAACAGGTGGCCGCGCGATGAGCGCGCTGGCGCAATTCCAGGCTGTCCCCGCGATGGACGCGGGGCTGACCATGGTGGGGGCGGGCGGTGTCGCGCTGGAGGCCGCGCACGGCATCCGGCTGTCCTGGCCGGCGCCGCTGGGCACGGCGGGCGCAGGCCGCGCGGCGGCATCCGCCCTGGGCCTGCCGATCCTGCCCTCGCTCCCTATGATGCGGGGATGGACTCCGCCCACGCCGCCCTCGATCCCGTCGCTGCCGACGTGACGACTTCCCCGGAAGTCGTTCCGCTCGCGTCGGCCACGCCCCTGAACGCCCGTTTCGCCGCCGTGACCGGCGCCGGTTCCGGCATCGGCCGCGCCACCGCGCACGTGCTGATGCAGGCCGGCTGGCAGGTCGCGCTGCTGGGCCGCCGCGAGGACATGCTGCGCGAGACCGCGGCGCTGGCGCCCGAGCGCGCGCTGGTGCTGCCCACCGACGTCGCGGACGAGGCGCAGGTCGCCGCCGCGTTCGCCGAGATCGAGCGCCGCTGGGGCCGGCTCGACTTCCTGTTCAACAACGCCGGCCGCGGCGCGCCCGCGATGGACATCGACGAACTGAGCGTCGAGACCTGGCGCGCCGTCGTCGACGTCAACCTGACCGGCAGCTTCCTGTGCGCCCGCGCGGCTTTCGGGCTGATGAAGCGGCAGTCGCCGCGCGGCGGGCGCATCGTCAACAACGGCTCGATCTCGGCGCATGCGCCGCGGCCGGGCTCGATCGCCTACACCTCGACCAAGCACGCGATCACCGGGCTGACGAAGACGCTGGCGCTGGACGGCCGCAAGCACGACATCGCCGCGGGCCAGATCGACATCGGCAACGCCGAAACCGACCTCACCGAACGCTTCAAGCACGGCGTGCCGCAGGCGCACGGCGCCACGATGGTCGAGCCGGTGATGGATGTCGCGCACGCCGCCAGCGCGCTGCGCTACATGGCGGAGCTGCCGCTGTCGGCCAACGTGCCGTTCCTGACGGTGATGGCCACCAAGATGCCCTTCATTGGCCGCGGCTGATCGCGGCTCCCGCTTTTCCGCACTTGAAAACCCGCGATCGTCCCGACTTGAAAGACCGATGAACGCTTTGTCCACTCTGTTCGCCATCGCCGCCCGCCTCGTGCTGGCGGTCGCGTCGCTGGTGCTGTTCCTGGCCGTGCTCGTGGCCGGGCTGGTGATCTTCGGCGTCGTGCTGCTGTGGAGCCTGATCCGCGGCCGCAAGCCGACGTTGCGGACCGCGGCCTTCCAGCGCGCGGCGCAGTTCCGCGCGCAGGCCTTCCGCGCCGGCGGCATGTCCGCGGGCCGCGCGCCGCGCGGCGAGGTGATCGACGCCGAGGTCCGCGAGGTCCACGACGCCACCCCGGCGGATCCGCGCCTGGAACGCTGACTGCGGGAGGCCGCCGCCCCTCACTCCGCCCGCTCCCGCAAGCGGGGGGAGGGAGCCCCCTCGGCGGCGTTCTTGCTCCCTCTCCCGCTTGCGGGGAGAGGGCAGGGGTGAGGGCCAGCGGCCGTCTCAGTATTTCGGCGGCGCGCTGAGCTCGTCCCAGAGTTCGTCGTAGATCCGATAGCGCGACGGGCTGATGCGCCCGGCCTCGACCGCGACCAGCACCGCGCAGCCCGGCTCGTGCCGGTGGCTGCAGTTGTGGAAGCGGCATTCGCCCAGGTAGGGCTTGAAGTCCGGCATGTAGCTCGCCAGGTCCGGCGCCGCGATCTGGCGCAGGCCGAATTCCTGGAAGCCCGGCGAGTCGATCAGCGCCGAACGCGCCCGGCCGTCGGCCGGCGCGGGCTCGGTCCAGTACCACTGCGTCGTCGTGGTCGTGTGGCGGCCCGAATTGAGTGCCTGCGAGATCTCGCCCACCTGCGCCTGCGCGTCGGGCACCAGCAGGTTGATCAGCGTGCTCTTGCCGGTGCCGCTGGGGCCCAGCACCAGCGTCGACTGGCCCTGCAGCAGCGGATGCAGCGTCTCGCGCGCCTCCTCCGGACGGCCCTTGAAGCTGAGTTCCAGCACCCGCTGGCCCATCGCCGTGTACGGCGCCAGCCGCGCGCGCGCGGCGTCGGCGCCGCCCAGGTCGGTCTTGTTGAGCACGATGTCGGCGGCGATGCCGGCGCTCTCGGCCGCGATCAGCGCGCGGGTGAGCTGCGACTCGGAGAACTGCGGCTCCACCGCCACCAGCACCAGCAGCCGGTCCAGGTTGGCGGCGAAGCTCTTGGTCTTCCACTCGTCCTGGCGGAACAGCAGGTTGCGCCGCGGCTCGACCCGCTCGATCACGCCCTCGTGGTCGCTGCTGCGCGCCCAGCGCACCCGGTCGCCGACGACGCAATCGCTCTTCTTTCCCCGGGTCAGGCAGTGCACGCGCACGCCGTCCTGGTCCTCGACGACGTAATGGCGCCCGTGCCCGCGCACCACCAGCCCGATCTGCGCCGCCTTGCTCATGCCGCGCCTCCGGCCGGCACGGCCGCGGGGCTGAGCGCCGCGATCGCCGCGAGCCGCTCGCCGGTCGGCGGGTGCGAGTAGTAGAAGCGCGCGAACAGCGGGTCCGGCGTCAGCGTGCCGGCGTTGTCCTCGTGCAGCTTGAGCAGCGCCCGGGTCAGCTCGGCGCCGCTGGCGTGCGCGCAGGCGTAGGCGTCGGCCTCGAACTCGTCCTTGCGCGACCAGAAGGAGGTCAGCGGCGTCAGGAAGAAGGTGAACGCCGGCAGCGCCATCAGGATCAGCATCAGCGCCAGCGCGTCGTTGGGCGCGTCCAGGCTCGGGCGCGCGCCCAGCCCGAGGTAGAAGCCCGCCTGGCCGCTCAGCCAGCCCAGCAGCGCGAACACGCCCAGGCTCATCGCGAACGACACCACCAGGCGCTTGAGCACGTGGCGGTGCTTGAAGTGGCCGAGCTCGTGCGCGAGCACCGCCTCCATTTCCGGCGGCGCAAGCCGCGCCAGCAGCGTGTCGAAGAACACCACCCGCTTGGCCGCGCCCAGTCCGGTGAAGTAGGCGTTGCTGTGCGCCGAGCGCTTGCTGCCGTCCATCACGAACAGCCCCCTGGAGGCGAAGCCGCAGCGCTTGAGCAGCGCGTCGATGGTCTGGACCATCGCGAGGTCGCGAAGCGGCTCGAACTTGTTGAACATCGGCGCGATGACCAGCGGCACCAGGACCATCATCAGCAGCGTGTAGGCCATCCACGCGCCCCAGGCCCACAGCCACCAGAACGCGCCGGCCTGGGCCATCAGCCACAGGATCAGCGCGGCGAACGGCAGGCCCAGCACCAGGCCGATCCCCATGGCCTTGAGGCCGTCGACGACGAACAGCCGGAGCGTCATGCGGTTGAAGCCGAAGCGCTGCTCGAGCCGGAAGATGTTGTAGAGCGTCCAGGGCAGGTCCAGCAGGCCCGACAGCAGCGCGAAGGCGGTCAGCAGGGCGAGCTGGTAGCCGAGGTCGCCGAGCTCCGGGCGCCACGACAGCGCCCACTGGTTGAGCAGGTCCAGCCCGCCCAGCAGCGTCCAGCCGATCAGCAGCGCGGTGTCCCAGGCCAGGTGCAGCGTGCCGAAGCGGCCGCGCGCGATCGTGTAGTCGGCCGCCTTCTGGTGCGCCGACAGCGGCACCGTGCCGACGAACGCGGCGGGCACCGCGGCGCGGTGGCGCGCCACGTGCCGCATCTGGCGCGACGACAGCCACAGCCGGAGCAGGAAGGACAGGAGCACCGCCGCGACGAACGCGGCGGTCAGCATCAGCGGGGAGTGGCCCAGCGCCGACGGCGCCGGGACGGCGGCGAGCGCCGCGGGAGGGATCTGCATAGCCGCCAAGTGTAGAAGAGGGGGCGTCGCCCCGCGCCTCGGCGACAATCGCGCCCAACCTGAAGGACAAACACGATGACCACCGACACCACGCCGATGGCCGGCACCAATCCGGACCTGCCGCTCAACGACCAGAACCTGATCTGGATCGACCTGGAAATGACCGGCCTGTTCCCCGACAAGGACCGCATCATCGAGATCGCCGTCGTCGTCACCGACGCCCATCTGAAGGTCCGCGTCGAGGGCCCGGTCTTCGCGATCCACCAGTCCGACGCGACGCTGGACGGCATGGACGCGTGGAACAAGGGCACGCACGGCAAGAGCGGCCTGATCGACCGGGTCAAGGCCTCCACGATCGCCGAAGCCGACGCCGAGCAGCAGGTCATCGATTTCCTCAAGGCCTACGTGCCGGCCGGCAAGTCGCCGATGTGCGGCAACTCGATCTGCCAGGACCGCCGCTTCCTGGCCAACTACATGCCCAAGCTGGAAGACTTCTTCCACTACCGCAACCTTGACGTGTCCACGCTCAAGGAGCTGGCGCGCCGCTGGAAGCCCGCCGCGATGGAAGGCTTCAAGAAGGCCCAGAAGCACACCGCGCTGGCCGACATCCATGAGTCCGTCGACGAACTGATCCATTACCGCGAACAGTTCCTGAAGCTGGACTGAGCGCCGCTTCCGGCTCCCTCACGACGAACGCGCTCCCGCGCGCCGAAGGCTCCCATGGATACCCCGCGCCGCCCCCAGGACCTGTGGGCGGTTTTCGACTTTCCGCGCCATCCGCTGGCGCGCGAGGACGGCGAACGCCTGCGTGGCGCCTTCTTCGCGCCGCCGGCGGAGCGCCTGGTCGCGCGCGATGCCGACCGGCTGCGCGCCGTGCTGCGCCTGGCGCATGCGGCGGCGCGCGCCGGCGCCTGGGTGCTGGGCGGCCTGCGCTACGAGGCGGCGGGGGCGCTCGACCCGGTGCTGCGCACGCGGCCGGCGGGCGACGTCCCGCTGGCGGAATTCCACGTCTGGCATGAGGCGCCCGCACCGTGGCCCGAGGAACTCGCGACGGCCGGCGCGGCCCGCGCGCATCCGATCGGTGCCTGGCGCGACACGCAGGACGACGCCGATGAACAGGCGCAGGTCGAGCGCATCCGCGCCTACATCCGGGACGGCGACTGCTACCAGGTCAACCTGACGACGCGGTTGGAGGCCGACGCCAACGCCAACGCCAGCGCCAACGCCAGCGCCAACGCCAGCGCCAACGCCAGCGCCGGCGCCGGCGCCGGCGCGGCGGCACTGGCAGGGGCTGTCGGAGGCGCGGCGCGGTTGGAGGCCGACGCCGACGCCCCCGGCTTCGATCCGGTGCTGCACTTCTTCGCGCTGCACGCGGCGCAGCCGGGCGGGTTCGCGCTGTTCCTGCGGGGCGAGTCCGACACCGTCGCGAGCGTGTCGCCGGAGCTGTTCTTCGACTGGCGGCCGCTGCCCGAGACGCCGCAGGCCAGCCACACCTGGCTGCTGTCGGCGCAGCCGATGAAGGGCACCGCGCCGCGTGGGCGCGACCGCGCCGCCGACGAGGCCGCCCAGGCCCACCTGCGCACCAGCGCCAAGGAGCGCGCCGAGAACCTCATGATCGTGGACCTGCTGCGCAACGACCTGTCGCGCGTGGCGGTGACGGGCTCGGTGCGGGTGCCGCGGCTGTTCGAGTTGCACGCGCTGCCCACGGTCTGGCAGATGACCTCGACCATCGGCGCGGTGACGCGCGCGGGCCTGGCGCTGGACGAGGTGATGGCGGCGCTGTTCCCCTGCGGCTCGATCACGGGCGCGCCCAAGAAGCGCGCGATGGAGGTGATCGACGAGCTCGAGCCCGGGCCGCGCGGCTGGTACTGCGGCGCGCTGGGCCTGCTGCAGCCGGGCGGGGCGGTGACCTTCAACGTGCCGATCCGCACGGTGGAGCAGCGCGGCGGCGTGCTGCGCTGCGGGGTGGGCAGCGGCATCACGCTGGACTCGCGGCCCGCCGACGAGATCGACGAGTGGCGCGCCAAGGCCCGTTTCCTGTCGCGGGCGCGGGCGCCGGTGGCAGCGCTCGAGACGCTGCGCCTGGACGACGGCGAGTTCGCCCGCGCGGCGCGGCACCTGGCGCGGATGCAGCGCACCGCGCGGCACTTCGGCCTGGCGTGGTCGGCCGACGCGTTCAAGGCGCGGCTGGTCGACATCGCGCGGCGCCACCCGCGCGGCGCCTGGCGCGTGCGGCTGACGCTGGCGCGCGATGGCGCGATCGGCGAGACGATCCAGTCGCTGCCGCAGGCCGGCGTCCTCGGGGATATCGGCCAGGCGGACGCGCCGTTGACGGTCGCACTGGCGCGCGCGCCGATCGACACGCGCGGCGCGGACGCCGAGTTCATCCAGCACAAGACGACGCGCCGCGAGGTGTACCAGGCCTTCCTGGACGCCAAGCCGGCGGACTGTTTCGACGTGCTGCTTTTCAACCGGGACGGCGAGCTCACCGAGGGCTGCCTGACCAACCTCGCGCTGCGACGGGCGCCGGACGGGCCGTGGCTGACGCCGCGCGCCGACGCCGGCCTGCTGCCCGGCACGCTGCGCGAGGAGTTGCTGGAACAGGGCCGGCTGCGCGAGGCGCGGCTGACCCTGGACGATCTGCGGCGCGCGCATGCGCTCGCCATCTTCAACAGTGTCCGGGGCTGGCGCGAGGCGCGGCTGCGGCACGAGGACTCCCATGACGACGACTTCCCAACGGCGCCGCCCGGCGGCGCGCAAGACCAGAGCGGATGAGGCGGCGGCCGAGCCGGCCGTGAGCGCCGACGCGGCGATCGAGACCGCGGCCGAGACCGCGCCCGTCGCCCAGCCCGAACCGGCGGCCGCAGCGGTGGCCGAAGCGACCAAGCCGGCCCGCAAGCGCGCCGGCCGGACCAAGGCGCAGCCCGCGCCGGCCGATGCCGAGGCCGAGGCGCCGGCGGACGTGT
>NZ_JAOCCU010000066.1 GCF_029840635.1 Mitsuaria sp. GD03876 | reverse complement strand
TGGCGCTGCGCGACCACCGGCCGCATTACCAGGGCGCGCTGACGCTGCTGGTCGGGCCCGACCGCGTCGAGGGCGGCTGGTGGGACCGGCTGCCCCGGTCGGCACCGGAGGCCGCCACGGCCCCCGGCGAGACCGACCCGGTCGAGGCCGCTGCCGCGCCCGCGCGCTCCGGCAGGCCTCCCGGCAAGGGCAAGGGGCAGGGCAAGGAGGAGGACCGCGTGCCGCTCTTCACCGCGCTCGCGCCGCATGACGGCGACGCGGTGGTCGAGTGCGGCCATCGCAACGCCGTGCGCGACTACTGGATCGCGGTCAACGAGAGCGCCGGCGTGGTCGCGGTCTTCCGCCAGCCGCTGGACGACGGCGGCAGCGCCTGGTTCCTGCACGGCGTCTACGCCTGAACGGGACTTCCGAGATGACGGCCCCGTCCCTGCCCCCCACGCCGCCCGCCGCGCCTGCCGCGCCGGCAGCACCGGCCTCCCCGCCGGCCGCGTCCGCGCTGCCCGACTACGCCGAGCTGCGCTGCCTGTCCAACTTCAGCTTCCTGCGCGGCGCGAGCTGGCCGGAGGAACTGGTCGAGCGCGCCAAGGAGCTCGGCTATGCCGCGCTGGCGATCACCGACGAATGCTCGATGGCCGGCATGGTGCGCGCGCACGTGGCGGCGAAGCAGCACGGGCTGAAGCTGCTGGTGGGCAGCCAGTTCCGCATCGACGCCCGCGACGCGGGACATCCGGCCGACGCGCGCGACGGCGTCGATCCCGCCGCGCAGTCGCCGTTCACGCTGGTCGTGCTGGCCTGCGGCATCAACGGCTACGGCAACCTGTGCCAGCTGATCTCGCGGCTGCGGCGCTCGGCCGAGAAAGGCACCTACCGCTGCACCGCCGACGACATCGGCCCGCGCACGCTGGACGACTGCGTCGTCGTGGCCTGCCCGGACCGGCACGCGGAGGCGGCGGCGATGCTGGCGATGTCGCGCTGGCTGCTGTCGCGCTTCACCGGCCGCTGCTGGCTGGGCCTGACCCAGACCCGCGAGCTCGACGACGAGAGCCGCCTGCTGCGCCTGCGCGAGGCCGCGGCGCTGACCGAGATCCCGATGGTGGCCGTCGGCGACGCCACGATGCATGTGCGCAGCCGCAAGCCGCTGCAGGACGTGCTGACCGCGACGCGGCTGGGCCGCCCGCTGGCCGAGTGCGGCCAGGCGCTGGACCGCAACGCCGAGCGCCACCTGCGCGCGCGCGGCCGGCTCGGGCTGGCCTTCCCGGCCGAGCTGCTGGCCGAGACGCTGCGCGTGGCCGCGTGCTGCGACTTCACGCTGGACGAGCTGCGCTACCACTACCCGTCCGAGGTGGTGCCCGACGGCCAGACGCCGGCCGGCCACCTGCGCCGGCTGACCTACGAGGGCGCGGGCCGGCGCTGGCCCGACGGCGTGCCGGCGTCCGCGGCCGAGCAGATCGAGCGCGAGCTCGCGCTGATCGAGGAACTGCGCTACGAGCATTACTTCCTGACGGTGGCCGACATCGTCCACTTCGCGCGCTCGCAGGGCATCCTGTGCCAGGGGCGGGGCAGCGCGGCCAATTCCATCGTCTGCTACTGCACCCATGTCACCGAGGTCGATCCGCAGCGGATGCAGGTGCTGTTCGAGCGCTTCATCAGCAAGGAGCGCAACGAGCCGCCGGACATCGACATCGACTTCGAGCACGAGCGCCGCGAGGAGGTCATCCAGTACCTCTACCGCAAGTACACGCGCGAGCGCGCGGCGCTGGCGGCGGTGGTGATCTCGTACCGCGTCAAGAGCGCGCTGCGCGACGTGGGCAAGGCGCTGGGCTTCGATCCGGAGGTGCTGGACACGCTGTGCGGCAACCACCAGTGGTGGGACGGCCAGACCATCGACGCGGAGCGGCTGCGCGAGTCGGGGCTGGACGCCGACGACCTGGCGGTGCGGCAGCTGGTGGCGATCACCTCGGAGCTGCTGGGCTTCCCGCGGCACCTGTCGCAGCATCCGGGCGGCTTCGTGCTGACGCAGGGGCCGCTGACGCGCATGGTGCCGGTGGAGAACGCGTCGATGCCTGACCGCACCGTCATCGAGTGGGACAAGGACGACCTGGACGCGGTCGGGCTGCTCAAGGTCGACGTGCTGGGGCTGGGCATGCTGACAGCGATCCGCAAGACGCTGGACTTCGTCGGCAAGCGCCAGCGTTATCCGTTCGAGTTGCAGGACATCCCGGACGGGGACGTGCCGACCTACGAGATGATCCAGCGCGCCGAGACGATCGGCGTGTTCCAGATCGAGAGCCGGGCGCAGCGCAGCATGCTGCCGCGGCTGCGGCCGAAGACCTTCTACGACCTGGTCATCGAGGTCGCGATCGTGCGCCCCGGCCCGATCCAGGGCGGGATGGTGCATCCCTACCTGCAGCGGCGGCAGGGCTTCGAGCAGGTCGACTATCCGCCGGGCCTGGAGACGGTGCTGGAGCGCACGCTGGGCGTGCCGGTGTTCCAGGAACAGGTGATGCAGATCGCGATGATCGCGGCCGGTTTCACCGGCGGGGAGGCGGATGACCTGCGGCGCTCGATGGCGGCGTGGAAGCGCAAGGGCAACCTGGAGAAGTACCGGGTGAAGCTGGTGGAGGGCATGCGGGAGCGGAACTATCCGGTGTCCTTCGCGGAGCAGATCTTCGAGCAGATCAAGGGCTTCTCGGAGTACGGCTTCCCGGAGTCGCACGCGGCCTCGTTCGCGCTGCTGGTCTACACCAGCAGCTGGTTGAAGTGGCACAAGCCGGCGGAGTTCCTGGCGGGGATGCTGAACGCGCAGCCGCTGGGCTTCTATTCGCCGAGCCAGCTGGTGCAGGACGCCAAGCGGCGCGGCGTCGAGGTGCTGCCGCCCGACGTGATGCACAGCGATTGGGACTGCACGCTGGAGCGCGCCGACGGCCGTGTGATCCGGCCGACGCGGCGGGGCAAGGAGGTCGAGGCGCTCGACGCGCTGCCGCTGGACGAGGATGGGATCGCCTGCGACGACGACGGCGATCCGTACCTGGAGTCGGACGAGGCGCTGGCGGCCGATGCGGGGGAGGTGAAGGTGCGGCTGGGGCTGCGGCTGGTGAAGGGGCTGCAGCAGGGATCGGCGGCGCTGATCGTGCGGGAGCGCCGGCGCGGGCCGTTCAACGACGCGGAGGACCTGGCGCGGCGCACCGGGCTGAACCAGCAGCAGATGACGATGCTGGCGGCGGGCGACGCGCTGACGAGCATCAGCGGCCACCGGCGCCAGCAGATGTGGGACGCGGCCGCGCAGCACGCGCCGCCGCCGCTGCTGGCCTCGGCGCCGGTGCAGGAGGACTTCCTGGCGCTGCCGCGGGCGCCGGAGGGCGAGGAGATCGTCTTCGACTACGCGTCGCTGGGCCTGACGCTGCGGCGGCATCCGCTGGCGCTGCTGCGGCCGATGCTGCGCGAGCAGCGCTGGATGTCGGCCCGGGAACTCGACGAGCTGCCGGACGGCCGGCTGGCGCGGGGCTGCGGGATCGTGACGGTGAAGCAGCAGCCGGCGACGGCCAAGGGGACGATCTTCATCTCGCTGGAGGACGAGACCGGGGACATCCAGGTGATCGTGCACCGGGCGCTGTGGCAGCGGCAGCGCCAGGTGATGCTGCATTCACGGCTGATGGCGGTGAAGGGCAAGTGGCAGCGCAGCGGCGATGTCCGCAACCTGATCGCCGGGCACCTGGAGGACCTGACGCCGATGCTGGGCCGGTTGAGGACGGAGAGCCGGGATTTTCACTAGGCGGCCTCTGCCTTTGCACGCAAATCGAAGGGCGAAGCCACGCGCTCGCCCAGGTGCGTCAACCGCCTGAGCGCCGCCTTGTCGAAGGTCATGAACAGGTCCCCGCCGGACAGTCGACCCTCGCAGGCAATCGCGCCGTCCGCGAAATCTCCCCCGAGATCCAGGACATCGAGTCCAGCGTCGACGGCCAATCGATTGACCTGAACGACAGGCCTCGCCACGACGGCGCGTATCGCCTCGGCGATGTCCGCCGAGGCGAATCGATAGGAGCGGCCCAACACCCAAGCGAATTCACAGAGACAGGCCACTGCGACGACCACGACCTCCGCCTCCGCCATCAACTGCATCGCCGCGCGTGCCTGCTCGAGGTTGTCCTTGACGACACACCTCACCAGCACGTTGGTGTCCACCGTGACCTTCATGGCTCCCCAGCCCAACCCTGCGCGATGGCTTCGTTCATTTCCTCGATGGACACTTCGCCAGCGCGTCCCCGCGGTCGATCGGCGAGCATGCCGAAGATTTCCCGGATGTCGCCAGTCCGAGTCGCGCGCAACACGCAGCATCCGTTGGCCAGCAGATCGACCTCGACTGTCCCGCCTGGTTTCACATTCATGTGATCGAGCACCAATTGCTCGAGCTTCACCTTGCGACGCTGGGACACCGTCATCGGCTGCAAATCGATCATCACGAGACTCATTGAATCGCTCCTTCCACAGGGGTCTGTTCTTCAAATCCTAGGCTTCGTGCTCTGCGAAAAACCGTCCCTCCCCCTGATCACCGTCAACGGTGGGAGAGACCGCCCGCGATCCCCCCTTCTTCCCCCCCGATGTAGGCCCCGTCGACGGTCGATGCTGGCGAACAGCGCTGGACGTTGGCCCGGGAGCTCGACGAGCGGCCGGATCGCCGGGCACCTGGAAGACCTGACGCCGATGCTGGGCCGGTTGAGGACGGAGAGCCGGGATTTCCATTGACGACGCCCGGACCGGCTCAAGGTTCCCGGGCGCTCAACCCCAAGCGGGTCAGCTTGCGAATCGCGCGACGATCAAAGGTCACGAACACCTCGGCGCCGCGTCGGCGCCCCTCACATGCGATGACACCGTCGGAGAAATCTCACGAGCCGGACCAGCAGATTGGTATCCGCAGTGACCTTCATCACCGCCGCCCGGCCCAGCCGTCCTCGATCGCGCGCTTGATCTCCTTCAGTGACACAGGCTTCTTGCGTCCACGTGGTCGATCGCGAAGGATGCCCGCCACGCTGTCGACCTGGCTGCTGCGCCTTTCGAGATGGAGATAGACGGTACCGTTGGACCAAAAGTCCACATCGATGCTTTCTCCTGGCTGCAACCCCAAGTGCTGAATCACTTCAACGGGCAGCAACACCTGGTCCGCGGGGCACTGCGTGTCGATCTTCATCCGGATCTTCTTCATTCGAGACTCCTCGGCGGTATCTCCGCCGCTCATCGAGAGGGAAAGCCTAGCCCTCGACAGCGGCGAAAAGCCGTCCCTCCCCCTGATCACCGTCAACGGTGGGAGAGACCGCCCGCGATCCCCCCGCTTTCAACCCCCCGGATGTAGGCCCCGTCCGACGCCTACATGGGCGCTTGGGGGATATCCACGGGACGCGCGCCGCGCAAAGATGGGCTCAACTGTCCTCACCGCGATCTCGCCGGCCCCGCCGGACGCGACCGCCAGAAGACCATGAAAAAGATCGCCGCCCTTCCCGCAACGGTGCCCGCCACGGTGCCCGCCCCGGTCCCCGTCATCCCCTCGCCCTCCTGGGCCCTGCTCGGCATCGAGCCGCTGCGCGCCGCGATGGAATACGCCAGTTGCCGGTTCATGGACCGCAGCGGCCATCCCGGCGGCGACGGCCATCCCGTCATCGTGTTCCCCGGACTGGCCGCCGACGCGCAGTCGATCGCGCCGCTGGTGGGCTTCTGCCACGGCCTGGGCTACGCGGCCCGCGACTGGGGCCGCGGCCTGAACACCGGCCCGGCCGGCGACATCGACCGCTGGCTCGACGCGCTCGCCGCGGACATCGAGGCGCTGGTGGCCGAACAGCCGCAGCCCGTCTCGCTGATCGGCTGGAGCCTGGGCGGCATCTACGCGCGCGAGGTCGCCAAGCGCATCGCGCTGCCGGTGCGCCAGGTCATCACCATCGGCACGCCCATCACCGGCGAGGCCGCGCAGACCAACGTCAGCCTGATCTACCGCTGGGTGAACGGCGCGCTGCCGGTGCTCGACGACGACTTCAAGTCGCGCCTGATCGCCGCGCCGCAGGTGCCCACCACCTCGATCTACAGCCGCAGCGACGGCGTGGTCGCCTGGCAGGCCTGCCTGCAGCCCGAGGACCATCCGATGGTCGAGAACGTCGAGGTCGACGGCAGCCATTGCGGACTGGTCTGGAACCCCGCGGTGCTCAAGGTCGTCGCGGACCGGCTCTCCCATGCGCCAGGCGCGTGGCGCCGATATGCGGACGGCCTCGATCCGGCCGGCATCGCGGCGCCGGCGATCAACTGAACGGAACTGGACGCTGGACGGAACGGGCTTGGCCGAATCGCAGGCCCACGTCCGCGCGCGAACGCGGCCACGGGCGGTGGCCCGAGCCCGCTGGGCGGGCCCGGGCCAATCGCCGGATCGCCGGATCACCGGATCACCGGATCACCGGATCACCGGATCACCGGATCACCGGATCACCGGATCACCGGATCAACGCGATGAGGATGATGATCGGGATGGGCACGCCGAGCAGGTAAAGCAGGATCGATCGCATCTGGTTCTCCTGGTCATCGATGAAGAAGGCGGGCCGGGCCGGCCGATCCGGCCTCGGGATCGGGTCATTCGATCCGGTCGCGCTGCCGGCCGCCGAAGGTCGCCAGCAGGCTCGCGGTGAAGGCGCCGATCAGCAGCGAGACGAACATCCACAGCGCCGTCTTGCGCGCGGCATCGATCGCTTCCTGGGTGAGCGCCGGCGACGGCATCGCCGCCGATGCGCCTGGCGCGGCACTGGCAGCGGTCGTCGTTCCACCGGTGGCCGGCGTGGCGTTCATCGCCGTGGCGACGACGGCGTTCGCCGCGGTCGCGGCGGCGCCGGGCGCCTTCACGCCGATGCCCGCGATCGCGCCTACCGACGCGGTCAGCGCCGCCGCGGTGAACAGCGTCGCCACCGCCCAGGACAGCAACCCATGCGCGGTGTCGCGGAAATGGACCTCGTCGACATCGGTATCGCGCCAGCGCACCCGCAGCCGGCCCGCGAGATAACCGCCGACTCCGGACGCCGCCAATTGCGTGAAGGCCAGCCACACCACGCTGGCCATGCCCAGCGCGCCCGCGCTCGCCCCGTCGGTCCCCCACGGGGACACGGCGCCGAGCCCCAGGCCCACGCCCAGCAGCAACAGGATCAACGACAGCGCCGCCGCCGCCGCGGCGCCGGCCAGCACCGCGCCCCAGGTCACCGCCGACGCGGGCGCCCGCATCGGGCCCGCGCCTCCGACACCGCCTTCGCCCGGATACCAGGCTTCATTCGCCACCATGGCAGTCCCCCACGAGTTGTGATGCACCCCATCGGCAAAACCCGGGCCCGAGGTTTCCAAGCCGCCCATCGGGTCGGGTCGTAACTCCGCGCCGTAACGCCCGTTACGGCGCTGCCGTCACACGCCCCGCGCGGTCCGCGCAGAATGCGCATCCGATGACCGCCGTTTCCGCTCCTGCCGCTCCCGCTGCCTCCGCTGCCTCCGCCGCGCCTTCCGGCGCCGACGCCCCCATGCACCGCGTCCAGCTGCTCGCGCAGGGCCTGCGCATCGACGGCCTGCCCGAGCTGCGCAACCGCCTGCTGCCCCGCCTGATCGCCGCCCTGCTGCAGGCCCGCGAGCAAGGCCTGGCCCGCGTCGACAGCCCGTGCTCCCGCGCCGAGCTGCGCGAGCGCATCGCCGGCATGGCCGAGCTGCACCGCACCCAGGTCTGGCGCGCGCTCGCGCTGCTGGACGACGGCCCGCTCGCCGCGCTGATCGAGGCCAGCGCCCGCAGCAGCGGCCCGTTCTGGCTGAACGCCACGCTGCTGGCGCGCTGCCGCTTCGAACTCGACGGCGAAGCCGCCACCGGCGCGGCGCTGGCGCGCTGGCTCGGCCAGGAACGCCCGGTGCGCGCGCCCGCCGCCGCGACGCTGCTGCCGCTGGCCTACGCCGAGGCGCTCGCCCGCGCCGACTACCTGCTCGACCGCGGCGAGCTCTACCCCGCCCGCCTCGCGCTGCAGCAGGCCGCCCCTCACGTCCCCGCCGGCGACGACGCCGCGGCCGCCGCGCTGGGCCTGCGCCGCGCCCGCATCGCCCGCCGCCTCGGCGACTGGGCCGCGCTGCAGGACGAGCTGCGCGACCTCGGCCAGACGCTCAACAACGGCCGGCTGCCCCGCCTCGAGCGCCGCCAGCTGCGCGCCCGCGTCGCGATCCTCGCGGCCTGGCACTGGTACGGCAGCCTCGGCCAGGCCGCCCCGGCCCTGGACAAGCTCGACGAGGTCGACCCCGAGGTCCTCGCCGCCGATTCCACGCTGCGCTGCGACCACGGCAACCTGCGCGGCATCGTGCTGCGCGAGCTCGCCATCGCGCGCGGCGACGCGGCGCTGGCGATGCAGTCGCTGGCCAGCCTGGGCGACGCGCTGCGCGGCGCTTCCCTCGCCGGCCTGCCCGACGCGCTCCAGGTCTGCGCCGCCAACCTGTCCAACGCGCTCGGCCAGCTCGTCGAGGCCGGGCTGCTGCCCGACGGCGGCGCCGGCGCCGAGGACGCCGTGCGCTGGCTGCTGCTCAGCGACGCGCTGTGCGCGCGATGGCAGCTCGGCCGCAGCACGCTGCTCAACACCATCTTCCTGCTGCGACTCGCGGCGCTGGGCAAGCTCGACTTCGCCGCGCTGCAACGGCTCGCGACCGCGCAGGGGCTACCGCTGCCGGCGGACTCGTTCGGGGAACTCGCCAGCCAGCGATGGGCATCCTGCCGCGCGCGCCATTCGCAGATCCCGGCCGACCAGCGCTGCGCGTTCCTGCTGCTGTGGGCCCGGCACGCGCTCGACGAAGGCGATGCGTTCAGTGCCACCGACCTGGTGCGGCAGGCGCGGCTGCAGGCGCGCAAACTGCGCGACGACGTGGCGAGGCGCCGCTACCTCGACGAGGCCGATGCGCTCATGCCGCGGGTGCGGCGGGCATAGGCTCGGCGTTCCGACTCCGACTGGCCTGGCGCGGGCTCTCCACGGGGCATGGGGCCTCCCTCCGGGAACCCCAAGCCCCATTCCGGCCCCACTCCCACCGGTTGACCCCGGGCCTTGGCATGCGCAAGGTGCGCGGTGTGCGCAACGCGCGTAACGCGAGATGCGCGCGGCGATCGCCGCGCCGCTTCGCACACTGGCGCCATCGCTCACTCGCCCGCTTCGCCGGGGAACCACCATGTCCCGCTCCCGCCTGATCGCCACCTCCGTGCTCGCCGGCCTCGCGCTCTCCGCCTGCCAGGCCTCGATCGCGCAGACCATCTCGCCCTCGCCCGCCCCCAGCGCCGTCGCCGTCGTTCCCGCCGAACAGCGCGAACGTTGGGAGACCCGGCCCGAACTCGACCGCCACTTCGCCGAACTCGGCACCCGCGGCGTGATCACGCTGCTCGACACCCGCTCGCATCGCTGGATCGCCTCGGACAGCACCCGCGCCTTCGAGGGCTTCCTCCCCGCCTCGACCTTCAAGATCCCGATGTCGCTGATCGCGCTGGACACCGGCGCCGCCGTCGACGAGACGCAAGCCTTCAAGTGGGACGGCCAGAAGCGCTCGATCGACGACTGGAACCGCGACCAGACGCTGGCCTCGGCCTACAAGGTCTCCGCCGTCTGGGTGTTCCAGTCGCTGGCCCGCCAGGTCGGCCAGCCCACCGTCCAGCAGTACGTGCGCGACTTCCGCTACGGCAACGCGATCGCGGGCCCGGTCGGCGACCGCTTCTGGCTGGACGGCGACCTGCGCATCTCGGCCGTCGGCCAGATCGACTTCCTGCGCCGCGTGCACGACCGCGCGCTGCCGCTGTCCGACCGCACCTACGACATCGCCCGCAAGGTGCTGCTGCGCGACCAGGGCCCGGGCTGGCGCCTGTACGCCAAGACCGGCTGGGCCGACGCGCCCAAGCCCGCCATCGGCTGGTTCGTCGGCTGGGTCGAGCGCGACACCGATCCGCGCCCCGTCTACTTCGCGCTGAACATGGACATGACCGACCCCGCGTTCGCCCCCCGGCGCGAGGAGATCGCCCGGCGCGTGCTGCGCGCGCTCGACGCCCTTCCCCCGGGCTGATCGGCCGCGCACGAGTGCACGGGGGACCGCGGCGCGGAGCGGTATACTTTTGCCTCTTTTTTGTGCAACCCCCGCACCGCTCCGATGTCCACGCCACCACCCGGCACGCTCGCGCTGGGTCCCTATCTTTTGCCGAACCGCCTGTTCGTCGCCCCGATGGCGGGCGTGACCGACCGGCCCTTCCGCGTCCTGTGCAAGAAGCTGGGCGCGGGGTACGCGGTCAGCGAGATGGTGACCTCGCGCAAGGACCTCTGGAACAGCCTCAAGACCTCGCGCCGCGCCAACCATGAGGGCGAGTCCGCGCCGATCTCGGTGCAGATCGCCGGCACCGACGCGGCCATGATGGCCGAGGCCGCCGCGTACAACATCGACCGCGGCGCCCAGATCATCGACATCAACATGGGCTGTCCGGCCAAGAAGGTCTGCAACAAGTGGGCCGGCTCGGCGCTGATGCAGGACGAGCCGCTGGCGCTGGAGATCGTCGAGGCCGTCGTGGCCGCCTGCGCGCCGCGCGGCGTGCCGGTGACGCTGAAGATGCGCACCGGCTGGTGCCAGGCCGAGAAGAACGCGGTGGCGCTGGCGCGCGCGGCGGAATCCGCCGGCGTGGCGATGGTGACGGTGCACGGCCGCACCCGCGAGCAGGGCTACAGCGGCCGCGCCGAGTACGACACCATCGCCGCGGTGAAGGCCGCGCTGCGCATCCCCGTCGTCGCCAACGGCGACATCGACACGCCCGCCAAGGCCCGCGAGGTGCTCGCCGCCACCGGCGCCGACGCGATCATGGTCGGCCGCGCGGCCCAGGGCCGGCCGTGGATCTTCGCGGAGATCGCGCATTTCCTGGCCACCGGCCAGGAGCTGCCCGCCCCCCGCGTCGACGACGCCAAGCGCTGGCTCGTCGAGCACCTGCACGACCACTACGCGCTGTACGGCGAGCTGACCGGCATGCGCAGCGCGCGCAAGCACATCGGCTGGGCCGTGCGGGCGCTGCCCGGCGGCGAGGACTTCCGCCGCCGCATGAACACCCTCGAGAGCTGCGACGCGCAGGTCGAGGCGCTGACCGACTGGCTCGACGCGCTGGCGGTCGACCACGAGCGCCTGCCCTACCTGAGCGACGCCGCCGACCTGTCCGGCAATGACGATGACGGCGACGGCGGCTCGCCCGCCGCCAACGACGCCCGGCACCACGAAGACCAAGAAAGAAGGCTCACGGCATGACGCCCAAACCGATCGACTCCTGCATCCGCGAAAACCTGGAGGCGTACTTCCGCGACCTCGGCGGCGAGGCGCCGCACTCGATGCACGAGATGCTGATCCGCCTGGTCGAGAAGCCGCTGCTGGAGGTCGTGATGCAGCACAGCGACGGCAACCAGAGCAAGGCCGCCGAATGGCTGGGCATCAACCGCAACACCCTGCGCCGCAAGCTCGTCGAGCACAAGCTGATTTAAGACTCTTCCTAGAAAGCGTTCCATGGCCCAACTCACCGCCCTGATCTCGGTCTCCGACAAGACCGGCATCGTCGAATTCGCCCAGGCGCTGCACGCGCTGAACGTGAAGCTGCTGTCCACCGGCGGCACCGCCAAGCTGCTGGCCGACGCCGGCCTGCCCGTCACCGAGGTCGCCCAGCACACCGGCTTCCCGGAGATGCTGGACGGCCGCGTCAAGACGCTGCATCCGAAGATCCACGGCGGCCTGCTGGCCCGGCGCGACCTGCCCGAGCACGTGAGCGCGATCCAGCAGCACGGCATCGACACGATCGACATCCTGGCGGTCAACCTCTACCCGTTCGAGGCCACCGTCGCCAAGCCCGGCTGCACGCTGGAGGACGCGATCGAGAACATCGACATCGGCGGTCCCGCCATGGTCCGCAGCGCGGCCAAGAACTGGAAGGACGTGACGGTGCTGACCGACGCGTCGCAGTACGCCCGGGTGCTCGAGGAACTCAAGGCCCACGGCAAGACCAGCGACAAAACGCGCTTCTCGGCGTCGGTGGCGGCGTTCAACCGCATCGCGCAGTACGACGCGGCGATCAGCAACTACCTGAGCGCGCGGCTGGAGGACGGCTCGCTGGCCGAGTACCCGGCGCAGATGAACAGCAGCTTCATCAAGGTGCAGGACCTGCGCTACGGCGAGAACTCGCACCAGACCGCCGCGCTGTACCGCGACCTGCATCCGGCGCCCGGCTCGCTGGTGACCGGCAAGCAGCTGCAGGGCAAGGAGCTCAGCTACAACAACATCGCCGACGCGGACGCCGCGTGGGAATGCGTCAAGAGCTTCGACACGCCGGCCTGCGTGATCGTCAAGCACGCCAACCCGTGCGGCGTGGCCGTCGCGGCGACCGCCGCCGAGGCCTATGCCAAGGCCTTCAAGACCGACCCGACCAGCGCCTTCGGCGGGATCATCGCGTTCAACCGCGAGGTCGACGCCGCCGCCGCGCAGCTGGTGGCCAAGCAGTTCGTCGAGGTGCTGATGGCGCCGTCGTTCAGCGCCGAGGCGCGCGAGGTCTTCGCCGGCAAGGTCAACGTGCGCCTGCTGGAGATCGCGCTGCCGCCGGGCGGCGCGCGTCCCTGGGACCAGGGCCGCAACGCGCAGGACGTCAAGCGCGTCGGCTCGGGCCTGCTGGTGCAGACCGCCGACAACCACTTCCTGACCCCCGCCGACCTGAAGGTCGTCACCACGCTGCAGCCCACCGCGCAACAGCTCGACGACCTGCGCTTCGCCTGGACCGTCGCGCAGTACGTCAAGAGCAACGCGATCGTGTTCTGCGGCGACGGCATGACGCTGGGCGTCGGCGCGGGCCAGATGAGCCGCATCGACTCGGCCCGCATCGCTTCGATCAAGGCGGAGAACGCGGGCCTGGCGCTGGCCGGCTCGGCCGTGGCCAGCGACGCGTTCTTCCCGTTCCGCGACGGCCTGGACGTGCTGGCCGATGCCGGCGCCTCGTGCGTGATCCAGCCCGGCGGCTCGATGCGCGACGAGGAAGTCATCGCCGCGGCCAACGAGCGCGGCATCGCGATGGTGTTCACCGGCGTGCGGCACTTCCGTCACTGATCGGCTGCCATCGCCTTCCCCGGCGCGTGGCCTCGCACGCCCGCGCCGCCACGAAGCCCGGCCCCGCGCCGGGCTTCGTCGTTCATGCGACCGCGACGCGTGAAGGCGCCGTGAACACTCGTACGCATAGGCGAGAAGCCGCCCCTCCGAATGGGGAAGGACGGTGCTTCGCATCGCCGAATACGTCGTCGTGCGACAACGCCTTTCGCACTTATTTACAAGACCGTGACCTCCTTCATGGTCGACGGGTGCCAGGCGTTGATACCTTTCGGCCCCGCACCGCAGAGGTGCGGTTTCTACCCAAGAGAGAAGTATTCCAATGACCAAGATTTCCTTCATCGCCGCCGCCGCCCTGCTGGCCGCCGGCGCTGCCCAAGCCCAATCCACCAGCGGCGTGTACGTCGAAGGCGGCTACACCTTCGCCAAGGCCAAGGACACCGACCTGAACGTGTCGGCCAAGCCCGGCATCATCCGCGGCATCGTCGGCTGGGACGTGCACCCGAACGTCGCCATCGAAGCGATGCTGGCCGGCGGCGCCGGTGACGACAGCTCCAACGGCCTGACGGTCAAGGTGCAGCGTTCGTACGGCCTGTTCGTCAAGCCGAAGTTCGCCGTGACCCCGGAGTTCGAAGTGTTCGGCCGCCTGGGCTTCGCCGACACGAAGGTCAAGCTGTCGTCGTCGCAGGGTTCGATCTCGGACAGCGACAACAGCTTCGCCTGGGGCCTGGGCGCGTCGTACAGCTTCAACAAGCAGTTCTACGCGACCGCCGACTACGGCTCGTACTACAAGAAGGACGGCTTCAAGCTGACCGGCTTCACGCTGGGCGCTGGCTACCGCTTCTGATCGCCGCGATCGCCTGACGGCGATCCGAGCGAGGGCTCCCCGGAGCCCGCTTCGAAAGCCCGGCTCCGGCCGGGCTTTTCCGTTTCCGTTTCCGTTTCCGTCCCGCTTCTCCCCCGAGGCGTACTCCCCGTGCCCGCGTTTCTCCTGCCGCGCTAGTCGCGCCTCTCTAGTCCAGGGTCGCCGCGCTTGGCCGCCCGCGCGATTGCGCATAGCCTTCCGCCTTGGCCCTTCGAGAACAACAGACACGACGGAGACCCCCATGGACCACGCCCTGCCCGAACGCCTGCACCTGGTGCTGGAGCAGCAGCGCGCCGCGTTCGACCGCGAGCGCGCGCCCACGCTGGCGCAGCGGCGCGACCGGCTCGAGCGGCTGCTGCGGATGACGTCGACGCAGGCCGAGGCGCTCGCCGCCGCGATGGCCCGCGACTTCGGCCACCGCTCGCGCCACGAAAGCCTGCTGGCCGACCTGTTCACCGTCGAGACCGGCGCGCGCCACGCGATCCGCCACCTCAAGCGCTGGATGGCCGTGCGCCGCGCGCCGACCGCCCTGCACTTCCTGCCCGGCGGCAACCGGCTGATGCCGCAGCCGCTGGGCGTGGTGGGCATCGTGTCGCCGTGGAACTACCCGTACTACCTCGCGATGGCGCCGGCGCTGGCGGCGCTGGCCGCCGGCAACCGCGTGATGATCAAGCCGTCGGAGCTGACGCCAGCCACCTCCGAACTGATGGCCAGGCTCGTGGCCGAGCACTTCGCGCCCGACGAGATGACCGTGGTCACCGGCGACGCCGAGGTCGGCAAGGCCTTCACCCAGCTGCCGTTCGACCACCTGTTCTTCACCGGCTCGACGCCGGTGGGCCGGCTGGTCGCGCAGGCCGCGGCGCAACACCTGACCCCGGTGACGCTGGAGCTGGGCGGCAAGTCGCCGGCGATCGTCGACCGCAGCGCCGACCTGGCGCTCACCGCCGAGCGCATCGCCTTCGGCAAGCTGCTCAATGCCGGACAGACCTGCGTGGCGCCGGACTACGTGCTCGCGCCGCGCGAGCTGGTGCAGCCGCTGGCCGACGCGATCGTCGCGGCCGCGCGCCGGCTCTATCCGCGCATCGATGGCAATCCGGACTACACCGCCATCGTCAGCCCGCGCCACCACGCGCGGCTCAAGGGCCTGCTCGACGACGCGCGCGCCCGCGGCGCGACGCTGCGGCCGACCCATGACGACATGCCCGCAGACTGCCGCCTGGTGCCCACGCTGCTGCTCAACACGCAGCCCGACATGACGGTCATGCGCGAGGAGATCTTCGGCCCGCTGCTGCCGATCGTGCCCTACGGCCATCCGTCGGAGGCGATCGCGCAGGTCAACGCCGGCGACCGGCCGCTGGCGCTGTACTGGTTCGGCGAGGACAAGGCCGCGCGCGACGACGTGCTCCAGCGCACGCATGCCGGCGGCGTCACCGTCAACGACTGCATCTGGCACCTGGGCCAGGAGGAACAGCCCTTCGGCGGCGTCGGCGCCAGCGGCATGGGCGCGTACCACGGCGTCTGGGGCTTCAACACGTTCAGCAAGCTCAAGCCGGTGTTCCTGCAGGCGCGCTTCGCCGGCACGAAGCTGTTCCATCCGCCGTATGGCAAGACCTTCGAGCGGCTGCTCGGCCTGCTGAAGAAGATCACGTGAGCGCGGCCGTGAACGACGCCGACGCGGACTTCGTCATCGTCGGCGGCGGGTCCGCGGGCGCGGTGCTGGCGAGCCGGCTCAGCGAGGACCCGTCGTGCCGCGTGCTGCTGCTGGAGGCCGGCGGCCGCGGCGACGGCTGGGTCACGACGACGCCCTTCGCCGGCGTGATGCAGGTGGCGGCCCGGCTCAACAACTGGGGATTCGAGACCGAGCCCCAGGCCGGCCTGGACGGCCGCCGCGGCTACCAGCCGCGCGGCAAGGCGCTGGGCGGCTCGTCGGCGATCAACGCGATGGTCTACACGCGCGGGCATCGCAGCGACTACGACGCCTGGGCCGCCGCCGGCAACGCGGGCTGGGGATACGAGGACCTGCTGCCCTTCTTCATCAAGGCGGAGGGCAACGCGCGTTTCGGCGCGCCGTGGCACGGCCAGGACGGCCCGCTGCGCGTCGGCGACCTGCGCACCGACACGCCGCTGCACGACGCCTGGCGCGCCGCCGCGCGCGAACGCGGCCACGCGGTGCGCGAGGACTTCAACGGCGCGGACCTGGAGGGACTGGGCGTCTACCAGGTCACCCAGCACGAGGGCGAGCGCTGGAGCGTCGCGCGCGGCTACCTGCACCCGCACCTGGGCCGGCGGCCCAACCTGCGCGTCGAGACCGGCGCGCGGGCGCTGGGCCTGGTGCTCGAAGGCCGGCGCGCGGTCGGCGTCGAGGTGCTGCAGGGCGGGCGACGGCGCACGTTCCGCGCGGCGCGCGAGGTGCTGGTCTGCGCCGGGGCGCTGCAGTCGCCGCAGCTGCTGATGCTGTCGGGCATCGGCGACGGCGAGCAGCTCCAGCGCCACGGCATCGCGGTGCGGCATCACCTGCCCGGCATCGGCCGCAACCTGCACGACCACCCGGACTTCGTCTTCGGCTACGAATCCGACCGCCTCGAGCTGGCGGGTTTCTCGCTGCGTGGCGGCGCCCGCTTCCTGTCGCAGGTCGCGCGCTACCGGCGCGAGCGGCGCGGCCTGGTCACCAGCAACTTCGCGGAGTGCGGCGGCTTCCTGTCCACGCGCGCCGGCCTGCCCGCGCCGAACGTGCAGCTGCACCTGGTGGTGGCGCTGGTCGAGGACCATGCGCGCAAGCTGCGTTGGGGCCACGGGCTGTCCTGCCACGTCTGCCTGCTGCGGCCGCGCAGCCGCGGCGCGCTGACGCTGGCGAGCGCCGACCCGCTGGCGGCGCCGCGCATCGATCCGGCCTTCCTGCAAGATCCGGAGGACGTGCGCGAGCTGGTCGAGGGCTACAAGCTGACGCGCGACCTGATGCGCGCGCCGGCGATCAAGGCGTTCTGGAAGAAGGAGCTGTGGAGCGCCGAGGTCGAGGCCGACGACGCGATCGAAGCGCTGCTGCGCCGCCGCGTCGACACCGTCTATCACCCGGTGGGCACGTGCCGGATGGGACCGGACGGGGACGAAGGCGCCGTCGTGGACGCGGCGCTGCGGGTGCGCGGCCTCGACGGGCTGCGGGTGGTGGACGCGTCGGTCATGCCGGCGGTGGTGAGCGGCAACACCAACGCGCCGGTGGTGGCGATCGCGGAGAAGGCGGCGGAGCTGATCGCCCGGGGATAATCCGGCCCCATGGTCATCGCCGAAATCACCGGCCTGTTCCTGTCCTGGCTGGCGCGCCTGATCACCGGCGCCCAGGGACACTGGAAAGGCTGCCCCCCGACCTCGGAACAGCGCATCTACTTCGCCAACCATCAGAGCCACTTCGACTGGGTGCTGATCTGGGCGTCGCTGCCTTCCGAACTGCGCACCCGCACCCGCCCGATCGCCGCGCGCGACTACTGGACCAGCTCGCGGCTCAAGACCTGGATCACCACCGCGGTGTTCAACGCGGTCTACGTCAGCCGCGCCCGCGCCACGCCGGACGAGGATCCGTTGGAGCCGCTGGTCGAGACGCTGCAGGGCGGCGACTCGCTGGTCATCTTTCCCGAGGGCACCCGCTCCAACAAGGGCGCGCCGCAAGCCTTCAAGGCGGGCCTGTACCACCTGTCCGAGCAGTTCCCCGACGTGCAGCTGATCCCCACCTGGATCGACAACGTGCAGCGCGTGATGCCCAAGGGCGAGGTCGTGCCGGTGCCCATCCTGTGCACGGTGACCTTCGGCGCGCCGATCCGGATCGAACCGGGCGAGGACAAGCGCGCGTTCCTGGAACGCGCCCGCGCCGCGGTGATGGCGCTGCGTCCCGGAGGGTGGAAGGAATGAGGTGGCTCAAATCCCTGAACCCCGGCGAGCAGGTGGCCTTCCTGTTCGTGGTGCTGTTCGGCGCGCTGCTGCTGGTGAGCATCGGCTCGGTGCTGTGGTCGCTGCGCGAGCGGCCCGAGGAGGAACAGGAAGCCTGGCAGGCGCGCTGGGCCCGGTTCCGGCATGAGCTCAACATGGTCTGGGTCGGCGCCTGCCTGTTCTGGGCGGCCTGGGTCTCCGGGCCGGTGGGCGCGACGCTGCTGTTTGCCGTGTTCTCGTTCCTGGCGTTCCGCGAGTTCATCACGCTGCTGCACACGCGCCGCGCCGACCACCGCGGGCTGATCCTGGCCTTCTTCGTGATCCTGCCGCTGCAGTACGTGCTGGTGGGCACGCGCCACTTCGACCTGTTCTCGGTGCTGATCCCGGTCTACGGCTTCCTCGCGATCCCGGTGGCCAGCGCGCTGGCGGACGATCCCGGCCGCTTCCTGGAACGCAACGCCAAGATCCAGTGGGGCATCATGGTCTGCGTCTACGGGCTGTCGCACGCGCCGGCGCTGCTGCTGCTGGACTTCCCCAAGTACCAGGGCCGCGGCGCCTTCCTGCTGTTCTTCCTGGTGGCCGTGGTGGCCTGCGGCCAGATCGCGCAGGCGATCGCCACCAGCCGCTTCCGCGCCCGGCCGGTGGCCCGGCGCATCAGCCGCTCGTTCACGATGAAAGCCTGGTGGATCGGCGCGTTCGCCGCCGCCTTCGCCGGCGCGCTGCTGTACTGGATCACCCCGTTCAAGGCCGGCCAGGCCGCCATCGCCGCCTTCATCGCGGCCGGCTGCGGCAGCTTCGGCGTGTTCGTCATGCAGGCCCTCAAGCGCGACGCCGGCATCAACGCCTGGGGCAACCGCAGCGCCATCACCGGCGCGGTCGGGCTGCTCGACCGCATCGCGGCGATGTGCTTCGCGGCGCCGGTGTTCTTCCATGCGGTGCGGTGGTATTTCCGCGCCGGAACCTGAGGAAGGCTTTCCCCCATGCGCATCCTCGGCATCGACCCCGGCCTGCAAACCACCGGCTTCGGCGTGATCGACGCGGACGGGCCCCGCCTGGCCTACGTCGCCAGCGGCACCATCAAGACCAACGGCGTCCCCACCGGTGACCTGCCGGGCCGGCTCAAGATCCTCTACGACGGCATCCGCGAAGTCGTCACCCGCTACCAGCCCACCTGCGCCGCCGTCGAAATCGTCTTCGTCAACGTCAACCCGCAGTCGACCCTGCTGCTCGGACAAGCCCGCGGGGCAGCACTCACCGCCCTCGTCTCCTGCGACCTGCACGTGTCCGAATACACCGCCGTCCAGATGAAGAAAGCCATCACCGGACATGGCGGAGCGGCCAAGGCACAGGTCCAGGCCATGGTGGCCAGGCTGCTCGCACTGCCCGGAGAACCCGGCAAGGACGCGGCCGACGCGCTCGGCATCGCCATCATGGACGCCCACGCCCGCGTGTCGTTCGACGCGATGAGCCGGCAGACCACGCTGCAGCGGCGGCAGCATGCGCAGTTCAAAGGGTCTCGGACCTATTGAAACCGAGCGACTGAAGCCGACAACGCCGGTGCCCCCCTCCGCTCAGGCGCCTCCGCACGCTCGGCATTCGCTTCAGGGGGCACCGGCGTCGCCGGCTTCAGCGATGCACCCAGGGCAGCGAGACACTGGGCGGAGCGAAGCGATGAGGGCGATCGGGGCGGTCGGGGCGGTCAGGGCTCGTCGTGCCAGTAGTCGAGGTCGCCTTCGCCGACCTTGCGGATCGCCTCGAAGACAGGCTCCGCGCCGCGGGGGGCCTGCTCCGCCAGGAACTTGTTGGAGTCGGGATAGACGCAGATCTCGGGCTGTTCCATCGTGCTGATCGACAGGTACCGCAGCGGCGCGTCCGACGTGTTGATGATGTGGTGCGGGTACTCCGGGCCGGTGGGAATGAAGATCATGTCGCCCGCCTTGATCGGCAGCCGCTCGCCCGCCACGCGCAGCGTGCCGCTGCCCTCGAGGATGAAGAACATCTCCTCCTGCGCGTGATGCAGGTGATAGGGAGACGAGGTCTTGCCAGGCTCGACGATGTCGTAGGACGCGCCGAGCTTCTTCGCCGCGGTGCCGCGCGCCAGCCGCGCGAAGCGGGACTCGTACAGCGGATCGCGCTTGAGCGACGTCATCTCCACCTCGTGGATGTTGCGGATCAACTGGGCGGCCAGCGCCTGGGCGCGATCGGTCATGCTGGGGTCTCCTTGCGATTCCGGACGAGGCACGGTAATGGCCTCTCCCCAGGCGGACGAAAGTCAGGTGGAATAACCCTCCCTCCCCCGGTGTTCATGCTGTACCACCCACCCTGTTCCCAACCCAGGAGACTCCGCATGAAGAAGACCTTGACGCTCGCCGCCGCCGCGGCGCTGATGGCCCTCGCCGGCCTCGCCGCCGCGCAGACCGCGCCCGCGATGGCCAAGGACGGCGCGCTGGTCGGCCCCAACGACATGACGCTCTACACCTTCGACAAGGACGCCGCCGGCTCCGGCAAGAGCGTGTGCAACGGCCCCTGCGCCACCAACTGGCCGCCGCTGATGGCCCGCGCCGAGGACAAGGCCGCCGGCGACTGGTCCATCATCACCCGCGACGACGGCGCCAAGCAGTGGGCCTACAAGGGCAAGCCGCTGTACTTCTGGGCCAAGGACACCAAGCCGGGCGAGCGCTCCGGCAACGGGATCAACCAGGTCTGGCACACGGCCACGCCGTAACGCCGCGACCCGCAGGCCGTCCGCCCATGCCCCTCGTTCTCGACGAAGCGCTGCCGCTGCTCCCGCGACTGCGCCGCCATGCGCGGCTGCTGTGCGGCGACGCCGCGCGGGCGGACGACCTGCTCCAGGACACCCTCGAACGCGCGGCCCGCAAGGGCGCGCTGTTCCATGCCGAGCCCGGCCCGACGCGCCAGGACGCGCTGCGCAACTGGCTGCTGACGCTGATGCATCGCCTCTACCTGAACCAGCGCCGCGACGCCCGCGAGGCGCTGCACGACTCGCTGGACGAGGACGACGCGATCCAGCCGCTGGTCCACGAGCCGCAGCAGCAGGTCGCCCTGCGGCTGGACCTGGAGCGCGCGCTGGCCGCGCTGCCGGCCGCCTCGCGCGAGATCCTGCTGCTGGTCTGCGCCGAGGAACTGAGCTACCAGGACGCCGCCCGCGTGCTGGACGTGCCCGTGGGCACGGTGATGTCGCGGCTGTCCCGCGCCCGCGAGCGGCTGCGCCAGGCGATGGGCGACGGCGCCCGCGCCCCGCTGCGGGTGGTGAAATGAGCGCCCTGCCATGACGCACGACGACCTCGACCTCGATGAAGCGACGCTCCACGCCTACGTGGACGGACAGCTCGACCCCGCCCGCGCCGCCGCCGTGGCCGACTGGCTCCTTCGCCATCCGCGCGCCGCGCAGCAGGTGCTCGCGTGGCGCGAGCAACGCGAATCGCTGCAGGCGCTGCACCGCGACTGGCTCGACGAACCGGTGCCGCCGCGCCTGGCCGGCGCGCTGCGACCGCCCGCGGCGAATGCCCCGTCCTGGCCGCGCGCCTGGGCCGCGGCGCTGCTGGTGGCCGTCGGCCTGGGCGCCGGCGCGGCCGGCGGCTGGGGCGGCCATGCCTGGTGGTACGCCAAGAAGGAAGCCGCGGAGCAGGCCGCCGTCGCGGCCGCCGCGCGGGCCGCGGGCCGCGACCCGTCGGTGCCGGACTACGTCCGCGACGCCGCCATCGCGCACGCGGTCTACCAGCCCGAGGTCCGCCATCCGGTGGAGGTCGGCGCCGACCAGGCCGATCACCTGGTCCAGTGGCTGAGCAAGCGGCTGGGCGCGCAGCTGTACACGCCGGTGCTGCGCGACTACGGCTGGAAGCTGGTCGGCGGCCGGCTGCTGCCCGCCGGCGACGACCCGGTGCCGGGCGCCCGGCTGGCGCGCGCGCAGTTCATGTATGAGAACGACGCGGGCGAGCGCTTCACGCTCTACGTCAGCGCCGGCGCGGCGTCGCCCGAGGCGCCGGTCGCCTTCCGCCTGACGCGCCGCGTCGAGGCCGGCCAGACCACGCGCAGCCTGTACTGGATCGAAGGCAAGCTGGCCTACGCGCTGAGCGGCAACTTCGACGAGCAGCGCCTGCGCGTGCTCGCGGACCTGGTCCACGCCCGCATCTCGATGACCACTCGCCCCGCGTCGGCGCAGTGACAACGCCGCTGCGCACTCATCCCGCCTCCGACGCGATGCGCTTCGGGATGCAGCGCTAGGCGCGAACCGGAGCCATGGCAGCGCTATGGCGAGGATTCGCAACGACGCGATGCGCCCGAAGCGGCGGGCACAATGCGCGGCCTATGTCGCTCGCACGCCTGATCGCCAATCACATCCGGGGCCACTGGCAGCCCTACGTGGCCAGCGCGCTGATGCTCAGCACCATCGCGGTCCTGACGGTCTGGATCCCCCGACAGGTCGGCCATGTCGTCGATGCCTTGGTCTCCCATCGCATCGCCGGCTGGGACCTGATCGCCCAACTGAGCCTGCTGGTGCTGGCCGGCCTCGCCATCTACCTGCTGCGCGTGGGCTGGCGCCTGGCGCTGTTCCGCACCGCGTATGAACTCGGCCGCCAGCTCCGCACCCGGCTCTACGCCCAACTGACCCGCCAGGGCCCCGCGTTCTTCCATGCCCAGCGCACCGGCGACCTGATGGCGCTCGCGACCAACGATGTCGACGCGATCGAGATGGCCGCCGGGGAAGCGCTGCTCGCCGCCTTCGACGGCTCGCTGACGCTGATCCTGGTGCTGGGGATGATGACCCTCGGCGTGGACTGGCGGCTGGGCCTGGCGGCGCTGGTGCCCTTCCCCTTCATGGCCTACGCGTTCTGGCGGATCTCGACGCAGGTCCACGTCGCCTGGTCCGATTCGCTGACGCGTTTCTCCGCGCTGAACCAGCAGGTGCAGGACAGCCTCGCCGGCGTGCGCACCGTGCGCGCGCTGGGCCTGGTGCGCCGCAGCCGCGAGCAGTTCGGCGACCTCGCCCGCGAGGCCGGCGCCGCCGCCTACCAGGCACAGCGCTGGGAAGCGATGTTCGAGCCCGCCGTCGGCCTGTCGCTCGGCGCGGCGACGGTGATCGCGCTGGGCGTTGGGGCCTGGCTGGTCGGGACGGACCGCATCAGCATCGGCCAGCTCACCGCGTTCACGATGTACCTGGGCCAGCTGATCTGGCCGATGTTCGCGGCGGGCTGGGTGCTGTCGCTGCTGGAGCGCGGCCGCGCCGCCTGGTCGCGGCTGCATCCGGTGCTGGACGCGCCGGCCGGCCTGGTCGACACCGGCACCCGCGACCTCGGCGCGCATGCCGACATCGCCTGGGACCACGTGACCTTCCAGTACCCCGGCATGTCGCAGCCGGCGCTCGAGGACATCGTGTTGTCGCTGCCGCCGGGCCGCACGCTGGGCATCGTCGGCGCGACGGGGTCGGGCAAGTCGACGCTGCTGCGCCTGCTGCTGCGGCAATACGAGCCGGGCGCGGGCACGGTGCGCGTGGGCGGCCTGCCGGCGCCGGAGATCCGGCTCGACGCGCTGCGCCGCGCGCTGGCGTGGGTGCCGCAGGAGCCTTTCCTCTTCTCGGCCTCGGTGGCCGACAACATCGCCCTCGCCCGCCCCGAGGCGACCCGCGAGCAGGTCATCGCCGTGGCCGAGCTGGCCGCGGTGCACGAGGACATCGCGCGCCTGCCGCAGGGCTACGAGACGCTGGTCGGCGAGCGCGGCGTGACGCTGTCCGGCGGCCAGCGCCAGCGCGTCGCGATCGCGCGGGCGCTGCTGGCCGAGGCGCCGGTGCTGCTGTTGGACGACGCGCTGTCGGCCGTCGACAGCGGCACCGAGACGCAGATCCTGGGGCACTGGCGCGAGCTGCGCGAACGCCATCCGGAGCGCAGCCTCGCGGTGGTGAGCCACCGGCTGTCGGCGGTGATGGAGGCAGACGAGATCGTCGTGCTGAAGCAGGGCCGCATCGTCGAGCGCGGCCGTCACGAGGACCTGATCGCGCTGGGCGGCTGGTATGCCGGCCAGTGGCGCTACCAACAACTGGAGGCCAGCCTTGACGCCGCCTGAGACCGCCGCTCCGAACGAGCATTCGCCGCGCGAGGCGCTGGCCCTGCTGGCACAGGCCGCCGCGCCGGAGCGCCGGGGGCTGACGAAGGGCCTGGGCTGGCTGGTGGTGGCCGCGGCGCTGGAGGCGATCGGCCCGATCCTGGGCAAGCACTTCATCGACGCGCATGTGCTGCCGCGGGACTTCACGATCGGCCCGATGGCGCTGCTGCTGGGCGCGATGCTGCTGGCGGGCTGGACGGCGAGCCTGCTGCGCTACGCGCAGCTGCGCCGCATGGCGGCGGTGGCGCAGCGTTCGGTGCTGAGGCTGCGCGAGCAGGTCTACGCGCATGTGCTGGCGCAACCGATGGCCTTCTTCGACCGCAGCATCACCGGCCAGCTGCTGAGCCGCATCACCAACGACACCGACGCGGTGAACAACCTGTACCGGCAGGTGCTGTTCGTGATGCTGGATTCGACGATCGTCGTGGCCGGCGCGCTGGTGGCGATGGCGTGGCTGGACTGGCGGCTGATGCTGATCGTGCTGGCGCTGGTGCCGGCGAGCTCCGGGATCATCTGGCTGTACCAGCGCGCGAGCAGCGGCCCGGTGCAGAAAGCGCGGGCGCTGCGGGCGGAGCTCAACGCGCAGATGGCGGAGAGCATGGCCGGGATGGCGATGCTGCAGTCGGCCGGCGCGGCGCGGCGCTTCGCGGCGCGCTACGAGACGGCGAACCAGGCGCAGCTGCAGGCGCGAGTGCAGGAGCTGCGCGCGAACGCCTGGCTGCTGCGTCCGGCGCTGGACCTGCTCAACGTGCTGCTGATCGTGACGGTGATCTACGGGTTCGGGCTGCGCGAGCTGTCGGGCGTCGAGGTCGGCCTGCTGTACGCGTTCCTGGCCTACATCGCGCGGGTGGTGGAGCCGCTGATCCAGATCACGATGCAGTTCAGCCAGCTGCAGCAGGCGCTGGTGGCGGCGTCGCGGGTGCGCGCGCTGCTGCGCGAGCCGTCGGAGCCGCGCGCGTTCCAGCCCGACCTGGTGGTGGGCGCGGGCGCGATCCGCTTCGAGCACCTGCAGTTCGCCTACAAGGCGGGGCAGCCAGTGCTGAAGGACCTGGACCTGGACATCCCGGCGGGCAGCTTCGTCGGCATCGCGGGGCACACGGGCTCGGGCAAGTCGACGCTGCTGGCGCTGCTGCTGCGCTTCTACCAGCCGCAGCAGGGGCGAATCCTGGTGGACGGCCAGCCGCTGGACCGGTTGCCGGACGAGACCTTCCATGACGCGCTCGGGCTGGTGCCGCAGGAGCCGTACCTGGTGGCGGGCACGGTGCGGGAGAACATCCGCATGGGCCGCGCGATCTCCGACGAGCAGATCGAGGCAGCCGCGCGCGCGTCGCGGGCGCATGAGTTCCTGAGCGCGCTGCCGCAGGGGTACGAGAGCCGGCTGGGGGATGGCGGGCTGGCGGTGTCGACGGGGCAGAAGCAGCTGATCGCGCTGGCGCGGGCGCTGGCCGGCCAGCCGCGCATCCTGCTGCTGGACGAGGCGACGGCCAACATCGACAGCGCGACGGAGGCGCAGGTGGGCGAAGCGCTACGGGAACTGCGAGGCCGGGTGACGGTGATCGCGATCGCGCACCGGCTGTCGACGATCCGCGAGGCGGATCAGATCGTGGTGCTGAATCATGGGCACCTGGATGAGCGTGGCACGCACGAGGCGTTGATGCAGATCGAGGGCGGGATCTATCAGCGGTTGGTGCAGTTGCAGGCGTTGGAGGAGTGAGCGCGTCGAGCGACCACCAGAACGAGAGAAGCCCGGTCTTTCGACCGGGCTTCCAAAGGCCTCAAAGGGCGGGTTCCCAGATGAATCCCCGAAGGGCTGGAAGATTTGAATGGCCACAAGGGCGAAGCGAATTCTGCTCGCCGACCGCTTCGCCATCAAGACGTTGCTTCAAGGGATCCGGCTGCCTCATATGAGCCGGGCCATTTACCTCGATCAAACCAACAGGATCAACCGCTCCAGGATCAGCACCGCGAAGAAGCCGATGCCGGCGATCACGGTCCACTTGATCAGCACGATCCCGCGCTTGCGCCAGATCGGCTGCTTCGTGCCGATGTAGACGGCGAAGCACAGCAGGCCTGCGACCAGCAGCAGGGCGATGACGGTACGGACGATCAGCATGGGGCAAGAATCAGTTGAGAACTGTGCTTGAAGGATAGCCCGGAAGTCCTGCCTACCACCCTGAAGCCAGGTCGGCATGGCCCGCGCCATGCCGACCGTTCATCGCGCGCTCAGCGCGAAGTCTTCTGGCGCTCGCGGCGCCGGGCATGGATGGTCGCCATCACGAACACGTAGGCAATGAAGCCGACCGCGATGCTGCTGGCCCGCATCGCCGCCTCTTCCAGCGCGAAGCGATCCAGCATGAGCGCCATGTTCGCCATGAAGATGGCCGTGATGAATGCGACGAGCTTCCACAACCCTGCTCGAGACGAGAGGTGCTCGCAGTACTTCGTGGCCAGGACGGTGGCGATCCCGCTGTTGAGGGCGATGGAAAGAGACACGTGGTCCATGCGAATCAACGGCTCGTCCAACGACCGCCGCCAGCGAAGGACGACATGATCCCGGTCGCCGCTTCGATCTCGACATCGCGTCTCGCGACCGAGTGAACGAAGGACGGATGGGCGATGAATGCAGTCATGAAGGTCTCCAGTTGGATGGAGGAGGCGAACCCACATGGTCCGCCTCCGCCCCGTGACGCCGTTCGTCAATGGGACGGCTTCATTGCATTCATTTCACTCGCCGGCTTCGATGACCGATGCACACCCCAACGCGTGCATCTTCCAAACGAATGAGTAGGCCCTCAGCCTCTTTTGCTGGAAGACGTCGGTCCGATCCGCGGCCTCACCACGCCGGCGCCAGCTCCGCGAACCCCGCCGGCGCGTCGCGCTCGTCCTCGAAGGTCACGATCTCGTAGGCCTCCGCGTCCGCCAGCAGCTCCCGCAGCAGCAGGTTGTTCAGCGCATGCCCGCCCTTGAACGACGTGTACGCCGCCAGCAGCGGATGCCCCACCACCTGCATGTCGCCGATCGCGTCCAGGATCTTGTGCTTCACGAACTCGTCGTCGTAGCGCAGCCCCTCGGCATTGAGCACGCGGTAGTCGTCCACCACGATCGCGTTGTCCATGCTGCCGCCCAGCGTCAGCCCCCGCGACCGCATCAGCTCGATGTCCTTGGTCATGCCGAAGGTCCGCGCCCGCGCGATCTCGCGCTTGTACTGGCCGCTGCCCATGTCGAACACGTAATGCTGGCCCGTCGCCGACACCGCCGGGTTGTCGAACTCGATCTGGAAGCTCAGCGTGTAGCCGTGATGCGGCACCAGCTTCGCCCACATCAGGCTCTTGCCCTCGCCCTTGCGCACCTCCACCGGCTTCTTCACCCGCAGGAAACGCTTGGGCGCGTTCTGCAGCTCGATGCCGGCCGACTGCAGCAGGAACACGTAGCTCGCCGCCGACCCGTCCAGCACCGGCACCTCGTCGGCGTTGATGTCGATCAGCAGGTTGTCCAGCCCCAGCCCCGCGCACGCCGACAGCAGGTGCTCGATCGTCTGCACCTTGGGTTGCCCCGGATCGCCGTTCGGGCTGATCGTCGTGGCCATGCGCGTGTCGCAGACGCTGTGCGTGTTGACCGGGATGTCGACCGGCTGCGCCAGGTCCACCCGCCGGAACACGATGCCGGTCCCGGGCGCGGCCGGACGCAGCGTGATCTCCACCTTCTGGCCGCTGTGGATGCCGACCCCGACCGCGCGGGTCAGCGATTTGATGGTGCGTTGCTTGAGCATGGGCTGCATTGTCCCAAAACAGGGTCAACCCTGCTGGACCACGGCCTCGCGATCGGCGCGGGATACCGGCAGCCGCAAGGTCACCACCGTCCCGTGCCCGGGACTGCTGTCCACCCGCAGCAGCCCGCCCAGCACCTTCGCCCGCCGCTGCAGCCCCCGAAGCCCCCGCCCCTGCGAGATCGCCTCGACATCGAAGCCCTCGCCGTCGTCCTCGACCCGGATCTCGACGCGGCGGCCCAGGTCGCGCGTCACCACCCGCACCCGCGTCGCCCGCGCATGCTTGAGCGCGTTGGTCAGCGCCTCCTGCATCAGCCGCAGCACGTGCAGCGCATCCGGCGGCTCCAGCCATTCCAGCGGCGGCAGGTCGTGCACGTCCCACTCCAGCTTGAGCCCGCCCAGCTGCAGCCGCTTGCCGAGCCGATACCGCATCGTCGCCAGCAGCGACACCAGGTCGTGGCCGACCGGCTCCAGCGAATCGATCACCAGCCGCAGGTCGTCCACGCACTCGCGCAGCACCGTCACCACCTGCTCCTGCGGCATCGTGCCCTGCTCCACCGCCACCATCGCCGACAGCAGCGACGAACCCAGCCCGTCGTGCATGTCCTGCATGATCCGCTGCCGCTCCAGCAGCAACGCCTGCTGGCGCTCGACCTCGCGCAGTTTGTCGTGCTGCGCCCGGAGCTCAACGCTCTGCTCGTCCAGCCGTTGCGCCAGGTCCTCGTTGGCGCGCTCGACGCCGCGCAGCGCCTCGACGTAGCGGAACTGCACCGCGTACAGGAAGCTCGCCAGGATCACCAGCGTCGCGAACGGCATCAGGTAGACGTGTTCCGGCCACCACCAGCCGGCCAGCAGCCCCAGGTCGTGCACGCCCAGCACCACGCCCACGACCAGCGCCCCCGCCATCACGCGCAACTCCCGCGTGCCCTGCCGCCAGGCGACGCTCGCCACGAAGGCGGTGCCCGCCAGCCCCACCACCGCGTTGCAGATGTGCAGCAGCACCAGCGCGTCGAAGCCGCGTCCCCACAGCGGCATCGACGCCAGGCTGGACACCAGCACGAACAGCGCCATGCCGCGCTCGAAGCGCGCGAACCGCTGCCGCGCGAAGCGCAGCGCGAAGAGGAAGGTCAGCAGCATCACCCACGACATCGACGCGTGCGTGAGCCACCAGAACCATTCGAGCGCCGCGCGGGTGCGCGGCAGGTCCAGGTGGTAATGCAGGTTGCGCACCAGCCAGGCCACCGTCGCCAGCGAGAACAGCAGGTAGGCCGGATCCTCGCGCCGCTTCATCCACAGCACGAGCGCGAACAGCCCCAGCGTCACCAGCGTCAGTCCGGTCGCCTGCGGCACGCCGATCTGCAGCACCCAGCGCCGGTCGTGGCGCGGCTCGAGGTCCTCGCGCGCGCCCAGCCACACGCTGGACACCGAGTAGTAGCCCGCCTGCATCACCGGCACGGCGATGACGACCTCGATCTCGCGCGCCTGCTGGATCTCCGTCAGCGCCGACGGCAGCACCACCCACAGCGGCCGCACCCATTGCTCGCGCGCGCCGGACTGGTTGTCGAAGACCGGCCGCCAGCCGTCGTCGGTCTTGACCAGCACCGCCGCGGCCAGCGCCACCAGCCGCGGCATGTACAGCGCCACGCTCGTCGGCCAGCGGCCATTGGGCGCGGCATAGCGCACCCGGTACCAGCGCATCTGGAAGCGCGCGTCGGCGCCGGTGGTGTTGGTGGCCTCGCGCTGCTGCACCTCGGGCAGTTGCACGCGTTGCCAGGCCGCGGAGTCCGACGGCGGCAGCAGCGCCTGCGGCAACGCGCCATCGCGGCCGTCCATGACGCGCAGCGCGCGCCACCACGCCTTGAGC
>NZ_JAOCCU010000065.1 GCF_029840635.1 Mitsuaria sp. GD03876 | reverse complement strand
TGCGCGGTGCGCTGCGCGATGTCGTAGCCCGCGTCGGCATGGCGCATGACGCCGGTGCCGGGGTCGTTCCACAGCACGCGCGACAGCCGCTTGTCGGCCGCCTCGGTGCCGTCGCAGACGATGACCACGCCGCTGTGCTGCGAGTAGCCCATGCCCACGCCGCCGCCGTGGTGCAGCGAGACCCAGGTCGCGCCGCCGGCGGTGTTGAGCATCGCGTTGAGCAGCGGCCAGTCGGACACGGCGTCGGAGCCGTCCTTCATCGACTCGGTCTCGCGGTTGGGGCTGGACACCGAGCCCGAGTCCAGGTGGTCGCGGCCGATGACGATCGGCGCCTTCAGCTCGCCGGTGCGGACCATCTCGTTGAAGGCCAGGCCGGCCTTGTGGCGCTCGCCCAGGCCCAGCCAGCAGATGCGCGCGGGCAGGCCCTGGAAGGCGATGCGCTCGCGCGCCATGTCCAGCCAGCGGTGCACGCCGGCGTGCTGCGGGAACAGCTCCTTGATCTTGGCGTCGGTCTTGTAGATGTCCTCCGGATCGCCGGACAGCGCGACCCAGCGGAACGGGCCGCGGCCCTCGCAGAACTGCGGGCGGACATAGGCGGGCACGAAGCCGGGGAAGTCGAAGGCGTTCTTCACGCCCTGGTCGAAGGCGACCTGGCGGATGTTGTTGCCGTAGTCGACGGTGGGGATGCCCATCGCCTGGAAGTCCAGCATCGCCTGCACGTGCACCGCGCAGCCGCGCGCGGCGGCGGCCTTCAGGTCGGCGTGCTTGGCGGCGTCGCCGGCGGCGGCCTTCCACTGCTCCACGCTCCAGCCCACCGGCAGGTAGCCGTTGATCAGGTCATGCGCCGAGGTCTGGTCGGTGACCAGGTCCGGCTTGATCGCGCTGCCGGCCTTCACCCGCGCCACCAGCGCGGGCAGCACCTCGGCCGCGTTGCCCAGCAGCGCGATGGAGACGGCCTTCTTCTCGGCCGTGTACTTGGCGATGCGCGCCAGCGCGTCGTCCAGGTCGGCGGCCTGCTCGTCGACGTAGCGGGTCTTCAGGCGGAAGTCGATGCGCGACTGCTGGCATTCGATCGTCAGCGAGCAGGCGCCGGCGAAGGTCGCCGCCAGCGGCTGCGCGCCGCCCATGCCGCCCAGGCCCGCGGTCAGCACCCAGCGGCCGACCATGTCGCCGCCGAAGTGCTGGCGGCCGGCCTCGGCGAAGGTCTCGTAGGTGCCCTGCACGATGCCCTGCGAGCCGATGTAGATCCACGAGCCGGCCGTCATCTGGCCGTACATCATCAGGCCCTTGCGGTCCAGCTCGTTGAAGTGCTCCCAGTTGGCCCAGGCCGGCACCAGGTTGGAGTTGGCCAGCAGCACGCGCGGCGCGTCGACGTGCGACGGGAAGACACCGACCGGCTTGCCCGACTGGATCAGCAGCGTCTCGTCCTCATTGAGGTTCTTCAGCGAGGCCAGGATCTGCTCGAAGCAGTCCCAGTTGCGCGCCGCCTTGCCGATGCCGCCGTACACGACCAGCGCGTCGGGGTTCTCGGCCACGGCCGGGTCCAGGTTGTTCTGGATCATCCGGTAGGCGGCCTCGATCAGCCAGTTCTTGCAATGCAGCTGCGTGCCGGTGGGGGCGCGGACGGGACGGGGTTGGGCGTGGGTGTTCATGACGGGTCCTTCCGGGGAAAGCAGGGAATCAATCGGGATAGATCATCGAAGCCGGCACGCGCATCGAGCGCCTGGCCAGCGGGTAATAGACCAGCGAGGTCAGCACCAGGCTGACGATCCAGGAGATGTCGGCGCCGCCGAGCCAGTCGGCGATCGGGCCGCGGTAGAGCTTCTGGTTCAGGAACGGGATCTGCACCAGCACGCCCATCACGTAGCAGCCCAGCGCCATCGCGTTCCAGGCGCCGTAGCGGCCGCGCGGGTCGTACAGCGCGGGGATGTCGACCTTCTCGCGCGAGACCAGGTAGTAGTCCACCAGGTTGATCGCGCTCCAGGGCACGAACACCGCCAGCAGCAGCAGGACGAAGTTCTTGAAGTGGTTCAGGAAGTCGGCGCTGGCCAGCACCGCCACGGCCATCGACAGCAGCACGAAGCCGATCACCGTCGCCGCGCGCGCGGTGGGGCCGATGCGCATCGACGGGCGGAAGGCGGTCAGCGTGGTCAGCAGCGTCATGCAGCCGCCGTAGGCGTTCAGGCAGTTCACCGTCAGCTTGCCGGCGACGATTACGACATAGATCGCCGCGGCCACCGCGGGGCCGGCCAGTTCGCCCATGAAGCCGACCTGGTTCTTCAGGAAGCCGCCGCCGACGGCCGCGACCAGCACGCCGAAGGTCATCGCCAGCTGCGCGCCCAGCACGGTGCCGGCGAAGGTGGTCCAGAAGGTGCGCGCGGTCGAGGTGCTGGTGGGCAGGTAGCGCGAGTAGTCCGCGACGTAGGGCGCGAAGGTCAGCTGCCAGCCGGCGGCCAGCGCCATCGTCAGCAGCAGCGAGGCCAGCGAGAAGGGCTTCTGGCCGAAGGCCGAGGCCACGTCGTGCTGCTGGAACAGCCGCAGCGCCAGGTAGCCGAAGCCCAGGATGCCCAGCACCGTGGAGATGCGGCCCACGACGTGGATCAGCCGGTAGCCGACGGTGGCGATCAGCGCGGTCAGTCCGCCGAAGACCAGGATGCCGGTCAGCGGCGACTGCGCGCCCAGCAGCAGGTTGATCGCCTGGCCCGACAGCACCGTGCCGGTCGCGGCGAAGCCCAGGTACATCACCAGCGTCAGCATCAGCGGCAGCGCCGCGCCCTTGACGCCGAACTGCACGCGGCTGGAGATCATCTGCGGCAGGCCCAGCCGCGGGCCCTGCGCCGAGTGCAGCGCCATCACCGCGCCGCCCAGCAGGTTGCCCAGCAGCAGGCCGACGATGGCCGTCGCCGCCTCGGCGCCGAACACGATCGCCAGCGCGCCGTCCACCACCGCGGTGATCTGCAGGTTGGCCGCCATCCACAGGCTGAACTGGCTGGCCGGGCTGCCGTGCCGCTCGCGCTCGGGGACGCGGTCGATGCTGCGCGTCTCCAGCAGCCGGGACGCGGAAGCGGGGGCGCCGGAGGCCGGCGTCGCCGCGGAGGTCGATACGGTCATGCACTGTCTCCTTGTGGCGGGCCTGGTCCCGCCGTCTGGTGTCCGCGTCTTGCAGCGCGATGTGGGCGGACTCTAGTTGTCTATACAAGTACAGTCAAGTAGGATGCGACCCCATGGCGACCTCCTCCTCGAGCCCCGTGTCCATGCCCCCGGCCAGCGCCGCGGGCGGCCCTTCGCCGCAGTACCTGAAGGTCAAGACGCACCTGCGCGAGGGCATCGCCAGCGGCCGCTGGCGGCCGGGCGAGCGGCTGCCGTCGGAGTCGGAGCTGACCGGGGCCTTCGGCGTCAGCCGCATGACGGTCAACCGCGCGTTGCGCGAGCTGCACCAGGAGGGCCTGGTGGAGCGGGTGCAGGGCGTGGGCAGCTTCGTCGCCCAGCTGCACCGGATCGCGTCGACGCTGACGGTGCGCGACGTGCATGAGGAGATCGCCGCGCGCGGCCACCGGCACGAGGCCCGGGTCCACGTGCTGGAGTCGCTCAAGGTCAGCGCCGAGCAGGCCGCGCTGCTGGGCCTGCGCGCCGGCGCGACGGTGTTCCACAGCGTCATCGTCCACCGCGAGAACGGCGTCGCGATCCAGTGCGAGGACCGGCTGGTCAACCCGGCCTGCGCGCCCGACTACATGGCGCAGGATTTCGAGCGGGTGACGCCCACGCATTACCTGCTGGAGGTGGCGCCGCTGTCGGAAGCGCGCTACACGATCGAGGCGGCGATGCCCAACGCGCTCGAGGCGCGGCTGCTGGGCATGCCGCGCGGCGAGGCCTGCCTCGTGGTGCGCCGCGCCACGTCCAGCCTGGGCCGCACGGTGACCGCCGTGCGGCTGGTGCATCCGGGCAGCCGCTATTTCCTGGAAGGCAGCTTCCAGGCCTGAGGCCTGGCGGCAACCGGTGTGACGATTGGTGACCTGAGCCGATGAGCGACGCTTCGACAATGCCCGCCTTGCACAACAACAACCCTGAGTTGGACGTCATGAGCTGGATGAGGATCACCGCCGACGAGGTCGCCCCGACCCCGTGGCGCAATGGTGGCGGACGGACGCGCGAGCTGCTCGCCTGGCCGCACGTGGCGGACTGGAAGGTGCGCATCAGCGTCGCCGACATCGAACGCGACGGCCCGTTCTCCGCCTTCCCCGGCGTGGACCGCTGGTTCGGCGTGCTGTCGGGCGACGGCGTGATCCTGCGCGGCCGCGCGCTCAAGCCCAACGAGGGCATCGTCCACTTCCCCGGCGAGGACGCGCCCCAGTGCGCGCTGATCGGCGGGCCGACCCAGGACTTCAACGCGATGCACCGGCGCGGCGCGGGCGTGTTCCGCGTGCAGCCGGCCGACCGGCCGGTGATCCCGCACGGCGCGCAGTGGCTGGGCCTGTTCACGCAGGAGGGCGGCATGCTGGTGCACGGCCACCGCTCGGTGCCGCTGGCGCCGCACACGCTGGCCTGGTGCGAGTCGCCGGCCGCGCAGAGCTGCGTCTTCGACGACGGCGATCGACACGGCCCCGCCTGGTGGCTGATCTGGAGCAAGACATGACGACGACCCGGCGCACGCTGTGGACGAACGCGACGCTGGCGACCTTCGCCGGCGAGCGCGACTGGGGCCTGGTGGCCGGCGGCGCGCTGCTGGTCGAGGGCGAGCAGCTGCGCTGGGTGGGACCGACCGCCGAATTGCCGGCGGCGCTTGTCGAGGGCGTGACCGAGGTGCACGACCTCGACGGCCGGCTGGTCACGCCGGGGCTGATCGACTGCCACACCCACCTGGTCTACGGCGGCGAGCGCTCGGCGGAATTCGAGCTGCGCCTGCAGGGCGCGACCTACGAGGAGATCGCCCGCGCCGGTGGCGGCATCCGCTCGACGGTGAACGCCACCCGCGCGGCCGGGGAGCATGAACTCCACGTCCTGGCCGTGCAGCGCGCCCGCGCGCTGATGGCCGAGGGGCTGACGACGCTGGAGGTGAAGTCGGGCTACGGGTTGTCGCTGGCGGCGGAGGCGAAATGCCTGCGCGTGGCGCGCAAGCTCGCCGAGCTCGGCCTGACGGTCCGCACGACCTACCTGGGCGCGCATGCGCTGCCCCCCGAATTCGAAGGCCGCCAGGACGAGTACGTCGACGCGGTCTGCGCCTGGCTGCCGGAGCTCAAGCGGCAGGGGCTGGTCGACGCGGTCGACGCGTTCTGCGAGCGCATCGCCTTCACGCCGGCGCAGACGCGGCGCGTGTTCGACGCGGCCAAGGCGCTGGGCCTGCCGGTGAAGCTGCACGCGGAGCAGCTCAGCGACCAGGGCGGCGCGGCGCTGGCGGCCGAGTTCGGCGCGCTGTCCTGCGACCACCTGGAATGGCTGAGCGACGCCGGCATCGCGGCGATGGCGCAGGCCGGCACCGTCGCGGTGCTGCTGCCGGGCGCCTTCTATTTCCTGCGCGAGACCAAGCTGCCCCCGATCCAGGCGCTGCGCGACGCCGGCGTGCCGATCGCGCTGGCGACCGACCACAACCCGGGCAGCTCGCCGGGGCTGTCGCTGCTGCTGATGCTGAACATGGCCTGCACCTTCTTCCGGATGACGCCGGAGGAGGCGCTGCGCGGGCTGACGGTGAACGCGGCGCGGGCGCTCGGCTTGCCCGACCGCGGGCGGCTGGCCGAAGGCCTGCGCGCCGACTTCTGCGTCTGGGACGCGGCGCATCCGCGGGAGCTGGCCTACTGGTTCGGGCGCAATCCGCTGCGCCAGACGGTCGTGGCGGGCAAGCCGCGCGGCTGAGACGACAAGCGGACGCGCGGCGCTCCCTCGGCGCCGCGACGGCCGCATGGAGACAAGAGGAACGAGCGATGAAGCACGACGTCTTTGAACTGCGGCGCGGCCGCACCCCGCTGCTGATCAGCATGCCGCACGTGGGCCGCGAGATCCCGGCCGACCAGCACGCCCGCTACGTCGAGCGCGCGCTCGGCAGCGAGGACACCGACTGGCACCTGGAGCCGCTGTACGCGCCGATCGCCGAGGAAGTCGGCGCCGGGCTGCTGATCCCGCGCTACTCGCGTTACCTGATCGACCTGAACCGCCCGCCCGAGGACACGCCGATGTACCCCGGCGCGTCCAACACCGAACTGTGCCCGACGCGGTTCTTCACCGGCGAGCCGCTGTACAAGGACGGCCAGGCGCCCGACGCCGCCGAGAAGCAGCGCCGCATCGCGCAGTACTGGGCGCCGTACCACCAGGCGCTGCAGGGCGAGCTGCAGCGGCTGCGCCAGGAGCACGGCTTCGCGCTGCTGTTCGAGGCCCACAGCATCCGCTCGGAACTGCCCTGGCTCTTCGAGGGCCAGTTGCCCGACCTCAACATCGGCACCGTCGAGGGCAAGTCCTGCAAGCAGGTCACGCGCCAGGCGATGGAGATCGCGCTGCAGGCGCAGGACCGCTTCAGCTGGGTCGTCGACGGACGCTTCAAGGGTGGCTACATCACGCGCCAGTACGGCCGGCCGGAACTCGGCCAGCAGGCGGTGCAGCTGGAGATGTGCTACCGCTGCTACATGGTCGAGAACGAGATGGGCTTCACCGGCTACGAGCTGGACGATGCCTGCGTCGAACGCGTGCGACCGGTGCTGTCGATGCTGCTGCAGGCCTACCTGATGGCCAATCCGACCCGGAGCGCCGCATGACCCCCGCCATCGTCGCCGCGACGACCGCCGTCACGACCGCGGTGAATGCCGCGATCCACGCCGTCACGCAGGGCATGGGCGGCCCGACGAGCTTCCACGCGCCGCTGGCATGGCTCGACGGCCGCTGGCAGCGCGACGTGCTGATGCGCGCCGGCGCCGACGGCCACTGGCTCGACCTGACCGCCGGCCAGCCGGCGCCGGCCGACGCGGTGCGCCTGGACGGCCCGGTGCTGCCGACGCTGGTCGACGCGCACAGCCACGCGTTCCAGCGCGCGTTCGCCGGCCTGGCCGAGCAGCGCGACAGCGACAGCGACGACTTCTGGTCCTGGCGCGACCGCATGTACGGCGTGGCGCTGCGCGTGACGCCGGCGCAGCTCAAGGCGATCGCCGCGCAGCTCTACACCGAGCTGCTGGCCGGCGGCTACACGCAGGTCTGCGAGTTCCACTACCTGCACCACCGCGAGGACGGCACGCCTTACGAGGACGAGCACGTGATGTCGCTCGCGCTGGCCGAGGCGGCGCAGGAGGTCGGCATCGGCCTGACGCTGCTGCCGGTGCTGTACGCGCATGCCGGCTTCGCGCAGCGCGGCCTGCGGGAGACGCAGCGGCGTTTCCGCACCGATGCCGAGTGGGTCTGGCGCGCCTGCGAGCGCCTCAACGCCGCGGGGCTGCCGCTGGTGCGCGCGGGCGTGGCGGTGCATTCGCTGCGCGCGGCGCATCCGGACGACGTGCGCGCACTGCAGGCGCTGGTGGGCGATGCCGACATTCCCATCCACGTGCATGTCGCCGAGCAGCAGCAGGAAGTGAACGACTGCCTGGCGGCGACCGGCAAGCGGCCGATCGCCTTCCTGGCGGACCACGGCCTGGATCCGCGCTGGCAGCTGGTGCACGCGACGCACAGCACACCCGAGGAGATCGCGCGCATCGCCGCCAGCGGCGCCGGCGTGGTGATCTGCCCGGGCACCGAGGGCAACCTCGGCGACGGGCTGGCGGACCTGGGCGGCTGGCTGGGCGCGGGCGTGCCGATGACGGTGGGCTCGGACAGCCAGGTCACCCGCGGCTGGGTCGAGGAGCTGCGCTGGCTGGAATACGGCCAGCGCCTGGGCCTGCAGCGGCGCAACGTCGCGGCCCAGCCGGGGCGGCAGCCGTCGACGGCGGCGCGGCTGTTCGACGCCAGCGTCGCCGGCAGCGCGCGGGCCGCGGGATTGGCGTCCTGGGGGCTGAAGGCGGGCGCGCGGGCGGATTTCCTGGTGCTGGACACGACCGCCAGCGGCCTGGCCGGGCTGCCCGACGCGGCGCTGCTGGACGGACTGGTCTTCGCCAGCCAGGGCCAGCCCTGGCGCGAGGTCTACGTCGCCGGCCAGCGCCGCGCGATCGAGGACGCGGCGCGCCGGGACCGCTTCGTCGAGACGATGAACGCGCTCTGGCGCTGAGCGCGGCGCGGGCACGCCGGGCGCCGATGCCCTGACGCGCCGCTCGCCGGGCGGGTCGCCGCCGCGCCACCCCCGTTTCCGCAGGATGTGCGGCCGGCACGGCCGCTGCTAGGCTTTTCCCATTCCACTCGACAAGTTGGGAATGCCATGTGGTCCATGCGTAGCTTCACGATCCGGACGCGCCTCATGGCGCTCGGCCTGTTGTCGGTGCTCGCGATGCTGCTGATCGGCGGCGACGGGCTGTGGGCGATGGCCCGGACGAAACAGGACTTCCAGCACTACGTCCAGCAGGACGTCGAGTCTCTGGTGCAGCTCTCGGAGGTGCGCGCGGGCGTGGGCAACCTGCGGCGCTACGAGAAGGACATGCTGATCAACATCGGCGACGACGCGGCCGTGAAGCGTTATCACGAGGAGTGGCGCAAGACCTTCGACGGCGTCAACCAGAGCCTGGACGCGATCGGCGCGCTGGACATCCTGGCCGGGATCAAGTCAATGCCGCCGGCGATGAAGGCCTCGCTGGCCAACTACCGCGCCGGGCTGGACGGCATCGTGGCGCGGATCCTGAAGCAGGAGTTCGTCGACTCCGCCGAGGCCAACCGGCAGACCGAGCCGATCAAGGGGCCGGTGCGGGAGATGGACAAGCAGCTCGGCGAGATGACGCAGGCCATCATGGCGCGCGGCAACGAGGAGGTGCGGCGCCTGGACGCCGAGGAGACCCGCATCCGCACCGCGCTGGGCGGCGTGATGCTGGTGGGCGTGCTGGTGATCGGCACCTTCACCTTCTTCAACATCGCGTCGATCCTGACGCCGCTGGCGCAGGCGGTCTCCACCACCGAGCGCATCGCGCGCCAGGACCTGAGCGAGCGCGTCGACGTGCACGGCATCGACGAGACCGCCGCGATGATGCGCGGCGTGCAGGGGATGCAGAGCTCGATCCGCGACGTGGTCAGCGGGGTGCGCAGCGCCACCGACAGCATCGCCACCGCGTCGCGCGAGGTCGCCGCCGGTGCGCACGACCTGAGCTATCGGACCGAGCAGGCGGCGTCCAACCTCGAGGAGACGGCCTCGGCGATGGAGCAGCTCACCGCCAGCGTGGAGCACAACGCGGACTCGGCGCGCCAGGCCAACCAGCTCGCCGAGGAAGCGGCCGGCGCCGCCGGGCGCGGGGTCGAGGTGGTCGGCGAGGTGGTCGAGACGATGGGCAAGATCAGCGCGTCGTCGGCGCGCATCGGCGACATCATCGGCACCATCGACGGCATCGCCTTCCAGACCAACATCCTGGCGCTGAACGCCGCCGTTGAGGCGGCGCGCGCGGGCGAGCAGGGCCGCGGGTTCGCGGTCGTCGCCGGGGAGGTCCGCACGCTGGCGCAGCGCAGCGCGGAAGCGGCCAAGGAGATCAAGGCACTGATCACCTCCAGCGGCGAGAGCGTCGCCAGCGGCGCCGCGTTGGTGGGCCGGGCCGGGCAGACGATGAACGAGATCTCGGACTCGATCACGCGGGTCTCGCGGATCGTGGCCGAGATCAGCCACGCGACCAAGGAGCAGAGCGGCGGCATCAACCAGATCGGCTCGGCGATCTCGCAGCTCGACCAGATGACGCAGCAGAACGCGGCGCTGGTGGAGGAGTCCGCCGCGGCGGCGCAGAGCCTGCAGCACCAGGCCGACGCGCTGTCGCAATCGGTGGCGGTGTTCAAGCTCGGCTGAGGTCCCGGCGTCCGTGAATTCCGTCCGGGAAGATGCCACGCCCGAGGGACGCGCGCGCGTCGCGTCACCGGACGCGGGCATGGCGACTGCTAGGCTTTTCGCTTCGATTCAATTCGTTGGGAAACCATGCAGTTTCTGCGCAACCACACGATCCGCACGCGCCTGCTCGGCCTGGGCCTGCTGTCCGTCCTGGCCCTGGTCCTGATCGGCGGCGCCGGCCTCTGGGCCATGGGCAGCGCGCGGTCCGACTTCCAGCGCTACGTCGACCAGGATGTCGGCGCGCTGACCGAGCTTTCCGAAGTCCGCGCCGGCATCGGCAACCTGCGGCGCTTCGAGAAGGACATGCTGATCAACATCGGCGACGACGGCACCGTCAAGCAGGCGCAGGCCGACTGGCAGAAGACCTACGCCGGCGTGATCCGCAGCCTGGACGCGCTGTCCGCGCTGGACGTCGATCCGGCGATCCGCGCGATGCCGCCGCAGCTCAAGGACGCGTTGCAGCGCTACAAGGCCGGCGTGGACGACATCGCCAAGCGCATCCTGAACGCCGACTTCGTCGACGCCGCCGAGGCCAACCGCTCGACCGACACGATCAAGGCGCCGGTGCAGGCGATGGACCGCGGCGTGGCCGACATGACGCAGGCCATCCTGCAGCGCGGCCGCGACGCCCAGGACAGCCTGAGCGCGCGCGAACGTGGCGTGCGCGGCGCGCTCGGGCTGGTGATGCTGGTCGGCGTCGCGCTGATCGGGCTGCTGACGGTGCTGAACATCCGCTCCATCCTGGCGCCGCTGGCCCAGGCGGTGAGCACCACCGAACGCATCGCCCGCAAGGACCTGAGCGAACCGGTGGCCGTGGAGGGCGCGGACGAGACCGCCGCCATGGCGCGCGGCGTGCAGGGCATGCAGGACTCGATCCGCGAGGTGGTCGGCAGCGTGCGCAGCGCCACCGACAGCATCGCGACCGCGTCGCGCGAAGTGGCCGCCGGCGCGCATGACCTGAGCCAGCGCACCGAGCAGGCCGCGTCCAATCTGCAAGCCACCGCCTCGGCGATGAGCGAGCTGACCACCAGCGTCCAGCACAACACCGCCTCCGCCGGCGAGGCCAAGGCCCTGGCCGAGCAGGCCGCCGACGTGGCGGTCCGCGGCGTGAGCGTCGTCGGCGAGGTGGTCCAGACGATGGGCAAGATCAGCGCGTCGTCGGCGCGCATCGGCGACATCATCGGCACCATCGATGGGATCGCCTTCCAGACCAACATCCTGGCGTTGAACGCCGCCGTCGAGGCGGCGCGCGCGGGCGAGCAGGGCCGCGGGTTCGCGGTCGTCGCCGGGGAGGTCCGCACGCTGGCGCAGCGCAGCGCGGAAGCGGCCAAGGAGATCAAGCAGCTGATCACCGTCAGCGGCGAAAGCGTCGCCAACGGCGCGGCCCTGGTCGAGCGCGCGGGACAGACCATCCACGAGATCTCCGAATCGATCTCGCGCGTGTCCCGCATCGTGGCGGAGATCAGCCACGCCACCGCCGAGCAGAGCGGCGGCATCCACCAGATCGGGTCGGCGATCTCGCAGCTCGACCAGATGACGCAGCAGAACGCCGCGCTGGTCGAGGAATCGGCGGCGGCGGCGCAGAGCCTGCAGCAGCAGGCCGACGCGCTGGCGCAGTCGGTGGCGGTGTTCAAGCTGGACTGACGCTTGGGCGATTGCGCGGGGTTGGGCGCTCGCGCGACTGCCTCGGTCCGGGCGTTGGCCGCCATGGCATGGGGCTGTCGGACCTGCGGTCCTCCAGCGCTCGCCAGGCGTCGCACAGTCCACTGGACTGTGCTCGGTCCTGGCTCTCCCACAGGCGGCAAGCGCCTGAACCCCATGCCATGCCGTCCCCAACCACCACCGTACTTCCCCGGTTTTGCAACCGAGGACGTCGTGGGAATCAAGGAGCGATGAACTGGACGCGGTTGCGGCCAGCGTCCTTGGCGGCGTAAAGCGCCCGGTCCGCCGTTTCGACCAGGACCGATGCCTTCTCCGGCGGCTCGCCGGCGCACAGCCCGATCGACACCGTCACCCGCAGCCCCTGCGCCAGCTCGCCCCAGCCGTGGTTCGCGATCGCGCCGCGTAGCCGCTCGCAGATGTCCTGCGCGCGCGACGGGTCGACGCCGACGAACACCAGCATGAACTCCTCGCCGCCGACCCGCGCCAGCAGGTCGGCGCTGCGCAGCTGCCGCCGCAGCACCTGCGCGACCTTCTGCAGCGCCTGGTCGCCGACACCATGCCCGAAGGCATCGTTGACCTGCTTGAAATGGTCGACGTCCAACATCCCCAGCGCGATCGGCTTGCGCTCCTGCCGCGCCCGCTCCAGCAGCAGCGGCAGCGCGAACTCCGCGTGCCGCCGGTTGTTCAGCCCGGTCAACGCGTCCTCATGCGCCATGCGGCCCAGTTCCGCCGCCTGCCGCCGCAGGCGCTGCTGCTCCTGCTCCGCCAGGTCGGCCCGCTCGCGCTCGCGTCGCGCGTCCTGCATCGCGTGCTCCGCGCGCGCCTGCGCCTGCTCGAACTCCTGCCGGATCAGCATCGCCTCGGTCTGCAGCGCCATCGCGTTGCGCGCCCCCTGGCGCTCGAGCGCCGACAGCTGCTCATGCGCCGCCAGCGCCCGCGCCGCATCGCCGCGCAGCTTGTAGCCGCGGTAGATCGCCAGCGTCAGCTGCCGCCGCAGGCGCACCGGGAGTTGCTGCGGCGCCTGCTGCTTCACCAGGTCCTGCAGCGTCTCCAGCGCCGGCAGCGCGTCCGTCGCGCCGGTCGCGTCGTCGCGCTTGAGCTGCAGCAGCCCGCGCTGCGCGCGCGCCTGCAGCACCATGCCGGCGTAGCCGTGCCGCTGCGCCAGGCGTTCGTACTCGTCGGCGATCTGCAGCGCCTCGTCGATCTCGCCGGTGCCCAGCTGCAGTTCCACCAGGTTGGACAGCGAGACGACGATCAGGAAGGGATTGCCTTCCTCCCGCACCAGTTCCGCCGCCCGGATCGCGTAGGGCGCGGCCTGCCCGAGCGCATGGGCCGCGGCGGCGCGGTCCTCGTCGCGCAGCGCCTCCGCGTGCGCCTGCAGCCAGAAGTGCGCCAGGTTGTTGAGGCAGGAGAGCAGGAGCTCGCGCTCGCCGGCGGCCTGCTGTTGCGCGATCTCCAGCGCCTGCAGCGTGTGCTGGCAGGCCTGCTCGACCTGGTCGGACGCGGCGAAGGCCACCGCCAACCGGTTCAGCGCCCAGGCCTCGCGCGCCGCGTCGGGCACCCGCCGCGCCGCCGCCAGCGCCTGCCAGCCGGCCTGCACCGCGTCGCGGCCCATCTGGAACTGCGCGTAGACGTAGCAGAGCTCGGTGAGCGCGTCGGCGGTCCATTCGTCCTGCTCGGGCCCGTCGATGAGCCGCACCAGCGCGACCGCCTCGCTGGCGCGCCGCAACGCCGCCTGCAGGTCGCCCTGCCGCGGCAGGTTGTGCGCGATCAGGATCAGCGCCCGGGCACGGTCGCGCACCGAGTCGGCCGCCACCAGCGACAACTCCAGCGCATCGGTCGCGTCGCGGTAGGCGCCACGCCGGCTCAGGTGCAAGGCTCGGGCCAGTTCTCGCTGGAACAAGGCGGACTCCCTCCGTGATGTTGTCGACCTTGATGCCCGCAGCATTCGCCGCCGGACACCGCACGTCAATGGCGGCTGGCCCCAGTGGACGATGGATACAGTCGCGGGCATGTCAAAAGTCTCGAAAGCCCCCGTCTTGCCGCCACCACCCCCCGAACCGGCCGGTTTCACCGCCGCGCGGGGGGCGGCAACGGGCGCTCCCGGCGGTGGCATCGGCCACGACAAGGGGACAGGCCGGGGCATGGGCCACGCCGTCGGGGGCACGGGCACCGGCACCTCGACCGGCTCGGGCGGCGACGGGGAACGGCTGCTCGTCGGCGTCGACTTCACCAGCGCGCCGACCGCCCGCAAGCCGATCCGGCTGGCCTTCGGCCGCCGCCGTGGCGCCGTCGTTCAGCTCGCGCGTCAGGAGGGGCTCACCTCGCTGGCCGCCTTCGAGGCCTGGCTCGCCGGTCCCGGGCCATGGCTGGGCGGCTTCGACCTGCCGTTCGGGCTGCCGCGCGAACTGGTCGAGACACTCGGCTGGCCGACCGACTGGGCGCCGTTGATCGCGCATTACGCGGCGCTGTCGCGCGCGGAGATCCGGGACACCTTCGCCGCGTTCTGCGATGCGCGGCCCGCCGGCCGCAAGTTCGCGCACCGCGCCTGCGACGGGCCGGCCGGCTCGTCGCCCAGCATGAAGTGGGTCAACCCGCCGGTCGCCTACATGCTGCACGCCGGCGTGCCGCGGCTGGTGGCGGCCGGCGTGCACCTGCCCGGCCTGCACGGCGGCGACCCGGCGCGCGTGGCGCTGGAGGCCTATCCCGGGCTGCTGGCCCGGGAGCTGATCGGCGCGCGCAGCTACAAGAGCGACGACCGCGCCAAGCAGACGCCCGAGCGGCTGATCGCCCGCAAGGACCTGATCGAGGCGCTCGAGCAGGGGCGCAGCCGGCTCGGGCTGCGGCTGAAGCTGACGCACGCGCAGCGCGACGAACTGGCCGACGACGGCAGCGGCGACAAGCTCGACGCGGTGTTGTGCCTGATGCAGGCGGCCTGGGCCGACGGCCGGGCGGACTACGGCCAGCCCGCCGACATGGACACCCTCGAAGGGTGGATAGTCGGCGCCTGATCCAACCGAACGAGGAGACGCGATGACCGGTTCCGATGCTTCGCCGCTGCAGGTGGCCGTGATGGGGGCCGGCGCCGTCGGCTGCTTCTTCGGCGGCATGCTCGCGCGCGCCGGCCATGACGTGACGCTGATCGGGCGCCCGACCCACGTCGAGGCGATCCGCGACCACGGCCTGCGCATGGAGACCCGGATGTTCGACGAGCAGGTGCGCCTGCGCGCCGACACCGAGCCGTCCGCCGCGCGCGGCGCGCAGCTGGTGCTGTTCTGCGTGAAGTCGACGGACACGGTGGACGCGGCGCGCGAGCTGCTGCCCCACCTCGGGCCCGACACGCTGCTGCTGTCGATGCAGAACGGCGTCGACAACGCCGAGCGGCTGCGCGAGACGGTGCCGCAACCGGTGTCTGCCGCGGTGGTCTACGTGGCCACCGAGATGGCCGGCCCCGGCCACGTCAAGCACCACGGCCGCGGCGAACTCGTCATCGAGCCCGCCGCCGGCGCCGAGCGGGCGGCGCGGGCGCTGGTCGCCGCCGGCGTGCCGGTGGAGATCTCGGACAACGTGCGCGGCGCGCTGTGGTCCAAGCTGCTGATCAACTGCGCCTACAACGCGCTGTCCGCGCTGGCGCAGCAGCCCTACGGCGAGCTGGTGAAGGGCGAGGGCGTCTGGACGGTGATGGACCAGCTCGTCGACGAGGGGCTGGCGGTCGCGGCGGCCGACGGGGTGTCGCTGGTCGGCGACGTGCGTCAGGCGGTGCGCAAGATCGCCGAGACGATGCCGGGCCAGTTCTCGTCGACGGCCCAGGACCTCGGCCGCGGCAAGCGGACCGAGATCGACCACCTGAACGGCTTCCTGGTGAGCCGCGGCGAGGCGCTCGGCGTGCCGACGCCGGCCAACCGGGTCCTGCACACGCTGGTCCGGCTGGCGGAGCTGAGCCGGGACTGACCCGGACGTGAAAAAGCCGGGTCGTGCCCGGCTTCGTCGTCGAGCGCGCGCGGCGCTCAGTAGGTGATGGTCAGCGTGACCGTGTCGGCGTAGTTGCCCGGCACGATGCCGCTCAGCGACGGCAGCCGGCCGTAGACCGTCAACTGCTGCTGGCTGCCGGTGCCCGTGCCGCTGTGGACGCCGCTGCTGTTGCCGTCGCCCCAGACCTGCGTCCGGCCGGCGTCCAGGTAGAGCTGGTAGGGCAGGCTGTTGTTGCCGCTCTTCATCGCGCGCGACCCGAAGGCCGACGCGTTGCCCGCGTTGGCGCCGGCGCTCAGCGCGACGCTGTAGGGCGTGGTCTTGGTGCAGGTGACGTTGAGCGTGGTGGAGGCGTCCACCGGGCCGGGCGTCTGCAGCGGGTCGATGGCGCCGCCGAAGGTCAGCGTGCTGCCGGTGACGTTGCAGGCCACCAGGATGGTGGCGCCGACCTGGAAGGTGCCGGACGCCGTGGTCGGATTGGCGGCATGGCTGGGAACGATGGACCCGATGAGGACCGCGGCGATCGTGAACGCGCGCGGCAGTACGGCGGAAAGCGGTCGGAACGTCATGGTGTGGCTTCGAGCGTGTCGCATCGCGGGTGTCGGCGGGCTTGAAGGACTGCCGGGGCGATGCGTCCCGGCGTCGGCCTCTTGCCGTCCCTGGGTATCAATTTGACACGAATTTGCCGATTTGCCGTCGTGCGCCACTTCACGGATCAGGGCCATCGACCTAGAGAGTTCCCCCGAATCGGGGAGTCTTTCACTCTCTGGCGCTTGGTATCGCAACCATCGATGTCGGGAAGCCGCCGGCTGTCGCGGCCGTGACAGAAGTCGTCTGGCGAATCGACCGGACAGCGTCCCCGGGACCCCTCACTTGCGCATCAGCGTCGACTTGCCGAACAGCGACTCCACCAGATCCACCGCCACCAGCGCCGTCTTGTTGCGCACGTCCAGCGCGGGATTCAGCTCCATGATGTCCAGCGACGCCAGGCGCCCGGTGTCCGCGATCATCTCCATGCACAGCTGCGCCTCGCGGTAGGTCGGTCCGCCGGGGATCGTCGTGCCGACGCCGGGAGCGACATCCGGATCCAGGAAGTCGACGTCGAAGCTCACATGCAGGTGGGTGTTGGCATCCATCGTGGCCAGCGCCAGCTCCATCGTGTGGCGCATGCCCATCTCGTCGATGTAGCGCATGTCGAAGACCTCGAGCCCCACCTCGTGGACGAAGCGCTTCTCGCCCGCGTCGACGCTGCGGATGCCGATCTGGCGGATCCACTTCGGATCGACCGCGGGCACCCGGCCGCCGATCTCGATCAGCTGTTGCGGGCCGTAGCCGCACAGGCAGGCCACCGGCATGCCGTGGATGTTGCCGCTGGGGGTCAGCTTGCTGGTGTTGAAGTCCGCATGCGCGTCCAGCCACAGCACCCGCAGCTTCTTGCCGGTGTCGCGGCAGTGATGCGCGACTGCCGCGATCGAGCCCAGCCCCAGGCAGTGGTCGCCGCCCAGCAGGATCGGCATGCGGCCGGCGCCGAGCTCGCCGTACACCGCGTCATGCACCGCCTGGTTCCAGGCGGCGACTTCCTCCAGGTGGCGGTAGCCGTCGGTCGGCGGCAGCCACGGGTTCGACGGACCGGCCAGGTTGCCGCAGTCCTTGACCTCCACGCCGTGCGCGCGCAGCGCCTCGGCCAGGCCCGCCACGCGCAGGGCCTCCGGTCCCATGCTGGCGCCGCGGGCGCCGGCCCCCACGTCGGTGGGGGCGCCGATCAGGCTCACGTGTCGTGCTGCGGTCATGGTCGAACCTCTCTTGCTCTGTGGCCCGAAGGCCGGATCGATGGATCAGGGGATCACGTGGCGCCGTCGGTCCCGTGGCCGTTGCCGCTGGCGGTGGAGCCGATGTCGTACTCCTTCTTCAGCAGGGCCCAGGCCTCGTCGGCGGACTCCACGTAGTGGAAGAGCTGCTCGTCGCCGGGACTGATCATCCCGGTGTCGATCAGCAGCTCGAAATCGATCAGCCGCGACCAGAAGTCGCGCCCGAACAGCAGGATCGGCCGGCGGCGGCACTTGCCGGTCTGCACCAGCGTCAGCGTCTCGAACAGCTCGTCCAGCGTGCCGAACCCGCCCGGGAACGCGACCAGCGCCACCGAGCGGATCAGGAAGTGCATCTTGCGCAGCCCGAAGTAGTGGAAGCGGAAGCACAGCTCCGGGGTGATGTACTGGTTGGGCCGCTGCTCGTGCGGCAGCACGATGTTCAGCCCGATGCTCTGGCCGCCCGCCTCGTGCGCGCCGCGGTTGCCCGCTTCCATGATCCCGGGGCCGCCGCCGGTGACGACGTACAGCGGATGCGGATGGTCCTTCGTCTCCTCGGTCACCATCCGCGCGAACTTGCGCGCTTCCTCGTAATAGCCGCTCATCACCAGCCGGCGCTCGGCGCGCTGCAGCGCCGTCTCGTCCTTGGCCGCGCGCGCCGCGTCGACGGCGGCCTGCGCCGACTCGCGGTCGGCGATGCGGGCGCTGCCGAAGATCACCACCGTCGACTGGATGTTCAGTTCCTGCTGGATCAGCTCCGGCTTCAGCAGCTCCAGCTGCATGCGCACCGGGCGCAGCTCGGGCCGGACCAGGAAGTCGGTGTCGGTGAACGCCAGCCGGTAGGCGCTGGGCGGGTTCGCGTCGAACGCGGCGTCGAAGGCGGCCTGTTGTTCGACTTCCTCCTGCGCGGAGGGGAAGTTGCGGGCGGTGAGTTTGTCGCTTCTGATCATGATTCGGTGGCCCGAGAGCTTAGGGGCGTTGGCACTTAATTTCTGTTCGTCTCGAAGGGCGCGAGCCCCCGTGGACGTCGGTTTGTTGCATGGGCGCGGACCGCGTGCGGCAACGCGCGGTCAGTGGCCGCCGCAGCAGGCGCATCGCGGGTCGCGCGCGACCCGCAGGTCGGTCCATTCCATCCGGCGGCCGTCCAGCATCAGCAGCCGGCCCGGCAGCGTCGAGCCCATGCCGCAGAGCAGCTTCAGCGCCTCGGCCGCCTGCATGCTGCCGACGATGCCCACCAGCGGCGCGAACACGCCCATCACCGCGCAGCGCTGCTCCTCGGGCGGCTGGTCCGCCGGGAACAGGCAGGCGTAGCAGGGGAAGTCGCGGCCGCGGCTGTCGTAGACGCTCAGCTGCGCGTCGAAGCCCAGCGCCGCGCCGGAGACCAGCGGCTTGCCGTGCCGCACGCAGGCGGCGTTGACGAGGTGGCGCGTCGGGAAGTTGTCGGTGCAGTCCAGCACCACGTCGGCCTGCGGCACCAGCTCGTCGAGCAGCGCCGCGTCGGCGCGCGCGACCAGCGGGCGGATCCGGGGCTCCGGGTTGATCGCCGCGATGCCGGCCGCGGCCGACAGCGCCTTGGGCTGGTCGACGCGGTCCAGGCTGTGCGCGATCTGTCGCTGCAGGTTGGTCACGTCGACGCGGTCGTGGTCGACCAGCGTGATCCGGCCCACGCCGGCCGTGCCCAGGAACAGCGCCGCCGGCGATCCCAGCCCGCCGGCGCCGATCACCAGCGCGTGCGCGTCCAGCAGGCGCTGCTGGCCCTCCACGCCGATGTCGTCCAGCAGGATGTGGCGCGAGTAGCGCAGCAGTTGGTCGTCGTCCATGCTCACTCCGGCTGGGCGGCGTCGTCGCCGGCCTGCGCCTGGCGCAGGCCCACCTGCAGCGGCAGCTTCAGCGCCTCCTTGCCGCGCTGCACCGCGATCACCGTCTGGCTCTCGGGCTTGAGCGCGGCCACGACGTTGACCAGCTCGCGCGGCGTGCGCACCGCCTGGCCGCCGACCTCGGTCACGACGTCGCCCGCCTCCAGGCCGGCCTTGGCCGCCGGACTGGCCTTGAAGACCTCCTTGACCAGCACGCCGTGGTCGACCGAGAGCTTCAGCGTGTCGACCACCTCGGGGTTGATGTCGCCGGTGATCACGCCCAGCCAGCCGCGCGAGACCTTGCCGTCCTTCACCAGCGCCTCCAGCACTTGGTAGGCCGAGTCCACCGGGATCGCGAAGCCGATGCCCAGGCTGCCGCCGCCGGTGCGCGAGTAGATCGCGGTGTTGATGCCGACCAGCCGCCCCTGCACGTCGACCAGCGCGCCGCCGGAGTTGCCGGGGTTGATGGCGGCGTCGGTCTGGATGAAGTTCTCGAAGGTGCTCAGGCCCAGCTGCGTGCGCCCGAGCGCGCTGACGATGCCCGAGGTCACCGTCTGCCCGACGTTGAACGGATTGCCGATGGCCAGCACCACGTCGCCGACCTGCAGCTCGCCGGCCTTGCCCGGATGGATGACCGGCAGCGGCGGCGGCAGCGTGATGCGCAGCACCGCCAGGTCGGTCTCGGGATCGGTGCCGACCAGGCGCGCCGCGGTGTCGCGGCCGTCGGCCAGCTGCACGCGGATCTCGGTCGCGCCGGAGACGACATGGTTGTTGGTCAGCACGTAGCCCTCGGGCGAGACGATCACGCCGGAGCCCAGCCCCGTCTGCGGCCGCTGCTGCGGCAGCCGCTTGCCGAAATGGAAGCGCAGCCAGGGGTCGGCCTCGATCTCGCGCTGGCTGGGCGCGGGCTTGTTCGCCAGCACCGCCACCACCGCCGGCGAGGCCGCCTGCGCCGCGGCCGCGAAGCTGAACTGCACCGCCGCGCGGGGCGGCGCGCCGGCGGCCGCGGGCAGCGTGGGAACGACCTGGGGCGCCTCGTGCAGCCATTGCGGCTTGAGCGTCGACACGACGAAGTAGCCGGCCAGCGCCACCGTGGTGGCCTGGGAGAAAATCAGCCAGGTTTGACGCAAGAGAGATCCTGTCATGGCACATCGCACGGAGCTGGAGCGGCTGCTCGCCGCCACGCTGGAGCCCACGCGCTTCAAGGATTATGGGCCGAACGGTCTTCAGGTCGAGGGCCGCGATCCGATCCGCCGCCTGGTGTGCGGGGTGACCGCCAGCCTCGCGCTGATCGACGCCGCCATCGAGGCGGACGCCGATGCGATCCTGGTCCACCACGGCCTGTTCTGGCGCGGCCAGGACGGCCGCGTCACCGGCTGGATGAAGCAGCGGCTGTCGCGCCTGCTGACCCGCGACATCAACCTGTTCGCCTACCACCTGCCGCTGGACGCGCATCCCGAACTCGGCAACAACGCGCAACTGGCGAAACACCTCGGGTGGGCCGCCGACGGCCGTTTCGGCGAGCAGGACCTGGGCTTCATCGGGGCGCTGCCGGCGGGGCTGGCCACGCTCGATGCGCTGAGCGCCCACGTGGCGCAGCGCCTGGGCCGCGCCACCGTGCAGGCCGCCGGCGACGGCCGGCCGCTGCGGCGCGTGGCCTGGTGCACCGGCGGCGCGCAGGGCTACTTCGAGGCCGCCATCGCCGCCGGCGCCGATGTCTTCCTCACCGGCGAGATCTCCGAACCCCAGGCCCACTACGCGGCCGAGACCGGCGTGGCCTTCATCGCCGCCGGCCACCACGCGACCGAGCGCTACGGCGTGCAGGCGCTGGGCGCGCAGGTGGCCGAGCAGCTCGGCCTGCAGTACACGTTCATCGACATTCCGAACCCCGCATGAGCGACGACCAACTGGCCGGCGCCGCCGGGACGACCTCCGCAGCCCCCTCCGCGGGCACGGCGACCGCCTCCCCCGACGCGGTCGCCGCGACGGCCCCCGCCATGTCCGCCGGCGCGAGCCCGCGGCCCCTGCTGCTGACGATGGGCGACGCCTGCGGCATCGGCCCCGAGGTCGCCGTCGGCGCCTGGGCGCGCGATCGCGGCGCGGACCTGCGGCTGGTCGGCGACGCGACGGTGTTCCGGCGCGCGCTCGGCGTCATGGGCCTGGACCTGCCGGTGGCGGTGCTGGACCGCGCCGACGACCTCGCGCCGCCGGACTGCCTGCCGGTGTGGGAGCCGCCGGGGCTGCCGGCGGACCTGCTGGCGCAGCCGCTCGGCCAGGTGAGCGCCGCGGCCGGCGCGGCGGCGGCCGCCTGCATCGTCGCGGCGGTCCGCGAGCAGCAGGCCGGGCGCTCGCGCGCGCTGGTGACCGCGCCGATCCACAAGGAGGCGCTGCATGCCGCCGGCATCGACCATCCCGGCCACACCGAGCTGCTGCAGGCGCTGTGCGCCGACGCGCAGGGGCAACTGCCGCCGGTGCGGATGATGCTGGCCAACGACGAGCTGCGCGTGGTGCTGGTGACGATCCACGTCGCGCTGCGCCGGGCGGTGGACCAGATCACCACCGGGCGCGTGCTGCAGACGATCCGCATCGCCGACGCGGCCTTGCGGCGCGCCGGCATCGCCGCGCCACGGATCGCGGTGGCGGGCCTGAATCCGCACGCGGGCGAGGGCGGCCTGTTCGGCGACGAGGAGATCGTGCACATCGCGCCGGCCATCGCGCAGGCGCGCTCGCTGGGCCTGGACGCCAGCGGCCCGTTCGCGCCGGACACGATCTTCATGCGCGCGCGCCATGCGCCGCCGAAGCACCCGGGCGAGTTCGACGCGGTCGTGGCGATGACGCACGACCAGGGCCTGATCCCGGTGAAGTACCTGGGGGTGGAGGAGGGCGTCAACGTGACGCTGGGCTTGCCGCTGGTGCGCACCAGCCCCGACCACGGCACCGCCTTCGACATCGCCGGCACCGGCCGGGCGGACCCGTCGAGCATGTCCGCCGCGATCCGCATGGCCCGGGCGATGTCGGCCTGAGCGGCTCCCCCGGCGGCGTGTCCCACTTCAAGGGGGGCGCGGCGAGGTGGCGGACGCGCGAGGCCGGCGCCCATAATCGTCGGCACTTCAAGTCAACGGGGGAATCGCATGACCAAGACATCCCAGGCGCGTTCCACGCGCTGGGCGCTGCTGGCGCTGGCCGGCGCGCTGCAATTCGGCGCCATCGGCGCCGCCTCGGCCCAGGAGGTCCGCGAGTCGCTGAACGTCTGGTTCGACGTGCTGTTCGACGAGAACGGCCAGGCCCAGCAGATCACGCCGATCGACGAGTCGACCCAGTCGCCCGGGTTCTGGCAGCAGATGTCGGCCCGGCTCCAGAAGGCCAAGATCCCGCCGCGGCAGGAAGGCGGCCGCAACGTCAGCTTCCGCACCGGCGTGCAGCTGTACCTGGCGGTGGACAAGGAGAAGTCGAGCGTGGCGATCCGCCACATGCGGATGTCGCCGATCCCGACCAAGGTCTACTACGCCGCCTATCCGAGGGACACCGGCGCGGGCTGGGAAGGCGAACTCAAGATGATCTGCCGCGTCGGGACCGAGGGCACCTGCGTCCAGGCCAACGTCGAGGCGCCGGCGGGCATGCCGGAATCGGTGCGCCGCTTCGGCCGCGCGTCGATGGACCAGTGGCGCTTCAAGCCGCAGGAGGCGGACGGCAAGCCGATCGAGGGCGAGTACGTCGTGACGATGAAGCTGCGCACCGAGGACTTCCAGCCCGTCGACTTCCGCGACCCGAGAAAGCTCTGAGCCGGCGGCGGCGTCCCGGGACGGGGCGCCGCGACGGCGGGCGCCGTCAGTGCGCCTTGGCGCCCAGCGCGGCGAGTTGCTGCCGCGCGCGGGCGGTGGCGCGCTCGAGCAGATGGGCGTGTTCGTAGGCGCGCAGGCGGCCCGCCTCGCAGAGCTTGCGCAGCATCCGCGTCGTCATCGTCAGCGTTTCCTGGTGCTTGGTGCCGTGCGTGAAGATGAAGAAGCTGCGCGTGGCGCTGATGTGGGCCAGCCGCACCTTCACCCAGTCGCCGTCGCGGTGCATGCGGTAGGCGGTGCCGATCTGCAGGTGATCGATCAGCAGTTCGCCGGCATGCGGCGTCGGCGCTTCTTCCGCCGCGGGCAGGCCGTCGATGCTGATGTCGACCGCCAGCAGCGGCTGCTGTTCCTCGGCGCTGAGGTCGATGTCGACCTGACCGTCCCAGTCGACGTGCTCATCCTCGACCAGGCCGAGCCGGCGGGCTTCCTCGTCGGTGAGCTTCTCGGTGAGGTCGACGTCCAGCGCCGCGGCGCCGGGGGCGGGCAGGTCCTGCTCGCGCGGCGGCGCCATGCCGAAGACCGACTCCAGCTGCTTGGCCAGCAGGTTGTATTCGAGCGGGCTGAGCGCCTGGCCCTTGAGCGACTCGGCATGCGCCGGCAGTAGTTCGGCGAAGAACTTCTTGCGCGCCGGCTCCGGCCAGCGGATCAGGTCCAGGCCTTCGTTGAGCGTGCGCATCAGCACCGGCAGCGAGGCCAGGAAACCCTGGCGCTGCTGCGGCGTCGTCTTCGGCTGGACCGACAGCACCAGGTCGCGGCCCATCTGGCGCAGCCGCTCGACCAGCGCGGCGTCCAGGTCCGGATGCCGCGACGCATGGACCAGCACCTCGCTCCAGGTCTGCGTCAGGAAGTCGCGCAGGAAATCCCGCATGTCGACGCTGGCCATCGCCTGCTGCAGCTGCTGCATGTAGCGGCGCTGCAGGCGCAGCTCGGTCTCCTTGCGTTCCAGCAGCGCGGCGGTGTCGCCTTGCGCCTTCAGCGTCTGGGCCGTCTGCTCCTGGATGAAGTGTTCGAGCTGGTCCAGCTTGGACTCGTAGAGGTCCATGCGGTCGAAGTCGCCGCTGACCACGTCCTGGACCAGTTCGCGCACCAGCGCGAGGAAGGACTTGCCGGGATCCTCGGTGAAGTCGTCGTAGGCTGCCGCGAGGGTCGCGATGCGGTTCACCAGCCGCCGCACCGGATGCCGGCGCGACGAGAAGAACGAGCGGTCGCCCAGCGCCGCGCGCAGCACCGGCAGCTGCAGCCGGGCGATCTGCTGCGCCATCAGCGGCGGCAGCTTGGCGTCGGACAGGATCTGGTCGAACAGGCCGGCGACGACGTCGATGACCATGTGGTCGAGCGAGCCGCTGGCCGCCTGCCGCAGTTCGTCGCGGTGCAGGTGGATCAGGTTGGGCGGCAGCACGATGGGGCCGCCCTCGACATAGGCGCCCGGGTCGGCGTCCCAGCCCTGCCACTGGCTGTTGGCCGCCAGGCCGCCGCCGCCGGTGGTCGGGCCGCCGAGGCCGCCCGCGGGACTCTGGGCCAGCCGGCGCAGCAGGTCCATCAGCTGCGGATCGACCGCGCCGCCGCCGTGGCCGCCATGGCCGCCGTAGTTGCCGCCGGTCGACGCGTAGCCCCCGTGGCCGCTGCCATGGAAACCGCCGGCCATGCTGTGCAGCGCGCCGGCGCGGCTGCCGTTGCCGTTGCCGTGCACGCTGTGCAGTCCGCCGGGCATGGTCGCGTAGCGGCTGTCGTGCAGCGGCACGCCGGACGTGGTGCCGCCGGGGCCCGCGGCGGCGCGTGTCGAGCCGCCGGTCGCGCGCACGCGCAAGTCCTGCGGACGCAGGCCGCGGCTACGGAACAGGCCGGCGATGTCGGCGTAGCAGGCGCGCATCTCCAGCGACAGCGCCCGGGTGAGTTCATCGGTCAGGACCTGGCGGGTCTCCGGGTCGTCGGTGACCGCGTTGACCCCCTCGATCAGCGCCTGCGCGATCGCCTGGGGGCGCAACGGATGGCGGTCCTCGGCGATGCCGGGGATGTCGCCCATGTAGGAATTGACCTCGCGCAGTTCCCACTCGCTCTGGTGGCCCAGCGCCAGGCCGATCCGGTCGGTCGCGACCATCGTGTTGACCTGGTCGTCGTCCATCAGCGAGAGCTCGTCCCATTGCGTCTTGGACGAGGCGCGGCTCGGGGCAGCCAGCGTGCCCGGGGAGGGCGTCTCCGCCGCCTGCTGGCGCATCGACTGGTCGAAACGTTGCGAGAACAAGGCCTGATGCTTGCGGAAGATGAATTGCGCGGACAGCAGCGCGTCTCGCCGCTTGGCCTGTCCAGAGGACAGAGCGGCGAGACCTAGACCTTCGGCGCCGCGCTCGGCGGCTTGTTCCACTGCCAAGCGCACGCGCTGCAGCGCCGCGTCGACGTGGGGGTTCAGACGGTTCATCGAGGCATCAGGCACATTGTGGTGACCACACCACATGACAAGTATCGGCGATGGCCATCCCTCGTCCGGGTGGGGTCCACCCGGCTTGTGCGCAAAAGGTGACGATTGATGAAAGCTTTACGCTTTGTCACGCCTCAGCGCGTCGCGGATCTCGCGAAGCAACTGGATGTCCTCGGGCGTCGCCGGCGGCTCGGCCGGGGCGGCGGGCGCCTCGCGCTTGAGGCGGTTCACCTGCTTGACCATCATGAAGATGATCAGCGCCAGGATGATGAAATTCAGCAGCACCGTCAGGAAGCTGCCGTAGGCGAACAGCGGGACGCCGGCCTTGGTGAGGGCCTCGTAGGTCATCGGGCCGGCGTAGTTCTTGGGCGGGTCCGACAGCAGGATGAAGTAGTTGCTGAAGTCCAGTCCGCCGACCGCCTTGCCGACGAGCGGCATGATCAGGTCCTTGACCACGGAGTCGACGATCTTGCCGAAGGCGCCGCCGATGATCACGCCGACGGCGAGGTCCATCACGTTGCCCTTGACGGCGAACTCACGGAATTCGGTCAAAAAACCCATCGCATGCTCCTTGTGCTCCACGTGTGCGAAGGCGCCCACTACCAAGCGCTTTCCCGGGGGCTCCTCCGCCCTCCGGGCAAGCATCCTACCGGCGTTTGCACCACGACCGATGTCAAGGCTGGTGCGCCGATGCACATCGGTAGAGCGCCTAGGGTCGGCCGGAGACTTTCTTACCTAGAATCTTTGGTTGCCCCTGATCAGAAGTTCCCTGTAAGGACCCTCATGAGTGACCCACAAGTGGACCAAGGCAAGCGCACCTGGCTGATTGCGACCGGATGCGCGGGAGCAGTAGGCGGCGTGGCCACCGCCGTCCCGTTCGTCAGCACCTTCGCTCCCAGCGAGCGCGCCAAGGCGGCCGGTGCCGCCGTCGAAGTCGACATCGGCGCCCTCTCCCCCGGCCAGAAGATGACCGTCGAGTGGCGTGGCAAGCCGGTATGGATCGTCCGCCGGACCAAGGAGCAGCTCGACGCGCTCAAGGGCAACGATCCGGACCTCGCCGATCCGCAGTCCGATCGCAAGGCCTTCCCGATCCCCCCCTACGCCAAGAACGAATGGCGCTCGCTCAAGCCCGAGTACCTCGTCGTGGTGGGCATCTGCTCCCACCTCGGCTGCTCGCCCAGCGACAAGTTCCAGGCGGGGCCGCAGCCCTCGCTGCCGGACAACTGGCATGGCGGCTTCCTCTGCCCGTGCCACGGCTCGACCTTCGACATGGCCGGCCGCGTCTTCAAGAACAAACCCGCGCCCGACAACCTCGAAGTGCCCCCGTACACCTTCCTGTCGGACACCCGGCTGTTGATCGGTGAAGACAAGCAGGCCTAACCCGGAGCGAGATCCACGACATGGCTGAATTCAAGGAAGCACCCGCCGGCGCTCCGATGGGCGTCCGGCTGATGACCTGGGTGGACAACCGGTTCCCCGCGTCCCAGCTCTACAAGGAGCACATGTCGGAGTACTACGCTCCGAAGAACTTCAACTGGTGGTACATCTTCGGCTCGCTGGCGCTGCTGGTGCTGGTGATCCAGATCGTCACCGGGATCTTCCTGGTGATGCACTACAAGCCCGACTCGGCCCTGGCCTTCGCCTCGGTCGAGTACATCATGCGGGACGTCCCGTGGGGCTGGCTGATCCGCTACATGCACTCGACGGGCGCGTCCGCGTTCTTCGTCGTCGTCTACCTGCACATGTTCCGCGGGCTGCTGTACGGCTCGTACCGCAAGCCGCGCGAGCTGGTGTGGATCTTCGGCTGCGCGATCTTCCTGTGCCTGATGGCCGAGGCCTTCATGGGCTACCTGCTGCCCTGGGGCCAGATGTCGTACTGGGGCGCGCAGGTGATCGTGAACCTGTTCGCCGCGGTGCCGTTCGTCGGCCCGGACCTGGCGCTGCTGATCCGCGGCGACTACGTCGTCGGCGACGCGACGCTGAACCGCTTCTTCAGCTTCCACGTGATCGCGGTGCCGCTGGTGCTGCTGGGCCTGGTGGTGGCGCACATCATCGCGCTGCACGAGGTGGGCTCGAACAACCCGGACGGCGTGGAGATCAAGGCGAAGAAGGGCCCGGACGGCCTGCCGCTGGACGGCATCCCGTTCCATCCGTACTACACGGTGCACGACCTGTTCGGCGTCGGGCTGTTCCTGATGGCCTTCTCGGCGGTGATCTTCTTCGCGCCGGAGCTGGGCGGCTACTTCCTGGAATACAACAACTTCATCCCGGCCGACCCGCTGAAGACGCCGCCGCACATCGCGCCGGTCTGGTACTTCACGCCGTTCTACTCGATGCTGCGCGCCACCACCGACGTGATGGTCCAGGTGCTGTGCGGCGTGATCGGGCTGTCGGCGGTCGTCACGCTGCTGCGCGGCGGCCTGTCGGCGATGGGCAAGGGGATCGTGGTCGTGGGCGCGGTGGTCGGCATCGCGCTGCTGCTGACCTTCGACGCGAAGTTCTGGGGTGTCGTCGTCATGGGCGGCGCGGTCATCATCCTGTTCTTCCTGCCCTGGCTGGACCACAGCCCGGTCAAGTCGATCCGCTACCGGCCCGACTGGCACAAGTACCTCTACGCGCTGTTCGTGCTGCTGTTCCTGGTGCTCGGCTACCTGGGCGTCAAGCCGCCGTCGGACGCGGGAACGATCGTGTCGCAGATCGGCACGCTGTACTACTTCGGCTTCTTCCTGCTGATGCCGTGGTGGAGCAAGGCCGGCCAGTTCAAGCCGGTGCCCGATCGCGTCACGTACCACCCGCACTGAACCGCCAACGTCACGGAGTCGAACGAATGAAGAAAATCATCGCCACGCTGCTGACGTCGCTGTGCCTGGGCGCGGGCCTGACGTCGACGGCGCTCGCGTCGGAGGGCGGGATCGAGTGGGACCGCTTCCCGGTCCAGAAGATGAACGACCTGGCCTCGCTGCAGAACGGCGCCAAGATCTTCGTCAACTACTGCCTGAACTGCCACAGCGCGAGCTTCATGCGCTACAACCGGCTGAAGGACATCGGCCTGACCGACGACCAGATCAAGAACAACCTGCTGTTCGCCGGGGAGAAGGTGGGCGAGACCATGAAGGTCTCGCTGGACCCGAAACAGGCCAAGGACTGGTTCGGCGCCATGCCGCCCGACCTGAGCGTGATCGCCCGTTCCCGGGCCGACGGCGCCAAGGGAACAGGAGCGGATTACCTGTATACCTACCTGCGAAAGTACTACCGCGACGAAACCAAGGCCACGGGATGGAATAATCTCGCCTTCCCCAGCGTGGCGATGCCGCACGTGCTGTGGGAACTCCAGGGCGTCCGCACCGCCAAGTTCGAGGAAGTTAAGGACCCGCATGACCCGAGCAAGGTCACGCATGTCTTCAAGGACTTCGAGCAGGTCACGCCCGGAACGATGACGAAGCAGCAGTACGACGAGGCCATGGGCGACCTGGTCGCCTATCTCCAGTGGATGGGCGAGCCGGCGCAGGGGCTGCGTTTCCGGCTGGGGATCATCGTGGTGCTGTTCCTGCTGGGGTTCACCGTGTTCGCCTGGCGCTTGAACGCCTCCTATTGGAAGGACGTCAAGTAAAAGAACCGATGGCTCGGCCGCAGGCCGGGTCCTCAAGCGCAGTGGGGCGCCGAACAGGCTCCCACTGCGTTGTCGTTTGTTTGTTAGGTCTTTGACCGCGCCGGCCCCGTGCTGGTGTTGTTGTTAGAAAACGAGGACGCCGAGAGGCGTCGATCAGGAGTCCACTGCCATGATGGTGCTTTATTCCGGAACCACTTGCCCCTACTCGCACCGTTGCCGGTTCGTGCTGTTCGAGAAGGGCATGGACTTCGAGATCCGTGACGTCGACCTGTTCGCCAAGCCCGAAGACATCGCGCTGATGAACCCGTACAACGAGGTGCCGATCCTCGTGGAACGCGACCTGATCCTGTACGAGTCGCACATCATCAACGAGTACATCGACGAGCGCTTCCCGCATCCGCAGCTGATGCCCGGCGACCCGGTGGCCCGTGCCCGCGTGCGCCTGTTCCTGTTCAACTTCGAGAAGGAACTGTTCGCCCACGTCAACGTGCTGGAGAACCGCGGCCAGGCCGTCAAGCCGACGGAGAAGCAGCTCGAGAAGGCGCGTTCGCAGATCCGCGACCGCCTGACGCAGCTGGCGCCGATCTTCCTGAAGAACAAGTACATGCTGGGCGACGACTTCTCGATGCTGGACGTCGCGATCGCGCCGCTGCTGTGGCGCCTGGACTACTACGGCATCGACATGTCGAAGAACGCCGTGCCGCTGCTGAAGTACGCCGAGCGGATCTTCTCGCGTCCGGCCTACATCGAGGCGCTGACGCCGTCCGAGAAGGTGATGCGCAAGTAATACACTGCGTCGCTATGGATGACAGCAAGGACGGTGGCGGCAACGCCGCCAGCTCGACGCGGCCGTATCTGATCCGCGCCCTGCACGAGTGGTGCACCGACAACGGTTTCACGCCCTACATCGCGGTCCACGTGGACCGCATGGTGCAGGTGCCGCTGGAGTACGTCAGCAACAACGAGATCGTGCTCAACGTCGGCTTCGACGCGACGAGCAACCTCGACCTCGGCAATGAGCTGATCCAGTTCAAGGCCCGTTTCGGCGGGGTGGCGCGCGAGATCATCGTGCCGGTCGATCACGTCGTGGCGATCTACGCGCGCGAGAACGGCCAGG
>NZ_JAOCCU010000064.1 GCF_029840635.1 Mitsuaria sp. GD03876 | reverse complement strand
GGCGTGCGCCGCGCGGCCGGCCATCGCGGTGCGAGCGGGCGGACTTCTGACATGCCGCCAGTCTCGGCAACCGTCCCTTATCGCGTCCTTAAGAACCCTTGCGGAAAGCTCACGCGCACCTCCAGGCCGGGACCGCCGGGGCGGTCGAGCAGCTCGACGGCGGCGCCGTGGCGCTCGGCGATCGCCCGCACGATCGCCAGCCCGAGCCCGGAGCCGGCGGTGTCGCGCGGCGCGGCCCGCGTCGAGCGGCTGCGGAAGAAGCGGCTGAACAGCTGCGGCCGGTCCTCGGGCGCCAGGCCCGGCCCGGTGTCCGCCACCCACAGCGACGGCCGGCCGCGCAGCTCGTCGACGCCCACGTCCACCACGCCGCCCGGCGGCGTGAAGCGCAGCGCGTTGTCGATCAGGTTGTGCAGCAGCACCGCGAGCTGCTCGGCATCGCCGAGCACGGTGACGGTCCGGCGGAGCTCGGCGCCCAGGTCGATGCCCCAGTCCTCGGCCCGCGCGGCGTGCGTCTCCAGCACCGCGCGCACCACCTCGCCGAGCTCGACCGGCGCCAACGGCTCCAGGCTGCCCACCGGATCGGTGCGCGCCACCGCGAGCAGCTGCTCGACCAGCCGCTGCGCCCGCGCGACGCCCTGGCGCAGCGCCAGCGTCGCGGCGGCGCGCTCGGCCTCGCCGGCGCTTTTCTCCAGCAGGTGCAGCTGCACGCGCAGCGCCGCGATCGGCGTGCGCAGCTCATGCGCCGCGTCGTCGAGGAATTCGCGCTGCGCGGAGAACGACCGGTCGAGCTTGGCCATCAGCCCGTTGATCGCGCGCACCATCGGCTGCAGCTCGGCCGGCACCGAGGCGCTGTCGATCGCCGCCAGCGACCGCGCGCTGCGCCCGGCGATGTCCCGGGCCGCGTCGTCCAGCGGCCGGATGCCGCGCCGCAGCCCGTAGATCAGCAGCGCCGCGACCACCACCGCCAGCGCCAGCAGGAAGGGCAGGATCTTGGCCGCCGACTCCCCGGCCATCACCCGGCGCGAGGACCAGCGCTGCGCCGCCTGCACCACCCCGGCGTCGTGCACGACCGTGTAGACGATCCAGCGCTGCCGCCCGATCCGCAGCCGCGACAGGCCCGGCGTCGTCGTGTAGGTGCCCTCCACCCGCGCGTCGGAGGCATACAGCCGCCGCCCGGCGCGGTCCCAGGCGAAGGTCTCGATGTCGGTGTCGTCGGGTTCGGCCGCCGGCGTCACCAGCACCGGCGGGCGCCCCTGCACCGCGGCCGGGTTGTCGCGGTGGTAATGGGCCAGGCCCTCGGCGACGTGGCGCAGGTCGCTGTCGAAGACCTCGTTCATCTCCGCCAGCGTCACCGCGTAGGCCGTCAGCGCCACCATCGCCGAGCCCAGCAGCAGCGTGCCCAGGATCCAGAGCAGCAGCTTGCGCTCGATCGACTTCATGCGGCGTTGCCGATGCGGTAACCGACGCCGCGCACGTTCTTGATCGTGGCGCTGCCCAGCTTGCGGCGCAGGTTGTGCAGGTGGACCTCGATGGCGTTGCTGGCCACTTCCTGGCCCCAGCCGTAGACCGCCTCCTCGAGCCGCTCGCGCGACAGCACCGCGCCGGGCTTGAGCATCAGCGCCTCCAGCACCGCGAACTCGCGCGCCGACAACTCCACCGCGCGGCCCGCCTGGGTGACCGCCTTGCGGGCCGGGTCCAACGCCAGGTCGCCATGGCGCAGCACCGGGCTGCCGCTGCCGGCATGACGGCGCAGCAGCGCGCGCACGCGGGCGATCAGCTCGTCGAGGTCGAAGGGCTTGAGCACGTAGTCGTCCGCGCCCGCCTCCAGCCCGGCGATGCGGTCCTTGACAGTGTCGCGCGCCGAGGCGATCAGCACCGGCAACGGATCGCCGGCGCCGCGCAGCGCCTTGAGCAGGTCCATGCCGTCGCCGCGCGGCAGGCCCAGGTCCAGCACCGCCAGGTCGTAGACGCCGGTGGCCAGCGACAGCTGCGCCGCGCGCGCGTCGGTGACCCAGTCGACGGCGAAACCGGCCTGCACCAGGCCCTGCCGCACGGCGCGGCCGATCATGTCGTCGTCTTCGATGAGCAGGAGGCGCATGGTCGCGGACAATGCGCCGCCCGCCTGAAGCCTGCATGAAGACGCCGCCACCCCCGCCCGCCTCCGCGCCCGCGCCCGCGCCGGGCCGGCGCGTCGCCCGCTTCGTCGCGGTCGGCACCGCCGCGGCCGCGGTGCACTGGGCCGTCGTCACCGCGGTGGTGAGCAGCCGCGGCTGGCCGCCGCTGGCGGCCAACGTGCTGGGCTGGCTGGTGGCGCTGACGGTGTCCTTCGTCGGCCATCACCGCATGACCTTCCGCGGCCACGGCCTGCGGTGGTGGCGCACGGCGCCGCGCTTCGCGGCGATCTCCGCGCTCGGCTTCGGGGTCAACGAGGCCGCCTACGCCGCGATGCTGCGCTGGAGCGGCCAGCCCTATCAGCTGGCCCTGGCCATCGTGCTGGTGGCGGTGGCGGCGCTGACCTACCTGCTCAGCAGCCGCTGGGCCTTCCTGCGGCCGCCGGGCGACGGCGCGGACGGGCCCGCTCAGAACGTGTAGCCGACGGCCACGTAGCCGGTGGGCGAGGTGGCGCGGCGCGTCAGCGGGCTCTTGGACGCGTCGCCCACCAGGCGCTGCACGCCCACCGAGCCGATGACGCTCCAGTTCTTCGTGAACTGGCGCTGCCAGGAGGCGCTGGCCTCGACCTGGTGGAAGCCGGACTTGGGCGTGAACACCGCGTAGCCGGTGCGCGCGGCCTGCGCCGCGGTCACGCCGTGGTAGGTCTGCATGTACTTGCGGTCGGCCGCGGTCGCGCCCAGGCCCACGGTCCACGTGTCCTTGCCGTCGGCGAGCAGCTTGGCCGAGACGCCCAGGCTGTACAGCGCGCCGTTGTCGCGGTTGGTCAGCGGCTGCTCGGTGTGGAGCTGCACGTCGACCCACGGCAGCACCGCGTAGCTGGCGCTCAGGTGACCGGTGACGCTGCCCTTCACGTCGCCCATGCCGTTGAGGTACTTGCTGCCGCTGTCGAAGCCGATGCCGTCCTTCTTCTTCTCCGAGCGCTTGCCGCGATACGCGACCGCGGCGCTCAGCGTCACCGGGCCGACCGCGGTGGCGTAGCCGACGCCGCGCAGCGTGCCGGCGAAGAAGCCGCTCGAATGCGCGTACTCCAGCGCGATCAGCGGCGCCACCAGCGTCTCGTCGGAGCCCGAGTAGCGCGTGCCGACGGCTACGCCGCCGCCGATGGTGAAGGTCGAGGTGGACGGCGCCTTGGCCGCGGGCGCGCCCTGCGCCCGGGCGGCGCAGGAGAACAGGCTCAGGCATGTCAGGGCGGCGGCCAGCGCGCCCGCGTGCATGGCGATCTGGCGAAGGACGAACTGCTTGGGCATGGAATCGGTCATGTCGGGAACTCGGTGAAAGAGAACCGGCACATGGGTGCCGGGGCTGCCGACGCAGTGTCCGGAGACGCCATGAAGCCAACCTTTGCCTCGCATGAAGGAAGCATGAAGCGCGGTCCGCGCGGGGCCCCTCCGCGCCCGGTGGACTGGTCCAATTCGCCCATGACGATGCTTCCGACCGAACGTGGCCTGGACGGAGTCCGGTGGCCACGGCGCGCGCTGGACGCCGCGGTCCGGCCCAGCCTGGCGCGCCGGCTGCTCGTCGCGCAGATGGCGGGGCTGGCGCTGCTGTGGGGCGCGGTCGTCGCGCTGCTGCCGGCGCAGTGGGACGGCGTCGAGGTCGAGGACGGGCACCGGCTGGCGCTGCTGCTGGGCGGGCTGCCCGTGCTGATGATCCCGGCCTGGCTGTCGATCGCGCGGGCGCTGCGGCCGTGGACCGCGATGACGCGCGAGCTGGCGCGGCGCGGACCGCGGGACCTGGAGCCGCTGGCGCGCGGCGCGGGTCATCGCGACCTGCTGCCGGTGGTCGACGCGCTCAATGGCTGGATGCGGCGCGCGGCGGCCAGCGCGCAGCGCGAGCACCGCTTCATCGCCGATGCCGCCCACGAGCTGCGCACGCCGCTGGCGGCGATGCAGGTCAACGTGGAGGTGCTCCAGGCGGTCACGCGCGACGAGATCCAGCGCCAGCTGCTCGCCGGCGTGCTGGGCAGCGGCCAGCGCGCGACCCGGCTGATCAACCAGCTGCTGTCACTGATGCGCTGCGACGCGGTCGAGGCGGACGCCTTCCTGCCGGTGCCCCTGGAGCCGCTGCTACAGGACCGGCTCGCGGCGCTGGGCGGCCTGGCGGCGGCGCGGCAGGTGGAGCTCGAGCTGAACGCCGACGCGGCCCCGGCCGTCGCGGGTCAGCGCGCCGCGCTGGCCGCGCTGGTCGACAACCTGGTCGAGAACGCGATCGAGTACGGCCCGAGCGGCGGCCTGGTGCGGGTGGACCTGCGGCGCCTGGGCGACGTCGCGCTGATCGCCGTGGAGGACCAGGGCCCCGGCATTCCGGAGCTGCTGCGCGAGCGGGTCTTCGACCGCTTCTTCCGCGATCCCGCGCAACGCGAGCCGGGCAGCGGGCTGGGGCTGTCGATCGTGCGCTCGGTCGTCACGCGGCACGGCGGACGGATCGTGCTGGTCAACGGCGCGGGCCGCGGCCTGCGGGTGGAGGTGCGCTTGCCGCTGGCGGGCGATCAGTACTCGTCGCCGCCCGGGCTGACGTAGCCCGGCGCCAGGTTCTCGAACTTGGTGTTCTGGCGCGCGAAGGCCAGCTTCACCGTGCCCACCGGGCCGTTCCGCTGCTTGGCGATGATGATCTCCGCCACGCCCGGTTCCTTGCACTCGTCCTTGGTGTAGTACTCGTCGCGGTAGATGAACATGATGATGTCCGCGTCCTGCTCGATGGCGCCCGACTCGCGCAGGTCGGACATCATCGGCCGCTTGTCCGGCCGCGTCTCCACCGAGCGGTTGAGCTGCGACAGCGCGATCACCGGGCAGCGCAGCTCCTTGGCCAGCGCCTTCAGGCCCCGCGAGATCTCGCCCACCACCGTCGCGCGGTTCTCCTCGGAGCCGCCACCGTTGCCGCTCATCAGCTGCAGGTAGTCGATGATGATCAGGCCGATCTGGCCCGAGATCCGCGCCTGGCGTCTGGCGCGCGCGCGCACTTCGCTGGGCGACAGGCCGGGGCTCTCGTCGATGTAGATCGGCGCGTTGCCGAGCTTGTCGACCGCCTCGGCCAGCCGGCCCCATTCGTCGTCCTTCAGCCGGCCGGTGCGCAGGCCGCTCTGGTCGATGCGGCCGATCGAGCCGACCATCCGCAGCGCCAGCTGCGCCGCGCCCATTTCCATCGAGTAGATGATGACCGGCAGGCCTTCGTTGATCGCCACCGCCTCGCCGATGTTGATCGCGAACGCGGTCTTGCCCATCGACGGCCGCGCGGCCAGGATGATCAGGTCGCCGCGCTGCAGGCCCGCGGTCATGCGGTCCAGGTCGTAGAAGCCGGTGCGCACGCCGGTCACGTCCTCCGCGCCCTGCTCCGCGAGCTCGTTGACGCGGTCCATCAGCTCGACCATCAGCCGGTCCATGCTCTGGAAACCGGTGCCGCCGCGCGAGCCTTCCTCGTTGATGCGGAAGATCTTGCCTTCGGCCTCGTCCAGGATCTCGTTGACGGCGCGGCCGGCGGGATTCAGCGCCGCGGTCGCGATCTCGTCCGAGGTCGCCACCAGCTTGCGCAGGATCGCCCGCTCATGAACGATCTCGGCGTAGCGGCGCAGGTTGGCCGCGCTCGGCACGCCCTGCGCCAACGCGTTCAGGTAGGCCAGCCCGCCGCACTCCTCGGCCTTGCCGACCGAGGTCAGTTCCTCGAACACCGTCACCACGTCCGCCGGCTTGCCGGCGTTCACCAGCTTGCCGATCGCGGCGTAGATCTGCTTGTGCTCGTAGCGGTAGAAGTCGGTGTCGCTGAGCGTGTCCGCCGCCTTGTCCCAGGCGGTGTTGTCGATCAGCAGGCCGCCAAGCACGCTCTGCTCGGCTTCCACCGAGTTCGGCGGCACCCGCAGTCGCGCGACTTCGCTGTCGCTGGCACCGGACCCGGGCGTGGTGAAGATCGCGGACATTGTGGACAAGCCTGTGGAAGAGCGATGGATAGCTTGTGGAGCGAGCGGGATAACTCACTCCCGGAAAAGCAGAAAGCCGACGGCTTCGCAGCTGTCGGCTTTCTTGATCTGCCCCGATCTTTGCTGGGCCGGCCGGCCTTCGCAAGTCAGGGCATGCCCGAAGGGCGCGCGATGCGCCCACGGGCTGTGTCGAGCGATTACTCGACTTCGGCGATGACCTTCACCGTCACTTCCACCACCACGTCGGTGTGCGGAGCGACCTGGATCGGGAATTCGCCGACGGTCTTCAGCGGACCGTTGGGCAGGCGCACTTGCGACTTGACGATCTCGGTGCCGGTCTTGGAGATGGCGGCAGCGATGTCGGCGTTGGTCACGGAACCGAACAGGCGGCCGTCGACGCCGGCCTTCTGGGCGATCGTGACGGTCGAGCCGCTGATCTTCTCGCCCACGGCTTGCGCGGCGGACAGCTTCTCGGCGGCGACCTTCTCGAGCTCGGCGCGCTTGGCTTCGAATTCCTTGATGGCCGATTCCGTGGCGCGGCGCGCCTGGCGGGTCGGGATCAGGAAGTTGCGGGCGTAACCGTCCTTGACCTTGACGACGTCGCCGAGGTTGCCCAGGTTGGCCACTTTTTCCAGCAGGATGACTTGCATGGGGTGGACTCCTTAGACCTTGTGCTGGTCGCTGTACGGCAGCAGGGCCAGGTAGCGGGCGCGCTTGATGCACACCGACAGCTGACGCTGGAAGAAGGCGCGCGTGCCGGTCAGGCGGGCGGGCACGATCTTGCCGTTCTCGCTGACGAAGTCGCGCAGGACGTCGACGTCCTTGTAGTCGATCTGCTCGACACCGGCGACGGTGAAGCGGCAGAAGCGCTTGCGACGGAACAGCAGCGATTGTTGGTTGCGCTTGGGCTTGCGGTCCTTCGAGAACCGACCTTTACCACGTGGCGGGGGCATAGTGACCTCTTGATCTATCCAGATGTAAACGATTCGCGCGACCTGGGTCGTTCCTTCATTCCGAGACGCCGGTGATGTGAAACACCGTGCCGCGGCCCTGTCGCTGCGCCGAGAGGAATCCGGTGAACACCGTCTTCTCCGCGAGGCCCAGCTGCTGGACCCGCTTCACGACATCGCCGATGGCCACCGCCTTGATCTCCAGCGCGACCTTGCGCGGGAGGCCGGCTTCGTCGACCAGGGACTCGTGCCGGAGCATCAGGTCCAGGGCCGGCAGCCCGGCGGGGGTGTATCGGATCGCCGCGGTTTCGAGGATCTGCGCCTGCAGGACCAGTCGGTTCATGCGTGCGCGGATCGGCGGGTCAGGACAACAGGAAAGGGAACGTCAGGAATCGCGCCTGTCAGCTCAGGCGGACGCTTCTTGCGGAGCCTTGCGGGCTTCTTCGCGCTCGACGGCCTTCATCATCACCGACGGGTTCGTCTCGGCCTTGTCCTTGACGACGGTCAGGTGACGCAGCACGGCGTCGTTGAAGCGGAAACCGGTCTCGATTTCAGCCAGGACTTCCTTGCTGCACTCGATGTTCAGGCACAGGTAATGCGCCTTGGCCAGCTTCTGGATCATGTAGGCCAGCTGACGGCGGCCCCAGTCTTCCACGCGATGCACCTTGCCACCACCGTTGGTGACCAGGCCCTTGTAGCGCTCCAGCATCGCCGGAACTTGTTCGCTTTGATCCGGATGGATCAGCAGAACGATCTCGTAATGACGCATGTGAACTCCTTATGGATTTCAACGACCGCCGGCGGAACTGCCGCCCTTGGCCTGAAAGCCGGACCCCAGCGTCAACTCCTGGGCCCGGCAAGGGAATCGCGGATTCTAGACGAGATCGGGACTTCCGTCCAGATCGAGCGCCTCGCCGGCGGAACCGCCCCGCCCCGGCGCACCACCGGCGCACCACTGGGGCGCCAGGCTGCCCGGGCCCCAGGACCTCGCGCCGGCCCGGGCTCAGGGCGCGCCGCCGGTCACGCGGGCCTGCAGCGCGCGGGCGGTGGGCGATGGCGCGGGGGTCAGCAGGCTGACCACGACCAGCGCCGCGATGCCCGCCGGCAGCCCGAACAGCGCCGCGGCCATCGGCTGGATGCCCCACCACAGCTGCGGCTCGCCGCCCAGGCCGAGCGCCTGGCGCAGCCCGGCGTGCGCGCCGACCATGTAGTACAGCGTCACGCCCAGCCCGGCGAGCATCCCGGCCGCCGCGCCCTGCTTGTTGGCGCGTTTCCAGAAGATGCCCGCGACCAGCGCGGGCACCAGCGTCGAGCCCGACAGCGAGAACGCCGCCGAGACCAGCAGCAGGATGTCCGCCGGCTTCTGCGCGGCCACGGCGGCGGCGGTCAGCGCGGTGGCCAGCAGCAGCGCCTTGGAGATCGTCACCCGCTGCGTCATCGACGCGCGCGGGTTCATGACGCGGTAGTAGACGTCGTGGGACAGCGCGCTGGAGATCGTCAGCAGCAGCCCGTCGGCGGTGGACAGCGCCGCGGCCAGCGCGCCGGCGGCCACCATCGCCGAGAGCACGTGCGGCAGCCCGCCCAGCTCGGGCGTCATCAGCATCACGATGTCGCCGCCCAGGCGCAGTTCGCCGAGCTGCAGGATGCCGTCCTGGTTGATGTCCTGGATGCTCAGCAGGCTGGGGTCGACGCGCATCCACTGCTTCATCCAGCCCGGCAGCTCCGCGATCGGCGTGCCCACCAGGTGGTGCAGCACCTCGTGCTTGAGCATCACCGCCAGCGCCGGCGCGAACAGGTAGAGCAGCGCGATGAAGAACAGCGTCCAGGCCACCGAGGTGCGAGCCTCGGCGACCGAGGGCACGGTGTAGTAGCGCGTCAGGATGTGGGGCAGCCCGGCGGTGCCGACCATCAGCACCAGCACCAGCGCCAGGAAGTTGCGCCGCGACAGCGTGTAGGCCTCCTGCGCCTCGGGCGAGCCCTCGGGATCGCCGGCGAAGGGCTGCGCGTGCAGCGGCATCCCGGCCAGCGGCTCGGAACGCTGTCGGTTCGCGGTGACGGCGCGCTGCCAGAGCTCGCGGGCCTCGGCCTCGGTGCGGGGCAGCGCGGCGCGGACCTTCTCCGCGGCCTGGATCTGCGCCAGCGGCGCGTCGTCGGCGCGCAGCTGCGCGATCACCTGCGAGACGCGCTGGCGCTCGGCGTCCAGCGACTGCGGCAGGCCGGCGAGCAGGTGCTCGAAGTCCTGGGCGCGCTGCTCGTAGAGCGCGCGGACCTGCAGTTCCTTGGGGTCGCGCAGCAGCTGCTGCTCGCGCGCGGCGATCTCGCGGACCTCCGAGCCGGCGGTGAACTGCGGCAGCGGGAAGCCGGTCTGTTGCGTCGACAGCCACATCACCGGCACCACGTAGGCCAGGATCATGATGATGTACTGCGCCACCTGGGTCCAGGTCACGGCCCGCATGCCGCCGAGGAAGGAACACACCAGCACGCCGCCGAGGCCGACGAACAGGCCGATCTCGAAGGTCAGGCCGGTCAGCCGCGTGGTGATCAGGCCGATCGCGTAGATCTGCGCGACCAGGTAGATGAAGGACACCAGCACCGCCGCGGCGGCGCCCATCACGCGCAGGCCGCGGCTCTCGAAACGCTCGCCGAGGAAGTCGGGCACGGTGAAGCCGGCGAAGCGGCGCAGGTAGGGCGCCAGCAGCAGCGCCACCAGGCAGAAGCCACCGGTCCAGCCCAGCACGAAGGCCAGGCCGCCGTAGCCGGCGAGGTACAGGCTGCCGGCCATGCCGAGGAAGCTGGCCGCGCTCATCCAGTCGGCGCCGGCGGCCATGCCGTTGTAGAAGGCGGGGACGCGGCGGCCGGCGACGTAGTACTCGACCGGGTCGGTGGTGCGGCTGAAGACGCCGATGCCGGCGTAGACCAGGACGGTCAGCAGCAGGAAGGAGAAACCGAGCCACTGCTTGGGCATGCCCAGCCGCTCGAGCACGCCCAGCGCCCCGACCAGCAGCACGAAACCGATGGTGTAGGCGGCGTAGGTGCGGTTGAGGCGGCGGCGGAAGGCGGCGTCGGGCGGGGGACTGGACATGGCCCCGCATCATCGCCCCGCCCTCCCCCGGCGCGCATCCACAACTTCCCCGTGGCGCCGGGGACGAGGTCCTCGTCGGCGGACCTCGTCGGCGAACCTCGTCGGCGGCCTTCAGCGCAAGGACGCGCCCGAACGCACCACCACCGCGTAGAGGTCGGCGATCGTCGCCAGGGCGCCGGCGTGCAGGGTCTCGGCCGACACGTCCACCACGTCGGTGCGGATGGGGCGCGTCGCGCAGGCGTCGGCCGCCACGGTGGGCCGAAGGCCGCGCAGGAACGCGCCCTGCGCGGTGAAGGTCACGCACATGTGCGTCATGAAGCCGATGACGATCACCTGCGCATGGCCCGCGGCCGCCACACGATCGCCGAGGTCGGTGCCGAAGAAGGCGTCCGGCGCCTGCTTGACGACGACGGCCTCGCCCGCCGCCGGCGCGACGGCGGGATGGATCTGCCCGATCTCGTCGTCGAGGTCATAGGGCGAGCCCTTGCCGCCGTCGTGGACGACGTGGATGACGGTCGCGCCGGCGGCGCGGGCCCGCGCCAACAGGTCGGACGCGGAAGCCAGGGCGGCTTCCCAGCCGGTCAGCGCCATGACGCCCCGCGTGTAGGTGTTCTGGTAGTCCACCAGGATCAGCGTGGCATCGGCCAGCGTCGCGGGCGTGGCCTCCAGGCCGTTGAGCTGGCGGAGCGTGGTCGAGTGGGTCGAGTGGGTCGAGTGGGTCGGGTGGGTCGAGGCAGTCATCGGAATCCTTTGCTTGCGGTGAAAAGCGGTGAGACATCGAAGGTCGCGGGCCTTCGGAACTGGCCAGCCCGCCATGCTAGGAATCGCCTCGAATGTCCGCAATGTCATATAAGCTGCAAATACAGACATGGCCTCCCTGGCCTCCTCATCGCGTCCGTCATCGCATCCGTCATCGCATTCCAGGAGAACCTGACCCGTGGCCCCCATCGAGCGTCTCATCGTCATCGTCCTGTTCGACCGCGTCGACCTGCTGGACGTGACCGGCCCGGCGGAGGTGTTCGCGCTGCTCCAGCGCGAGATGGACGAGCCCACCGGCTACCAGGTGGTGCTGGCGGCCGAGACGCTGGCGCCCGTCATGACCGCCGCCGGCGTGCGCGTGCTGCCCGACGCCACCTTCGCGGACCTGGCCCGCCGGCGGATCGACACCCTCGTGGTGCCCGGCGCCGTAGAGATCGACGCGCAACGGCGCGTGCGCGCCGTCGTGGCGCCAGAGGTGGTCCGGTGGGTGAAGACGCTCGCGGCCAACACCCGGCGCACCACGTCCGTCTGCGTGGGCGCGCACGTGCTGGCGGCGGCGGGCCTGCTCGACGGGCGGCGCGTCACCACGCACTGGTCCACGGCGCAGCAGCTGGCCGAGGAGCATCCGGCGATCACGGTGGATCCCGATCCGATCTTCATCCGCGACGGCGACGTCTGGACCGGCGCCGGGCTGACCGCCTGCCTGGACCTGGCGCTGGCCCTGGTCGCCGACGACCACGGGGAGCGGCAGGCCTTGCGCGTGGCGCGCCAGCTGGTGATGTTCCTCAAGCGGCCGAGCGGCCAGAGCCAGTTCAGCGTCGTGATGGCGCCGTCGCCGACGACGCGTCGCATGGACGCGCTGCGCCAGTACATCCTGCGCCACGTCGGCCGGCCGATCACCATCGCCGACCTCGCCGAGCAGGCGCACGTCGGCGAGCGGCAGCTGACCCGCCTGTTCAAGACGGAGATGAACACGACGCCGGCCGCCTACATCGAATCGGTGCGCGTGGAGATGGCGCGCAACCGGCTGGAGACGACGGACGAGCCGCTGGACCGCATCGCGACGGCCTGCGGCTTCAACACCACCGACACGCTCCACCGCGCGTTCCGCAGGACCCTGGCCACCACGCCGGCCGAGTACCGGGGCAGGTTCCGCATCCGGGAATGAGCGCCAGGCGGGCGCCCAGGCGCCCAGGCGCCCAGGCGCGCGGCGGCGCGAAGGCCCGCCCGGAAGTGACAAGGCCTGGGCCCGGTGGTGTACCGGATCCAGGCCTTGGGGCGCCTGCCGGATTCAGGCAGGCGAAGGTCGCGGTGGCGAGGCGCTCAGCGCTTGGCCAGTCGCTGCCAGGTCTCGACGACGGTGTCCGGGTTCAGGGACAGCGAGGCGATGCCTTCGGCGGCCAGCCATTCGGCGAAGTCGGCATGGTCGCTGGGGCCCTGGCCGCAGATGCCGATGTACTTGCCGGTGGCGCGGCAGGCGGCGATCGCGCGGGAGATCATGGCCTTGACGGCCGGATCGCGTTCGTCGAAGTCGCCCGAGAGCAGCTCCAGGCCGGAGTCGCGGTCCAGGCCGAGCGTCAGCTGGGTCAGGTCGTTGGAGCCGATGGACATGCCGTCGAAGTGCTCCAGGAACTGCTCGGCCAGGATGGCGTTGCTGGGGACCTCGCACATCATGATGACGCGCAGGCCGTCCTGGCCGCCGTTGGCCGCGCGCTTCAGGCCGCGCTCCGCCAGCATCTCGACGACCTTCTGCGCCTGCTTCACCGTGCGCACGAAGGGCACCATGATCTCGACGTTGGTCAGGCCCATGTCGTTGCGCACGCGCTTGAGGGCTTCGCACTCCATCGCGAACGCGTCCTGGAACTCGCCGGAGATGTAGCGCGACGCGCCGCGGAAGCCCAGCATCGGGTTCTCTTCGTCGGGCTCGTAGCGCGAGCCGCCGATCAGCTTGCGGTACTCGTTGCTCTTGAAGTCGGACAGGCGCACGATGACCGGCTGCGGCCAGAACGCCGCGGCGATCGTGGCGATGCCCTCGGCCAGCTTGTCGACGTAGAACGCGCGCGGCGAGGCGTGACCGCGGGCCACCGATTCGACGGCCTTCTTCAGGTCGGAGTCGACATTCGGATAGTCCAGGATCGCCTTCGGGTGGACGCCGATGTTGTTGTTGATGATGAACTCGAGACGCGCCAGGCCGACGCCGCTGTTGGGCATCTGCGCGAAGTTGAAGGCCAGCTGCGGATTGCCGACGTTCATCATGATCTTCACCGGGCTGTAGGGCATCTCGCCGCGGTGGACCTCGCTGATCTCGGTCTCGAGCAGGCCGTCGTAGATGTAGCCGGTGTCGCCCTCGGAGCAGGCCACCGTCACCAGCTGGCCGTCCTTGAGGCGGTCGGTCGCGTCGCCGCAGCCGACCACGGCCGGGATGCCCAGCTCGCGCGCGATGATGGCCGCGTGGCAGGTGCGGCCGCCGCGGTTGGTGACGATCGCGCTGGCGCGCTTCATGACCGGTTCCCAGTTCGGGTCGGTCATGTCGGTCACCAGCACGTCGCCGGGCTGCACGCGTTCCATCTCGGCCACGCTCTCGACCAGGCGCACCGGGCCGGTGCCGATCTTCTGGCCGATCGCGCGGCCCTCGGCCACCACGGTGCCGGTGCCCTTGAGCTTGAAGCGCTGCTCGACCTGGCCTTCGGCCTGGCTCTTCACCGTCTCCGGACGGGCCTGCAGGATGTAGAGCTGGCCGTCGTTGCCGTCCTTGCCCCACTCGATGTCCATCGGGCGGCCGTAGTGCTGCTCGATGATCACGGCGTACTTGGCCAGCTGGACCACGTCCTCGTCGGTCAGCGAGTAGCGGTTGCGCTGCTCCACCTCGACGTCCACCGTCTTGACCAGCTTGCCGCTGGCGGCCTTCTCCTCGGGCGAGGAGAAGGTCATCTGGATCAGCTTGGAGCCCAGGTTGCGGCGGATCAGCGCGAACTTGCCGCGCTGCAGCGCCGGCTTGTGCACGTAGAACTCGTCGGGGTTGACGGCGCCCTGCACCACCGTCTCGCCCAGGCCGTAGCTGGAGGTGATGAAGACGACGTCCTTGAAGCCGGACTCGGTGTCGATGGTGAACATCACGCCGGCGGCGCCCAGGTCGGAGCGCACCATGCGCTGCACGCCCGCCGACAGGGCGACGTCGCTGTGGGCGAAGCCCTTGTGCACGCGGTAGCTGATCGCGCGGTCGTTGTAGAGGGAGGCGAAGACCTCCTTCATCTTGTGCAGCACGTCCTCGATGCCGACGACGTTCAGGAAGGTCTCCTGCTGGCCGGCGAAGGAGGCGTCGGGCAGGTCTTCCGCGGTCGCGGACGAGCGCACCGCGAAGGAGGCCTCGGGGTTGTCGGCGGTCAGCGCGGCGAAGGACGAACGGATCGCCGCCTCCAGGTCCGCGGGGAACGGCTGGGCCTCGAGCCAGCCGCGGATTTCCTTGCCGGCCTCGGCCAGCGCGCGGACGTCGTCGGTGTTGAGGGTGGCCAGGCGCTGCTGGATGCGGGCATCCAGGCCTTCGAACTTCAGGAACTCGCGGAACGCGTGGGCCGTGGTGGCGAAGCCGCCGGGCACGCGCACGCCGGTTTCGGCCAGCTGCGAGATCATTTCGCCGAGCGAGGCGTTCTTGCCGCCCACCGACTCGACGTCGGTCATCCTCAGTTTCTCGAAGGGTACGACCAGGGCGGTCGCCTCGAAGCGAGCATCAGACATGGGAAAACTCCGTGATGTTGGGAAACCGGGGCTCCCCGCGCGCTCCCGAGCGGGCCGGTCAGTCCGGCGGCTTCGAGGGAGACGGGCATGACGGCGCGCGCGACGGGTCTTGTCGATTCTTGTGGGCGTCGCGGCGGGGCGTTCATGCGGCAGGCAGGGGCAAGTTGCGGGCGATTCTAGTGGGTCGCCGATCTATGATGTAAGCCCTCGTTCGGGGCCGGGCCGGGGCTTTTCCCCGGTCGAACTTCTCGCTTCGGCACGTGGCATGCCCGTGCCGGCGAAGGCTCCCGGACCGCTTCAGGACCGCCTCCCCATGCCCGAAATGACCCAGCACACCGTCTTCTTCGTCTCGGACGGCACCGGCATCACCGCCGAAACCTTCGGTAACTCCATCCTGGCGCAGTTCTCGGTGAAGGCGCGCCACGTGCGCCGCCCCTTCGTCGACAGCGGCGAGAAGGCGCGGCAACTGGTGCGCGAGATCAACGAGACCGGCGAACGCGAGGGTCACCGCCCCATCGTCTTCGCCACGCTGGTCAACCGCGAGGTGCTCAACGTGGTGCGCCAGGAGTGCCAGGGGCTGGTGCTGGACATGTTCGGCACCTTCATCGCGCCGCTGGAGGACGAGTTCCGCGTCAAGTCCAGCCACCGCGTCGGCCGCTTCTCCGACGTCGCCAAGAGCCAGGAGTACCACGACCGGATCGAGGCGATCAACTTCTCGCTGGCGCACGACGACGGGCAGTCGGCGCGCAACCTGGACTCCGCCGACGTGATCCTGGTGGGCGTGAGCCGCTGCGGCAAGACGCCGACCTCGCTCTACCTGGCGATGCAGCACGGCATCAAGGCGGCCAACTACCCGCTGATCCCCGAGGACTTCGAGCGCGGCCAGCTGCCCTCGCTGCTGATCCCGCACAAGAAGAAGTGCTTCGGGCTGACGATCGATCCCGAGCGCCTGGCGCAGGTGCGCAACGAGCGCCGGCCGGGCAGCAAGTACGCCGACCTCATGAACTGCCATTACGAGGTCCGCGAGGCGGAGACGATGATGAAGAAGGCCGGCATCAGCTGGCTGTCGTCGACGCACAAGTCGATCGAGGAGATCGCCACGACGATCCTGCGGGACATCCGCCCCGATCGATTGATCTACTGAGCGCGGGCCCGTCGACGGATGCCGGCCTCCGCGCTGGCCCTGGTCGTCGTGGCCGCGTTGGTCCACGCGCTGTGGAACTTCGCCGCCAAGAAAGCGCAGGGCAACCACCATTTCGCGTGCATGACCGCCATCGGCGTCAGCCTGCTGTGGCTGCCGGTGGTCGTCGTCGCGGGCTTCGATGAACTGCCGAACTGGGGCTGGCAGGCCTGGACCGCGACGCTGGCCAGCGCCGTCGTCCACCTCGCCTACTTCAACGCGCTGCTCGCCGGCTACCGCGCGGCGGACATGACCGTCGTCTACCCCGTGGCGCGCGGCAGCGGGCCCTTGATCTCGGCGCTGGCCGCGGTCGTGCTGCTCGACGAGCACCTGGGCCTGGGCGGCACGCTCGGCCTGGCGGGCGTCGTCGGCGGCATCCTGCTGATGGCCGCCGGGCCGGCCTTCTTCGCCAAGGGCGCCGGCCGCGATCCCGACCTGCACCGCAAGCGCCAGCTCGGCATCGCCTGGGGCGCGTTGACCGGCGCGACCATCGCCGCCTACAGCCTCATCGACGGCTACGCGGTGAAGGTGCTGGCGCTGTCGCCGCTGATCTACGACTACTTCTGCAACCTGCTGCGCGTGCCGGTCAGCCTGCCCGCGGTGCTGCGCGACCGCGCCGGTTTCCTGCCCGCGCTGCGGCGGCAGTGGAAACACGCGCTGGTGGTCGCGATCGGCGCGCCGACCGCCTACATCCTGGTGCTGTACGCGATGACGCTGGCGCCGCTGTCGCGCGTGGCGCCGGCGCGGGAGCTGTCGATGCTGTTCGCCGCGCTGATCGGCGGCCAGTTGCTGGGGGAAGGCGAACGCGGCTGGCGCATCGCCGGCGCGGTGTTCATCGCGCTGGGGGTGGCGGCGCTCGCGATGGCGCGCTGAGCAGGAGTCCGATCAGTCGACAAGGGCCGATCCGGGCCGATCCCGGCCGGTCAAGCGCGCTTCAGGCCGATCAGCCCAGCCGGCGCCGCGCCGACTCGTACAGGCAGATCGACGCCGCGCTCGCCACGTTCAGCGACTCCTCGCCGCCGGGCTGCGGAATGCCGATGCGCAGCGCGCAGCGCCGCATCAGCGCCTCGGAAACGCCCTGCCCTTCGTGGCCCATCACCCAGCCGCAGGGGCTGGGCAGATCGGCCTGGTGCAGCATCGCGTCGGCATGCGAGCTGGTCGCCAGCAGCGGCACCTTCAGCGCGTCGAGGTCCTCGACGCCCAGGCCCTCGATCAGCCTCAGCCCGAAATGCGCGCCCATGCCGGCGCGCAGCACCTTGGGCGACCACAGCGCCGCCGTGCCCTTGAGCGCCAGCACCTGCCGGAACCCGAGCGCCGCCGCGCTGCGCAGGATCGTGCCGACATTGCCGGCGTCCTGCAGCCGGTCCAGCACGACGGAATCCGCCTGGGCCTCGATCCGCGGCTGCGCCGGCAGCGCCAGCTCGAAACCGATCTGCGCCGGCGACTCCAGCCCCGACACCGTCTTGAACAGCGCCGGCGACACCACCAGCACCTTGGGCGCGACGTCCGCGAGCGCGCGCAGCGACTCGTCCGCCGCCGCGACGTCGGTGATCAGCGCCAGCGCCGGCGTCACGCCGCGCTGCACCGCCGCGCGGGCCAGGTGGTCGCCCTCCAGCCAGACGCCGCCCAGCTTGCGATAGGCGCCGCCGTCCTGCGCCAGCTTGCGCAGGTGTTGCAGCTTGGGGTTGTCCCGCGCGGTGATCGACTGCCAGCTCATGCGGCGTTCACTCCCATAGATGGTCAGGCGCGGCCGGCGCGTCGCCGCTCCGGCCACTCACTCCAGCTCGACCTCGCCGACGCCGACGCTCAGGCTCAGTTCGCTCAGGTCGAGCGAGCGCACCGGCGCGAAGCTCTGGCGATGCCAGGCGGTCGCGCCATGCACGCGCAGCGCCTCCAGGTGCTCGCGCGTGCCGTAGCCCTTGTGGCTGTCGAAGCCGTATTGCGGATGCTGCTCGTGCATCTGCAGGCAGAAGCGGTCGCGATGCACCTTGGCCAGGATCGACGCCGCCGAGATCGCCGGCACCAGCGCATCGCCCTTGACGATCGCCTCGGCCGGGATGCGCAGCACCGGCAGCCGGTTGCCGTCGACCTGCACGCGGGCCGGCTTCAGCCGCAGGCCCTCGACCGCGCGGCGCATCGCCAGCATCGTCGCCTGCAGGATGTTGATGCGGTCGATCTCCTCGACCGTCGCCTCCGCGATGCAGAAACACAGCGCCTTGGCGCGGATCTCGTCGAAGAGCTGCTCGCGTTTCTTCTCGCTGAGCACCTTCGAGTCGTTCAGCCCCTTGATCGGATGCTGGTCGTCCAGGATCACCGCCGCGGCCACCACCGGTCCGGCCAGCGGTCCGCGTCCGGCCTCGTCGACGCCGCACAGCAGCCCGTCGCGAGCCCACTCCAGCCCCAGCTGCGCCTGCTCAGGCGCCAAGGATTTTCGCGATCGCATCGCCGGCCCTCAGCGCGGTGTTGCAGCGCAGCTGTTGATGGATCTCGAGGAAGCGCTCATGCAGCCGCTCGCGGCGCGGCGCGTCGTCCAGCCAGGCCAGGCCCTCGCGCGCGATGCGCTCGCCGGTGCAGTCGTCCTGCAGGCATTCGGGCACCAGCGTCTCGCGCGCGAGCACGTTGGGCAGCCCCACCCACGGCAGCAGCGCCTTGCCCTTCATCCGCCACGCGTTGAACCAGTGCAGCTTGTAGGCGATCACCATCGGCCGCTTGAGCAGCGCCGCTTCCAGCGTCGCCGTCCCGCTGGCCACCAGCGTCAGGTCGCAGGCGGCCAGCGCGTCCTGCGCGCGGCCGTCCACCAGCGTCATCGGCAGATGCTGGCCGTGCTGGGCCATCAGCGCCTCGACCATCGGCCGCAGGCCCGGCGCGATCGGGATCACGAAGCGCAGCCCCGGCCGCGCCTTGAGCATGCGCTGCGCGGCGTCCAGCAACGGCGGGCCGATGTAGGTCAGCTCGCTGCGGCGGCTGCCGGGCAGGATCGCCACGACGGTGTCGGCGTCGCCGAATCCCAGGTCGCGGCGCGCGTCCTCGCGCGGCGGCTCGAACGGGATCTGGTCCGCCAGCGGATGCCCGACGTAGGTCGACGGGATGCCGGCCTTGTCCAGGATCGCGGGCTCGAACGGGAACAGGCACAGCACGTGGTCCGCGCTGCGCTTGATGGTCTGGACGCGCTCCGCGCGCCAGGCCCAGATCGACGGGCAGACGAAATGGACCGTCTTGATGCCGGCCTCGCGCAGCCGCTGCTCCAGGCCGAAATTGAAATCCGGCGCGTCGACGCCGACGAAGACCGACGGCCGCTCGGCGATCAGCCGGTCGCCGAGCTGGCGGCGGATCGCCAGCAGCTCGCGGATGTTCTTGATCGCGTCCCAGTAGCCGAAGATCGACAGCTTGTGGCTGGGCCACCAGGCGTCGAAGCCCTGCGCGGCCATCTTCGGGCCGCCGATGCCGGCCGAGCTCAGCTCCGGCCAGCGGTCCTTGAGCCCGCGCAGCAGCAGGCTGGCCAGCAGGTCCCCGGAGGCCTCGCCGGCCACCAGGCCCAGTCGAGGATCCGTGGAGGTCATGTCGGTGCGTCCGGGTCGCTCAGCGGACGAGGCCGCGCTTGGCGCCCGCCAGGAAATCCAGCATCGCCTGGATGTCGCGCGTCGACTCGGCGTCCTGGCCGTGCTTGAGCGCCTCGATGTTGGCCACCGACTGCTCCAGCGTCGTGCCGTCGCGGAACAGCAGCTTGTGCAGCTGGCGGATCACGCCGATCCGGTCGTTGCTGAAGCCGCGCCGGCGCAGGCCGGTCAGGTTGACCGCGCGCACCGCCAGCGGATTGCCGTCGACGGTCATGTAGGGCGCGACATCCTGGGCCACGTGCCCCTGGAAACCGATCATCGCGTGCGCGCCGACGTGCACGAACTGGTGGACGCCGGTCAGGCCGCCGATGGTCGCCCAGTCGCCGACGTGGACGTGGCCGGCCAGCGTCGCGTTGTTGGCCAGCACGCAGTGGTCGCCGACGACGACGTCATGCGCCAGGTGCACGTAGGCCATCACCCAGTTGTCGGAGCCGACGCGCGTGACGCCCTGCTCCTTGAAGGTGCCGGTGTTGAAGGTGCAGAACTCGCGGATCGTGTTGCGGTCGCCGATCGTCAGCTCGGTCACCTCGCCGCCGTGGCTCATGTCCTGCGGCATCGCGCCGATCGACGCGAACTGGTAGATGACGTTGTCGCGGCCGATCGTGGTCCGGCCCTCGACGACGGTGTGCGGGCCGATCCGCGTGCCGGCGCCGATGCGCACCTCCGGGCCGATCACCGCGTAGGGACCGACCTGGACGGTGTCGTCGAGCTGCGCCTTCGGGTCGACGATCGCGGTGGGATGGATCCGGGCCATGGGCGGCGTTGCTCAGCAGTCGAGCTTGCGCATCGTGCACATCAGGCCGGCCTCGGCGACCAGGTCGCCGCCGACCAGCGCCTTCGCGCCGAACTTGTAAATGCCGGCCTTGGCGCGGTCCAGCGTGACCTCGAGGATCAGTTGGTCGCCCGGCTCCACCGGACGCTTGAAGCGCGCGTTGTCGATGCCGGCGAAGTAGACGACGTGGTTCTCGTCCAGCGTGAAGTCGTAGCTCTGGACGGCCAGCAGCGTCGCGGCCTGCGCCAGCGCTTCCAGGATCAGCACGCCCGGCATCACCGGACGGTGCGGGAAGTGGCCCAGGAAGAAGGGCTCGTTGATGCTGACGTTCTTCAGCGCGCGGATGCGCACGCCCTTCTCCACTTCCAGCACGCGGTCCACCAGCAGGATCGGATAGCGGTGCGGCAGCTTCGCGAGGATGCCGTGGATGTCGATGCTCGTCTCGTTCATGTCGTCTTCTTTTCCAAAGCGCGCACGCGCTGGCGCAGCTCGTAGAGCCCGCGCAGCGCGGCCGCGTTCTTCTGCCAGGACGCGGCGTCCTCGAAGGGCCACATGCCGGCGTAGGCGCCGGCCTTGTCGATGCTGTTGCTGATGTTGGCCGTGGGGCCGATCTGCACGCCGTCCGTGATCTTGATGTGACCGTTGATCCGGGCCGCGCCGGCCACGATGCAGTTCGCGCCGATCTCGGCGCTGCCGGCGATCGCCACCGCGCCGGCGATCGCCGTGCCGCGGCCGATCTTCACGTTGTGCGCGATCTGGACCAGGTTGTCGATGATCACGCCGTCGGCGATCACCGTGTCGCCCAGCGCGCCGCGGTCGATGCAGGTGTTGGCGCCGACCTCGACGCCGTCGCCCAGGCGCACCGCGCCGAGCTGCTCGATCTTGACCCAGTCCACGCCCGCGCCGTCGGCGCGCCGGGCCGGCGCGAAGCCGAAGCCGTCCGCCCCGATCACGACGCCGCTGTGCAGCAGCGAGCGCTCGCCGATCACGCAGTCATGCCCGAACACCACGTGCGGCGCCAGCCGCGTGTGGGCGCCGATGCGCGCGTCCTGCTCGACGATCGTGTGCGCGCCGATGCGCACGCCGTCGCCCAGGACGACGCCGGACTCGATCACCGCGTGCGGGCCGACCTCGACATCGCGGCCGATCGTCGCGTCCGCGGCGACCGTCGCGCTCGGGTGGATCGCCGGCGTCGCGCGCGGCTTGCGCATGTTCGCGGCCCACCATTGGGTCAGCCGCGCGAAATACAGGTAGGGATCCGGCGCCACGATGCAGCAGGCCGTCGTGCCCGCGCCGCGCCGCGCCGAGGCGGCCTCGGCCAGCTTCGGCGACACGATGACGCAGGCGGCGCCGGTCGTGGCGAGCTGCGCCTCGTACTTCGGGTTGGACAGGAAGGCGATCGCGTCCGCGCCGGCGTCCTCCAGCGGGGCGATCGCGCGGATCGCCGTGTCAGAGGCACCAACAAGATCGCCGCCCAAGGCGGCGATCAGATCCGAGACCAGAACCTGCTTCACGGTCACTTCGGGTTGTTGAGCGCGTCGATCACCTTCTTCGTGATGTCCACGCGGGGGCTGGCATGAATCGCGTCCTGAACGATCAGATCGTACTTCTCCTGCTCGAAGATCTGCTTGATGACCTTGTTGGCCTTCTCGATCACGGCGGCGAGTTCCTCGTTCTTGCGCTGGGTGACGTCCTCGTTGAACTCACGGCGCTTGCGCTGCAGGTCGCGGTCCTGCTCGATCAGCTCGCGCTGGCGGCGGCCGCGCTCGGCCTCGGCCAGGGCCGGGCTTTCCTTGTCGAGCTTCTCGGCGGCCGCGCGCAGCTTGGTTTCCTGGTCCACCAGCGCCTTCTCGCGCCGGCTGAACTCGGCTTGCAGCTTCGTCTCCGCGGCCTTGGCCACGTTGGTCTCGCGCAGGATCCGCTCCGTGTTCACGTAGCCGATCTTGACCTCCTGGGCTTGCGCGCCCAGGGTCGCCGCGCCCGTCAGCAAGACGGTGGCGACGATCTGCGACAGCTTGCTCTTCATCAGAATGCAGTTCCGATCTGGAATTGGAATCGCTCGATTCTATCCGTCGGCTTCTTGCGGATCGGCGAGCCGTAACTCAGGCGCAGCGGCCCCATCGGCGACAGCCAGCTGATGCCGACACCCGCCGAGGCGCGCACGTCGCCGAAGTCCAGTTTCTCGTCCTGACCCCACACGTTGCCGGCGTCCAGGAAGCCGAACAGGCGGAAACTCTTGTCGTTGCCGGAGCCCGGCACCGGCACGTAGAACTCGGTATTCAGGTTGAACTTGCGGTTGCCGCCGGTGTACGAGCCGGTGACGTCGACCGGGCCGAGCGTGCCGGGCTCGAACACCCGCACCGAGCCCAGGCCGCCGCCGTAGAAGTTCTTGAAGATCGGATACGGCCGGCCGCCGACGCCCTTGCCGTAGGCGAGTTCGCCGTTGACCATCAGCGAGAACTTGCGGCCCAGCGGCACGAACTGCTGGTACTGCAGGTTGATGATCGAGTAGCGCGAGTCGCCGACCGGGCTCAGTTCCAGGTTGACCCGCTTCATCGAGCCGGCGGTCGGCGTGATGACCGAGTCGCGGTTGTCCTTCTTCCAGCCGATCGTCAGCGGGATCGACATCGCCGACGAGCCGAACTGCTCGCGGAACAGCCAGTAGCTGTTGGGCAGGCCGGTACGCGTCGTGATGCGCGTCGTCTCGTAGCCGATGCCGAAGAACACGGTGTCGTCCTCCGAGAACGGCACGCCGAACTTGACCGAGCCGCCGTAGGAGGCGAACTCGTATTCCTCGCCGAGGTTGTTGATCGGCTTGACGGTCCGGTAGAACACGTCGATCGCGCGGGACACGCCGTCGACGGTGAAGTACGGGTCCACCGTCGTGATGCCCAGCGAGCGGCCGGTGCTGGCGGTGTTGACCTGGATGCCCAGGTAATTGCCGGAGCCGAACACGTTCTCCTGCGAGATCGAGCCCGACAGCGACAGCTTGCTCGCGCTCGAGTAGCCCGCGCCGATCTGGATGTTGCCGGTCGGGCGCTCGGTCACCGTCAGCGTGACGTCGACCTGGTCGGGCGAGCCCGGCACCTCGGTCGTGTCGATCGTGACGTCCTTGAAGTAGCCCAGGCGCTCGACGCGGTCGCGCGAGGCCTTGATGCGGGCGCCGTCGTACCAGGACGATTCGAACTGGCGGAACTCGCGGCGGATCACTTCGTCGCGGGTGCGGGTGTTGCCGGAGATCAGCACGCGGCGCACGTAGACGCGGCGTTGCGGCTCGCCCACCAGCGTGACCGTCACCTGGCCGGTCGCGCGGTCGATCTCGGGGCGGCTCTCCACCCGGGCGAACGCGTAGCCGAAGGTGCCGTACAGGTCCTGGAAATTGCGCGTCGTCTGCGCCACCGCCTCGCCGTTGTACGGCTGGCCCGGCTTGAGCGCGATCAGGCGCTTGAATTCCTCGTCGCGGCCCAGGAAGTCGCCTTCGAGCTTGATGCCGTTGACGGTGTAGGGCTGGCCTTCGCTGACCGTGATCGCGATGCTGATGCTCTGCTTGTCGGGCGAGATCGTGACCTGGGTCGACTCGACGTTGAACTCGAGGTAGCCGCGGTTCAGGTAGTACGAGCGGATCGTTTCCAGGTCGGCGTTGAGCTTGGCGCGGGAATAGCGGTCGGTCTTCGTGTACCAGGTCAGCCAGCCCGAGGTCGTCTGCTCCAGCAGCCCGGTCAGCGTGCTTTCGCTGAAGACCTTGTTGCCCAGGATGCGGATCTCGGCGATCTTGGCCGGTTCGCCTTCGGTCACCGAGAAGCTCACGTTGACGCGGTTGCGCTCGATCGGGGTGATCGTCGTCGTGACCTCGGCGCCGTACAGCGAGCGGGTCAGGTACTGGCGCTTGAGCTCCTGCTCGGCGCGGTCGGCCAGCGCCTTGTCGAAGGGCTTGCCCTCGCCAATGCCGACGTCCTTGAGCGACTTGGTCAGCGCCTCGGTGTCGAACTCCTTCAGGCCGACGAAGCCGACGTTGGCGATGATCGGACGTTCCTCGATCACGATGACGACGGCGTCGGTGTCGAGGTTGATGCGCACGTCCTTGAACAGGCCCGTGGCGAACAGCGCGCGCAGCGCGGCGGCGCCCTTCTCGTCGTTGTACGTGTCGCCGATGCGGAACGGCAGCGCCGCGAAGACGGTACCCGGGTCGGTGCGCTGCAGGCCTTCGACACGGATGTCCTTGAGTACGAACGGTTCGGCCGCCCAGGCCGAACCCGCTTGCATCGCGGTGGCGAGCACCGCCAGTTGGATCACGTGGGGGCGCAAGGCATCGGGCAGGAATCGGGACATGCGGAAGCTTCAGTGCAGACCCAGCGTGCGGGTCAGATCGTTGAAAAGGGCCAGGCTCATCATCAGCAGCACGACGGCGATGCCTGCACGTTGCAGCTGCTTGTGCCACCGCTCAGAGACAGGGCGGCCGCTCAAACCCTCGAAAAGATAATACATCAGGTGTCCGCCATCGAGCATCGGCAGCGGCAGCAGGTTCAGCACCCCGAGGCTCACGCTGACGGCCGCGAGGAAGCTCAGGAACGCGGTCAGCCCGAGGCTGGCGGACTGGTCCGCGGCCTTGGCGATGGTGATGGGGCCGCTCAGGTTCTTTACCGAAGCTTCACCGACCAACATCCGGCCCAGCGTCTTCACGGTCAGCGCGCTGAGTTCCCAGGTGCGGGTCAGGCCTTGCCTGATCGATTCCAGCGGGCCGTAGTGGACGGTGACGCTCGCGGGCCGGGCGTCGAAGCCCGCGCCGATGCGCGCCACGCGCTGCTCGCCCTGGAGGTCGATCCGCGGCGTGACCACGCGCTCGAGCTGCTGGCCGTCGCGCTGCACGACCAGGCGCAGCGTCTCCGGACCGCCGTCGACGACGGCGCGGCGCACGCGCTGGATGAACCACGACACGTCGGGCACGGGCTCGTCGTTGACGCGCAGCACGCGGTCGCCCGGCAGCAGGCCGGCCGCCTCGGCGGGCTCGCCCTCGACCATGCGGCCCAGCACCGGCTCGATGAACACGCCGCCCAGGCCGAGCCGGGCCATCGTCTTCTCGTCGAAGTCGCGGCTCTCCAGCGTGTCGGTCTCCAGGCGCACGGTGCGCCGGCCATGGCCGGCCAGGTCGCCGACGCTCAGCAGCAGCGGCCGCTTGTCGGCGACCGCCTGGGCCAGCTGCCAGCCGAAGTCCGGCATCGAGCGCACGTCCTCCCACTCCTCGCCGTCGCGCGACCAGGCCTGCACCAGGTCGCCGGCGCGCAGGCCGGCGCGCTCGGCCAGCCCGCCCGCCACCGGCGAGCCGATCAACGCCTTGGGCTCCTCGCGGCCGATCCAGCCGACCGCCGCGAACAGCAGCACCGCCAGGATCAGGTTGGCCGCGGGCCCGGCGGCGACGATCGCGGCGCGCTGCCACAGCGTCTTGCGGTTGAAGGCCTGCGAGCGCTCATGCGGCGCGACCGGGCCGTCGCCCTCGTCGAGCATGCGGACGTAGCCGCCCAGCGGGATCGCGCTGAGCGTGAACTCGGTGTCGTCCGGCGACTTGCGGCGGCGCAGCAGCACGCGTCCGAAGCCGACCGAGAAGCGCAGCACCTTGACCCCGCAGGCACGGGCCACGCGGTAGTGGCCCCATTCGTGGATCACGATGAGGATGCCCAGCGTGACGATGAAGTAGAGGACTTGGGAAAGCATCGCGGACGTCCTGGCTCGGGGGCTGGCGCGGGGAAGCGGGAGGCGGCCGGCGGATCAGGCCGCCGCGGCCAGCGCCGCGATCCGCTGACGGGCATGTCGGCGGGCGCGCTCGTCGAGCGCCAGCAGGCCCTCGACGCTGTCGACCTCACCGGACTCGGGCATCACGTGTTCGAGCGCGTCGCGGTTGACATGGCAGATGTGGTCGAAGCGCAGTTGCCGGTCGAGGAAGGCGGCGACCGCCTCCTCGTTGGCCGCGTTCAGCACCGCGGTGCTGCCCTCGGCCGCGCGCAGCGCCTGCCACGACAGGTGCAGGCCGGGGAAGCGGTGCGCGTCCGCTTCCTCGAAGGTCAGGTGGGGGGTCTTGAGCAGGTCCAGCAGGCCGGCGCCCGATTCGACGCGCTCGGGGAAGGCCAGCGCATAGGCGATCGGCACCCGCATGTCGGGCGTGCCGAGCTGCGCCAGCACCGAGTGGTCGCGGCAGACCACCATCGAGTGCACGATGCTCTGCGGATGGATCAGCACCTGGATCTGCTCGGGCTTCAGGTTGAAGAGCCAGCGGGCCTCGATCACCTCGAGCGCCTTGTTCATCATCGTGGCCGAGTCGACCGAGATCTTGCGGCCCATCACCCAGTTCGGATGCGCGCAGGCCTGCTCGGGCGTGACGTCGGCGAGCGTGGCCGGGTCGCGCTGGCGGAACGGGCCGCCGGACGCGGTCAGCACGATGTGGTCGATGCGCTGGGCCCAGGTCGAGCGGTCCTCGGGCAGGCACTGGAAGATCGCCGAGTGCTCCGAGTCCACCGGCAGCAGCGTCGCGCCACCCTGCTCCACCGCGTGCATGAACAGCGCGCCGCCGAGCACGATCGCCTCCTTGTTGGCCAGCAGCAGCCGCTTGCCGGCGCGGGCCGCGGCCATGGCCGGCGGCAGGCCGGCGGCGCCGACGATCGCGGCCATCACCGCGTCGACGTCGGGATGCGCGGCGATGTCGCTCAGCGCGGCCATGCCGTCCAGCACCTCGGTGCGCGAGCCGGCCTCGCGCAACCGGTCGCGCAACTGCGCGGCGAGCGCCGGATCGGGCAGCACCGCGAAGCGCGGCGCGAAGCGCAGGCATTGCGCGGCGAGTTCGTCGACACGGCTCATCGCCGACAGCGCGAAGACGCGATAGCGGTCCGGATGGCGGGCGATCACGTCCAGCGTGTTGGTGCCGATCGAGCCGGTCGAGCCCAGCACGCAGACCTGCTGCGGACGGTGAATGGAGGCGCTCATCGCTTGAGGACCCGCGAGGGTCAGAGGGAAGTCAGGGCCAGCGCCAGCGGCAGCACCGGCAGCAGCGCGTCGACACGGTCGAGCACGCCGCCGTGCCCGGGCAGCAGCTGGCTGCTGTCCTTCGCGCCGGCGGCGCGCTTGACCAGGGATTCGAAGAGGTCGCCGACGACGCTCATCGCCGACAGGAAGATCACCGCCAGCACCGACACCACGCCGATGCGCCGCACCAGCACGGTGTAGAGCGAGGCCGAGTCCACCGGCACCCGCACGTCGATGACGTGGACCCAGACCACGCCCAGCACGATCACCCCGACCAGGCCGCCGATCGCGCCTTCCCAGCTCTTGCCCGGGCTGATCGCCGGGGCCAGCTTGCGTCTGCCGAAGGCCTTGCCGGCGAAGTACGCGGCGACGTCGGCCATCCAGACCAGGCACATCGCCGACAGCAGGAAATTCACGCCGCGCTGTTTCGCCACGATCAGCGCCAGCCACGCGGCCCACAGCAGCACCGCGCCGAGCACCAGCCGCAACGCCGACGGCAGCTTCGGCCAACCCGCCACGCCGGCGGCCAGCGCGCGCACGCCGCCGAGCACCCACAGCCCGCCCGCGAGCCACCAGCACCAGGCCGGCACCTGGAAGCCGACCAGGTAGAAGGTGCCGGCGCAGGCGGCCGCCAGCACCGCGCCGAACGCGATCGCCGCGGCGCCGGGTTTGCCGTTGAGCCGCGACCATTCCCAGCCGGCGGCCGCGATCATCGCCAGCGTCAGCAGCGCGAACCACGTGGGGTTCGACGCGAACAGCGCCGGCAGCAGGACCGCCAGCAGCACCAGGGCCGTGATCACGCGCTGCAACAGCATCTCAAGCCTCCTGGGCAACGCCCGGCTGGTTCACGCCGCCGAAGCGCCGGTCGCGCGCGCGGAACGCGGCGATCGCCTCGTCCAGCTGCGCCTCGCCGAACTCCGGCCACAGGCAATCCGAGAACACGAACTCGGTGTAGGCGGTCTGCCAGAGCATGAAGTTGCTGATGCGCAGTTCGCCGCCGGTGCGGATGAAGAGGTCCGGATCCGGCGCGTAGCTCATCGCCATGAACTCGGACAGCTTCGCCTCGGTCAGCTCGCCAGGCGGCACGCCCGCGGCCATCGCCTGGCGGCAGGCCTGGACGATGTCCCAGCGGCCGCCGTAGTTGAAGGCGACGTTCAGCGTCAGCTTGGTGTTGTGGGCGGTGGAGCCTTCGGCCTCGGCCCAGGCGGCGCGCAGCTTGTCGGAGACCGCCTCGCGGTCGCCGACGATGCGGATGCGCACACCCATCGCGCCCATGCGGGCCAGGTAGCGCGACACCGCCGCCAGCACCAGGCCCATCAGGCCCGACACCTCGTCGCTGGGGCGCTTCCAGTTCTCGCTGGAGAAGGCGAAGACCGTCAGGTACTCGATCTCGCGATCGATGCAGGCCTGGACGACCCGGACCAGGGCGTCCACGCCCTGCTTGTGGCCGAAGAAGCGCGGCAGGAAGCGCTTCTTCGCCCAACGACCGTTGCCATCCATGACGATGGCCACATGGCGGGGCACTCCCGCCTTGCTGTCGGCGCTCACAGGGACGCGACGATCAGACGGCCATGATCTCGGCTTCCTTGGCCGAGAGCAGCTTGTCGATCTCGACGACGACGCGGTCGGTCAGCTTCTGGACCTCGTCCTGGCTGCGGCGCTCGTCGTCCTCGGTGATGACCTTGTCCTTGGCCATCTTCTTGGCCTGCTCGTTGGCGTCGCGGCGCAGGTTGCGCACGGCGACCTTGGCATCCTCGGCGGCGCCCTTGGCGACCTTGACCAGGTCGCGGCGGCGCTCTTCGGACAGCGGCGGCATCGGCACGCGGATCAGGTCGCCCTGCGACGACGGGTTCAGGCCCAGGTCCGACTCGCGGATGGCCTTCTCGATCTTCTGGCCCATGCCCTTCTCCCAGGGCTGCACGCTGACCGTGCGGGCGTCCAGCAGCGTGACGTTGGCCACCTGCGAGATCGGCACCATCGAACCGTAGTAGTCCACGTGCACCTGGTCCAGCAGGCCCGGGTGGGCGCGGCCGGTGCGGATCTTCTGCAGCTCGTTCTTGAAGGCCTCGATGGACTTGGCCATCTTGGCTTCGGCGTTCTTCTTGATGTCGGCGATGCTCATGTTCTTTTCCTCGATCAGGGGACGGCGTCGTGGTGAACGCGCCAGTCCGATCAGACGTGCACCAGGGTGCCTTCGTCCTCGCCCATGACGACGCGCTTGAGCGCGCCCGGCTTGAAGATGGAGAACACCTTGATGGGGAGCTTCTGGTCCCGGCACAGCGCGAAGGCGGTGGCGTCCAGGACCTGCAGGTTCTTGCTGATGGCCTCGTCGAAGCTGATGCGCGCGTAGCGCGTGGCCGTCGGGTCCTTCTTCGGGTCGGCGGTGTAGACGCCGTCGACCTTGGTCGCCTTCAGCACGATCTCGGCGCCGACTTCCGCGCCGCGCAGCGCGGCGGCGGTGTCGGTGGTGAAGAAGGGGTTGCCGGTGCCGGCCGCGAAGACGACGACCTTGCCTTCTTCCAGGTACTGCAGCGCCTTGGGGCGCACGTAGGGCTCGACGACCTGCTCGATCGCGATCGCCGACATGACGCGTGCGGTCATGCCTTCCTGGCGCATCGTGTCGGCCAGCGCCAGCGAGTTCATCACCGTCGCCAGCATGCCCATGTAGTCGGCCGTCGCGCGGTCCATGCCGACCGAGCCGCCCGCCACGCCGCGGAAGATGTTGCCGCCACCGATGACGACCGCGACCTCGACGCCGAGCTTCGTCACTTCCTGGATCTCCTGGACCATGCGCACGATGGTCGCGCGGTTGATGCCGTAGGAGTCGTCGCCCATCAGGGCCTCGCCGGAAAGCTTGAGCAGGATGCGTTTGTGGGCGGGCATTGTTACCTCGTCGATACAGCCGATGGAGAGAGTGTCGGGCGTGCGCCCGCGGGCGCAAGCGCACAAGTGTAAAGGGCGCCCGAGGCGCCCTTTCTGAGTCGCGGTGCTTACTGCTGCTTGCTCGCGGCGGCCACCTGGGCGGCCACTTCGGCGGCGAAGTCGTCGACCTTCTTCTCGATGCCCTCGCCCACCACGTACAGGGTGAACGACTTCACCGTCGTGGCCTTGTCCTTGAGCATCTGGCCCACGGTCTGCTTGCCGTCGGCGGCCTTCACGAAGACCTGGTCCAGCAGCGAGACTTCCTTCAGGAACTTCTGCACCGAGCCCTCGACCATCTTGGCCACGATCTCGGCCGGCTTGCCGGACTCGGCGGCCTTCTCGGCGGCGATCTTGCGTTCCTTCTCGACCAGCTCGACCGGCACTTCGGCGGACGACAGCGCGGCGGGCTTCATCGCGGCGACGTGCATCGCGACGTCCTTGGCGGCGACTTCGTCGCCGTCGAACTCGACGACCACGCCGATGCGGGTGCCGTGCAGGTAGGACGCCAGCTTGGCGCCTTCATAGCGCTTGAAGCGGCGGATCGACATGTTCTCGCCGATCTTGCCGATCAGGCCCTTGCGCACGTCCTCGACGGTCGGGCCGAAGCCTTCCTGCGACAGCGGCAGGGCGGACAGGGCGTCGATGTCGGCGGGGTTCTGCTCGGCGATCATGCCGGCCAGCGCGTTGACGAAGGCCAGGAACGCGTCGTTCTTGGAGACGAAGTCGGTTTCGCAGTTGACTTCGACGATGGCGCCGGCGGAGCCCTTGACGGCCGCGGCGATGACGCCTTCGGCGGTCACGCGCGAGGCGGCCTTGCCCGCCTTGTTGCCCAGCTTGACGCGCAGGATCTCTTCCGCGCGGGTCATGTCGCCGTCGGCCTCGGTCAGGGCCTTCTTGCACTCCATCATCGGGGAGTCGGTGCGGGCGCGCAGCTCGGCGACCATGCTTGCGGTAATTGCTGCCATTTCAATCTCCGTGTGTCGCGGCCCGGAACGACCCGGCGCCGCTGAAACTTCTGAATCGGTCGGTCCCGCCGGGGCCGAGGTGGACAAAGGGGGCTGAATAGCCCCCTTGTCGATGCCCCCGCGGGGTCAGGGCCTGGATCAGGCGCCTTCGTTCACTTCCACGAACTCGTCGCCTTCGGCGGCGACGGCCTGGACCAGCTCGTTGGTCGAGTTGGCGCGGCCTTCCAGGACCGCGTCGGCGACGGCCTTGGCGTACAGCGCCACGGCCTTGGCCGAGTCGTCGTTGCCGGGGATGACGTAGTCGATGCCTTCGGGCGAGTGGTTGGTGTCCACGACGCCGATGACCGGGATGCCCAGCTTCTTGGCTTCGGCGACGGCGATCTTGTGATAGCCGACGTCGATGACGAACAGGGCGTCAGGCAGCGCGGCCATGTCCTGGATGCCGCCGATGTTCTTTTCCAGCTTGGTGATGTCGCGCTGGAACATCAGCGCTTCCTTCTTGATCGACGGCTGGGTGCCGGCGTCGACCTGGGTCTGCATGTCCTTGAGCTTCTTCAGCGAGGTCTTGACCGTCTTGAAGTTGGTCAGCGTGCCGCCCAGCCAACGCTGGTTGACGCTGGGCATGCCGGCGCGGTCAGCTTCGGCGGCGACGATGTCGCGGGCCTGGCGCTTGGTGCCGACCATCAGGATCGTGCCGCGCTTGGAGGCGAGCTGGCGCACGAACTTCAGGGCTTCCTCGAACGCGGGCAGCGTCTTCTCGAGGTTGATGATGTGGATCTTGTTGCGATGGCCGTAGATATACGGGGCCATCTTGGGGTTCCAGAAGCGGGTTTGGTGACCGAAATGGACGCCGGCTTCCAGCATCTCACGCATCGTGACGGACATAAGTACTCCGAAGGTTGGTTCTAGAATCCGGCACGAATTGCGACATTCTCTTGAACGTTGCAACACCTTGATTCGCCGGATCCGCGAATTTGCGAGGTGCGACAAGGACTTGAAGCCTTCGCCTGCACGCCGCGTTCCCGCCGGACTCCAGCCCCACTGGCTGGCTTACCCGGCAAAAACCCGAAGAGTATAACCCGTTTTGCGCATGCCGTTCGATCTGACCGAGGCGCTGGGCGCCTTGCGCGAGGGCCGCGTCCAGGCGACCGCCCTCCTGGCCGAGAGCCTGGACCGCGCCGACGGCGCGGCCTGCGAGCACGTGTTCCTGCGCCGTTTCGACGACGACGCCCGCGCCGCGGCCCGGACGGCCGACGCCGCGGCCGCGCGCGGCGCCCCGCTCGCGCTGGGCGGGCTGGCGGTGTCGGTGAAGGAC
>NZ_JAOCCU010000063.1 GCF_029840635.1 Mitsuaria sp. GD03876 | reverse complement strand
GGCCTTCTCGTCCGTCCGATTGCCGCTGGCGTCGAGCGTGTACTCGATGCGGTTACCCAGCGAGTCCGCCACCGCGACCAGGCGATGCGCATCGTCGTATTCGTAGCTCGCGGTGCTGCCGTCCGTCTGCGTGCTCTTCTTCAGCAGGCCGGTGGGCCAGTACTCGTAGTTCGTGCTCTGCCCTTGCGAGCTCACGGACAGCAGCCGCTGCCGCGCGTCGTAGGCATAGGCGGTCGGGATGCCGTTCGCATCGACCATCTCCAACGGCTTGCCATACGCGTCATAGCGCGGGAACTGCACCACGTGCCCCCGCGCATTGGTCGACGACTGCAGGTCCCCCTTCGTGTGATCCGCGGTCGTGTCCGCGTAGTACACGTTGGTCGCGACCACCTTGCCGCGCGGATCGGTCTCGGTGAGCACCTGGCCAGTGGCGTTGTAGGCCCAGCTCGTCACGCGCGCCGCCACGCCCGCCTGCAAGGCCGCGTTGAAGCCCTGCGCGCCGGTGTCGTCCGTCGTCGCCTGCTCCACCTGCTTGCACAGCACCACGATCGGCTTGCCATCGGGCAGCACGGCGTCGGCCGGCGCGCAGCTCGCGACCACGTTGCCGTTGAACCGATCCGGCTGGCCGTTGTAGACCAGCGTCGTGATGCGTCGGGGCTCCGCCTTTCGAGTCGCCATTCGCCAGAGCGGATGCCATTCGGAACTCAGCTTGCGGGCTCCGGCCGGCATCGGCGCGCCACTCCCCAACAGCGTCGCGCACGCCGCTCCGACGGGCAGGCCTTCCACCCGAGACGACTCCAGCTGCCGTCCAGCCACGTAGGCATGGCAGGACTGGTTGCCGTTGAAGTCCACCCGCTCGATCACGTTGCCTTCACCGTCGTACTTCAATGAGGAGTTCGCGGCTTCACAACCCGCACCGGCCGGCTGCGACTGGGACTTCAACATCGGAGACCCGGACAGCGGCGCGCCTTCCACCACCTCGGTCCGACCATCCGGCCCTGTCAGCGTGGCCTGCACCGCGCCCGACGCTTGCCGCTTGCGCACGATCCGGCGACTGGCGTTGTCGTCCTGCGTGGTGATGAGCCATTCGGGCGGATTCGGCCAGCTGACCTGCCACCGTTCCCCGCGGGTGCCGGTCGCGGTCGAGATGGCCCGGCCGGCCGCGTCATAGTCGTACGTGCCGTACCGCGCGCCGTCCTCGTCGATGCGAGCCGTGATCGCCCACGGAAGGTCCGCGCGCTCATACAGATAACCGCGCACGGTGCCGTCCGGCGACAGGATGGCCGCCATCGCTCCCGAGGCTTCGTACGCGAACTTGTATTCACGCCCCGCGGGGTCGGTGACCATGCTCACCCGAAGCGTCGAGAAATAGGTCGGATCAGGTTCGTACGCGAACTTCACCACGCGGCCGGACTCGTCGGCCACCTCCGAGATCACCGGCATGAACAGGTTGGCATCGGCCCTCACCAGCGCCACGCCGTAGCGGATGTCCAGGTAGCGGCCATCCGCGTAATGCACGCGACGCAGGCTGTTGACCTGACCCGCGCCGTACCGTTCGATCGCCGAGGCCGCCATGTCGTAGTAGAGCCAGGCGCCAAGCGTGCTGTCCCAGCGAGCCCGGTCGCGCTCGACGGAGGAGGTCCGCGTCGCGCCATAGTCGTCGAACGTGCTCATCGTCCCGTCGCCGCGCTGGAAGGCCACGAAACCGGCGCCGCCGCCGTTCTGAAGGCCTTGCTTGTGAAGGTTGCTGTGCCAGAGCGGTCCGAAGCGCGGCGTCGACCCTCGATAACGCGACAGCCCATTGCGCTCATCCAGCGGCGCGTAGGTCAACACCAGCGCGTGCTGCCGGCCCCACGACAGCACATGCTCCCGCTGCGACTTCTGGCCCGTGAGCACATTGATCGGGTTCCCGCGCTCCGCCGTGGACTGGCAGGTCTGGGCGGCCGGCACATCGCGATAGCCCATGCACAGCCCGAGATCGGAGCGCCATGTCGTGTTCATCGCAGCCCCGCACTTCATGCTCACGCCGAAGTAGCTGTCCGTGGAGAACCCGTACTGGTAGTCCGTCGTCTTGGATCGCTGGACCGTCTGGACCGTGTAGGTACAGCGATGGGTGAACGACCCATCCGTCTCCTGGCTGAAGGGCGCGCAACCGCCCGGAGTCACCGTGCTCTTCTCCACCATGTCGCCATAGTCGATGGGCGCTTCGATGACGGACTTGAGCTGTCGCCACAGTTCGTCCTTCACGGCATCCGCCGACGGAAAGCATTGGGACAGCGTGGGCGCCTTGTCCGCGGTCCGGCCGACGAAGTCCCTCCCCTGGAAGAACTTGTGGCAGTCCGCCGCGGAGGCTGAAGTGCCGCAGACGAGCGCCAGGAGCGCGAGCGGTGCGTGAGGACGGATGCGGAACACGATGGGTCTCCCAGGATGAAGCGGTGAACATCTGGGGCCGCGTGCCATTGCGATGACCCGGTCCTCCGCCGCGTGTGCCCGCGACATGGCGACCGGCGCTTGCCCCCGTCAAGGAACGCCGATTCTGTCGAAGCCCTCGCCTCCCGGCGAGTGACCATCCTCATCCCCAGGTGTAAGAAGACACCGTCATCGCCCCGTCACGGGGCCAGTCCTTGCCGTCCTACTTCGAATACCCCTGATCCCGGATGAACACCGCCCGCAGCGGATCCCCGCTCGCCGCGAACAGCACCCGCTCGATCTCCCCGCTGTCGCGCTCGACCACCATCGCCCAGCGCTCGAGCTTGTAGCGCCCGATGAACTCCGCGCCATTCCCGCGCTGCCGCGTCGCGCCGCCCGCCCCGGCCCCCACCGCGCTGACCGAGCTCGTCGAGGTGCTCCCCCCGCGCGAGTACGACGTCGTCGCCATCCCCGTCACCCCGTTGGCCGCGGCCATCGACCCGGTGCCGAAGACCGCCCGTCCCGTCTGCTCGAAGCTCCCGTCCGGCTTGAAATGGAAGCGGTTCTGCGAACTCCCGCCGCCCAGGATCGAGTACCACGAGTGCGTGAACGTCCCCTCGATCCGCTGCCCCGGCGACCCGGGATTCGCCGGCCGGCCCTGGATCTGCCGCCAATCCTTGTCGTCGTGGTCCTTGACCAGCCAGCGGTCGCCCTCCCGGCGCCATTGCATGACGCGCTCCGGCTTCATCCGCCGCGCCGCGGCCATGTCCAGCTCGTCCGGCGGGAAGTCCAGGTTGCTGTACCCGGTCCCGTCCTTGAGCAGCAGGTGCAGATGCTCGACCATGCTCTCCCCGCTGGGCTGGTACCAGGTCCAGAGCATGACGGCGATGTCCTTGTCCGCGACGCCCTTGCCCGGCGCGACCCGGATCGCGCGATCCGCCGCGGCGCGACGCTCCTGGGCACTGGCGCGATCGGCTGCCTCGCGGCGCCGGCGGTCGTCGCCCGCCATCGACTTGAGCGTCGACCACAGCTCGTTCGTGTTGGACGAGATCGCCTTCAACCCGCCGCCGTACTTGTGCAGCAGCGCCTCCTCCTGCGAGAACGCGATCCGCATCCACTCCGCCTGGCCGTTGCGCGGCGGGCGCATGTAGACCTGCGTCTCCACGGCCGCGCCGTTGACGCGAACGATGCAGTCCTGCACCACGACGCCCGCCGTCAGCAATTGCGGCGCCCGGCAGGTCGACGGCCCCGCGGCGCCGAGACCCCGCATCGGATCCTGGATGCGCGCCAGCGCCGCGAGCCCCTCGTCGCGCCCGACGTCCGCCGGCGGCGCGGCCCAGAACTGCATCACCTTGCCCGGCGGCAGGTCCGCGGGCTGCAGCAGCAGGCCGTCCTCGTGCACGCGCATGGTCCAGCCGGCTGGTGGGTCGAAGGCCCAGGCTGGCAGGCAGCACACGGACAACAACAGCCACCACAGCGCGCGCAGAGGCGCCCGCGAGGGGCGCGACGGGGATCGGCAAGCAGCGTCCGAACGCATGGTCTTCCTTGGATGAAACGACCGCGCAGTGTCGTGGCGAGGCGCCAGATCGCCTCTCCCATGAGCTAGGGAGTCCGATCGCGCTTCGGGTCGTCGAGCGAGCACCCGGCGGCGGGGTCCGAATCGTCGTTGGCCGCGGTCATGGGGTGCAGGTCATGCCCGGAAGGAACCGTCGACGCGAATGCCTCGTCCCGCGCCACGACGCGATGCACAAGTCCCATCGCCCGCAGGCGCTCGAGCGTGGGCGCCCAGATCGCGGGCAGTCCCAGCCCAGGACAGTTCATCCACCGACCACCCAATTGAACGCGAACAGGAATGGCGCTCACGCGGAGGGCTTGCACCGCATGGAGATCGCTGGCTCTCTGGACCTCCCGACCGAATTGCACCTCCTGGTCCAGCACTCGGGCCATGCCGCGCTGCGCGTCGGCGCCGTAGGAACCGAGGCTGGCGTCTTGCTGGAACGTGGTCCTCGCATCGCCGTGGAAGCCGATGACGCTCCCCTCCTCGACGTCGACTGACGCTGCCGCCGGCAGCCAGTAGTTGGCGCAAGACGACAGGCACTGGCCGCGGATGGTCAACCGCGTGCGCTGCCGAGCCATGACCGTCGCGGCCTCGATGGCAGCGTTGACGGCGCCGCCGCCGGACCTGACAAGCAGCCGGGCCGACGGTTGCCGCTCGAGCACATCGATCAACGCCTGCGCGCTCTGCTGATCGATGCAGCCTTCGAATGCCACTCGGCCCGGGGCCGAGTGGATGGTGGCCTCGCAGTCCGCCTGTGCTGGCGTGGCTGCCACCATCAAAGCCACCGCGGCGATACCGAAGGCCTGTTGGGAAGTGAAGGCGGCCACCCCAAGGGGGTGACACGCCGCGACGCGACGTGCCATGGTGTTCCTCAATAGCTGCAGTTGACCGTCCGAGTGACGGCGGTCGTGTGCGTCGTCGTCGTCGTGGGCGTGAGCGTGCAGTTGAAGAAGGGGAAGCTGCCCGACGTCGAGCAACTGAGGCCGCCATTGCTGGTGGAGGTCACCGTGCGGGTCTGCACCTCGAGGTTGCTCGTGCAGGACGGGTAGGACGATCCCCAGAACCCGCCGTTGGCGTACATGTAGCTTCGGGCCAGGGCGACCGGGTCCTGCCTGGCTTCAAAACCCCAGTGATCACCACCGAAGACCATATCGATTTCATGAGGCTCGAGTTCAATCATGTTTGCTCCTGAGGTGCATGGATGAACAGGCGGGATTGCCTGCCGAGCCAGTGTTGATTCAGGAGCGAAGACTCGATACGGCCTGCATCTGTGGCATTGACGACGTCTTCCCAACATTCCAGTCGGCGCGATGACTCGGAATGGTGGAAGACGTCGATGCGAGCGCGCGGCGCTTCCCGCCCCGCGCGGTGCAAGCGGCGGTCCCCAAACGCAAAGCGGACCCAAAGGTCCGCTCATTCATCGTCGTACGACCGCGGAGGTCGGCCGGGTCCGCTCGATCAGATCGAATACCCCAGCAGCATCGCCACGCCCGCTTCCTTGTTCGGACGCTTGAAGCTGTCGCGCGTCAGGCGGTTCATCGGGATCGTCAGCGCCGAGGTCTGGAACCACTTCGCGTAGAGCTGGTCGATCTCGCCGCTCGAGTACACGTGGCTCAGCGCGCGGTCCACCGCCGACGCCAGCTTCGCATCGCCCTTGCGGATCATGATCCCGTAGGGCTCCACCGAGAACGCCATCTGGCCCAGGCTCAGCGCGTCCAGCGCCTTCTCCTTGGACGCCAGGCCCAGCAGCAGCGCGTCGTCCTGCACGAACGCCGCGGCCTTGCCCTCGCGCAGCGCCTTGAAGGCCTCGTTGTTGTTGGGGTACTGGACGAGCTTCATCTTCGCCTCGCCCGTGTTCTGCAGCTGGTTGAACAGCTTCTCCGACGTCGTGCCCTTGCTCAGCGCGATCGTCATGCCGTCCAGGTCCTTGGTCGTCTCCACCTTCGCCCCGTGGGACAGCAGCACCCGCATGCCGGCGACGAAGATCGTGTAGCTGAAGTCCACCTGCTCCTGCCGCGCCTTCGTGTTGGTCGTGGACCCGCACTCCAGGTCGATCTCGCCCTTCTGCAGCTTCGGGATCCGGTCGGCGCCCGAGACGACGACGTAGTTCACCTTCACCTCGGGCAGCTTCAGCTCGCGCTTGATCTCGTCCACCGCCGCCAGGCACAGCTCGACCGAATACCCCTGGCCCTGCTTCTGCTCGTTGACGAACGAGAACGGCCGCGCGGCCTCGCGCACGCCCAGCGTGATCACGCGCGTCTCCTTGATGCGCGCCATCGTGTCAACGGCGGGACCCGCAAACGTCGACGACGACGCGAAGGCCAGGAAACTCAGGAGCGCGGACGCGACAACGGCGCCGCTGGGGCGCCGGATCAGGGTGGACATGGCAGTGATTCTTGTCGGTGGAAACCCTGAATTCTAGGGAGGCGGGCACGCCAACCATGTAACAGAAGGCGTCCCGGTTCCCGTCCAACCGTGTCGGACGTCACGCCCGGCGCTTATCGCGCCGCGCCCGCCGGTCCCGCGGTCGCTCCCGCGGCCGGCGCGCCGCGCACCAGCTGGCGCATCAGCAGCGCCGCCACCAGCGTCGAGCCGATCACGACATACCCCACGCGCGGGAAGTCGTTGACGTGGCCGTCCGGCCCGATCTGCACGATGTGCCCCGCCACCAGCGACGCCAGGCCGCCGGCGAGCTGCTGCAGCGCCGAGTTGATCGCGTTGAACGAGCCGCGCTGCTCCGCCGCCGGCACGCCCGCCAGCGTGGCCTGGGCCGGGATCATGCGCGAGAAGATGCCCACGAACATCACCACGTTCACCAGGATCAGCACCCACAGCGGCGACACGCCCAGGTGGGTGTAGAACGCCACCGTCGCGATCGTGATCGCGCAGCCCGCGTAGAACACCGGCATCGCGCCGACACGGTCCGAAAGACGCCCGATCAGCGGCGAGAACACCAGCGTGCAGATGCCGGTGATCAGGTAAATGATGGGCAGGTGGTCCAGCGGGATGCCGACGTTGTGCACCACGAAGGCGCTGGCGAACGGCATCAGCATGAAGCCGCCCGTCGTCAGCAGCGCCGTCAGCGCGAAGGCCAGCTGCTGGCGCGGGATGCGCACCGTCTGCAGCAGGTGGCGCGTGGCGCTGTGCTGGCCGGTGCCGCGCGCGCCCAGGTGCGCGTTAACCGGCCGGAGCTTGAACACGATCACCAGCGCGGCCACCAGCCCGAACAGCACGATCGCCATGAACGGCGCATGCCAGTCGAAGCGCGAGGCCAGGTAGATCGAGAACGGCAGGCCCAGCACCTGGCTGGCCGCGAAGCCGCCCTGCAGCAGGCCCATCACCCGGCCGCGCTGCGCGGGCGGGAACAGGTCGGCGGTGATCGCCATCACGATCGAGCCGATCACGCCGCCGAACAGCCCGGTCACGATGCGCGCGGCCAGCAGCGACGCGAAACTGGTCGCCAGGCCGCACCACAGCGTGCCCAGCAGGAAGCCGCCGAAGAAGAACAGCAGCAGCCGCTTGCGGTCGAAGCGGTCGGCGAACCCGGCGGTCAGCAACCCGGCGATGCCGGCGCTGAACGCATAGGCCGAGACGGCGGAGCCGAATTCCCCGGCGCTCATCTTCAGCGCCGGCATGATCATCACGCCCAGCGGCGACATGATCATGAAGTCCAGCACCACGGTGAACTGCAGCAGCGCCATCAGCCCGGCCGCGAGCTTCTGGTAGGCGGTGAACGGCTGCATCGCGGCGGCAGCGGCGGCCGGCGCGGCGCCGGCGGATGAGGTTTTGCTTTCTGGCATGGGGCGCGATTCTGCGCACGCCGCGCCATGCCTGCGTAAAGACACGGCGGCGGTGGGGGCGGACGTGGCGGCGGCACATCGTTCACAAGCGCGAAACGCGGCGCGCCGATACTGGCGACGCCGATGCCAAGGGGGATTCCCCGATCCGCGCCCCCCCGCCGCGTCACCGGAAACGGGGGGTGAATCGCGGCGGCGCGAGGTCTAGACTGAGGGCTCGCCGGCAGGTGGTCCCGCGCATCGACGCACGACAGTGCGCGCGCGGAGGAGGCCGGCACGGAACAGGGAGCGGTTCTGATCGGGGCAGTCGATGCCGAGCCGGGAAGCGCTTCTCCGCATCATCGAGATCCACAGCCAGGTCGCCCAGCTCGGGCTGGACCTGGCCGGCGTGATGTCGCTCTCCGTCCACGGCACGCTCGACCTCGTCGACGCCGACGGCGCCGCCATCGAGTTGTCCGAGGGCGAGGACCTCGTCTACCGCGCCGTCGCCGGCGCCGCCGCCCAGCAGCTGGGCGTGCGCGTGCGGCGCGACAGCAGCCTCTCCGGCACCTGCCTGCGCCAGGGCATCCCGCTGATCTGCGAGGACATCGAATCCGACGGCCGCGTCGACCTCGAGGCCTGCCGCCGCGTCGGCCTGCGCTCGATGATCGTGCTGCCGCTGATCCACCAGGGCACGCCCGTGGGCGTGCTCAAGGCTTTCTCCTCGCACGCCCGCAACTTCGGCGGCGGCGACGTGGAGGTGCTGACGCTGATGTCCAAGGTGCTGGGCGCGGCGATGTACTGGGCCACCCGCTACGGCCGCGACGACCTGTTCCATCGCGCCACCCACGACGACATGACCGGCCTGGCCAATCGCTCGCTGTTCATGGACCGGCTGCGCCATGCCACCGCCGAGGTCGAGCGCGGCGATCCGCCGATCGCCGTCGTGCTGCTGGACATGGACGGCCTCAAGCACATCAACGACACGCTCGGCCACGCGGCCGGCGACGCCGCCATCATCGAGTTCAGCCGCCGCCTGGCCAGCGCCACGCGCGAGTCCGACACCGTCGCCCGCCTCGGCGGCGACGAGTTCGCGGTGCTGCTGACGCACGCGGGCTCGCCCGCGATCCTCGAATCGACGCTGGAGCGCGTCCACGCGGCGATCGAGGGCCCGTTCGCCTACATGGAACGGGTGCTGCAGCTGCGCGCCAGCATGGGCGCCTCGCGCTGCCCCGAGGACTGGCGCGACGCGACCGCGCTGATGGAATGCGCCGACATGCGCATGTACGAGGCCAAGCGCGCGCGCCACGGCCGCACCGGCCCGGTGCCGCTGGAGCCGACCTGCTGAGCCCGCGCTGACGGGCACCGTCCGGCGAGCCCGCCGGCGCGACGCGCGCGCCCGTCCCCGTGCGAAGGCCACATCCGGCGCGGAAACGACGCGCATGTCCGGATTCCCTTGTCATGGCGGCTGCTGATAATGGCCCGCACATTCAAGAGCCAGCGAGGGAGGGACCGATGACCGACATGGTGTTCGCCGACGAGCTGCCGGACCCGGGAGAGGACGCCCGGACGCGCGCGCTCGACCCGTGGGTGGTGATGATCGTCGACGACGACCCGGCCGTGCACCAGGTCACCCAGCTGGTGATGGCGGACTTCGAGTTCGCCGGGCGCAAGCTCCAGTTCCTCAACGCCTACAACGGCCCCGAAGCCCGCGACATCCTGCGCGACCGCCACGACATCGCGCTGATCCTGCTGGACGTCGTCATGGAGTCCGAGCACGCCGGGCTGGACGTGGCCCGCTTCATCCGCGAGGAACTGCGCAACACGCAGGTGCGCATCGTGCTGCGGACCGGGCAGCCCGGGCAGGCGCCCGAGGAACACGTCATCAAGACCTACGACATCAACGACTACAAGGAAAAGACCGAGCTCACCAAACGCAAGCTGATCACGGTCTTCTACTCGGCGTTGCGCTCGTACCGGGACATCGTGATCCTGTCGCAATCGCGCGCGGCGCTGCGGCGCTCCATCGACGCGATCACGCAGATCCACGACTCGAGCAACCTGCGCCACTTCGCCTCGGCGTTGCTGGAACAGGTCGGGCACATGCTCGGCTACCAGGCGCAAGGCCTCTGCGCGAGCCGCATGTACGCCGCCTCCCACGCCGAAGGCCGGCTGCAGGTGCTGGCCGCCACCTCCGAGTACCAGGGCCTGCTGGGCGAGGAAGCCGTCTCCGACCTGCCCGCCGACGTGCGCGAGGCGCTGGACCGCGGGCTGCTCACGCGCAAGAGCGTGTTCGAGGACGGGCGGTTCATCGGCTACTACCGCACCCACTCGGGCAACGAGAGCTTGCTCTACATGGTGCTGTCGGACCCGCTCGACGACGAAGGGCTGGAGATGCTCGACATCTTCTGCGCCAACGTCGCGATCGCGTACGAGGGGCTGCTGGAGCGGGATCGCGGGCGCTTGACTGCATGACTCTTATGATCGCGGCCGGTTTCCGGTCGGCCTCATGCATCAACTCCGCCTGTTCTTCATCGCCCTGCAGTTCTTCACGCGCGTGCCGGTGCCGCGATGGGTCGGCTTCGAACCCGCCTGGCTGCAGCAGTGCGCCCGGTACTTCCCGCTCGTCGGACTCGTCGTGGGCGGGTTCTCCGCCCTCGTGATGTGGGCCGCGATGCTGGTGTTCCCGGCGACCGTCGCGGTCGGCCTGGCCATGGCGGCCAGCGTCTGGCTCACCGGCGGCTTCCACGAGGACGGCCTGGCCGACAGCTGCGACGCGCTCGGCGGCGCGGTCTCGCGCGAGAAGGCCCTCGTCATCATGAAGGACTCGCGCATCGGCAGCTACGGCGCGCTGGGATTGATCCTGGTCCTCGGCCTGAAGGCGACGGTGCTGCTGGGACTCGCCGATACCGATCCGACGCTCGCGCTGCTGGCCATCGTCTGGGCGCACGTCGCGTCGCGCGCGGCGCCGGTCTGGCTGCTCCACGCCCTGCCCTATGCCGGCGACGCCGAGCACGCGAAAGCCAAGCCGCTGGCGACGCAGATCAGCGGACCCGGCCTGACGATCGCGCTCGGACTCGTCGTGCTCGCGACGATCGCCGGCGCCTGGCTGATGCCGGACGAGGTGCCGTTGATGCTCGGCGCGGTGATCGTCGCCGCCGGCCTGACCTTCTACATGCAGTCGTTGCTGGAACGCCGGCTGCAGGGCTACACCGGCGACACGCTCGGCGCGACGCAACAGGTCGTCGAACTGGGCGCGCTGCTGGCCTTCCTGGGCCTGGCACCGCTGTTCCCGTTGAACTGACATGAGCGCGGCGCCCCGCCTCAGCATCTGGCGGCACCCCCGGCCCGACGGCGCCGCCGGCCTGTGCGTCGGCGCGCGCTGCGACCTGCCGGTGGATCCGCGCCGCGCGAAGCGGCTCGCGCGCCGCATCCAGGCCCATGCGCGGCGACATCGGCTGGCCCATGAGATCTGGACCTCGCCGCTGCGGCGCTGCGCCGACGTCGGCCGGTGGCTCAGGCGATGGGGATGGCGGCACCGCATCGATCCGGCGCTCGCCGAGATCGACTTCGGCGCCTGGGACGGCCAGCCGTGGTCCGAGATCCCGAAGGCGGAGATCGACGCCTGGGTCGCGGACTTCGCGCGGTTCGCGCCCGCGGGCGGCGAGCCGCTGAACGCCTTGCTCGAGCGCGCTTCGGGTTGGTCCGAGGGCGGGCTGGTCGTCAGCCACGGGGGCTGGATGCTGGCGCGGCGATGGACGCGGGAGCATCCGCTGGAGCCGCCGCGCGCGGACCGCTGGCCGGCCCCGCCGGCCTATGGAGAACGCTGGGAGCTGTGAGGTCGGCCCCGTGGCCGAGAGGACTCGGCCCTCAGGCCGTCTGCTGCGTGAGCCGCACGTACTTCTGCATCAGCGTCTCGCGCGACTCGACGTGCTCGGGATTCACCGGGATGCAGGCCACCGGGCACAACATCGCGCATTGCGGCTCATCGAAATGGCCGACGCACTCGGTGCACTTGCCCGGGTCGATCTGGTAGTACTCCTCGCCCATCGAGATCGCCTGGTTCGGGCACTCGGGCTCGCACACATCGCAGTTGATGCATTCGTCGGTGATCATCAAGGCCATGGCTTACTGCTCCATGCGTTGCTTCGCGACACGCTCGATCAGCCGCTCGTGCACCAGCGGCGAGACGAACTTCGAGACCTCGCCGCCCAGGCTCGCGATCTCCCGGACGAAGGTCGAGGAGATGAACTGGACATGGTCCGACGGCGTCAGGAACACCGTCTCGACATCGGGCATCAGCTGCCGGTTCATGCCGGCCATCTGGAATTCGTACTCGAAGTCCGACACCGCCCGCAGCCCGCGCACGATGACCTTGCCGTTGTGCTCGAGGACGAAATCGCGCAGCAGCCCCTTGAAGGCGATGACCTCGACGTTGGGGTAATCCGCCACCACCCGGCGCGCCATGTCCAGCCGCTCCTCGACGCTGAACATCGTCTTCTTGTGGTGGCCCGCGGCCACCGCCAGCACCAGGCGCTCGAACAGCCCGCTCGCGCGGCGCACCAGATCCTCGTGGCCGAGGGTCATCGGGTCGAACGTGCCGGGATAGACGGCGGTCAGCAGGGTCTGGGAAGTCATGGGGGCGAATTATCCGCCGCGGCGCAGCAGCCGGTAATGCACCGCCCCGGCCCGCCCTTCCTTCCACACGGTCAAGCCGAGTTCCGGCGGCGCTTCCACCGGCGCGGCCGACTCCAGGTAGATCAGCCCGTTCTCCGCCAGCAGCGGCGCCGCCGCCGTCAGCGCGGCGACGAACAGGTCCTGCGCGAACGGCGGATCCAGGAACACGAGGTCGAACGAGCCCGCCGCCCCGCGCCGCATCCACGCCAGCGCATCGGCGCCCTCGATGCTCATCGGGACGGTGTTGTCCTTGTCCAGCCGCTTGAGGTTGGCCCGCAGCGCGGCGGCCAGCTTGCCGTCGCGCTCCAGCAGCACGACCTTCGCCGCGCCGCGCGACGCGGCCTCGAAGCCCAGCGCCCCGCTGCCCGCGAACGCGTCCAGCACGCGCCAGCCGCTCAGGTCCTGGCCCAGCCAGTTGAAGACGGTCTCCCGCACCCGGTCCGGCGTCGGCCGCAGACCCTCGCTGACCGGCACCGGCAGCTTCGAGCGCTTCCAGATGCCGCCGACGATGCGGACTTCGCCGCGCCCTCCCGCCCCGCTCATTGCCGGACCGGAATGCCCTGCGACGCCATCAGCGCCTTGGCCTCGCCGACGGTGTGATCGCCGTAATGGAAGATGCTCGCGGCCAGCACCGCGTCGGCGCCGCCCTTGGTGATGCCGTCGGCCAGGTCCTGCAAGGAGCCGACGCCGCCCGAGGCGATCACCGGCACGCCCACCGCGTCCGACACCGCGCGCGTCAGCGCCAGGTCGAAGCCGCTCTTCGTGCCGTCGCGGTCCATGCTGGTCAGCAGGATCTCGCCCGCGCCGAATTCGGCCATCCGGGTCGCCCACTCGACGGCGTCCATGCCGGTGTTCTTGCGGCCGCCATGGGTGTACACATCCCAGCCGGCGCTGCCGTCGGCGTTCACGCGCCGCTTGGCGTCGATGGCCACGACGATGCATTGCGCGCCGTACTTCTCCGACGCCGCGCGGATCAACTCGGGGTCCGCGACCGCGGCCGAATTGAAGCTGACCTTGTCCGCGCCCGCGTTCAGCAGCCGCCGCACGTCGGCGACCGAGCGCACGCCCCCGCCGACCGTCAGCGGGATGAAGACCTGCGACGCCACGCGCTCGATGATCGGAAGGATCAGGTCGCGGCCGTCGCTGGTGGCGGTGATGTCGAGGAAGGTCAGCTCGTCGGCGCCCTGCTCGTTGTAGCGGGCCGCGATCTCGACCGGATCGCCGGCGTCACGCAGTTCGACGAAGTTGACGCCCTTGACGACGCGACCGCCGGTCACGTCCAGGCACGGGATGATCCGCTTGGCCAGCACCGCTCAGCCCCCGTTCAGCTCGTCGGCGCGCCGCTGCGCGCCGGCGAAGTCGAGGTCGCCGGTGTAGATCGCGCGGCCGCAGATGACGCCGCCCACGCCTTCCGATTCGACCGCGCACAGCGCTTCGATGTCGGCGATGTTGGACAGCCCGCCCGAGGCGATCACCGGGATCGACAGCGCCTGCGCCAGCTTCACCGTCGCGTCGATGTTGATGCCGGTGAGCATGCCGTCGCGGCCGATGTCGGTGTAGATGACGCCCTCGATGCCGTAGTCCTCGAACTTCTTGGCCAGGTCGATGACCTCATGGCCGGTCAGCTTGCTCCAGCCGTCGGTGGCGACCTTGCCGTCCTTGGCGTCCAGGCCCACGATGATGTGGCCGCCGAAGGCCGACGCCGCGTCCTTCAGGAAGCCGGGGTTCTTCACCGCCGCGGTGCCGATGATCACGTAGGACAGGCCGTCGTCGAGGTAGCGCTCGATCGTGTCCAGGTCGCGGATGCCGCCGCCCAGCTGCACCGGGATGTCGTCGCCGACCTCGCGCAGGATCGCCTTGATCGCCGCCTCGTTGACCGGCTTGCCGGCGAAGGCGCCGTTCAGGTCCACCAGGTGCAGGCGCCGGGCCCCGGCGTCGACCCATCGGCGCGCCATCTCGGCCGGGTCTTCCCCGAAGGTCGTGGAGTCGTTCATGTCGCCTTGCTTGAGGCGGACGCACTTGCCGTCTTTCAGGTCGATCGCGGGAATCAGCAGCATGGCCGAATGGACAGGGGGTGAAGGAAGGGATGGAAGAGAAAAGGGCGCAAGACCGGCGACCGCGCCTCACGGCGTCCAGTGCAGGAAATTGCGGTACAGGGCGAGCCCGGACGCGGCACTTTTCTCGGGGTGGAATTGGGTGGCAAAAATGTTATCCCGCGCCACCGCACAGGTAAAGCGCAGGCCGTAGTCGCTCGACCCGGCGCTGTCGCGCGGGTCCGACGTCTCGGCGTAGAAGCTGTGGACGAAGTAGAACCAGCTCTCGTCCGGCACCTCGCCCCAGACGGGATGCGCCCGCGTCTGGCGCACCCGGTTCCAGCCCATCTGCGGCACCTTGAAGCGGCTGCCGTCGGGCTGCAGCTGGCCGTCCAGCCGGAAGCGCCTCACCTGGCCCGGGATCAGGCCCAGGCCCGGCGTGTCCTGCTCCTCGCTGTGGTCCAGCAGCATCTGCATGCCCACGCACACGCCCATCAGCGGCTTGTTCGCCGCCGCGTCCAGCACCGCTTCCTTCAGCCCCGACTCGGCGAGCTCGCACATGCAGTCGCGCATCGCGCCCTGGCCGGGCAGCACGACGCGCTCGGCGGCGTGGACCTCCTCGGGCCGCGAGGTGATGACGACCTTCACGCCCTGGTCCTGCGCCGCGGCCAGCACCGCCTGCGACACCGAGCGCAGGTTGCCCATGCCGTAGTCGACGACGGCGACGGTCCTCGGCACGACGCTCACAGCGTGCCCTTCGTCGACGGGATGACGCCGGCCGAGCGCGGGTCCAGCGTCATCGCCATGCGCAGCGCGCGGCCGAAGGCCTTGAACATCGTCTCGCACTGGTGGTGCGCGTTGTGGCCCTTGAGGTTGTCCACATGCAGCGACACCAGCGCGTGGTTCACGAAGCCCTGGAAGAACTCGTAGGTCAGCTGCGTGTCGAAGGCGCCGACCGAGCCGGCGGTGAACTTCACGTCCATCTCCAGGCCCGGGCGGCCCGAGAAATCGATGACGACCCGCGACAGCGCCTCGTCCAGCGGCACGTAGCTGTGGCCGTAGCGGGTCAGGCCGCGCTTGTCGCCGACCGCCTGCGCGACGGCCATGCCCAGCGTGATGCCGACGTCCTCGACGGTGTGGTGGCCGTCGATGTGCAGGTCGCCCTTGGCCTCGATGTCGAGGTCGATCAGCCCGTGCCGGGCGATCTGGTCGAGCATGTGGTCGAAGAAGCCGATGCCGGTGTTCAGCGTCGACTGGCCGGTGCCGTCCAGGTTCACGCGCACGCGGATCTGCGTTTCCTTGGTGTCGCGGCGGACTTCGGCGATGCGTTCGGAGCTCATGGGGATTCCAGCGGGGTTCGTCAGTCGTCGATCAATCGGCGGGCAGCGCGGCCAGCGACGCCTTCAGCGCCGCCAGCATCGCGCGGTTCTCGTCCGGCGTGCCCACCGTCAGGCGCAGGCAGCCGGCCAGCAGCGGGTGCATGCCGGACACGTTCTTCACCAGCACGCCGCGCGCCTTCATGTCGGCATGCACGCGCGAGGCGTCGGGCATGCGCACCAGGATCATGTTGCCTTCGCTCGGGAAGGCGCGCACCCCGGGCAGGTCCGACAGCGCCGCCTGCAGCCGCGCGCGTTCGGTGCGCAGCTCGGCGGCCTGGCGCTCGTAGACGGCGGCATGTTCCAGCGCGAACAGGCCGGCTTCCGCGTTCAGCACGCTGACGTTGTACGGCGGGCGCAGCTTGTCGACATGCTGGATCAGCTCGGCATGGCCCATCAGGTAGCCGATGCGCACGCCGGCCAGGCCGAATTTGCTCATCGTGCGCATGACCAGCACCTGCGGATGGCGCGCCATCAGGCCCATCGCGTCGCGCGCGGCGAACGGCTGGTAGGCCTCGTCCATCACGACCAGGCCCGGCGCGGCCTGGACCAGGCGCTCGATGACGCACTCGTCCCACAGGTTGGCGGTCGGGTTGTTCGGGTAGGCCAGGTAGACGATCGCGGGCCGGTGCTCGGCGATCGCCGCCAGCATCGCGGCCTCGTCGAGCTCGAAATCCGCCGTCAGCGGCACGCCGACGAAGTCCAGGTGCTGGTACCGCGACGACAGCTCGTACATCACGAAGCCCGGCACCGGTGCCAGCACCACGACCCGCTCGCCGGGCTGGCACACGGCCATCGCCAGCAGCGAGATCAGTTCGTCCGAGCCGTTGCCCAGCATCAGCGCGTGACCATCGGGCAGCTTCGCGTGCGTCGCCAGCGCCTGCGCCAGCTGCTGGGTGCGCTCGCCCGGATAGCGGTTGATCGCCACCGCGCCGAGGCGCTCGCCCAGCGCGCGCTGCAGCTCGGCCGGCAGGCGGAAGGGGTTCTCCATCGCGTCCAGCTTGATCAGGCCGGCCGCGGCATGGACCTGGTAGGCCTGCATCGCGCGGACGTCGTCGCGCAGCACGCCGAGGGCTCGATCGAGGGACGCTTTCATGGGGTGACAGCCAGGGAGGAAGGGGACATCGCGGCATCCGCGGGCGACACGCCCGCCGGCAGCGCGCGCAGCGGGTCGACGATCAGCACGCTGTCGTAGAGCTGCCCGGGCGGCAGCGACAGGCTCAGCAGGAGCTCGCAGCCCTGCGCCTTGGCCGCGGCCACGATCAGCGCGTCGGCGTACGGCAGCGAGAAGCGGCTCTCGAGCGACCAGGCCGACTCCACCGTCGCATGGTCGGTCGACCATGGCGCCCAACGCTGGTAGCGCCGCACCTCGGCGCGGGCGTCGCCATTGGGCATCGCGGGGGAAATGCGGGTCGTCACCGCGCGGTAGAACTCGTTGAGCACCTGGCTGGACGTGCGGCCCAGGCGCTGTTGCCACAGCGCGCGCAGCCACAGCATCGCCTGCGTCCGGCGCGCGGTGTCGGCGCCGTCCTCGCTGAGGATCAGCACCGAGGTGTCGACGAACACCGGGGACGTCAGCTCGACCGGGGCGCTCACAGCAGCTCCCGATCGGGATACGGTTGGCCGTCGGAGGACCAGGTGCGCTCGCGGTGCAGCCAGTCCTGCAGCGCCCGCTCATAGGCGTCGTCGTGGCGCATCTTCTCGGCGAGCAGCTCGCCGACCAGCCGCGACACGCTGGTATTGCGCCGCGCCGCCTCCAGCCTCGCCCACTCGGCGACGCTGTCTTCCATGGTGACGGTGACGTTTTTCATCAGGGCCGCAGGGTAACACGAAGTTCGTGTTCCACGAACTTCGTGTCCGATGAAGCCCCTGTTGCGATCAGGCGCGGCAGCCGCTCAAGCGGGCGGCCGAGTTCAGGCGTGCAGGCGGAACTGCGCGACCACGTGCTGCAGGCTGCCGGCCTGCTCGCGCAGCGATTCGGAGGCGGCCGAGGACTCCTCGACCAGCGCGGCGTTCTGCTGCGTGACCTCGTCCAGGCGATGCACGGCCTGGCCGACCTCGATCAGGCTGGTGCTCTGCTCCTGCGTCGCCGAGGAGATCTCCTGGATGATGTCCGTGACCCGCTGCACCGCGCCGACGATCTCGCGCATCGTCTCGCCGGCGTCGGCCACCAGGCGTGAGCCGACATCCACCCGCTCGACGCTCGCGCCGATCAGCGTCTTGATCTCCTTGGCCGCCTCGGCGCTGCGCTGCGCCAGCGAGCGCACCTCGCTCGCCACGACCGCGAAGCCGCGGCCCTGCTCGCCCGCGCGGGCGGCCTCCACCGCCGCGTTCAGCGCCAGGATGTTGGTCTGGAAGGCGATGCCGTCGATCGTGCCGATGATGTCGGCGATCTTGCGCGACGCGGCATTGATCTGCTCCATCGTGTTGACCACCTCCGACACCACCGCGCCGCCGCGGTCCGCGACCTGGCTGGCGTTGAGGGCGAGCTGGCTCGCCTGGCGCGTCGAGTCGGCGTTCAGCCGGACCGTGTCCGTCAGCGCCTGCATCGTGGCGGAGGTCTCCTCCAGGCTGGAGGCCATTTGCTCGGTGCGCGCGGACAGGTCGCTGCTGCCGGCCGCGACTTCGCTGCTGGACATCGCGATGCTCTCGGCGCTGGTGCGCACCGCCGACAGCGAGCGGTTGAGCGCGCCCTGCATCGACGCCAGCGCCTGCGCCAGCTGGCCCAGCTCGTCGCGGCGCGCGGTATCGATCTCGACGGTCAGGTTGCCCTCGGCGACGCGGCTGGCCACGGCGACCATCTCGGTCAGCGGCTTGACGGTGCTGCGGGTCAGGTACACGGCGATGCCGATGCCGGCGGCCAGCGCCGCGGCGATCAGCACGGCCATCGTCGTCAGCACCGTCTTGTAGGCGTGGCGCGATTCGTCGACGCTGGCGCCCGCGCCTTCGGTGTTGATGTCGACCAGCTTCTGCACCGCCTGGATCATGTCGGCGAAGGCCTGGCCGGACTCGCCGTTGACGGTGGCGAGGTACTCGCCCCGGTTGCCGGCCTTGCGCGCGGCGATCAGCTTGTCCTGGACCGCGATGTAGGCCGCGTACTTGTCCTTGGCGACCTTCCACTGCGCGCCCTCCTCGGGCGCCGACACCATGCCTTCGTAGTTCTTGGCCAGCGCCGGCAGGGTCTTCTCGCGCAGCGTCTTGATGCGCTCCTGTTCCTGCTCGACCTCCAGGACCACGTCCTTCAGGCACATCGCCATCTCGGCGGTGCGCAGGTGGTTGAGTTCGGCCCGCAGCGCATTGACCGCGTTGATCGACGGGATCCAGTCGCCGCCCATCTCCTCGACATTGCTTTGGATCACCTGGATGCGGGTGATGGCGACCACCCCGACCAGTACCGTGGCCAGCAGCACCGCCGCGAACCCCAACGAGATGCGTACACCGACGCGCAGATCCGAGACCTTCATCTTCGCCGTCCTGTTGTGGCTATGTCGGCGAATGCTAGAGGCTTCGCACGAAAGGGCGAACAGCGAAACAGCGGCAAATGTGGCGCTTTCTCCGCGATCCAGGGTTTGTCCTCGGACGCCGCGTGAAATGTGCGCGAACCAGCGGGCGGGCGCTCCGCCGGCGATGTCGGGAAGCGGCCACGCCGAGGATCGGCGAGCCGGCGCGCGGCTCCGTCAGCGCTTGAGCCGCAGCTCCGCCGCCCGCGCGTGCGCCTGCAGGCCTTCGCCGTAGGCCAGCGTCGCGGCGATCGGGCCGAGCAGCTGCGCGCCGGCCTCGCTGACCTCGATCAGGCTGGAGCGCTTCTGGAAGTCGTAGACGCCCAGCGGCGAGGAGAACCGCGCCGTGCCCGAGGTCGGCAGCACGTGGTTGGGCCCGGCGCAGTAGTCGCCCAGCGACTCGCTGGTGTAGGCGCCCAGGAAGATCGCGCCGGCATGGCGCAGCAGCGGCTCCCAACGGTGCGGATCGGCGCTGGAGACCTCCAGGTGTTCCGGCGCGATGCGGTTGCTGATCTCGCAGGCCTCTTCCATCGAGCGCGTCTGGATCAGCGCGCCGCGCCCCTCGAGCGAGGCCCGGATCACGTCGCGGCGCGGCATGTCGGGCAGCAGGCGCTCGATGGCCTCGCGCACCCGCGCGATGTAGGCCGCGTCCGGGCACAGCAGGATGCTCTGCGCGAGTTCGTCGTGCTCGGCCTGGCTGAACAGGTCCATCGCGACCCAGTCGGGCGGCGTCGTGCCGTCGGCCAGCACCAGGATCTCGCTCGGTCCCGCGATCATGTCGATGCCGACCTGGCCGAAGACGTGTTTCTTCGCGCTGGCCACGTAGGCGTTGCCGGGGCCGGTGATCTTGTCGACGCGCGGCACGGTCGCGGTGCCGTACGCCAGCGCCGCCACCGCCTGCGCGCCGCCGATCGTGAACGCGCGGTGCACGCCGGCGACGTAGGCCGCGGCCAGCACGAGTTCGTTGCGCTCGCCCTTGTCGGAGGCGCCGTCGCCGCTGCCGCCGGTGGCGACGCTGCCGCGCACCGGCGTGGGCACCACCATGACGATCTCGCCCACGCCGGCGACCTGGGCCGGGATGGCGTTCATCAGCACGCTGGACGGATAGGCGGCCTTGCCGCCCGGCACGTAGATGCCGACGCGGTCCAGCGGGGTGACCTTCTGGCCCAGCAGCGTGCCGTCCTCGTCGCGGTAGCTCCAGCTTTCGCCGCAGGCCTGCTTCTGGCGCTCGTGGTAACGGCGCACGCGCTCGGCGGCCTGCGTCAGCGCGTTCGCCTGCTCGGCGGGCAGCCGGTCGAAGGCCGCCTTCAGTTCGTCGCGGGTGAGCTCGAGCGCGCCCAGCGACGCGGCCCGCAGGCCGTCGAAGCGCTCGGTGTACTCGAGGACCGCCGCGTCGCCGCGGGTGCGCACGTCGGCCAGGATGTCGGCGACGCGCGACTCGATCGCGGCGTCGGTCTCGGCCGACCAGTGCAGCACGCGCTGGAACTGAGCCTCGAAGTCGGCGTCGGTGGTGATGAGGGAGCGAAGGGTCGTCGTCATGGCGGGCTCCTGGATCGACGTCATTGGGCCGGGATCGCCGAGCCGATCGCGTCGATCAGCGGCTTGAGCGCGTCGCGCTTGAGCTTGAGCGCCGCCTGGTTGACCACCAGCCGCGAGGAGATGTCCATGATCCGCTCGACCTCCACCAGCCGGTTCGCCTTGAGCGTGCTGCCGGTGGAGACCAGGTCGACGATCGCGTCGGCCAGTCCGGTCAGCGGGGCCAGCTCCATCGAGCCATACAGCTTGATCAGGTCGACGTGCACGCCCTTGTCGGCGAAGTGCTGGCGCGCGATGGCGGTGTACTTGGTGGCCACGCGCAGGCGCGAGCCCTGGCGCACGGCGTGGTCGTAGTCGAAGTCGTCGCGCACCGCGACGCTCATGCGGCACTTGGCGATGCACAGGTCCAGCGGCTGGTACAGGCCCGCGCCGCCATGCTCGATCAGCACGTCGCGGCCGGCCACGCCGAGGTCGGCGCCGCCGTACTCGACGTAGGTCGGCACGTCGGTGGCGCGCACCAGCACGACGCGCACCTCGGCCTGGTTGGTCGGGAGGATCAGCTTGCGGGAGCTGTCCGGGTCTTCCAGCACCGTGATGCCGGCCGCCGCCAGCAGCGGCAGGGTCTCTTCGAAGATGCGGCCCTTGGAAAGTGCCAGGGTGATCATGCGATGTCCTCGGTGAACGCGCGCCTCGCGACGAAGCGCTTCGGGCTGTTCAGCGGGACGGCAGCGGGTTCACCGGACGGGCCACACCGCCACCCGCCTCTCAGCCGGGTGGCTTTCAGTGATGGTGATGCGCGCTGCCTTGCTGCGCGAACTCCGCGGGGGTCAGCGTCTTCATCGACAGCGCGTGGATCTGCTCGCGCATGCGATCGCCCAGTGCCTGGTACACGCGCTGGTGGCGCTTGATCCGGCTCAGGCCCTCGAACTCGGCCGACACGATCGTCGCGAAGAAATGGCGCCCGTCGCCCTCGACCTGGAGCTCGCTGCAAGCGAGTCCCTGGGCGATGTAGCTCTGGACTTCTGCGGGGGTCGGGTCGGCCATGATGGGGCGGGATTCTACCCGGGCACCTCGAGCGCCCGGTTTCGTGCTTGGAGAGGCCGGGCTTGCGGCGCCCGGCGCGGGACGCGTCAGTGGCGGATCTTGTAGCCGCGGCGCAGCAGCTCCAGCGCGATGGCCGCGACCGCCGCGAACGCGATCGCCACCACCGCCACGCTCAGCCACGGCGAGGCGTCGCTGACGCCGAAGAAGCCGTGCCGGAAGCCGTCGATCATGTAGAAGAACGGATTCAGGTGGCTGACCGCCTGCCAGAACGGCGGCAGCGAGTGCACCGAATAGAACACGCCCGACAGGAAGGTCATCGGCATCACGATGAAGTTCTGGAAGGCGGCCATCTGGTCGAACTTCTCGGCCCACAGCCCGGCGATCAGGCCCAGCGAGCCCATCAGCGCCGCGCCCAGCGCCGCGAAGACCAGCACCCAGGCCGGGTTGGCCATGCCCGGCGGCGCGAACCACACGGTGGCCAGGAACACGCCCGCGCCGACCATCAGCCCGCGGATGACGGACGCGCCGACATAGGCCAGGAACCACGCCCAGTGCGACAGCGGCGTGACCAGCAGGAACACCAGGTTGCCGGTGATCTTGCTCTGGATCAGCGAGGAGCTGCTGTTGGCGAACGCGTTCTGCAGCACGCTCATCATCACCAGGCCCGGGATCAGGAAGCTGGTGTAGCCGACGGTGCCGTAGACCTTGACGTGGTCCTCCAGCACATGGCCGAAGACCAGCAGGTACAGCACCGCGGTCAGCACCGGCGCGCCGACGGTCTGGAAGCCGACCTTCCAGAAGCGCAGGACTTCCTTGTAGAAGAGCGGGCGGGCGCCTTCGAGGCGGATGGGGAAGTGGCTGGCGCTCATGCGCGGCCCCCTTGCATGATTTCGAGGAAGACGTCCTCGAGGTCGGCGCGGCCGATCTCCAGGTCCTCGATGGGAACGGCGGCCTCGCGCAGCGTGGCCAGGATCTGCTCGACCTCCGCCGCGTCGTGCGCGGTGATCTGGACGATGCGGCCGGTGGTGCGGGCGCGCCCGGCGAGCGCCAGCGGCAGCGCCGAGTCGGTCTTGAACTGCAGCATCGTCGACGCGGTGCCGGCGAGCAGCTCGGAGGTCCGGTTCAGCGCGACGATCCTGCCTTGCTTGAGCATCGCGATGCGGTGGCAGAGCGCCTCGGCCTCCTCCAGGTAGTGCGTCGTCAGCAGGACGGTGTGGCCTTCGCGGTTGAGCCGCGCGATGAACTGCCACAGCGTCTGGCGCAGCTCGACGTCGACGCCGGCGGTGGGCTCGTCCAGCACGATCACCGGCGGGCGGTGCACCAGCGCCTGCGCGACCAGCACCCGGCGCTTCATGCCGCCCGAGAGCTGGCGCATGTTGTTGTGGGCCTTGTCGGCCAGGCCGAGGTTGAGCAGCAGCTCGTCGATCCAGTCGTCGTTGTGGCGCACGCCGAAGTAGCCCGACTGGATGCGCAGCGTCTCGCGCACGCTGAAGAACGGGTCGAAGACCAGCTCCTGCGGCACGATGCCGAGCTTCTTGCGGGCGTTGGCGTAGTCGTCCACGACGTCGTGGCCCAGCACCGAGACCTGACCCCCGCTGGCGCGCGACAGGCCGGCGAGGATGCTGATCAGGCTGGTCTTGCCGGCGCCGTTGGGGCCGAGCAGGCCGAAGAACTCACCGGGCTGGATGTCGAAGCTGACGCCGTCCAGCGCGCGGAACTGGCCGGCGCGGTAGGTCTTGCTGACGTTGTCGAAGCGCAGGGCGGGCGGACCGCCGGCCGGCACGGGCATGGCGGCCGGCTGTTGTGGGGGGCTTGCGGGCATGGGCGGCGATTGTAGGCAGCGGCCCTGTCCCGCGCCCGCCTGGGGACATGACAGAATGCCGCCACTCTCCGCCCACGCCCATGGCCACCAAGAAGCCGCGCCGCACCGCCGAACGCATCCTCGAAGTCACGCTGGACCTCTTCAATCGCTTCGGCGAGCCGAACGTCTCCACCACGCTGATTTCCGCGGAGCTCGGCATCTCGCCCGGCAACCTGTACTACCACTACCCGGCCAAGGACGAGCTGATCAACGCGCTGTTCAACCGCTACGACAAGGCCTTGTCGGAGCTGCTCGGCGCGGTGCACAACGTGCGCAACGTGGAGGACGCCTGGCTGTTCTTCCACATGCTGTTCGAGCTGATCTGGCAGCACCGCTTCCTGTACCGCGACCTCAACGACCTGCTGTCCAAGAACCGCAAGCTCGAGACCCACTTCCAGCATGTGCTGGAGCAGAAGACGCAGGCGATGGTCGGCCTGCTGGGCGGGCTGCAGGCCAGCGGCGCGCTGACGATGCAGGTGCGCGAGGCGGTGCCCACCGCCAATGCGATGGTGGTGCTGCTGAGCTACTGGCTGAGCTACGAATACGTGCGCGATCCGCGCAACGCGCTCGAGCCCGAGCGCGCCGGCGAGGCGCTGATGCGCGGCGCCTTCCACGTGCTGGGCCTGCTGCTGCCCTACCTGGAACCGGCCTCGCGGGACCACCTGTTCCAGCTGGCCGGCAAGTACCAGCAAGCGTAGAAACCCTGGATTCGTGCGAAGCCGGACCCCCTGGTCGCGGTTGGCGGGGGAAAACGACACCCTATAAATTAGGGATATCGCATTCACCGACACCGAGGGACCGACCCATGAAGCGCATCCTGATCTCCGCCGCCGTGCTGGCCCTGGTCGCGCCGCTGGCGCAAGCCGCCACCGCCGAGAACGCCGACGCCAAGGCGCTGCGCGCCGAGTGCGCCACGCAGCACGCGGTCAAGTTCGAGCAGCCGGCCGACGCCAACGAGTACCGCTTCGTCTACAACCGCGGCGAGTACCGCGGCGAGGCCACCGGCGGCGCGTCGGTCGCCTGCGGCCAGACGCAGTACGCCGAGTACCTGGCCAGCGCCGACCCGGTCCGCGTGATGAATGCCTACCCGACCGCCGCGGGCCGCCCGCAACCGGCCAAGAAGGCGAAGTAATCCGTTCCACGGGAACGACGAACGCCGCCCTCGGGCGGCGTTTTTCATGGCGGTCGCCGCGAGTCGCGACCCTGTCCCGCCGTCAGTCCTTGGCCTCCCACGGGAGCATCAGCGCCAGCGTCAGCAACTGCTGGAACTCGGGCTCGAAGTGGGCCACGATCCGCTCCGGATCGGGACACAGGCCGGCATCGGCGATCAGGCCGAACTGCACCTGGCCGGCATAGGTCAGGATGCTGATGCCCAGGCTCATGTCGCCGGCCTGCGGCGCCCAGAACATGACGCGCTCGACGGACGCGCCGCACAGCCGCAGCGCCTGCGCCGGTCCCGGCACGTTCGTCATCAGCGCGGTCGCCTTGCGCGACAGCGTCTTGAGCATCGCGCGCTGCGCCGCCTTCTCGACCGAGCCGGACGTGGCCATCAGTCCCAGCGACAGCGCGGGCTGCAGGCTGTTCTTCACCGCCTGCGTGCGCGCATGCACCGCGTAGAGCCGCTTGACCGGATTGCCGATGCCGATGGGCAGCGGCAGCGGCACCATGCCGAAGCGGTTGCCGAGCTGCCAGGCCGTTTCCAGCGGACGCAGGTTGACCGGCACCAGCGCGCGGATCTCCTGGTCCCGGGTCTCGTCGCCGTGCTCGCGCAGGTACAGGCCGATGGCGCCGGCGACGCAGCTCAGCAGCACGTCGTTGACCGAGACGCTCATCGACTTGCCGACCGCCTTGACCGCGTCCAGCGGCAGCGGCGCGGCCCAGGCGACGCGCTTGTCGCGGCCGGCCTTGCCCTTGAGGCGGGTCTTGTCGTCGTCGGGCGCGTCGGTCAGCGCGGCGGCGTCCTGGAGCACCTGCTTGCCGAGCCGCTCGGCCGGCGACGCGCCGTTGCCGCCCTGGGCGGCGTGCTCCTGGATCTCGCGCACGGTCCAGGCGTTGATCGGCTTGACCATCGCGTCGGCGAGCCATTCGGGCTCGGCATCGTCGGCGGCCGCATGGCCGTCCTTGCCCTTGGCCTCCTTGCCCTTTGCGCCCTTGCTCCTGACGCCGCGGCCCGATGAGGGCGTCGCGCCGGACACGGCGTCCATCGCGTCCGGCGGCACGATGCCGCCGTCGGTGATCGACAGCAGCACCGCGATCAGCGCGATGCCGTCCGCGATGCAGTGATGCACCCGCGCGATCAGCGCGCTCGCGCCGTCGTAGTGCTCGATCAGGTGCAGCTGCCAGAGCGGGCGGCCCGGATCGAGCGGCTCGGCGGCCAGCTCGGCGAGCCGGTCCTGCAGCGCGCCCTCGAGCGACCGGCCCCGGCGCCGGGACAGCGACTCGGCCACGACATGGCGGGTGATGTCCAGGCCCGCGTCCTCGACCCAGTACGCGCTGTCGCCGGATTCGACGACGCGCTGGCGGAAGCGCGGGAAGCGCAGCAGCCGCTCGGCGACGCGCGCGCGCAGGTCGTCGAGCGCCACGCCGGGCTTCAGGAACAGCACGCCGTGGATGACCATCCGGTTGGCCTCGGTGTCCAGGCGCAGCCAGGCGGTGTCGACCTTGGACATCGGCTCGGCGCCACGCGGCAGCGCGCCGGACCGGACGGCCCGGGCGGACTTCCCGGCAGGCGGGGATGCGGTCGCGGCGGGAGTGGGCAATGCGGTCTCCTGGTGGGGGATGAAATTCGGACGGCGATCGGACGGCCATCGGACAGGCCAGGCGGCGCGCCGGCGAACCCCGGATGATGCGTCATCTAGAGAGGCGGCCCCAGTCCGAAGCCGAGGGCGGGATGGGTAACATCGCGGCCGCCCGTCCCATTGTCGCCAATGGGACGCCCCACTCACCGCCACGGGAGACCCCACCATGAGCCTCAAGGACCAATTCGACGCCGCCGTCGCCGACTCCAAGACCCTGCCCGAACGGCCGGACAACCAGACGCTGCTCCAGCTCTACGCGCTGTTCAAGCAGGCCACCGCCGGCGACGTCGAAGGCGACCGGCCCGGCATGACGGACTTCGTCAACCGCGCCAAGTGGGACGCCTGGAAGACCCTCGAAGGCAAGACCAACGACCAGGCGATGCAGGACTACATCGACCTGGTGGAAGGCCTGAAGTAAATCTCAAGTGCCGGCGCCCGCGCCGGACCTGCTGTGAGGCCGCCCCGCGAGGGCGGCCTTGTCGTTCTGGAGTCCGCTCGACGCGGATCGTTGATACAGCCCCTGCTGCTCCTGTACGTGCCTTCCATCTCGTGCCGGCTCGACGCCCCAACTTCCATACGATTCCATCCAGTAGATCGCCTGATGGGCAATGTCGTCGAAGCGAAGGATTTTGAAGTTCGTGCCGAGCGATACCGTGTTGGCCCACCACACCAAGCGCCGCTCCGAAAGTGCATCCATCGAGAATCGCTGAAGGCCGGCAACCAACATGAACATGGTTTCCAGCGGCTTGCGATGTCCAGCAGCAAGGCTTGCAATCTTCTGGCTCAACATCTCGTGGTAGCCCACGAAATGCCAGTCCATCAGTTGGCTGAAGCCATCCAGGAAATCGTGCCCCCAGTAGTGAAGCGTTCGATCGCTCGCCTCGAACAGGGAGTTGGGCAACGCGCCTTGGCACTCCACCAGCAACAGATAGGGTGCTACATCCGGGGACGGGGGAATCTCGAGCAGCGCGAAGTCGGCGCGCATGTCGCAGAGATTGAATTCCCTGGCGACAAACTGCGGCCTCGGTCGCCCGGCAGCATGGGCGAGCAGAGCGATTCTGGCCGTCGACGCCCCGAACCATTCGAGCAGCGTCCGCTCACGCAGACCCCCGTCGCCAATCGCCTTCAACAACTCAGCAAGATCCCGCCCCGCCTGGATGACTTGCTCAGGCGCATGAGCACAGGGATGAAACTGATTGCCGCGCAAGAGACCTGGCATCTCTGGCGGCCGAATGCCGCGTTTCGCCATGATCAGTTTGCTTTCCAGTCGGGCAGTTGACTGAGCAACCCTTCGATCGAGATTCGATCGGGATCCCGGCGTACCACCATGTAGTGGAAGTCGAACCTGGCACCGAGCCGGCACATCTCGAAGCCGTTCGCCGTCGGCCAGAACGTCAGTTCCTGGGCTTCCAACGCCGCGTAGAGCGCGCGCTGCCGTCGATGCGGCCACCACTCCAGCGTCCAAGACGCGATCTTGGTGACATGAACCCGGCAACCTTTCTTCGGAAGCGCGAGCCCATGCAAGCAAGCGTCGACGACCTTGAGATTGCCACCCCGCTCTCGCGCCGGCCCGGGACGCGAGGATTGAGAACTCCGATGCAGTGTGATCACCAGCCGCTCCTATGAGAAGTGAGAAGCCAATCACTCTAGAAGCGCCCCGCGTCTCAAGTCAGCCGCCCGGCATGACATTTCTCAAGTGCTTCCCGATTTCCCACCTCGGCGGGACGGCGTCATCTCCGCGTCAGTTCCGCGCGCCGCTCGTCCTTGGGCAAGCCCGCCAGGCGCTTCACCTCGGCGTAGAAGCGCTCCCAGTCGCCACCCTGCCGCTCGAACAGCCGGATGAAGTCCGGCACCAGGTCCGTGTAGCTGCCCTGGATCGCCAGCGCCGGCGTGTTCAAGCCCCCCACCCAACGGTCGAAGCGCGTGTCGCCCGCCCACTGGTCGCGCTTCATCGCCTCGTAGTCCGCGCGCAGCTTCGCGAAGGCCGCCGCCTTGCCCGCCCGTTTCTCGTCGTCGCTGGCCGTGCTGCGGAACACCTCCCGCAACTGCTCCCGCGTCCCCTTCAGCAGTTCCTGGATCTGGTCCTGCCGCCGGCGCGATTCCTCGTCCTCGCGCAGCGCCTGCGGACGGTCCTTCAACCACCTCGCCACGCCGATCTGCTCGACCGCCGTCGCGAAGCTCTCGTTGAACGTCGTGTCGTCGCCGGCATACGCGACCTGGTGCGCCAGCTCGTGGAAGATCATCCGCGCCAGTTGCCCCTCGGGGTAGCGGATGAAGGTGTTGAGCAGCGGATCGCCGCCGATCCAGTTGCTCCAGCCCAGCGACGAATACGCCGGCACGCCGTACACGTAGGGCTCCAGGCCCTCCTTGCGCAGCGACTGCGCCTCCTCGCGCGCCGCGTCCGGCGAGAAGTAGCCGCGGTACCCGGCGCAGCCCATGATCGGGTAGCACCAGGTGGTGAGCTGCAGGCTCAGTTCCGGTGTCGCCACCACGTTCCACACCGCCGCGCCGCGCTTCAGGTCCGCGTAGCGGCGATAGCTGTCGTTCTGCGGCAGCTTCAGCTCGGTCGACGCGTAGTCGCGCAGCGCCTTGGACAGCTCGAGCTGCGCGCGCACCTCGGGATCGAGGTCGGTCCGGGCCAGCCACTCGTCGACCGGTTTGGCCGAGCGCACCAGCGACAGGTGCCCCGACAGCGACTGCCCGTAGTACGACAGCTGCGCGCAGCCGCCCAGCAGCAACAACGGCGCGACGAGCAGCGCCAGCAACAGCCGCCGGATCGGCCGGCCCGGTGCGGTCGCCGTCATGCGCTCACGCCGCGGCCACCTCGACCAGGCAGTCGTAAAAGCACGGCGCGCGGCCCAGGTCGGTCAGCTGCTGGTGCGTGACCTCGTTGACGTTGCGGCCGTCGGCGCCCAGCTTGCGCCACCAGATGCCCAGCCCGTGCACCACGCCCTCGCGGGCCCGCGCGCTGACGTCGAGCCGGCACACGTAGCTGCCGCGGTCGTTGAACACCCGCACCGGCTGCCCGTCGGCCAGGCCGCGCGACGCGGCGTCGCCGGCGCTCATCTCCAGCACCTGCTCGCCCTCGATGTCGCGCAGGCTCTTCACGTTCACGAAGGTGCTGTTCAAGTGGTTGCGCGCCGGCGGCGAGATCATCGCCAGCGGGTACCGCGACGCCAGCGCCGGCGCGCTCGCGCGGCTCTCGTAGTTGGGCACGTAGTCCGCGCCGCGCGCGTCGGCCTTGCCGCTGGCCGACGGGAAGCCGCCTTCCGCGAAGGGCGCCTCCGCCAGCGGCAGCTTGAACCAGCCGCGCTCGCGCAGTTCGCCGAGGTCCACGTCGTCGCGCAGGGCCTGCTTCAGCAGCGCCTCGTCGTTGTCGCGGAACGCCGGCTCGTCGAAGCCCATCGCCGCCGCCAGGTCGCGGAACACCTGCGTGTTGGGCCGCGCCTGGCCCAGCGGCGCGATCGCCGGCTCGTTGACCAGCACGTCGGTGTGGCCGTAGCTGGTGTGGATGTCCAGGTGCTCCAGCTGCGTCGTCGCCGGCAGCACGTAGTCGGCCAGGTCGGCGGTGTCGGTCATGAAGTGCTCCAGCACCACCGTCAGCAGGTCCTCGCGCTGGAAACCGGCCACCACCTTCGGCGACTCCGGCGCCACCGCCACCGGGTTGCTGTTGTAGACGATCACCGCCTCGACCTTCGGGCCGAACGCGGGCGAGGCCTCGCGCAGCAGGTCGTCGCCGATGGTGCTCATGTTGATCGTGCGCGAGGGCCGGCCGGCGCGCAGGTCCGGGCGCTCCAGCGCCGGGTTCTTGAACGGCGCGAACCAGCCCGAGCTCGACAGCAGCATGCCGCCCGCGCGATGCCGCCAGGCGCCGGTCAGGCAGGGCAGCAGCGCGATCAGCCGCACCGCGTTGCCCCCGCCGCGCACGCGCTGCATGCCGTAGTTCAGCCGGATCGCCGCCGGCGACGCGGTCGCGTAGTCGCGCGCCAGGCCGCGGACCTCGTCCGCCGTCAGCCCGCATTCGGCCGCGGTGCGCTCGGGCGTCCAGTCCGACGCCTTGGCGCGCAACTCGTCCCAGCCCTCGACATGGCGGGCGATGTAGTCGTGGTCCAGCCAGTCGTGGGCGATCAGCTCATGCATCAGCCCCAGCGCCAGCGCGCCGTCGGTGCCCGGCAGCAGCGCCAGGTGCTGGTGGCACTTGTCGGCCGTCTCGGTCTTGCGCGGGTCGATGCAGACGAGCTTCGCCCCGTTGCGCTTGGCCTGGTTGGCGAAGGTCCAGAAATGCAGGTTGGAGGCGATCGAGTTGCTGCCCCAGATCAGGATCAGCTTCGATTCGGCGAAGTACGGCAGGTGCATGCCGACCTTGTGGCCGTAGGTCGCCGCCAGGCCCGCGCCGCCGGCGGACGCGCAGATCGTGCGGTCCAGGCAGCTCGCGCCCAGCCGGTTGAAGAAGCGACCCGCCATCGCCTCGCCCTGCAGCATGCCCATCGTGCCGGCATAGCTGTACGGCAGGATCGCCTGCGGATCGCGCGCCGCGATGGCCTTCAGCCGGCCGGCGATCTCGGCGATCGCCTGGTCCCAGGACACGGGCTCGAAGCGCGGCGCCTCGTGCTTGGCGCTGACCCGCTTGAGCGGCTGCAGCACCCGCTCGGCGTGGTAGGTCCGCTCCGGATAACGCGACACCTTCGTGCACAGCGCGCCATGGGTGCTCGGATGCTCGGGTTGTCCCTGCACCTTCACCACCTTGCCGTCCTCGACGGTGATGCGCAGCGCGCAGGTGTCCGGGCAGTCGTGCGGGCAGGCGCCCTTGACGATCCGGGAGGGGCTTTCCGTGCGCGATGCGGGCGTCTGGGCGAGGGCCGGATCGTCGTGATCGAGGGCCTGTGGCGAGAGGTTCACGGTCGGTTCTCAAGGGGCGGACAACAGGCGTCAACTATTGCACAGGCGCCACACCCTTGCGTTTTCTTACCGAACCTGGCGACAACGCTGGACGAATGAAACGCTAAGCTCGCGCGCTGGGGGGCCGAAATAGGTCGTGTCGAGCCTCCTGGCGCCTGCCGACGCGGTGCGCCACAACATCAATCGCACCCCCTGGGAGCCTCCTTTGGACCGCCGCCAACTCCTCGCCTCCGCCAGCGCCCTGGGCGCGCTCGCCACCCTTCCGATCCCGACGGCCGTTCGCGCGCAAGGCAAGCGCCTGGTGCTGGGCCAGTCGGTGCCGCTGACCGGCCCCGCCGCGCAGCTCGGCATCCAGATGCAGGCCGGCGCCAAGCTGTTCTTCGACGCCCAGAACGCCGCCGGCGGCATCAACGGCACCACCATCGAGCTGCGCACGCTGGACGACGGCTACGAGCCCGACCGCTGCAAGGCCAACACCGAGAAGCTGATCAACGACGACGTCTTCGCGCTGTTCGGCTACGTCGGCACCCCGACCTCGCTGGCCGCGCTGCCGCTGGTCAACCAGAACAAGATCCCCTTCGTCGCGCCCTTCACCGGCGCCGAGGCGCTGCGCGACCCGTTCAGCCCCTGGGTCTACCACGTGCGCGCCTCGTATTACGACGAGACCGCGCTGATCGTGAAGCAGCTGACCCAGCTCGGGCTGATGCGCATCTCGGTCTTCCACCAGAACGACGCCTACGGCAAGGCCGGCCTGGACGGCGTGCTGCGCGCGATGAAGCCGCTGGCGATCCAGCCGCAGGCCACCTCGACCGTCGAGCGCAACACCGTCGACGTCGCCAAGGCCGTCAAGGACCTGGTCCAGACCGGCGCGCCGCCGGAGGCCATCGTCATGATCAGCGCCTACAAGAGCTGCGCCGCCTTCATCCGCGCCGCGCGCAAGGCCGGCTACGGCGGCGTGTTCTACAACGTGTCGTTCGTGGGCACGCAGTCGCTGCTGGACGAGCTTGGCAAGGACGCGATGGGCGTGGTCGTCAGCCAGGTCATGCCCTACCCGTTCGGCACCCAGGTCGGCGTGGTCCACGAATACCAGCAGGCCGCCACCAAGGCCGGCCAGAAGTTCAACTACACCGCCATCGAGGGCTACATCGGCGCCAAGGTCATCAGCGAAGGCCTGCGCCGCATGGCCCGCCCGACCCGCGAGGGGCTGTGCGCGGCGCTGGACACGCTGACCAACTACAACGTCGGCGGCTTCAACGTGAACTTCCGCGCCAACAAGCATGTGGGCTCGAGCTTCGTCGAGATGACGATGCTGACCAACGACGGCCGCGTGAAGCGCTG
>NZ_JAOCCU010000062.1 GCF_029840635.1 Mitsuaria sp. GD03876 | reverse complement strand
GGCCAGGACCGAGGCCGGTTGCGCGTCGATGTCCGGATCGTGACGCCGCGCGGCCGCGCGGACGTCGGCGTGCTCGCAGCGCAGGAAGGGGTTGATCTGGAGCTCCACGTCGAGGGTGGAGGGCAGGGTGGGCAGGGACTGCTCGCGCCGGGCCAGACACCAGGCCTCGTGGCGCGCGACCGCCTCGTTCAGGGGCTCGACTGTGCGAGCAAATCGCAGATTCGACAAGGTGTATTCATGCGCGCAGCACACCCGGGTATCCCCGGGGAGCGCCGCGAGCTTGGCCAGCGAGGCGTGCATCTGCGCCGGCGTGCCCTCGAACAACCGGCCGCAGCCGGCGGAGAACAGCGTGTCGCCGCAGAACAGGATCGGCGCGCCGTCGCCCGGATGCATCGACACGAAAGCGATGTGACCGGCAGTATGGCCGGGGACGTCCAGCACGTCGAACGCCTGGCCGAGCAGCTCGACGCGGTCGCCTTCGCGCAGCGGCACGACCGGCACTGGCATCGATTCGGTGGCGGGCCCCCACACATGGCGGGGATCGTCCAGCAGGGGCAGCAATTCACGCAGGCCGCCGACGTGATCGCCATGGTGATGCGTCACTAGAATGCCTCGCAGATCCAGGCCTCGTGCCGCTAGCGCCTCGCGCACCGGCGCGGCCTCGCCCGGATCCACGACGAGCGCCGACCGGCCGTCATGCAGCAGCCAGATGTAGTTGTCTGTGAAGGCGGGGACGGCGACCAGGTTCATGCAGGCAAGGGGATCAGGTCCCAGCGATGAAGATTCCGGGCCAGGACGACCACACCGACGCAAAGCCGCCGATTGTAGAGGCGCACCTCCGGCCGGACACCGCCGCGGCGGAGCTCGCGCACTGGTTGCGCACGCCCGCCGGGCGCTACCTGCTCGCGTGGGAACAGCGCTTCATCGATGCCGCGGTGATCGACTGGTTCGGGTATCACGCGCTGCAGCTCGGCTTCCCGCAGCTGCAGGGCCTGCGGACCAACCGCATGTCCAACCGCTGGCTCGCGCAGGACCACCGGCCGTTCGAGGAGAGCGTCGCCGGCCCGCCGGTGCCGGGCCTGGCGGCGCATCCGCTGGAGTACCAGCCCGAACCGCACGCCCATCCCGCGCCGGGCCTGAACGGCGCCGGCCGCGCGGCGGTCTATTGCGAGTTCGACGCGCTGCCCTTCGAGGCCAACAGCCTGGACCTGGTGCTGCTGCCGCACACGCTGGAACAGGCGGCCGATCCGCACCGCTGCCTGCGCGAGGTCGAACGCGTGCTGCGCCCCGAGGGCCGCGTCGTGATCCTGGGCCTGAACCCGGCGAGCCTGTGGGCGGTGAGGCAGAATCTCGCCCGCGTCAACGGCCGGATGCTGGGCCGCACGCCGCGCCTGTACCTGCCGGCCGAACGCGAATACATCGGCTACTGGCGCCTGCGCGACTGGCTGCGGCTGCTGTCCTTCGACGTGGAGCGCGCGCAGTTCGGCTGCTACCGGCCGCCGCTGCTGAGCGATCCCTGGCTGGCGCGCTGGCAATGGATCGAGAAGCCCGGCGGCAAGTGGTGGACGGTGCTGGGCGCGCTGTACGGCGTGATCGCGGTCAAGCGCGTGCACGGCATGCGGCTGATCGGGCTGGCGCGCGGCAAGACGCGCGTGGCCAAGACGGCGCCGGCCGTGGCGGCGGTCCACCATCGCCATCGCCAGGCCCACCGCGACGACGCCGAGGTCGATTGACCCCGCCGTTCCCTTCCGACTCCTTCCCTGCTGTTCATGACCGATACGACCGCTTCCTCCGCTCCCGCGCCCGCCGCGCCCAAGATCGCCAAGCCGGCGGTGGTGATCTACACCGACGGCGCCTGCAAGGGCAATCCCGGGCCGGGCGGCTGGGGCGCGTGGCTCAAGAGCGGCGACCATGAGAAGGAGCTGTTCGGCGGCGAACGCAACACCACGAACAACCGGATGGAGCTGACCGCGGTGATCGAGGCGCTGACCTCGCTCAAGCGCAGCTGCAACATCGTGATCTACACGGACAGCGAGTACGTGCGCAAGGGCATGACCGAGTGGATCTCGGGCTGGCAGCGCCGGGGCTGGAAGACCGCCGACGGCAAGCCGGTGAAGAACGCCGAGCTGTGGCAGCGCCTGGACGCGCTGCGCAAGCTGCACACGGTGGAGTGGCGCTGGGTCAAGGGCCATGCCGGCGATCCCGGCAACGAGCGTGCCGACGCGCTCGCCAACAAGGGCGTGACCGTCGCCCGGTGAGGCCGGCCCCGAGGGGCCCTGGCCCCCGGGCCCCCGGACCCCGCCCAGGGGCGTGATGCGCGCGGCGCTCAGCCGCGGTGCGGCTCCAGCGTCTTGGCGAACAGGCTGTTGCCGTCCAGGTCCTTGAGCGTGACCGTCATCGCGCGGGTCTTCGCGTCGATGTCGACCTGGCCGAAGAACTGCGTGCCCACGGCCGGCGCGGCGTTGGCCACGCCCGGCGCCTTCTGGTAGACGACCTGCATGCCGAAGGTGGCGTCGGCCTTGTTCGGGCCGAAGCCGCCGGCGTGCAGCGGGCCGGAGACGAATTCCCAGAACGGCAGGAAGTCCGTGTGCCTGGCCTTGGCCGGGTCGAAGAAGTGCGCGGCGGTGTAGTGCACGTCGGCGGTGAGCCAGACGATGTCGTGCAGCCGGTGGCGCTTGATCTCGCTGAGCAGGCGCGCGATCTCGAGCTCGCGGCCGCGCGGCGCGCCGTCGTCGCCGTTGGCGATCGCCTCCCACTTGTCGCGGCCCTCGGCATCCTTGCCGTCGTTGACGTGTAGCCCGATCGGCATGTCCGCGGCGATGACCTTCCAGGCTGCCTTCGAGCGCTTGAGCCCGTCGAGCAGCCACGCGATCTGCGGCCGGCCCATGAAGGCGCTGTCGGCGTTCTCCTCGGCCTGCAGGTTGGCGCTGTTGGGGCCGCGGTAGCTGCGCATGTCCACGACGAACAGGTCCAGCAGCGGCCCCTGGGGCAGGTGGCGGTAGATGCGCTCGGCCTCGGCGTCACCGAAGCGGCGCATCGGCGCGTACTCCTGGAAGGCCTTGGTCGCGCGGCCGACCAGCAGCGGGACATTCTTCTCGGTGTAGCGCGCGTCGCCGGAGAGGTCCTTCGAATCGGAGTAGTTGTTGGTGACCTCGTGGTCGTCCCACTGCCAGATCTGCGGGACGTCGGCCGCCATGCGGCGGATGTTGGCGTCCATCAGGTTGTAGCGGTAGCGGCCGCGGTACTCGTCCAGCGTCTCGGCGACCTTGCTGGTCTGCTCGGTGACGACGTTGCGCCAGACCGAGCCGTCGGGCATCGGGATCTCGGCGGGGATCGGGCTGTCGGCGTAGATCGTGTCGCCGGAGTGCAGGAAGAAGTCCGGGTTGACGCGGCGGATCTGCTCGTAGATCTTCATCCCGCCCCATTGCTCGTTGATGCCCCAGCCCTGGCCGCAGGTGTCGCCGCTCCAGGCGAAGCGCACGTCGCGCGGCGCCTTGGCGCCGAAGGCGGCGGGCAGGCGCAGGTGGCCGGCCACCGGTTCGGACATCACCCGCTCGTTGCGCAGGTCCTGCAGCACGACGCGGTAGAAGATCTCCTGGCCGGCGGGCAGGCCGCGCAGGTCGACGCGGCCGGTGAAGTCGGAGTCCTCCAGCAGGTGAGGGCCGCGCACGCGCTGCAGGTTGGCGAAGCTGGCGGTGGTGGACCACTCCAGCCAGAGGCGGGCGGGGCGGTCGGCGCGGGTCCAGATCACGGCGGCGTCGGCGACCGGATCGCCGGACTGGATGCCATGCGGCATCCGCGGACGCATCGCGTCGCGGGTGATCAGCGCCGGGGCCTGCGCATGCGCGCCATGAGGCGTCAGCAGCGAGGCACCCCCGAGCAGGGCACTGGCGTGGAGGAAGCGGCGGCGGTCCATGCGGGTTCTCCTGGCGAAATCTCAAGTTCGCGAAGTCCGCGATGCTGCCCCGGGGGCATGACGCGGCGGTGACGCGGTCGTGTTCGAAGAGCACCTGAAAGTGGGCCGATCGACGAACTGTTCGGATCGAGGCGACGGACTGACACGGCCGTCGGAGGACCTCCGACGCCGAACCTTTCCTCCCCCTTTCACTACAGGACCCGCACCATGCCGCCTCCCATTCCTCCTCGGCCCTATCCGTCACCCGTCCACACCCCTGATGCCGACGGGTCGGCCGGTCCCGCCGGTGCCGCCGCGGCGACGCCCAAGGCCACGCCGGATGAACCCGTCGCGCCGTATCGTCCCGAGGCGAAATCCTTGACCTATGCGCAGATTCAGTCGCTGCAGACGCCGGGCGGCCGTCGCTTCAAGCCGGCGCCGGAATCTCCGGGCGCCAGGAACGCCGGCTCGGACGTGACCTACGCGACGCTGGATCATTCGGCGTCCGGTCCGCTCTACGCGACCGTCGACCTGACGAAGAAGACGCCCCGGACCGCAGCGCCCCTCGAATCGGATCCGGCGGACGTCGAGGACGACAGCGCCTTCGCGCCGCCGCTGCCCGAGCGTCGCTACGACTTGCCGCCGCCGGTGCCCAAGCGGGAGAACGCCTCGGCGCCGCCGGTGCCCAAGCGCGAGAACACCTCGCCGCCCCCGGTGCCCAGGCGCGAGAACGCTTCGGCGCCCCCGATGCCCGCGCGTGACCCCGCGGCCCGCGCTGCGGGTGCTGCGGCCCCGGTGGTCTCGACCCAGCAGGCGCGGGCCGCGGCCATCTCCGATGCGTCCGAGAAACTGGGCGCCAGGATCAACACGTTGATTCAGGAGTTCGCGGCGTCGATTCCCGCGGGTTCGCCGGGGCATCGTCCGAAGGGGCCGGGCGAGCTTGACTCCGCCGCGGCGGCGGTGAAGCTGGCGCACCGATTGAATGACGCCGCCCTCGCCGACGGTGCCGACAAGCTGCACCAGGCGTTCCGAGGGGGCAGGGAGGACACCCCGGTCGCCAGGGACAAGCAGGTTCAGAGCGCGGCCCTGGCGTTGGCCGACCAGGCGATCGCCGGCCTGACGCCGGCGCAGAAGAAGACCGTGCGCCAGCACCTGGGCAATTTGCCGTCGCTGGGCAAGACGCTGGCGGCGGCGGAGCCGGAGCTCACGTCGATGGCCGCCTCGGCCGTGCGCGACAGCGTGTTCCAGAAGCTCGTGGCCTTGTCCAAGCCCGGCGCCTGAGCGGCGACGGCGACCGGCGGTCGCCGTCGTTCACTGGCCGGCCGGCGGCTCCCACAGTTCGACCTTGTGGCCTTCGGGATCGATGACCCAGCCGAACTTGCCGTATTCCGAGTCGTCGGTCTTGTCCACCACGTTGCAGCCTTCCGCGCGCAAGGCCTGCAGCAGCGCCGCCAGGTCGGCGACGCGGTAATTGATCATGAAGGGCGGGTTGCCCGGGCCGAAGCCGTCCGGGTCGGCCGAGCCGATCGACCAGATCGTCGTGCCGCCGCTGGGCTGGCCGTCGTCGCCGGTCCAGGTGAAGGCCGCGCCGCCCCAGGGCAGCACGTCGATGCCCAGGTGCTTCTGGTACCAGGCCCGCAGGGCGGCCGGATCCTTGGCGTTGAAGAAGATGCCGCCGATGCCCGTGACTCGCTTCATGAAGGTTCCCTCACTCGGTTGATCGATCTCAAGGACGTCGGCGAGATCCCTCACCGACGATGCACGGCTCCGCGCTTCAGGGCCAGCAGGCACAGCAGCGCGATCAGGGTGAACAGCGCGCCGCTCCAGATCTCGTAAGGCAGCCCGAGCAGCGTGTACGCGGCGGCTTCGCTGCAATTGGCCGTGACCATGAAGACGCTCGGCAGGCGCTCCTCCAGCTTGAACATCGTCAGCACGCGATCGGCGAAGGTCATGTCGCAGCTCGCGAGCTTGGAGGCGACCTCATGCTGATACCCCGCGGCGACCAGCCCGGCCACGCCCAGCGCGGCGGTCAGCAGCAGCGACAGCACGCGCGCCGCGCCCACGCGCTGCAGCAGCCAGCCCAGCGCGCCGACGATGGCGATCAGGATGAAGAGGCCGCGCTGCATCACGCACCACGGGCAGGGCTTGACGCCGAACTGGTACTGCGCGACCAGCGCCGCCGCCACGCCCGCGGCGGACACCAGCGCGCTGAAGGCCAGCACGCGCGAAGCGGTCAACGCGCGCATCAGTCGGCGATCTCGGCGATCAGCTCGATCTCGACGCAGGCGCCGAGCGGGATCTGCGCCACGCCGAAGGCGCTGCGCGCGTGCGCGCCCTTCTCGGGGCCGAACACCTCGCCGATCAACTCCGACGCGCCGTTGGTCACCAGGTGCTGTTCGGTGAAGTCGCCGGTGCTGTTCACCAGGCTCATCAGCTTGACGACGCGCTTGACCTTGTCCAGGTCGCCGACGGCCGCGTGCAGCGTGCCCAGCAGGTCGATCGCGATCGCGCGGGCGGCCTGCTGGCCGGTGGCCGTGTCGGTGTCCTTGCCGAGCTGGCCGACCCAGGGCTTGCCGTCCTTCTTCGCGATATGACCGGACAGGAACACGAGGTTCCCGGTGCGGACGAACGGCACGTAGGCCGCGGCGGGCACCGCCACCGGCGGCAGGTCGATGCCCAGTTGCTTGAGGCGGTCGTAGACGGAAGTGCTCATGAGGGTCTGCGCGGAAGTGGAAAAAAACGCCGCGAATCCTACACCCCGGCCTGGTGCTGGACCGGGGTGCCGCTGGCGGCCCTGCTGGGCATGGGGACGGTGCAGACGCTGCCGGCCTTGCCGGGGCCGGCGGCCTGGTGGGCCTGGCTGGCGGGCGTCGCCGGAGTGCTGGTCGTGCTCGTCGCGGCGGCCGTGCGGCGCTCGCGGCCCGTCCGCGGGACCAGCCCCGCGGATCCGGTGAATCCGACGTGCGCCGCGAGCGCTTCACGGACCGCGACAACCGCCACGACCGGCACGGCCGCCAGGGGCGCGTGGATCCTGTGGGCCGCCTGGGTGCTGCTCGCGGCGCTGGCCGGCTTCGGCCTGACGGCGGCGCGCGCGACAGCGCGGATGGGCGAGCTGCTTCCCGCCCGCCTCGAGGGTCAGGTCATGCCGCTGACCGGCCACGTCGACAGCCTGCCGCAACGCGCCACCGGCGCGGGCGGCGTCGACGGCTGGCGCTTCGTCTTCGCCGTGGACAGCGATAGCCCGTCGACGCCGCGGGCCCGCGTCCCCGGCCGGCTGCTGCTCTCCTGCTACCAGATGCCGAGCCCGCCACGCGCCGGCGAGCGCTGGCGCTTCGAGGTGAAGCTGCGCCGGCCGCACGGCCTGATGAATCCGCGCGGCTTCGACCAGGCGCTGTGGATGCTCGAACAGGACCTGCCCGCGGCGGGCAGCTGCCGCGCCGCGGGGCAGTCGCGGCTGGGCGAGGGCGCGTGGCGCGTCGATGCGCTGCGGCAGTCGCTGCGCGACGCGATCGACCACCGGCTGGCCGCGGCCGGCGAGCGCCGCGGCGCCGGCGTGCTGGCCGCGCTGAGCCTGGGCGACCAGGGCGCGGTCGGGCCGATGGACTGGGCGCTGTACCGCGACACCGGCGTGTCGCACCTGCTCAGCGTCAGCGGGCTGCACGTGACGATGTTCGCGTGGCTGGCCGGCGCCGTCGCCGGCTGGGCCTGGCGGCGAAGCCCGCGGCTGTGCCTGCGGTGGCCGGCGCCGCGCGCGGCGATGTGGACCGGCGTCCTGGCCGCGGTGCTCTACGCGGTGTTCTCGGGCTGGGGCGTGCCGGCGCAGCGCACCGTCGGGCTGCTGGCGATCCTGGCGCTGCTGCGCCAGGCCGGCCTGCGCTGGCCTTGGCCGATGAGCCTGTGCGCCGCCGCCGCGGTGGTTTGCGCCGCCGATCCCTGGGCGCTGACGCAACCCGGCTTCTGGCTGTCGTTCTGCGCCGTGGCGCTGCTGATGGCCGCGGACCCGCAACCCGCGCCGGGCTGGCGCGCCGCGCTGCGCGGGGCCTGTCGCGCGCAGGGCGTGGTGACGCTCGGCCTGGCGCCGCTGACGCTGCTGCTGTTCCAGCAGCTGTCGGTGGTGGGCCTGCTCGCCAACGCGGTCGCCATCCCGCTGGTGTCGTACGTGATCACGCCGCTGGCGATGCTCGGCGCGTTGCTTCCGCCGGCGTGGACGCTCGGAGCCTGGCTCGTCGCGCTGTTGAACTGGCTGCTGGAGGCGCTGCGCGACCTGCCGCTCGCGGTCTGGCACCTGCCGTGGGCGCCGGGATGGGCGCAGGTGCTTGGCCTGGCCGGCGGCGTCGCGCTGGCGATGCCCTGGCCCTGGCGGATGCGGCTCGGGGGACTCGCGCTGTGCGTCCCGATGCTGTGGCCGGTGACCGGGCGCCCCGCGTCGGGCCATGTCGAGCTGTGGTTGCCCGACATCGGCCAGGGCGGCGCCGCGATCCTGCGCACGCACCGGCACACGATGCTCTTCGACACCGGCCCGCGCTGGGGGCCGGGCTCGGATGCCGCGCGGCGGGTGCTGCTGCCGATGCTGCGCGGGCTGGGCGAACGGCGGCTCGACCTGCTGATGGTCAGCCACGCCGACCAGGACCACGCTGGCGGCACGGCGAGCCTGCTCCAGGCGATGCCGGTGGCGCGCCGGCTCGGCGCGGTGCCGGACGGGGAGGCCTGCCGGCGCGGTCAGCGCTGGACCTGGGACGGCGTGCGTTTCGAGGTGCTGTCGCCGATCGGGGACGAGCCGCGTGACGCGATGGGCGACGCGCGGGCGATGAAGCGCAATGCCCGGTCCTGCGTGCTGCGGGTCGAGGCGGCCGGCCGCCGCCTGCTGCTGACCGGCGACATCGAGTCGCCGCAGGAGGCCTGGCTGGTGCGCGAGGAGGGCGTCGACGGGCTGCGGGCGGAGGTCCTCGTCGTGCCGCACCACGGCAGCCGCACCTCGTCGTCGCCGGCGTTCGTGCGGGCGGTCTCGCCGCGGGTGGCGGCGGTGCAGTCGGGATACCTCAACCGCTTCGGGCATCCCAGGCCCGAGGTGGTCGCGCGCTACGCCGAGGCCGGCGCCCTCGTGCTCAACAGCGTCGACTGCGGCGCGTGGCGGTGGCGCAGCGACCGGGCGACGCCGCCGTCCGCGGCCTGCGAGCGCGCGATCCGGCGCCGCTACTGGCTGCCGGATCGGGTGCCGGCCGTCGAGGACGCGGCGGCGGTCGAGGCGGAGCGCGTCGACGCGCCGCCGCCTTGAGCCAGGATCCCGTGCTCGCCTTGTCGCGCGGCAGGGCGGTGTCGATGGGGAAGGCGCGAGGGGCGGTCAGCCTGCGGTGCGACGCCCGGGACGTCGCGCTCGCCACAGTGCCGCGACGGTGTGCGGACCCGGCCCGCGCAGGGCGATGTAGGCGGCCAGCGCGGCGAGGAACACGGGGTACTCGATACCGCGATCGGCCCAGGGCCAGGTCGGTCCCATGGCCAGGCAGATCCCCAGCATCTCGCCGACGAGCGCCGCCGCGACGACCCGCGTGAACACGCCGGCGCCGAGCAGCAGCGCGCCCACGGTCTCGAGCAGCGTCACGAGGATCGCCAGCTCGAAGGCGAACGGCACGTCGAGCGTGCGCTGGATCATCCCGGTCGTCGCCATCAACGGATCCGCCACCGAGCCATGCGGCACGCGCAGCGCCTTGGGCAGGCCGTGGGTCAGCAGGATGGCCGCGTAGGCCAGCCGCAGCGCGGTGTAGCCCCAGGGCTCGAGTCGGTCGAGCAGCTTCATGGCCCGCGCTCCGAGGGCGGAGACGTTATGAGGCGGGACGTCGGAGGCGGAGGCGGAGGTGGCAGGCATGGCGGGATTCTTGTGGGCGTCCCGGCACTGATCAACGGGCTGCCGTTGCCATGTGAATCCCACCAGCGCCAACAATCCCGTCGCGCGCTCCCGCTGGTCCGATTGCCAGGGTGGGAGGGCGGTGGGTCGCTCAGGCCGTGAACACGAGCGCGATCTGCTCGGGCTCGCGCATCGCCCGGGCGCGGGGCGAGGGCTTGGCCGCCGGCTCCGTCGCCTTCAGGTGATCGACGAGGAAACGCGCCGTCTCCGGCGAGCGGCTCATCTCCGCCGCGACCACCGCTTCCAGCTCCGAGGGCCTCACGTCCATCGCCGCGCACAGCTTGAGCAGCCGCGCCTCGGCCTCGAGGTAATGGCGCTCGACGCTCAACTTGCGCGAGAACAGCCCGATCACCTGCCCGACACGCAGCAGGTGCGTGTCCAGCAGCGCGACCTCCTCCGACGCCGCCCAGCCGCGCACGATCGCCGAGGCCGTCTTCGGTCCGACGCCCGGCAGCGCCATCAGCCAGTTGCGCACCTCCTGGCCGGCGTCGAAGTCCGGCGCCGACAGCAGCGCCGGCATCACCGCCGCCAGGTGGCGCGCCTTCTGCGCCGCGAAACGGAAATCCAGCGGCTTGCCCTGCACGTCCAGCGGCTCGCTGAGCCAGGCGGTCAGCGTGGTCTCGGACACGCCGGGCTGCACGAAGGCGCCGCGCTCGCGCACCCGCGCGAACGCCGCCAGCCCGACGGCCGCCGGAATGCCGGGCCCGCCCAGCAGCGACGCGCCGACCTCCTCGGCCAGCGAGCGCCCCGACGCGACAGGCGCCGGCACCTCGAGCCGGTGCGTCAGCGCCTGGCGCGTCCAGTACGCGGGCGTGGGGAACTCCTCGACGGCGCCCCAGCGCACGCCGGCGAGCAGGAATTGATCGGGATCGGGGAGGTCTTGTCTAAGGGAACCGTGGCGGGAAACGATGGCGACGATCTGGGTCATGGGACTGCGGAAACACCGCTTCTCTGAGCGGCTGGATAGGTGGTGTTCAGCCATTGGGCGAACGCGGCGCGCTCGACCGGATCCATGGCATGGACACGCTCTTGAAGGCGTTCGAGACGCCGCTTGTTGGTCTGGCGCTCGCGGAAGTTGGCCCCGCGATGCCGGCTGTCATGAAGCATCTCGGGCGGCTCGAAGTTGAACCACAAGGTCTCCGTGCGCACGTCGGTATGGGTCTTCGCCTGGAACACCACCGTGCGCCACCCCCGCAGGAGCGCGTCATAGGTCGGATGCGCATACCCCGACACGATCACCCGGCACGGCAACGCCACCAGCACGGCCAGCAGCGCCTCATGATCCGAGGCGCCGTATTCATGCCGGTAGATGCGCGTCTGGCGTCGCGTCTCCGGATGATAGGGCGGGTCCACGTAGACCAGCTCGTCACCCTCGAACACATGCCGCGCGAGAAACTCCTCGGCGCGGCCATGCACGAGCTCGACCCCCGGCAACGCCATCGCGCGCCAACGCGCGATCACCCGCTCGTCAGCATCGATGGCGATCGAACGCGCCGCCGGCAGCTTGTGGCGCAGGACCGCCCCGCCACCCACATGCGTCTCGATGTACACCCGGTGCGGAGGCATCAGGTTGATGACGTGCTGGAACGTCTTGCCCTTGCCGCCTGGATACTTCATGCGGCGAATCATCGTCAGAAGTGACGATGATGTCAAGGCGCTCGGGGCGCTCGGGGACCGAGCAGCAGGCCGGCGACGCCGGTGCCCCACTCCGCTCAATCTCCTCCTCGCCGCTCGGAATTCGCTCCGTGGGGCACCGGCGCCGCCGGCCTGCGCAAGACCGCGGTGCTCGGCAAACCACATGCGCCGCCAGAGCGCGGTTAGAGCGCTGTCAACCAGTCGCAGCGGAGGCGGCCCGAACGATGCAGCCGCTTGCGGCTGCCCGTGTAAGCCATCGGCAGCATCCAGGCCACGAGGCACAACGGCAGTGCGATCCACGCCTTGAGCAATAACGCGCCCGGAACACCCATGAACCCCAACATCCAGATCGTCAGGACCCCATTCCATACCCCCAGCTCCACCGGGTGACGCGCGCTGTGCATCACCATCCAGCGCTTCACCTGGCTGAGCTGCTTGAGAGTCATGGCGGGCTCCTGGACGACGAATTCGGGCGGCGGCGACGAAGGTCGGCAGTGTAAGTTTGGAGTCAGGATTTCCCCATCCCCAGAACTTGGAGCCCGAGCGGAAGGGCGGGTTATCCCGCAATGCGGGATGCCGCATGGGTGTCGACCGGCACGGGAGCGGGGTGGTTCGCTCGTGTATGGTTCGCCCCTTCTCAAAGAGGTGGACAGGAGTCCCGCGAATGAATCGAGTGATGTGGGCCGCGCTGGCATTGGGCGCCGCGGCCGGTGGAGCCCAGGCCAACGAGGGCATGTGGATGCCGCAGCAACTGCCGCTGGTGGCCAAGGAAATGAAGGCCTCGGGACTGAAGATCGACCCCGCGCGGCTGTCGCAGCCGCTGGGTTATCCGATGGGCGCCGTCGTCAGCCTGGGCGGCTGCACCGCCTCGTTCGTGTCGCCGCAGGGCCTGGTGGTGACCAACCACCACTGCGCCTTCGGCAGCATCCAGTACAACTCGACGCCGCAGAAGGACCTGCTCAAGCAGGGCTTCCTGGCCGCGTCGCTGGCCGACGAACTGCCCGCCGCGCCGGGCAGCCGCATCCTGGTGACCGTCGCGCTGAGCGACGTCACCGACCGGGTGATCGACAAGAAGACCGCCGCGCTGCAGGGCAAGGCCCGCATCGACGCGATCGAGGCCAACGAGAAGGCCCTGGTCACCGCCTGCGAGAAGGACGCCGGGCACCGCTGCTCGGTGGGCGCGTTCTACGGCGGGCTGATGTACCAGCTGACCAAGCAGCTCGAGATCCGCGACGTCCGCCTGGTCCACGCGCCGGCCGAAGGCGTCGGCGTGTTCGGCGGCGACACCGACAACTGGATGTGGCCGCGCCACACCGGCGACTACAGCTTCTACCGCGCCTACGTCGGTCCGGACGGCAAGCCGGCGGACTTCAGCAAGGACAACAAGCCGTTCCAGCCCTCGCAGTTCCTGAAGCTGGCGAGCGCGCCGCTGAACGAAGGCGACTTCGTCGCCGTGGCCGGTTATCCGGGCCGCACCAACCGCCACCGCTTGCCCAAGGAAGTGGACTTCGCCTTCGCCTGGGACTTCCCGCATCGCGTCAAGGCGATGGGCGAGCAGCTCGAGCTGATCAAGGAGGCGACCGCGGGCCGCCGCGATGCCGAGATCCAGCTGGCCAACACCGTCGCCGGCGTCAACAACTACTACAAGAACTACCAAGGCCAGATGGCCAGCTACGCGGGCAGCGACATCCTGGCGCGCAAGCAGGCCGGGTTCGACGCGATGAAGGCGTGGGTCGAGGCCGACGCCAAGCGCCGCGCGACCTACGCGCCGTCGCTGGCCGAGGTTGATCGCCTGATCGCCGAGCGCCAGGCCATCACGCGCCGCGAGTTCCTGCTGAGCTACGCGACGCCGAGCCCGCTCAAGGGCGCCACCGAGCTCTACGAGCAGGCCCTGGAGCGCAAGAAGCCCGATGCCGAGCGCAAGGCCGGCTTCCAGGACCGTGACCAGCTGCGCCGCCGCCAGGCGCTGGAGGCGCTGGGTCGCCGCTTCGACGAGGCCACCGACAAGAAGGTCGTGAGCCACTTCCTGACGCAGTACCTGGCGCAGCCGGCGGATCAACTGAACACGGCGTTCCTGGGCGCGCTGGGCGTGAAGGCCGGCATGGATGCCGCTGCCGTGGCCGCGCGCGTGGACGCGCTGTATGCGGGCACGAAGCTGACCGACAAGACCGAACGCGCCGCCTGGCTGACGCGTGACGCGGCCGCCTTCGAGGCCAGCACCGACACGCTGGTGAAGGCCGCCGTGGCGCTGCACGCCGACGAGCAGGCGCGCGAGGACCGCGACAAGGACCTGGCGGGCCGGCTGCAGCAGGCCTATGCCGCGACGATGCAGGCCGAGATCGACTTCAGGGCCAGCCGCGGCCAGCCGGTCTATCCGGACGCGAACAGCACGCTGCGCGTGGCCTTCGGCCAGGTCAAGGGCCGCACCCCGGGCGTGGACGGCACGACCTGGACGGCGTTCACGACGCTGCGCGGCATCGTGGCCAAGCACACCGGCAGCGGCGAGTTCGACGCGCCCGCCGAGCAACTGGCCGCCATCAAGGCGCGCCGCTTCGACAAGTACGGCGTGAAGGCGCTGGACTCGGTGCCGGTGAACTTCCTGGCGACGCTGGACACGACGGGCGGCAACTCGGGCTCGCCGGTGCTCAACGGCAATGGCGAGCTGGTCGGGCTGCTGTTCGACGGCACGCTGGACGCGGTGATCTCGGACTGGGACTTCAACGACCACATGAACCGCAGCATCTGCCTGGATGCGCGCTACATGCTGTGGCAGATGAAGGTGGTCGACAAGGCCGACCGGCTGCTGAAGGAAATGAACGCGCTGTGATCGGCGCCATCGCGATCACGCGGTGATCGCGGCAGGCGCGGACGGTTCGCGCCATGAAGAACGCCCCGCCTCGAGCGGGGCGTTTGCATTTCCAGGATCAGGTGGGGGCTACTCAAATCCAGTCGCGGTTTCGCAAGGGTTCGACGGCGCGCTGACTTTCATGAAGGAGAGACCGGAGGGAGAGAGTCGGTCGCGACCGAGGGAACTGCGCATGGAGGTGATGTTCCGGTGACGGACGGATTTGGAGACTCCGCGCTGTCCTTTTTCCGGAAGCAACCATGCGCCAACTGCCCGAGTCTCCAGATCCGAAAATCACCACGTCCTCCGCCAAGGCGGACAGCACGACCGACAGGGTTTCCCGTCGAACGAAGCACCTTGGCAAACGCGTGGAGGATGACCAGGCGTCCAACCTGATCTCACAGGGGAACGCGCCCGAGGCGCCCGCCACGGACGTGCCGCGAGGGGTCGACGAACAGCCGGCAACTGCCGAGACGCCGACGACCGCCCAGGAGTTGGCGTCGGATGCCGGGCTGACGAATGCGGGCGCCGGTACGGTCGCGCAAGCCGCACCGGCGCTGTCGGGCCTGAACCTGGCTGCTCTCGGGCTCGGGGCGGCGGGGCTGGCTGGCGCCGCGGCGGCGGCAGGCGGTGGCAAGTCCGAATCGGCGAAGCCGCCATCGCCGATCAAGCCTGATGAACCCAAGGCCCCCGATGGCCCAGGAGTGCCAGAGCCGCCCACCGTGGACGGTGGCGAGGCGATCAAAGCCGATGGTTCGGTGAAGGTCGGCGGCCTGGAGTCGGGCGGGAAGTGGGAGTTCTCCACCGACGGCGGCAAGACCTGGACGCCGGGCAACGGCGACTCCATCCCGGCAGGCAGCTTGGCTGAAGGCAACAACAGCGTCTCGATCGTGCAGATCGACAAGAGCGGCAATCGCAGCGAGCCGGTGGTGGTGACCGTCGTCAAGGACACGGTCGCGGAAGCACCGAAAGTCTCGACCAGCAGCGGCGCGGAGGCGATCAACGCCAGCGGCTCGGTGAAGGTCGGCGGTCTGGAATCGGGCGGGAAATGGGAGTTCTCGACTGACGGCGGCAAGACCTGGAATCCCGGCAGCGGCGACTCCGTCCCGGCAGGCAGCTTGGCTGAAGGCAACAACAGCGTCTCGATCGTGCAGATCGACAAGAGCGGCAATCGCAGCGAGCCGGTGGTGGTCACCGTCGTCAAGGACACGGTCGCGGAAGCACCGAAGGTCTCGACCAGCAGCGGCGCGGAGGCAATCAACGCCAGCGGCTCGGTGAAGGTCGGCGGTCTGGAATCGGGCGGGAAATGGGAGTTCTCGACTGACGGCGGCAAGACCTGGAACCCCGGCAGCGGCGACTCCGTCCCGGCGGGCAGCCTGGCTGAAGGCAGCAACAGCATTTCGATCGTGCAGATCGACAAGAGCGGCAATCGCAGCGAGCCGGTGGCGATCAACGTGGTGAAGGATTCGGTCGCACCAACCAAGCCGAGTTTCACCACCACTAGCGCCAACGCGACCGTTAACGGTGCGGGAGCGGTCATCGTCAGCGGCCTCGAATCCGGTGGCCAGTGGAACTTCAGCGTCAACGGCGGTGCGGCCAAGCCGGGTCAGGGCTACACCATCGCGGCCGATCAACTGACTGAGGGCAGCAACAAGATCACCGTCACGAACAAGGACGCGGCCGGCAACGAGTCGAGCACCTCGTTCGAGGTGGTCAAGGACTCGGTCGCACCAAACAAGCCAAGTTTCACCACCACTAGCGCCAACGCGACCGTCAACCCCGCGGGCGCCGTCACCATCGGCGGCCTGGAGTCCGGCGGTCAGTGGAGCTTCAGCGTCAACGGCGGCGCGGCCACCCCCGGCCAGGGAAACACGATCGCGGCCAATCACCTTGTCGAGGGCGTCAACAAGATCACCATCACGAGCAAGGACGCCGCAGGCAACGAGTCGAGCAACTCGTTCGAGGTGATCAAGGACTCGGTGGCGCCGACCAAGCCGACATACACCACCAGCGGCAGCAACGCGACCGTCAACGCCGCGGGCGCCGTCACCATCGGTGGCCTTGAGTACGGTGGCCAGTGGAACTTCAGCGTCAACGGCGGTGTGGCCAAGCCGGGTCAGGGCTACACCATCGCGGCCGATCAACTGACCGAGGGCATCAACAAGATCACCATCACGAGCAAGGACGCCGCAGGCAACGAGTCGAGCAACTCCTTCGAGGTGACCAAGGATTCGGTGGCGCCGACCAAGCCGACATACACCACCAGCGGCAGCAACGCGACCGTCAACGCCGCGGGCGCCGTCACCATCGGTGGCCTCGAGTCCGGCGGCCAGTGGAGCTTCAGCGTCAACGGCGGCGCGGCCAACCCCGGCCAAGGAAACACGATTGCGGCCAATCACCTTGTCGAGGGCATCAACAAGATCACCATCACGAGCAAGGACGCGGCCGGCAACGAGTCGAGCAACTCCTTCGAGGTGACGAAGGATTCGGTGGCGCCGACCAAGCCGACATACACCACCAGCGGCAGCAACGCGACCGTCAACGCCGCGGGCGCGGTCACCATCGGTGGCCTCGAGTCCGGCGGCCAGTGGAGCTTCAGCGTCAACGGCGGCGCGGCCACCCCCGGCCAGGGCAACACGATCGCGGCCAATCACCTTGTCGAGGGCATCAACAAGATCACCGTCACGAACAAGGACGCCGCGGGCAACGAGTCGAGCGACTCCTTCGAGGTGACGAAGGACTCGGTGGCGCCGACCAAGCCGACGCTCGTTACGAGCACCGGCAGCGACGTGCTCAATGCGACTGGTCAGGTGAGCATCAACGGCCTGGAGTCTGGCGCGACCTGGCAGTACAGCGTCAACGCGGGCAAGACCTGGCAGCAAGGGCAAGGCCAGGCCCTCAGCGCCAGCGCCCTTGCCGTCGGCACCTCGACACTCAGCGTGCGGCAGATCGACGCCGCAGGAAACATCGGTGCGGAGACGGCCATGCAGGTGACCCGAAAGGCCTTCGTGCCGCTCACGGTCAGCCTGCTGAACGATACCGGTTCGTCTGCCGTCGACAACGTCACCTCGGACCCGACCCTGGTGGTCCGTGGTGAGCCGGGTGCCGCCTTCGGGCTCTACCTCACGAACGGGAACCCGGGGAGCCTGCCCGCGACGCGGCTCCGCGAGGAAGGCATGCTCGTCTACCCGACCTCCAACGGCACGGTGGCCGCCAGGCTGTATCCCGAGGACAAGTGGGGCGAGATGAGGTACGAGCTCCGCCATGGTGATGGAAGTCCCTCCCAATGGCTCACCGTCATCTGGGACAAATCCAAGCCGCTGTCCGCGACTCATGCGGTGGGCAGTGCGGAGTTCTCCGTTGAGCCGATGCGCTGGGACGGCTCCATGATCAAGGGCTACGGACCGTCCAACATCTCCTACACGAGCACCATCCAGTACCGCTCATTGGATGCCGCGGTCAAGAACGGATCGGGCGGTGAGATCTCCGCGGATGGCGTGTTCCAGATGGACGGCAACGCGCCCGCCAGCACAGGACTTTTCGAGCTGCGGACCATCAACACCGCCGGCACGAGCCAGGTCGTGAAGTACTCCGATGCCGGGCTCCAGTCCTTCGCGACCGTCGTGATGCTTCAAGACGGCAAGGTGCAGAAGTCCCATCTGGTGCAGGGCGGCGCGCAAGCCGATACGCTCGCGGCCACAGACCAGTTCGACACGATGGCGGGCGGCCGCGGCGCGGACACCTTCCGCTGGGGCGCGGCAGCCCGGGGGATGGACCTGGTGCTCGACTACTCGAAGGCGGAGGGCGATGTCCTCGACCTGAGCCAGCTGTTGCAGGGATTCCAGGGCGCGAATCTCGGCCAATTCGTCCAGAAGGAGATCCGGTCCGACGGCTACGTGAGACTGCTGGTCGACGTACAAGGCGCGGGCGACTTCGCCCATGCCGAATTGACCGTGCTGCTGGCGCCCCCGGCCGGCACCGACATCCAGATCCGCACCTCGACAGGCATCTCCGTGATCTGACCGCCTGTATCCGCAGCCGCGTCAGGCCGGCAGGGTGCCTGGGAGGAGCACCCGCCGGTCCACGCCACGCAGCTCGCGATGCCCACAAAACGCCATCGTGAGCTCCAACTCCCGATGGATGATCTCCAAGGCCCGGCTCACGCCGGGCTTTCCCATGGCGCCCAGGCCATACAGGAAAGCGCGCCCGATGTAGGTTCCGCGCGCCCCCAGTGCCCAGGCCTTCAGCACGTCCTGGCCCGAGCGGATCCCGCCATCCATGTGGACCTCGATGCGGTCTCCGACCGCGTCGACGATGCGCGGCAATGCGCGGATGCTGGACTCCGCCCCATCGAGCTGCCGCCCGCCGTGGTTGCTGACGATCAGCGCATCGGCGCCGGTCGCGGCCGCGAGCTTCGCGTCCTCCTCGTCGATGATCCCCTTGAGGATCAGCTTGCCGCCCCAGCGGTCGCGGATCCACTGCACGTCGTCCCAGCTCAGCTGCGGGTCGAATTGCTTGGCCGTCCACTCCGACAGCGAGCCCATGTCGCCCACGCCCTTCACGTGGCCGACGATGTTGCCGAACTGCCGCCGCGACGTGCCCAGCATGCCCAGGCACCAGCGCGGCTTGGTCGCCATGTTGATCAGGTTGGGCAGCGTCAGCTTCGGCGGCGCGGACAGCCCGTTCTTCAGGTCCTTGTGCCGCTGGCCGAGGATCTGCAGGTCCAGCGTCAGCACCAGCGCCTCGCACTTCGCGGCCTTCGCGCGGTCGATCAGGCTGTTGATGAAGCCCCGGTCCCGCATCACGTAGAGCTGGAACCAGAACGGCGCGGTCGTGTTGGCCGCGACGTCCTCGATCGAGCAGATGCTCATCGTCGACAGCGTGAACGGCACGCCGAAGGCCTCGGCCGCCTGCGCGGCGAGGATCTCGCCGTCCGCGTGCTGCATGCCGGTCAGCCCGGTCGGCGCGATCGCCACCGGCATCGCTACCTGGCGGCCGATCATCGTGGCCGCGGTGCTGCGGCCCTCCATGTTCACCGCGACACGCTGGCGCAGCTTGATCGACTGGAAGTCCGCCTCGTTGGCCCGATAGGTGCCCTCGGTCCAGGAGCCGGAGTCCGCGTAGTCGTAGAACATCCGCGGAACGCGCTTCTGCGCGAGTACGCGCAGGTCTTCGATGCAGGTGATGACGCTCATGCGCCGGATGCTAGGCCAGGGTCGCGGCGGCCGGCCGGAAAGTTTGGCCGGCCGGGCCGGAGGATCGTTCCGGCGCGCTCAGGGACTTCCCGGGGTCAGGCGTGGCCGGCGTCCGCGCTCAGCGTCTCGCAATGGCGCACGAGCCAGCGCGAGAACGCGCGTGCCGCGTCGCCGTCGTGGTGACGCACCAGGCCGTAGGGCAGGGCCGCGGGCACGGCCAGGTCGAAGAGCCGCTTCAGCGTGCCGCCGCGCAGCCAGGTGGCCGCCAGGCTCGGGCGGCCGAGCACGACGCCCTGGCCGCAGGCCGCGGCCTCCAGCGTCAGGCCCAGGTCGATGAAGCGGGTGCCCTGCGCGGGCTCGGCCCAGTCGAGTCCGGCGGCGCGCAACCACGGCGTCCAGGGCTGCAGCGGCGTGCGCAGCAGCGGCGCCGAGGCCAGGTCCGCCGGCGCGTGGATCGCCGGCAGCCGGGCGAGCAGCGCCGGGGCGGCCATCGGCGTGACGACGTCGTCGAGCAGCACCTCGCCGCCGGCGGGCATCGCGCCGGCGAAGATCTCGACATCGGCCGGCGGCGCCGGCTGGTCGAGGTAGGGCGTGGACAGCAGCAACTCGAGCTCGATGTCCGGATGCGCGGCCTGGAAGCCGGGCAGGGCGGGGACCAGCACCTGGCGCGCGAAGGTGGGCGGGCTGCTGATGCCCAGCCGCGTGACGCGCTGGTGGTCGCGGCGGTGCAGCGGCACCGCCGCCAGCAGCGACAGCGCCGTCTGGACCTGGCCGAGGTACTCCTTGCCGGCGGCGGTCAGGCGCAATGGATGGCGGGTCAGCAGCGGCTGGCCCAGGCGCTCCTCCAGCGTGGCGATGCGCTTGCCGACGGCGCTGGCGCTGACATGCAGCGCCTCGGCCGCGCGTTCGAGACTGCCGAGCCGCGCGGCGGCCTCGAAGGCCAGCAGGCCGTCGATCGAGGGCAGGCGCAGCGCGTCGCTGGGGGTGTCGCTCATGGGCGCGACTGTAGCGTCCGGGCGTCCATGGCCCGGCGGGGCCATGCGTGTCAGGCGCACGCGGGCGCGCGAGGCGCGGCTACAGTGGCGCGATGTCCGATTCCCGAGAAAGCACGGCTGTCGATGCCGTTCGTGACGCCGCTCGAGACGCCGTTCGTGACGCCGATCGAGACATTGCTCGCGACGCCGCGCTCGACGACGCGACGGTCCGCGTGCTCGAGCAGGCGTCGCTCTGGCGCCGTCTGCCGTGGATGGCGGCGGGCGCGCTGAGCCTGGTGCTCGGCGTGATCGGGATCTTCCTGCCGCTACTGCCGACGACGCCGTTCGTGCTGCTGGCCGCGTTCTGCTTCGCGCGCGGGTCCGCGCGCTGCGAGGCGTGGCTGGTCGGCCACCCGCGCTTCGGGCCGATGATCGTCCAGTGGCGCGCCACCCGCGCCGTGCCGCTGCGCGCCAAGCAGGCCGCGTGGATCATGATGACGATCAGCTCCGTCGTTTCGGCGCTGGTGATGCCGGTCGTGCCGTGGTTGCCGGCCGTGTGCTGTCTCGTCGTCGGGGTCTGGTTGTGGCGACTTCCGACGGCGCGGTGAGCGCGCCATCCGCTTTCGTGCCTGGATGAGCGTGCCCGCCAGCGCCATGGCCCCTGACATCGTCAGCATGCCGCGTTGGCCGGACATCAAGGCGGTGATCGGTGCCGAGGACACCACCGCGAGGCTCATCAGGGCATAGGGATACAGCAGCGACCCGATCGCGAAGTCCTCGACCGTGGACCGGAGCAAGACCTTCCTGAGCCACAGGCGCCGTCCGATCATGAAGAGCAGCGCGACCAGGGAGGCCACCATTTCATGCAGGTTGCCATCGATGAATTCAGACATGGTTGGCGCCTCGGCATGTCAGATGGAACCGTTGCGACGAGCGCACCAGAGCACGATGGCCGCGCCGACGACCACGGCGATCGCATCGCGGGTCAGGCTTTGAACAGCGACGAATCCGCTCAGCGAGATGCCCAGCACGCCACCAGAGCAGACCCGCGTGACCACGGCCATCCACCAGTCGCTCCGATCACCGTCGAAGTGGCGGTGACGCTGAACCGGTGAAGACTGCGCTGAATTGCCGGGCGACGACAGGGAAGTGATGGTCTGCATGAGGAGCTCCTGCTTGAACTGAGAAGCCGCCCACTCTGCCCGGCTGATTCGTTGAATCGCCCAAAACGCGACGAAGACGCCGCCCTGACGTTCAAAGCTTGCGCAATGCCGACTCGCGACCTGAAACCGGCGCGAAGGAGCTTGTCATCCGATGACTTCTGTGTTGTCGCGACCGCACGCGGTCAGCCGAACAAGGTCAGGTTCTCCGGCTTCGGCCGCGTGGGCGCGGTGTCGCCGGACGGGGCCGCGGCGCGGCCACGACGGGCCGGGCCCGGTTCACCGGGCCGGCTCAGCTTGCCCACCCGCACGCCCAGCAGCCGCAGCCGCTGGCTCAGGTCCACCCGCTTGAGGCACAGGCCCGCCGCGTGGCGGATCGACGCCGCGTCCTGGATCGGCTCGTCCAGCGTCAGGTCCCGCGTCACCGTGCGGAAGCCTTCGAACCGCAGCTTGATGCCGATCGTGCGCCCCAGGTAGCCCTTGCGCTGCAGGTCCGACGCCAGCTGCTCGCACAGCGCCGTGAAGATCCGCGACAGCTCGGGCCGGTCGCGCCGCGCGTGCAGGTCGCGCTCGAAGGTGGTCTCGCGGCTGATGGAGACCGGCTCGCTGTGCGTGACCACCGGCCGGTCGTCCAGTCCCCAGGCCGCCTGGTGCAGCCACGCGCTGTAGCCCGCGCCGAAATGCTGCAGCAGCAGCTCCGCCGGCGCCGCCGCCAGCTCGCCGATCGTGTGGATGTCCAGGCCGTCGAGCTTGGCGCCGGCCTTCGGGCCGATGCCGTTGATGCGGCGCACCGGCAGCGGCCAGATCCGCGTCGGCAGCTCCGCCATCGTGACCAGCGTCAGCCCGTCGGGCTTGTCCAGCTCCGACGCGATCTTGGACAGCAGCTTGTTGGGCGTCACCCCGATCGAGCAGGTCAGCCCCGTCGCGCTCTGGACCGAGTTCTTGATCTCCCGCGCCACCGCGCGCGCGCCGCCCAGCGGATCGTGGCCCACCGCGTCGCGCGCGCCCGGCACGTCGCTCAGGTCGATGTAGATCTCGTCGATGCCGCGGTCCTCGATCACCGGTGCGATCTCGCGCACCGCCGCCTTGAACAGCCGCGAGTAGTGCCGGTACGAATCGAAGTCCGCCGGCAGCAGCACCGCCTGCGGCGCCCGCAGCGCCGCCTTCATCAGGCCCATCGCGGAGAACACGCCGAGGTCGCGCGCCGGGTAGGTCGACGTCGTCACGACGCCGCGGCCGGTGTAGTCGGCCAGCTTGAAGAACTCGCGCGTGCCGTCGGGCAGCTCCCGCGGCGTGTGGGCGCGCCGCCCGCCGACCACCACCGGCAGTCCCTTGAGTTCCGGATAACGCAGCAGCTCCACGGACGCGTAGAACGCGTCCATGTCCAGATGGGCGATCAGGCGATCGGGCAGCGCTGGCGTCGGCTCGGCCATGCGGCGGATTGTGGGGGCGGGGGCTGACACGCGTTGTCAGCAGGGCCGGCGCCGCGCCGCGCGCCGGCGGGCGCGGACCGGCGCGCCGGCCGTCAGTGTCCGCAGGACGTCGAGCCGCAGGCCGACACCGCGTCCGTCGCTTCGGCCGATGCCTCGGCCGCGTCCGCCGGACGGATCGGGTCACTGCACACGCCGGTCTTCGGATCGAAGCCCCGCTGCGCCATCGTGTAGACCAGCGCCGCGTCCATCATCTCCGCATGGCCGGGGAACCATTGCGACAGCTCGGTGCGCACGATCGCCAGCGGCTCGCGGTCGCCGAGGTCCTCGGCGTAGCGCACCACCTCGCGCATCACGTTGAGCACCATCGCGTGCTGGCTGCTGTGGCAGTTCTCCGGCTCGAAGCCGGTCGCCGCCATCCAGCGCTCTTCCATCGCGAAGTGCTCCTCGGTGTGCGCGAGCAGCGCCTTGAAGGCGGGCAGGGCGTCCTCGCCGCGGTCGAGCATGTCGGCATAGCGGTTGAGCAGCGCGACGAACTCCTCGTGCGTGTGGTCGAGCTCCGGCTGATCCAGCACGAGCTCCTGGGTCCAGGCCAGCGCCGCCATGCTCAGGCCTTCGCCTCGTCGGCGCCCAGCCGCGCGCGGTGACGCGCCACCTGCGCGCGGACCTGTGCCGGCGCGGTGCCGCCGAGGATGTCGCGCGCGTCCAGCGAGCCGCGCAGCGACAGCACCGCGTAGACGTCCTCGCCGATGCGCGGGTCGAATTGCCGCAGCGCCTCCAGCGGCAGCGCCGACAGGTCGATGCCTTGCGCCTGCGCCGTCTTCACCGCGTGCGCGACGATCTCGTGCGCGTCGCGGAAGGCCAGGCCCTTCTTGACCAGGTAGTCCGCCAGGTCGGTCGCGGTCGCGTAGCCCTTGAGCGCGGCGCGCTCCATGGCTTCGGGCTTGACCGTCAGGCCGGCCATCATCTCCGCGAAGATCCGCAGCGTGTCGCTGAGCGTGTCGACGGTGTCGAACAGCGGCTCCTTGTCTTCCTGGTTGTCCTTGTTGTAGGCCAGCGGCTGGCCCTTCATCAGCGTGATCAGCCCCATCAGGTGGCCGACCACGCGGCCGCTCTTGCCGCGCGCCAGTTCGGGCACGTCGGGGTTCTTCTTCTGCGGCATGATGCTCGACCCGGTGCAGAACCGGTCCGGCAGCGCGATGAAGCCGAAGGCCTGGCTCATCCACAGGATCAGTTCCTCGGACAGGCGCGAGATGTGCACCATGACCAGCGTGGCGGCGGCGCTGAACTCGATCGCGAAGTCGCGGTCGCTGACGGCGTCCAGGCTGTTCTGCGCGACGCCCTCCATGCCCAGCGTGCGCGCCACGCGCTCGCGGTCCAGCGGATAGCTCGTCCCGGCCAGCGCGGCCGCGCCCAGCGGCAGGCGGTTGACGCGCTTGCGGGCGTCGACGAGGCGCTCCGCGTCGCGCGCGAACATCTCGACGTAGGCCAGCAGGTGATGCCCGAAGGCCACCGGCTGCGCGACCTGCAGGTGGGTGAAACCCGGCAGGATGACGTCGGCATGGCGCTCGGCCTGCTCGACCAGCACGCGTTGCAGCTCGGCCAGCAGGCCCACCAGCAGGTCGATCTCGCCGCGCAGCCACAGCCGCACGTCGGTGGCGACCTGGTCGTTGCGGCTGCGGCCGGTGTGCAGCCGCTTGCCGGCCAGGCCGACCAGCTCGGTCAGCCGGGCCTCGATGTTCAGGTGGACGTCCTCCAGGTCCAGCTTCCAGTCGAAGCGGCCGGCGGCGATCTCCTCGCGGATCTGCGCCATGCCCTTCTGGATCGCGGCCAGGTCGTCGGCGCCGATGATCCCCTGCGCGGCCAGCATGTCGGCATGCGCCAGCGAGCCCTGGATGTCGGCGGCCCACAGCCGCTTGTCGAAGTCGACGCTGGCGGTGTAGCGCTTGACCAGCTCGCTCATCGGCTCGGAGAAGAGGGCGGACCAGGCCTGGGACTTGTTGGCCAGCTGGTTGTCGGAGGGATCAGAGGACATCGGCTTGCAAGGCGTTACGACTTCGCGGCGCCCCGGGCGCGCCCGCATGGATCGCGGACGGACGCCTGGGGGAGAATGAGCCGCCGATTCTAAGGGGGCCCCCTCCCGGGGGCCTTCGCGGCGCCGAGAGGGCGCCTTCATGGCGGGACGCCAGGCATTCATCAGAGGGCAGGACAGTGCGGGACGGGAGGAGCCGATGACCAGCAGGTCGACCAACGGGCGCTGGCCGCGCGACGACGCGGACGCGCTCGGGCCCTCCACCCAGCCGCTGAGCACGCAGCCCGCCGACACCCGTCCTGCGGACACCCGGCCGTCGCCGACGCAGCCGCCCTGGGAGGAGACCCGGCTCGAGGCCCGCGCCGCGGAACCGCCGCGGCTGATCGACGCCCAGCGGCGTTTCGACGTCTGCCATGTCGGCCTGGTGCTGCGCGCGGTGCTGGGCGTGCAGCTGGCGCTGTCGCTCGGCTTGGCGATGGCCAGCGAGACGGCGGGCCAATGGGCCTGGTCGATGGGCGGCGCGTCGGTCGCGTCGCTGTCGGCGGTGCTGGCCTGGCTGCTGATCGTGTGCGCGGCCAAGGCGGTGCTGGCCCGGCTGCCCGAATGGGCGCAATGGGCGCTGCCGATCGCGCTGGGCGCCGCCTGCGCCTTCGCCGGCTCGCTGCTGCTGGAGGCCGTCGAGCTGGGCCGCCTGGGCGCGCTGCAGCGCATCGCCGCGGCGCTGTCGGGCGCGCTGGCCGCGGGGCTGCTGCTGGGCTGGCTGAAGCTGCGCGAGCGCGCGCAGGCGCCCGCCGACGCGCTGGCGCGGCTGGTCGAGCTGCAGTCGCGGATCCGGCCGCACTTCTTGTTCAACACGCTCAACACCGCGATCGCGCTGGTGCGGGTCGATCCGAACCGCGCCGAGGAGGTGCTCGAGGACCTGGCCGAGCTGTTCCGAGTCGCGCTGGCCGACGAGGGTCCCGGCGCGGGCGCCGAGGGCGTGCGGCTGGACCAGGAGGTCGAGCTGGCGCGGCGCTACCTGGCGATCGAGCAACTGCGCTTCGGCAACCGGCTGCGGGTGCACTGGCAGCTCGACCCGCACGCGGCCGAGGCGCGCGTGCCGCCGCTGCTGCTGCAGCCGCTGGTGGAGAACGCGGTGCGGCATGGCGTCGAGCCCAACGACCAAGGCGGCGACGTCGACATCGTGACCCGCGCGCGCGGCGGCGAGATCGAGATCCGCGTCGTCAACACGGTGGGGCTGCCGTCGCGCGGCCAGGGACATGGGCTGGCGCTGCGCAACGTGCGCCAGCGCCTGCGCCTGATGCACGACGTGGCCGCGCGGCTGGAGGCCGGGCCGGGCGACGGCCGCTTCGTCGTGCGCATCGTGATGCCGCGCTGAGGCCACGGCGGCGCATCGGGCGACCGGCCACGGGACAACGAGGACAGGAAGAACACGCATGCTGACGCATCCCCCGCTGAAGGTCTTGATCGTCGACGACGAGCCGCTGGCGCGGCTGCGGCTGCGGGGATTGGTCGAAGCCAACGAGGAACCGCGCGCCGAGGTCGCCGCCGAGGCCGGCAGCGGCGAGCAGGCGCTGGCCTGGCTGCGCGACCATGCCTGCGACCTGATCCTGCTGGACGTGCAGATGCCGGGGCTGGACGGGCTGGGGCTGGCGCAGGCGCTGCGCGGCCGGCCGTTCGCGCCGGCGATCGTGTTCGTGACGGCGCATGCGCAGCACGCGCTGGAGGCCTTCGAGCTGGAGGCCCTGGACTACCTGACCAAGCCGGTGCGGCGCGAGCGGCTGCAGGCCAGCCTGGCGCGGGCGTCGCAGCGCCTGGAGGAGCGTTCGGCGGCCAAGGCGCGCGAGGCGGTCGACGCCCATCCCGCCGGGACGGCGCCGGGCGCGGAGGTGCCAGTCATCAACATCACCGAGCGCGGCCGCTTGCTGCGGGTGCCGCTGTCCGAGGTCCTCTACTTCAAGGCCGAGCTCAAGTACCTGACGCTGCGCACCGCGACGCAGAGCCATGTGATGGATGGCTCGCTGAGCGACCTCGAGCAGCGGCTCGGCGACCGCTTCCTGCGCGTGCACCGCAACGCGCTGGTGGCGAAGTCGGCGGTGCGCGAGCTCGAGCGCCACGTGCCCACCGACGGCGGCGCCGAGGGCGACGCCGATGGCGGCGGCGAACTCGGCTGGGCGGTGCGCATCGCCCATGTCAACGAGTGGCTGGCGGTGTCGCGGCGGCAGGTCGCGGCGGTGCGGGAAGCGCTGGCGGGCCAGCGCTGAACGTCAGCCCGTGTTGCGCAGCCCCGCCGCGATCCCGTTGATCGACAGGTGGATGCCGCGCTGCACGCGCTCCAGCCGCGGGTCCTCGGCGCGCTTCTCGGCCGGGATGGCGCGGTAGCGGCGCATCAGCTCGACCTGCAAGTGGTTCAGCGGGTCGATGTAGGGGAAGCGGTGCTCGATCGAGCGCGCCAGCGCCGGGTTGGCCGCGAGCCGGCCGTCCTCGCCGGTGATCAGCGCGAGCGCCTCCTCGGTGCGCGCGAACTCGGCCTCGATGGCGCCGAAGATCCTCTTGCCCAGGCGCTTGTCCTCGACCAGCTCCAGGTAGCGGCGCGCGATGTCCAGGTCCGCCTTGGCCAGCACCATGTCCAGGTTGGACAGCAGCGTGCGGAAGAACGGCCACAGCTTGAACATGCGCTTGAGCAGCGCCAGCTTCTCCTCGCGCCCGGCCTTGTCCTTGCCCAGGAAGTCCTGGATGCCCGAGCCGAAGCCGCACCAGCCCGGCAGCGTGATCCGCGACTGGCCCCAGCTGAAGCCCCACGGGATCGCCCGCAGGTCCTCGATCGCGCGCGTGGCCTTGCGCGAGGCCGGCCGCGAGCCGATGTTGAGCTCGGCGATCTCGCGGATCGGCGTCGTGGCGAAGAAGAAGTCGGCGAAGCCCGGCGTGTCGTAGACCAGCCCGCGGTAGGCGGCGAAGCTCGCGTCCGACAGCGCCTGCGCCGCGGTCATGAACGCCGCGGGCGCCGGCTTGGTCGGATGCAGCAGCGTCGCCTCCAGCGTCGCCGCCACCAGCGTCTCCAGGTTGCGCCGGCCGATCTCGGGGTTGGCGTACTTGGAGTTGATGACCTCGCCCTGCTCGGTCAGCCGGATCTGGCCGTTCACCGTCCCGGGCGGCTGGGCCAGGATGGCCTGGTAGCTCGGGCCGCCGCCGCGGCCGACGGTGCCGCCGCGGCCATGGAACAGCCGCAGCGTCAGCGGTCCCTGCGCGCGCAGCTCGTCGAACAGCTGCACCAGCGCGATCTCGGCGCGGTACAGCTCCCAGCTGCTGGTGAACACGCCGCCGTCCTTGTTGGAGTCGGAGTAGCCCAGCATGATGTCCTGCTCGCCGCCGGAACGCCGCACCAGCGCGGCCATGCCGGGCAGCTCGTAGAAGCCGCGCATGATGCCGGGCGCGTTGCGCAGGTCGGCGATGGTCTCGAACAGCGGCACGACGATCAGGTCGCTGTGCGCCTCGCCGTCGAGCGTGCCGCGCAGCAGCCCGACTTCCTTGAGCAGCAGCTGCACCTCGAGCAGGTCGCTGACGTCCTCGGTGTGGGAAATGATGTAGTGGCGCAGCGCCTCGCGGCCGAAGCGGCGCAGCGACTCGCGCGCGGTCTCGAAGATGGCTAGCTCGCCCAGCGTCTTCTCGCTGTACTCGGCGCCGAGCACGCGCAGCGGGCGGGTCTGGTTCAGCAGCTCGACCAGCAGCGCGCGGCGCGCCGGCTCGTCCAGCGCCGAATAGTCGTCGCACACGCGCGCCGTCTTCAGCAGCTCGACGACGACCAGCTCGTGCTGGTCGCTGCTCTGGCGCAGGTCCAGCGTCGCGAGGTGGAAGCCGAAGACCTGCACCGCGCGGATCAGCGGCTTGAGCCGCGGCGCGATCAGCGCGTGGGCGTGGTGGCTCTCGAGCGATTCCTGGATCACGCGCAGGTCCGCCATCAGCTCCTCGGGCGTCAGGTACGGGTCCTGCGGCGCCACCGCGTGGCGCAGCGCCTCGGTGCCGGTCAGCGCCACCAGCGTCGCGGCCAGCCGCGCGTACATGCCGGTCAGCGCGCGCCGGTAGGGCTCGTCCATCCGGTGCTCGTTCTGGTCGGGGCTGCGCTCGGCCAGCGCCTGCATCGCCGGCGTCACGCCGGCCAGCCGCAGCGAGATCGACAGCTCCGCGCCCAGCTCGTGCAGCTCGGTCAGGTAGTGGCGCAACGCGAGCTCGCTCTGGCGACGCAGCGCCAGCCGCATCGTGTCCGCGGTGACGTTGGGGTTGCCGTCGCGGTCGCCGCCGATCCACTGGCCCATGCGCAGGAAGGGCGCCACGTCCTCGCCGGGCAGCGCTTCCTCGAGCTCGGTGTAGAGCTTGGGGATCTGGCGCAGGAAGGTCGCGTGGTAGTAGCTCAGCGCGTTCTCGATCTCGTCGGCGACGGTCAGCTTCGAGTAGCGCAGCATCCGCGTCTGCCACAGCTGCGTCACGCGGGCGCGGATGAGGTTCTCGTTGGCGGTTCTCTCGCGGTCGGTGTGCAGGCGGTCGCGCTCGCCCACCAGCTCGGCGATCGCGCGTTCCGCGTCCAGGATGCTCTTGCGCTGCACCTCGGTCGGGTGCGCCGTCAGCACCGGCGACACGAAGCCGTTGGCCAGCGTGCGCGCCACCTCGGCCGGCCGCACGCCGGCGTCGAACAGGCGTTCCAGCGCGTAGGCGAGCGAGCCCGGCTGCAGGCTGCCCTCGCGCTCGTGCACCTCGCGGCGGCGCACGTGGTGGCGGTCCTCGGCGATGTTGGCCAGGTGCGAGAAGTAGCTGAACGCGCGGATCACGCTGACCGTCTGCTCGCCCGACAGGCCCTTGAGCAGCTTGTCCATCTGCTTGCCGGCCTGCGCGTCGCGCTTGAGGCGGAACGCCACCGACAGCTGCCGCACGCGCTCCACCAGTTCGTAGGCCTCGCGGCCTTCCTGCTCGCGGATCACTTCGCCCAGGATGCGGCCCAGCAACCGGATGTCGTCCATCAGCGGCTGGTTCTTGTCCTTGATCGTCTTGATCGAGCGGGAGGTGGCGGCCTTGGCCGGCGCGCGCTTGGCGACCGGCTTGGCGCCGGCCTTCGGGGCCGGCTTGGCGGCCGACTTGGCCGGGGAGGGGGCGGGGCGGGAAGCGGTACTGGCGGGCATGGCGTCGTCAGGGGTTCGTCAGAGACCGGAGGGAGGGGGTGATGTAACGGAGTTACCTTCGGTTGACTTTAGCAGTTTCTCCGTGCGCGGCTCGCCCCGGCGCGTGGCGGTTTGGCCGCGCGATGCTCCGGGATCTCGCAAGCGACGCTTCGTGGCAAGCGGCGGTCCCCCGCGGGTGGCCGGTGCGCTGGGCTAGCATCCCGGCCCATGAACCAAGAATTCGTGATCGCCACGCGCGAGAGCCGCCTCGCGCTGTGGCAGGCCGAACATGTGCAGGGGCTGCTGCGCGCGCGCGGCCTGGAGGTGCGGCTGCTGGGCATGACGACGCGCGGCGACCAGATCCTGGACCGCACGCTGTCCAAGGTCGGCGGCAAGGGGCTGTTCGTCAAGGAACTCGAGAACGCGCTGGAGGACGGTCGCGCGCAACTGGCGGTGCACTCGCTCAAGGACGTGCCGATGGAGCTGCCCGAGGGCTTCGTCCTCGCCGCGGTGCTCGAGCGCGAGGACCCGCGCGACGCGCTGGTGTCGGCGAAGTTCGACAGCCTGGACGCGCTGCCCCGGGGCGCCTGCGTGGGCACGTCGAGCCTGCGTCGCGTGACGCAGCTGAAGAACCTGCGGCCGGACCTGCGCATCGAGCCGGTGCGCGGCAACCTCGACACCCGGCTGCGCAAGCTCGACGAGGGCCAGTACGACGCGATCGTGCTGGCCGCCGCCGGCCTGAAGCGGCTGGCGCTGGACGGCCGCATCCGCCAGTACTTCGAGGTCGACCAGATGATCCCGTGCGCCGGGCAGGGCGCGCTGGGCATCGAGATCCGCGCCGGCCAGGCGCCGCTCGCGGCGCACCTGGAGGCGCTGGCCCACCGGCCGACCTGGCTGGCCGCCGCGGCCGAGCGCGCGGTGTCGCGGGCGCTGGGCGGCAGTTGCTCGATGCCGCTGGCCGCGCACGCGGTCTGGGCCGCGGACGGCCGCCTGACGCTGGCCGCCGCGCTGGGACATCCGGTCCAGACGGAACGGACATTGCTGCGCACGAGCGCGCAGGCGGCGGTGACGGACCTGGCCACCGCCGAGGCGCTGGGCATCGCCGCCGCCCGGGCGCTGCGCGAGCAGGGCGCCACCGAGTACCTGAAGGACGCCTGATGCCGGGCGTCGCCGCCCCGGACCAGCCGGCCAGACTGCTGCTGACCCGTCCGCGGGCGCAGGCGGACGACTGGGCGAAGCGGATGGCGTCGCTCGGCGTGCCGACGGCGTCGCTCCCCTTGATCGACATCGCGCCGGCGGGCGATCCGGCGTCGCTCTCGGCCGCCTGGGCCGCGCTTCCCGGCACGGACCTGGCGATGTTCGTCAGTCCCAACGCGGTCGAGCACTTTTTCGATGGCCGCTCCGCCGGCGCTTCCGCCCCCCTTGCCGTCGCCTGGCCCGACCGGACCTGGGCGGCCACCGTCGGCCCGGGCAGCGCGCGGGCGCTGAGCGAGCACGGCGTGCCGGCCGCGCGCATCGTGCAGCCGCCGGCGGCCTCGGACAGCCTGGACTCGGAACACCTGTGGCCGGAGCTGGTCCGCGTCGCCGGCGAGGACTGGACCGGCCGCCGTGCGTTGCTGGTGCGAGGCGACGGCGGGCGCGAATGGCTGGGCGACCGGCTGCGCGACGCCGGGGCCGAGGTGTCGGCCGTCAGCGTCTACCGGCGGGCCTGCCCGACCCCCTCGCCGGACACCGCCGCGCTGCTGTGCGAGGCGCTCGCGGCGCCGGGGCGCCACGTCTGGCTGTTCAGCAGTTCGGAGGCCATCGGCCACCTCGACACGCTCGAACAGGGGACGCGCCTGGGCCGATCGCCCGCCGATTGGGGCCGGGTCCGCGCGCTGGCGACCCATGAGCGCATCGCCGCGCGGGCGAGGGCCCTCGGCGTGAGGCATGTGGTTTTGGTGCGACCCGACGCGGCGGCCGTCGCGGCCGGGTTCCGGATGCTGTCAGGGTCCACCCTAGAATCGCCGACGTGAGCGAGACCACCACCCCCGCGGGCGACGTTGCGTCGCCCCACAAGCCCGCCCGGCATGCCGGCGCCACGCTGACCCAGGCCGTCGTCGCCGGGGTCGGCCTGGTGGCCCTGCTGGCCCTCGGTCTGGCCTGGCAGAGCCAGCAGCGGCTCAAGCAGGTCGAACAGGAACTGGTCCGGCGCCAGGACAACAGCCAGAGCGAGGCCAACATCGCCCGCGACCAGGCGCGCCAGGCGCAGGACCTCAGCCGCGACACCGCGGCCAAGGTCGCGCTGCTGGACGCCCGGCTGGCCGAGGTCGCGGTGCAGCGCGAGCAGCTCGAGACGCTGATGCAGTCGATGAACCGCTCGCGCGACGAGAACGTCGTCGGCGACGTCGAGGCCTCGCTGCGCGTGGCCATGCAGCAGGGCACGATCACCGGCAGCGCCGAGCCGCTGGTGGCCGCGCTGCGGCAGGCCGACGAGCGGCTGGCCCGCTACAAGCAGCCGCGCCTGGAAGGCGTGCGTCGCGCGGTCACCCGCGACCTGGAGCGCATCAAGGCGGTCAGCGTCGTCGACATCTCCACGCTGACGATCAAGCTCGACGAGGTGGTGCGCCAGATCGACGACCTGCCGCTGC
>NZ_JAOCCU010000061.1 GCF_029840635.1 Mitsuaria sp. GD03876 | reverse complement strand
CTCCGACGCCGGGAAGGTCCGCACGCGCACCACGACCTCGGTGTCCTTGTCGTCGGCCGCCGAGGTGTGCATGCCGGCGTCGATGCCGTCCTCGACCAACACCGCGCTCTTGAGCAGCGGCTTGCCGCCTTCACGGATGTCGTAGGCGACGAGCACATGCGTCGCGTCGACCCGCCTGGGGCGCACCTCGATGCGCAGCTGTTCCGCCTCGGACGGCTCGCCGCCGGCCGACGGCTGCTGGTCGCTCTTCATGATCACCAGCGCCTTCTCGCCGTCCGCCGCGGCCAGGCGCAGCCGCGGGACCAGGCGCTGGTCGCGGATCACGCCGTCGACGCGATGGTTGAACTGGATCGCCATCTCCAGGCCGATGAGCTCGCCGTTGGGCGCGGGCGCGACGGCGTTCACCGCCTGCACGACGCCGGCCGCGCCGAGGCCCAGCAGCACGAGGGCACCGGCGCCGAACAGCCGGCGGGCGGGGGAACGAGGACGGACAGCGAGCATGGCGACTCTTTCGATCAACGGATGGGACGAGCCCCAGCCGGACCACGGCTGGAGCGAAGACGGGGACTGCTGCGCGCGCAGCAGCGCGCGGCCGTAATCGGCCTCGCGGCCGGGATGGGCGCGCATCACGGCGTGATCGCAGGACAGCTCCTGGTCGATGCGCATCGCGCGCAGGGCCAGCCAGGCCAGCGGGTTGAACCAGTGCAGCGCGCACAGCGCGGCGGCGAGCGCGTTCCAGTGGTTGTCGCAGCGGCGGCGGTGGACCGCCTCGTGCGCCAGCACCAGCGGGCGTTGACGCGCGTCGAAGCGTTGCTCGAAGTCGGGCGGCAGCACGAGGCGCGGCGGCCACAGGCCGACGAGCGCCGGACCCCGCGCGCCGATCCAGTGCGGATCGCCCGCGGCCCGCGTCAGCGACGCGCCGAAGCGCCGCTGCAGCCACACCATGCGGGCGCAGGCGACCAGCACGCCGATGGCCCACAGCATCAACCACAGGGTCCCGGAGGACGGTACGACCCGCGTCAGCGAGGACTCCTCCGCCTGTCCCATCGCCGGAGCGATCTGACGCACCAGCTCCGCGGAGAACCGCGTGGCGGGCGCGCTCGCCGGCAGCGCGCCGACGACGAGCAGCAGCGGGATCAGCGCCCAGGCCGCGTAGGCGAAGCCGGGGCCGAAGTGACGCGACAGCGGCCGCCGCAGCGCGAGCAGCGCCAGCGCGGCGATCGCGAGCAGCACGGACTGGCGCAGCAGCGCCTGAGCGAGCGCTTGTGGCAGCGCGTGGAGCAGGGTATCGATCATGGGATGGGTCGTCCTTCGCGCGCGCTCAAAGCACCTTGCCGGTGATCCGCCGGGAAATGATGGGCGGCGAGCCGTCCAGGGGCTCGACGCGCAGCTGCGTGGGCGTGGCGCCGACCCGCTGCCGGTCCTCGGTCGACCACGGCTTGCCGTCGTAGAAAGTCGCGATCTCCAGGTCGATGGTGCCGAGTGATGGGGGTGGGAAATCGTCGGGCCTCGGGCGCCACGCGACGATGTCGAGCCGGAGCTGCTGGGCGGGCGTGTGCGCGTCGCCGGCGTCCTGGAACACGGAGGTGCGCTCGCCCTCGCGCACGATGGCGCGCACGTGGGAGGTCCGGGTGTCGCGGCCACCGTCCTTGGCGGCGCGCGTCACGCTGAACTCGAAGTCGAGCTGGATGCGGGCCTCGCCGGGCGGCGGCGTCGTCGCCGAGTTCAGCGTCACCAGCACGCCGGCGGCCACGAGCGCGACCAGCGCCAGCGAGAGGCCCCCCACTCGGCGGCGAAGGGCGGACCGGGGCGGGGCGCTCAACAACGCGACGCGGTCGACGAGCGGATGGGCCGAGTGCCACCCGGACCAGGGCTGCAGCGGGGAGGGCGACGCCAGCGCGTTGAGCAGCGCGCGGCCGTAGTCGGCCTCGCGACCGGGGTGCTGCCGCATCACCGCGCGGTCGCAGGACAGCTCCTGGTCGGCCCGCATCGCGCGCAGGGCCAGCCAGGCCAGCGGGTTGAACCAGTGCAGCGCGCACAGCGCCGCAGCGAGCGCGTTCCAGTGGTTGTCGAAGCGGCGGCGATGCACCGCTTCATGCGCCAGCACGAGCTCGCGCTGCGCGTCGTCGAAGCGCGTGTCGAAGTCGGGCGGCAGCACCAGCCGCGCGGGCCAGAGGCCGATCAGCGCGGGGCCTTGCTCGCCGATCCAGGAGCGGCCGTCCGCCGCGCGGGTCAAGGTGGCGGAGAACCAGAGCTGCCGCATCGCCATCGCGACGGCGACCGCGAAGGCGCCAGTGCCCCACAGCCACAGCCAGACGCCGTTCTCTCGCGCGGGGACCGCCGGCGCGACGAGCGATGCCGGCGGCACCAGCGCGGGCGTGACCTCGCGGAGGAACTCGGCGGAGAGCGCGGTCACCGGGCGGCTGGCCGGCAGCAGGTCGACGAGCAGCAGCAACGGCAGCGCGAGCCAGGCCGCGTAGGCGAAGCCGGGTCCGAGATGCCGCGTGAGCGGCCGCCGCGCCACCAGCAGCACGAGCGCGATCGCGGACAGCAGGGCCGCCTGCCGCAGCAGGCCGTGAAGCAGCGCGTCAATCACGTCGACGTCCCGGCTTCGCGCGGGTAGGCGTTTCGGCGCGTTCCTCGTAGTCCTCGATCAATTGCTTGAGCGCCTTGACGTCGCTGGCCTTGAGCTTGCGCTGCGACGAGAAGTGCGACACCAGCGGCGCGAGGCTGCCGCCGAACAGGCGGTCCAGCAGCGACAGGCTCTCGTTGTTGGCCCAGGCGGCGCGGGGGAAGCGCGGCGCGTAGAGGAAGCGCCGGCCGTCGCGCTCGGCGACGAGGGCTTCCTTCTTCAGCAGGCGGTTCAACAGCGTCTTCACCGTGGCGAGCTGCCAGTCCTGCTTGTCGGCGAGCGCGGCGGCGATGTCCTCGGCCGACAGCGGCGAGGAGCGCCAGAGCACCTCCATGACCTCGGCCTCGGCGTCGGTGATCGGGGGGAGTCCGTCGTTCATGCGAATCCGTTTACGCGTGTAATCGGATGAATGATTACGGATGTAAACGGATTTGGCAAGCGGGGAACTCGGGACCCGCCCAACCCTCGATTTGTATCGACCCCGTGAGCCCTGGTTATGAGGTCATTCCCTCGTGTGTGGCGGTTGTCCGATCTCCCCCACAGCCAGGGGGATCCTCCCGTCAACCCCGGCGTTCGCTGGACGATATAACGGGATGACCGGTGGCCGCTGCGGCCCCGGTGGCCTTGGATGTTCCCCCGATGAGACGATGCTTTCCCTCGTTCGGGCGTGTGGGATGGTGGTGGCTGGTCAGCCCGCTCCTCACGCTGACGAACGCCGTGAACGCCGCGGACCGAGTGACCGCGGACGCCACGAGGATGGCTGCGTCAGCGGCCAGTCGCGATGTGAATCGCGCCGCCCGGACCCGATCGGTCCCGGCGCCCGTGTTGCTCCTGCGTGCCCGCGACGGCCGCCAATGGCGCTTCACCCTGGATGACCTGCGCCGGCTGCCGGCGCGGCGGCTGCGCACCGCGCTGCCCGCCGCGCTCGGCATGACCGGCGCCAGCGACTGGGAAGGCGTGCCGCTGAGCGCGCTGGTCGCGCTCGCCGGTCCGCCGCCGCAGGCGGTCTCGCTGACCGCGCTCAACGCCTACGCGGTCAACGTCCCCGGACGCGACCTGGCGCGCTACGACCCGGTGCTGGCCTATCGCCGCGACGGCCAGGACATCGCCGTGCGCGACAAGGGGCCGCTGATCCTGATCTACCCGTTCGACCGCTTCCCCGCCGAGCTCAACACGCAGGCCTACATCAACCGCACCATCTGGCAGGTCCATGAGATCGTCCTGGAGTAAGCCCAAGGCCTCGCGCCGCGGCGCGGACGGCCCCTGGCTGCGGCCGATGCTGCTGGCGGTGCTGGTGCTCGCGGTCGCCGCCGGCTGGGCGCTGTGGTGGACGCTGCACCAGGTGCGCGTGCTCGGCAGCCCCGGCGCGGACCAGGACCTCTGGCACGCGGTCAACGTCCAGCGCGAGCTGCAGAAGCTGCAACGCGCCGTCGACGCGCCCGCCGGCCTGCCGCCGCAGGAACTGGCCCTGCGCCTGGAAGTGCTGGTCAGCCTGCTGCGCCCCGACCAGGACACGCCGCGCAACGACATGTCCCCGCTGCTGCTGTCGCCGCCGACGCGCGACCGGATGGCGCGCACCGGCGCCGAGGTGCTGCGCTGGGCCGACCGCGTGCGCGCCGACGAGCGCGCCGCGCCCTCCGTGGCCACCGAGATCCGCCGCGAGGCGCCGGGGATGGTCGACGGCGCGGACCAGGCGGTCGTCGACCTGCACCTGGCGATCACCGAGCGCTCCGACGCCGCGCGCCTGGGCCTGCGCCATCGCTTCGCGCTGCTGAGCTGGGTGCTCGGCGGCCTGGTGCTGGCGATGCTCGCGATGATCGCCGGCCTGTACGCGCAGGCGCGCCGCACGCAGCGGCTGGCGCAGCATCGCGGGCTGTTGAACCGCCGGCTCGAGTCCCGCGTGCAGCGCCGCACCCGCCAGTTGGCCGAGGGCAAGGCGCTGCTGAACTTCATCCTCGACGCCAGCCCGAGCGAGGTCGCCGTGCTCGACGCCGCGGACGGCCGCGTGGAGTTCATCAACCAGCGCTTCCTGGACCGGCTCGGCCAGCGCGCCAAGGTGGGCCAGCCGCTGGCGCTGCGCGAGGTCTTCCAGGCGCCGGCGCATGGCGAGCACTTCGCCACCGAGCTCGAGCAGTTTGGCCGCGTCGACGCGGTCGAGGCGCAGTTCCTGGACCGCGCGCAGGACTGGGTCTCGCTGTCGGCGCAGCTGATCGAGGTGGAGCAGGGCCGGCTGGCCCACCTGGTCTGGTGCTACGACATCACCACGCACAAGCAGCTCGAGGACCGGTTGCGCGCGTTCGCCGGCACCGACGTGCTCAGCGGGCTGGACAACCGGCGCGCGTTCTTCGACAAGGGCGCGCAGATGCTGGAGCAGGCGCGGCGCTACGGGCATCCGATCTCGCTGTTGATGCTGGACATCGACCACTTCAAGCGCATCAACGATGCCCACGGCCATGCCAGCGGCGACGAGGCGATCCGGCGGGTGGCGCAGCTGCTGCGCACGGTGCTGCGCGAGGCCGACCTGATCGCGCGCGTCGGCGGCGAGGAGTTCTGCGCGCTGCTGCCGGAGACCGCGCTCGAGCCGGCGCGCGACGCCGCGCAGCGGCTCATCGAGCAGATCCGGCAGGCCGACCTCGGACCGACGGCCGGCGGCGCGCTGCGCGCGACGGTGTCCGCGGGCGTGGCCCAGCTCGCCTGGACCGCCGCGACCGACAGCCAGACGCTGGACCAGCTGATGCATCTCGCCGACCAGGCGCTCTACGACGCGAAGGCCGCCGGGCGCGACCGCGTGGTGGTGGCGCCGGCCTCCCTTCCTCCACTTCCGATTCCGAACCATGTCTAAGATCGTTCTCATCGTCGACGACAGCCGCATGTCCCGCATGATCCTGCAGAACTTCCTGAGCCAGCTCATCCCCGACCTGCAGCTGCACCAGGCCGGCAACGGCGACGAAGCCATCGCGCTGGCCGCGCAGTACCGCTTCGACGTCGTGTCGATGGACCTGAACATGCCGGGCCGCGACGGCATCGAGACCGCGCAGGAAATCCGCGCGGTGCAGCCGGACGTGCCGATCGCGCTGCTGACCGCCAACGTGCAGGCGGCGGTGCAGGAACGCGCGGCGTCCAGCGGGCTGCACTTCCTGCCCAAGCCGATCAGCGCCGAGACGGCGCAACGACTCGTACAACTCGCCGAGGGAGGGCGTCATGCTGCTTGACCTGGATCCGCTGCAACGGGATGCGCTGTCGGAGATCCTCAACATCGGCGTGGGCAAGTCCGCGCAGGCGATGAGCCAGCTGGTGGGCGAGGAGGTGATCCTGTCCGTGCCCGAGATCAGCTTCATGACCGTCGGCCAGGCCGGCGCGAAGCTGTCCAAGGACGACAAGCGCATGTACAGCGTGCGCCAGGCCTTCCGCGGCGTGTTCGGCGGCGACGCGCTGCTGGTGTTCCCCGAGGACGGCAGCCGCGCGCTGGTGCGCAGCATGGCCGGCGACGCGGTGGCGGAGTCCCAGCTCGACGAGTTCATGCGCGACGCGATGACCGAGGTCGGCAACATCATCCTCAACGCCTGCATGGCGGCGCTGGCGGAGCTGTTCGCGCAGCCTTTCGAGACGCAGGCGCCGCTGCTGCAGGTCGACACCGCGCGCCGCATCATCGGCGCGCGGGCGCAGAACCACGCGGTGATGTTCATCCACATCCGCTTCGTCCTGCACGAGAGCAACACCGAGGGCTTCGTCATCTTCATCATGAACACGACGTCGCTCGAGGACTTCAAGTCCGCGATCCGCCGCTTCGTCGGCGACGCGATGCCGCCGGGCTCGGCGGTGCATTGAACGCGCGGGGCCGAGGTCTGGGGGGCGACGGCCTACTCCGACCCGGCCACGTCGTGGACTGCGGCCATCAGGTCGTCGGGATGCAGCATCAACTCGCGCACCACGCGCAGCGTCGGGTACTGGCGCAGCACCGACGCGAAGGCGGGTGATTCGAGCAACTGGCGCCAGACCGGATCGAGCGCCATCGGATCCGGTGCCGACGTATCGGGCACGACCGGACCAAGTACGCCCGGGTCACGCGCCCCCGGATCGGGCGCGTCGCCGTCCTCCAGGCGTGCGGCGAAGTCCAGGCTGGCCGGCGCCGACAGCAGCTGCATGCGGCTCGCCGCGTTGAGCGGCCGGGGCCGCGGATCCTCCGGACCGTCGCAGCAATAGAGCACCGCGCGGGCGAGGTCGTCTTCCTCGGTCGGCAGCGCGCGCAGCGAGGCGCCGCTCAGCAGGCATTCGCCCTCGCGCGTGGCGAAGGGATAGGTCGCGTCGATGTCCGCACCGGCCAGCAGCCGGAGTCCGCGCAGCAGGCGCGGCAGGTCGGTGGTCGCCGCGTCCGCCGAGGCCTTGGCTTCGACGAGCAGGCACAGGTCCCAGGCGGAGTCGCCCGCGTGCCCCAGGGTGCCGTCGTTCTCCTGGCGCCGCAGCAGCGCGACGTCCCATTCGCTCTTGGCGCGCTGGGGATCGCCGGGCATCGAGGCCGGCACGCGCAGCGAGGTCCCGACGCGATACCGGCCTTCGCCTTCGATCGCATTCATTCGTTCGACCAGCATCGCCAGCGCCGCCGTCGCGCGCGCCTCGACCGCATCGCCGCGACGCTGCGCGCCGGCGCCGTGCTCGGCCGCCTGCTCGGTGCCGGCGGACGGGCCGCGCCGCGCCCACAACGCGCGATAGCGGTCGACGAGCGGGTTGGCCGATAGCGCCTCGATGCGAAGCAGGCGCGCCAGCGCTTCGTCGCCGCGAAGCCGCGCCAGGCCGTCGCGCAGCGTCGGTTCCGCCTGGACATCGGGCCGATCGAGCAGCCGTGAGGAGAGCCCGGCGATACGCGGCCAATCGTGGGCACGCGCCGCCCCGTGCAGGCGCACGAGATCGTCGCGTGTCTCGCCCGGCGCACGGCGCGCCGACTTCGCCGGATGGGCGAGGGCGTTGACCGCCGAGCGGATCTGGCGCCGGTCTCGCTCGGCGTGCGCGGTCAGCGAGGCGTATTCGCGGGCGACCGGCGCGCGGTGGCGCAGCACCATCGCCTGGAAGGCGGCGTCACCGGCAGGATCGTCCTCTTGGCCTTGGCCTTGGCCTTGGCCTTGACCCTGGCCCTGGCCCTGGCCCTGGCCCCGACCCTGACCCTGACCCGTCCCCATCGCATCCGCGATCAGCCGCGCGAGCGCCTCAAGGAACAGCGCGCGGACCGATTCGTCCGGCGTCTTCCCGGCGGCGAGCGCCTGGCGCGCGTGCTCGATCGCCGTGGCGAGCCCGATCGCGGGTCCGCGCCGGCGCGCGGCCTCGAGCGAGTCCGGCAGCGTGGGCGCTCGATAACGGCGATCGGCGCGCAGCAGCGCGTCCGCGAGCAACGGAGGAACAGCAGGCATGGCGGCGGGGCGAGGGCGAAGCCGCCATTGTGTGTCGCCTCAGCGTTGCGGCTGCAAGGCGCCGTCGCGCCACGCGCGATAGCGGCGCGTGAGCCGCGACGCCCGCCATTGGTCGAGCACCAGCGTGATCAGCGGCGACAGGTGCCGCGACGGAGCGACACCCGACGCCATGCGTCGCAGCTGGCGCCTGGCCAGCGCCATCGTCGCGAGGCTGGCCAGGACCTTGTTCTTCCACGTCACGGCCACCGGCTCGGCCACCGCTTCGGCGGTTGTCCAGCGCGCGGGGAGATCGGGGGCGTAGGCCAGCGCCGTGCCCAGCCCGACGACGGCGATGCCGCCGGCCAGCACCCGCTCGGCGACGGCGCGGCGCCGGATGCCGCCGGTCGTCATCACCGGCATGCGGGCGTGCCGGGCCAGGTCCTGCGCGAACTCGAGGAAGTAGGCCTCGCGCGCGAGCGTGCGGCCATCGGCGGTGCGCCCCTGCATGGCCGGACTCTCATAGCTGCCGCCGGACAGCTCCAGCAGGTCGATGCCCTCGGCGTTGAGCATCTCCACGACGGCGCGGGCATCGGACTCGTCGAAGCCGCCGCGCTGGAAGTCCGCGCTGTTGAGCTTCACCGCGACCGCGAATCCCGGCCCGGCGACCGCCTTCACCGCGCGCACGATCTCGAGGAGCAGCCGCGCGCGATGCGCGATCGAGCCGCCGTAGCCATCGGTGCGGCGATTGGCCAGCGGCGAGAGGAACTGCGACACCAGGTAGCCGTGGGCCGCGTGGATCTGCACGCCGTCGAAACCGGCCTCGCGCGCGGCCAGGGCGGTGTCGGCGAAGCGGCGGACGATGGTGGCGATCTCGGCTTCATCGAGCGCGCGCACCGGCGCGAACAGCTTGCCGTGCTTGCCCATGTCCAGCGCGACCTCGGACGGCGCGTAGCCCGGGTTGCCGAGCGCGGCGAACACCTGGCGCCCCGGATGGTTGATCTGCATCCAGACGCGCGCGCCGCCGGTCTGCGCGGCCCGGGCCCAGGCGCGGAACGGCGCCAGCGGGGTGCCGGCCTCCAGCACCAGGCCGCCCGGGCCGGTCAATGCGTCGGGCGCGACCATGACGTTGCCGGTGATCAGCAGCCCGGCGCCGCCTTCGGCCCAGCGCCGGTAGAGCGCCTCGCTGCCGGGGCCGGGCAGTTGGCCGGGCTCGGCGAGCGCTTCCTCCATCGCGGCCTTGGCCAGGCGGTTCTTCAGCGTCTGGCCGTTGGGCAGGACCAGCGGCTGGTGCAGGGCGACCGCGGAAGCGGTGGGGGAGGCGGCGGAGGCGGTGGTCGGCGCGTTCGGCATGGCGAGGGGCTGTCCTGGCTTGAAAGGGAAGAGGGTCGCAGCGTAAGCTTCAAGTTGAGTTGAAGGTCAAGGGGTCAGGCATGCGGATCGGGGAACTGGCGAAACAACTGGGCATCAAGACATCGGCGATCCGGTTCTACGAGGCCAGCGGCCTGCTGCCGCAGGGCCATCGGGGCGCCAACGGGTATCGCGAGTACGGCCCGGCCGCGCTGGAGCGGCTGCAGTTCATCCAGCTGTCGCAGCGGCTGGGGTTCTCGCTGGACAGCCTGCGGCGGGCGTTCGCGCAGGAGTCCGACGGCCGGGTGCCGCATGAGGTGGTGCTCGAGGGCCTGCGGCGGCGGCGCGAGGAGATCGCCCGGATGCGGGCCGAGCTCGACGCGCAGGACGCGGAGCTGGAGCGGCTGGCCCAGGCGTGCTCGGACAGCTGGAGCACCGGCGAGTGCCTCGATCCCGGCGTGTACCTGTCGTCGGTCGGGGAGCGCTGAGGGACCGTCGATCGGCCGGTCCCGCCGCGCCGCGGGCCACGGCGATGGCCATGGCGGTGACGACGACGGCGGAACGCGGCACGCCGGTTCGGTGCCTCAGAGCATGGCGTGCGCCAACCCGATCAACGCGCAGGCGCCGAGCAGCGGCAGCACGCCGCAACGGAAGCGGAACAGCGCGACCGCGGCGCCGACGGCGATCAATGCGGCCGTGACGTCCATCGGCTGGGACAGTCCCCGGGGCCACAGCACGTGGCCGGCGAAGAACAGCGCGAGGTTGACGATCACGCCGACGACGGCGGCCGAGATCGCGGTCAGCGGCGCGGTCAGTCGCAGGTTGCCGTGGGTGGACTCGATCAGCGGGCCGCCCGCGAGCACGAACACGAAGGACGGCAGGAAGGTGAAGAAGGTGACCACGGCGGCGGCCGCGGCGCCGGCGGCGAAGAGCGCGTCGGGACCGAAGACCTGTTCCTTCCAGCCGCCGACGAAGCCGACGAAGGCGACCACCATGATCAGCGGTCCCGGCGTCGTCTCGCCGAGCGCGAGGCCATCGATCATCTGCGGCCCGGTCACCCAGTGGTGGTGCTCGACGGCGCCCTGGACGACGTAGGGCAGCACCGCGTAGGCGCCGCCGAAGGTCAGCAGCGCGGCCTGCGTGAAGAACAGGCCCATGCGGGTGAAGGCGCCGTCCACGCCGTAGAGGGCGGTGAGCACGGCCATCGCCGCGACCCACAGGCCGGCGCCGATGGCGAGCACCCGGACGAGGCGTGCCCGCGTGAACGTCGCATGGGACGGGGTCGGCGTGTCGTCGTCGATCAACGCGGGGCCGTAGGCGGCCTGGGCCGCGGCGGAACCGCCGCCGAGCAGGAACACCCGTGGCGCGAAGTGGGCGCCGATCGCGCCGATCACGCCCGCGCCGAGCACGATGAACGGGAAGGGCACGTCCAGCAGGATCGCCACCAGCGCGGCGGCGGCGATGCCCCACAGCCAGCCGTTGCGCAGCACGCGGCTGCCGATGCGGTGCGCGGCATGCAGCACCAGCGCGGTGACGGCGGGCTTGATGCCGTAGAAGACACCGGCCACGGCCGGCTGCGCGCCGAAGGCGACATAGACCCACGACAGCGCGACGAGGATCAGCAGCGAGGGCAGCACGAACAGGCCGCCGGCGACGATCCCGCCCCAGGTCCGGTGCATCAGCCAGCCGATGTAAGTGGCGAGCTGCTGGGCCTCGGGGCCGGGCAGCAGCATGCAGTAGTTGAGGGCGTGCAGGAAGCGCCGTTCGCTGATCCAGCGGCGGCGCTCCACCAACTCGGCATGCATGATCGCGATCTGCCCGGCGGGGCCGCCGAAGCTGATGAAGCCGAGCTTCAGCCAGAAGAGGAAGGCGTCGCGGAAGGCGATCGGGGCAGTGCGGTCCGGGAGCGGGGCAGGCGGGCTCGACATGGGCGGTGCTGGCGATGGGCTGGCGGGGCCGAGAGGACCATGCGAGGCAGGGGAAGCTGGCGGCTTCCTGCCGGCGACGGCGACTGGCGGCGGAGTGTGCCTCAGCGAACCTTCGTCCGGCAGTGGCGACAAGGGCCGCATGGCAACATCGCGCCTTCCGTCGAAGGACCTCTTGCCCATGCGTTCCCGCTTGTTCCCGCTTCTGCTCGTCGCCTCCCTGGCCATGCCGGTCGCCGTCCATGCCGACCCGCTGCCCGCACCCGCGAAGGCCGAGGTGACCGCCTTGCTCGCGCGCCTGGAGGCGTCGGGCTGCGAGTTCAGCCGCAACGGTTCCTGGCACTCGGGGGCCGAGGCGAGGACGCATCTGGCGCGCAAGCTCGAGTACCTCGAGAACAAGAACCTAGTGAAGACGGCCGAGCAGTTCATCGAACGTGGCGCGTCGCAGAGCAGCATGAGCGGCAAGCCCTACCTGGTGCGCTGCGGCGGCGCGGCGCCGGTCGAGAGCAAGACCTGGCTGACGCGCGAGTTGGCCGCGCTGCGAGGCGGGGGCAAGCCGGCCTCGGCGCCGGCGTCGAAGCCGGCGTTCTCGCGCTAGGTCGCGAGCCGGGGCGTTCCGGCGCGACGCCGATGCGTCGGCATCCCCGCGACGCCGACGTTCATGGCGCCGGCTGCTTCTCCAGCCGCTGCAGGATCTCGTAACCCGCGTTCACCCGCTCCGGGATCGGCCAGCTGCGGTTGGCCAGTATCACCACGCCGATCCCCCGCGCCGGCACGAACGCCACGTACGCGCCGAAGCCGCGCGTCGATCCCGTCTTGTTGAACAGCCGCGGTCCCGGCGCCGCGTGGCGCACCGGCACCGCGTTGCTCACCACCCGCGCCAGCGCGTTACCCGCCTGCAGCTGCGGCAGCGGCACCGGCCACGGGTACTGCTCCCACCCCAGCCCCTGCGTCATGCCGTCGATCTGGAAGTACCCGACCTGCGTCCCCTCGACCGCCGCGCGCGTGTCGGCGTCCAGGCCGCTCGGGTCGATGTTCAGCCGCACGAAGCGCAGCAGGTCGGCGGCCGTCGTCTTGATGCCGTAGGCCTCGGCGTCGTAGACGTCGGGCGTGACGCGCACCGCCTGGTCCTTGTCGTGGCCCCACGCGTAGTCCGCCATCGCGGCGGCGGGCATCCGGATGTAGGTGTCGCGCAGGCCCAGCCGCGGCAGCAGGTCGCCCTGGACCGCGTCCGCATACCCGCGGCCCAGCGCCGCGGCCGTGGCCCGGCCGAACAGGCCGATGCTCGGGTTGGAGTACTGGCGCTTGCTGCCCGGCGTGTAGGCCGGCTTCCAGTGCTGCAGGTAGCGCCGCATCGCCGCCTCGTCCTTGATCTGCTCCGGCACCTGCAGCGGCAATCCGCCGGCGGTGTAGGTGCCGAGCTGCAGCAGCGTGGTCCGGTCGATCGGGCGGCCCTTGAGCGCCGGCAGGTAGCGTCCCGGCGACGCGCTCAGCGACAGCTTGCCCTCCGCGACCGCCTTCGTCGCCAGCGTCGCGGCGAAGGTCTTGCTGACCGAGCCGATCTCGAACAGCGTCTTGTCGTCGACCGGATCGCTGGCCTGGCGCGAGGCGACACCGTAGTTGAAGACATACGACTGGCCGCCCACCGTCACGCCGACCGCCATGCCGGGGATGTCGTTGCGGGCCATGGCCGGCCGGATGGCGGCGTCGACGACGGCGCGGATCGCGGCCAGGTCAGGGGCCGGGTCGGAGGCGCCGGCGGCCGGAGCGGCCGGCGCCGCGTGAGCACCCAGGACGGACAGGCCCGCGGTGGCGAGCGCCACGCCGCGGGCGATGGCACGGGGAATCCAATGCATCGAAACAACCTCGTCGGAATCGCGCCGCGCGACATGCGCGGCGAGCGAGCGGACCTTAACGGCGCCGCGCCGAGGGCGGTGCACCAAAGCCGCGTTACGCCGTGCGGCCGTAACGCGTCGCCGGGACAGACGTGGAGAGGTAGGTCAGGCCATGCACCGCGAGACCCGGGTAGAACGGCCAGGGGTCAGGGTCTTCGGGGCGTCGTCGTGAGAGGCTGCTTCGATCAGCGCTCGAACCGGTAGCCCACGCCGTAGATCGACCGGATCCGGTCCGTCCCCGCACCCGCGCGTTCGAGCTTGCGGCGCAGGTTCTTCACGTGGCTGTCGACCGCGCGCTCCGTGACCTCCCGGCCATCGACATGCAGCAGGTCCAGCAGCTGCGTGCGTGCGTACACCCGTCCCGGTTGCGCCGACAGGATGTGCAGCAGGCGGAACTCGATCGGCGTCAGGTCCAGCGACTGGCCCTGCCAGCTCGCCTGCCAGCCCGCCTCGTCGATGCGCAGCGCGTCCGCGCCCGCGGCGAAGGCCGCCACCGCCGCCGCCGTCGCGGCCTCGTGCGCGCGGCTGCGCCGCAGCGCCGCCTTCACCCGCGCCATTACCTCGCGCGGGCTGAACGGGTTCTTCGCGATGTAGTCGTCCGCCCCGGTCTCCAGCCCGATCAAGCGGTCCGATTCGTCCGCCCGCGCCGTCAGCATCAGGATCGGCACGCTCCCCAGCGCCCGCAGCTCGCGGCACAGTGTCAGCCCATCGACACCCGGCAGCATCAGGTCCAGCAGCACCAGGTCGTGCCGCCGCGCCGTCCATGCGGGGATCACGTCGCGGCCGTCGGCCACGCACTCCGGCTCATGCCCCGCCGCCCGCAGGTAATCGGCCAGCAGCGCCGCCAGCTTGGGTTCGTCCTCGACGACCAGCACCCGCGCCGGCCCCGGTTCCATCGGCATCGCCGCGCCCGTCCCGATGCGGTCCTCAGCCATGGGCAGGCAGCTCCACCCGCATCCACAGGCCGCCCAGCGGCGAGGGACGGGCCTCGATCCGGCCCTCGTGCGCCTCGGCGATGCGCTGGCAGATGGACAAGCCCAGCCCCGAGCCGCCGCCGCGCCGGCTGCGCGACGCGTCGACGCGGAAGAAGCGCTCGAACAGCCGCGGCAGGTGTTCCGGCCCGACCCCCGGCGCCGTGTCCTGCACGTCGATCACCGCCTGCTCGCCGCTGAGCCGCGCGCTGATGCTCAGCGCGCCGCCGGCATCGGTGTAGCGGCAGCTGTTCTCCAGCAGGTTGGCCAGCAGCTGCCGCAGCCGACGCTCGTCGCCGAACACGCGCAGCGGCTGCTCCGGCAGGTCCAGCTGCAGCCGCAGGCCGCTGCCGTGCAGCCGCTCGCCGAAGGCGCCCGCCGTCACGCCGATCAGCTCGCGCAGGTCGACCTCCGACTTGCGATACGCCAGCGCCCCCACGTCCGCCATCGACAGCTCGTGCAGGTCGTCGACCAGCTTGTGCAGGATCGCGACCTCGCCCTGCAGCGAGCGCAGCGCCTGCGCGTCGAGCTTGCGCACGCCGTCCTCCAGCGCCTCGAGCTCGCCGTGCAGCACGCCCAGCGGCGTGCGCAGCTCATGCGAGACATCGGCCAGGAACTCGCGCCGCATCGCCTCGTTGCGCTGCAGCGTCAGCGCGAGCTGGTTGAAGTCGCGCCGCAGGCCGGCGATGTCGTCGTCGCCGCGGGTCTCGGGCACGCGGACCTCGAAGTCCCCGGCCGCCAGCCGGTGCGTCGCGTGCGCGACCCCGCGCACCGGCCGCAGCAGCCGCCGCGAGATCCAGTACGCCACCGCGCCCGCCAGCAGCACCGCCGCGCCGCCGACGATCCAGGCCGAGCGCAGCTGCGCGTCGTAGAAATGCTTCTCCGCGCCCGGGCTGACCGATTCGATCGGGGTCAGCGCCAGCCAGCCCACCGTGAGACCGTCCACGATGATCGGCCGCTCCACCGTCGGCTCCACCGGCCCCGCGTAGCCGGCCACCCGCTCGCGGTTCTCGTCGAACAGCGTGAAGCGCCGCGTCGCGCCGGTCAGGTCCGCCGGCCCGTGCTTGACCGCCGGCATGTCCGCCTCCGGCACCAGCGGCCGCAGCAGCCGGCCCCAGAGCTCGGGTTTCTGGCGCAGGAAATCCCAGCTCCCGCCGTTCTCGCGGTAGCCGGCGGTGACGCTGGTCCGCGCCAGTTCCAGCCGGTTGATCGCCTGCTCGTTGAGGTAGCCGATGAAGTCCCGGTTCAGGTTGACGTGCGAGAACACGCCCATCGCCAGCGCCACCGCCATGGCGGTGCTGAAGACGGCGATGAACAGCCGGGCGGTGAGGTTGAACGGGAGCTTCATCCGGGAGGTCGGGGCGAGTGGGCCGGGGGTATCGGGGGATCAGCGTGTCGCGCTGTCGTGGTGTCGGAGGCCGACGGGCGGGGTCGGGCGCGGCGTCGGGGTCGCATGATGACCGGCCCGCCGTGCGACAGGCAAGCCGGCCGGGCGGAGCCCGCGCGGGCGTGGCGTTCTTCAAGGTCTCTCCACATTCGTGAGACAGCATGCGCCGCCATGCCGAAGAAGATTCTGACACCCGCGCCCGCGTCCCTGTCCACCGCCACCCCGCCGCGTCGACCGGGGCCCGCGAGCCTCGCCCTCGCGCTGGCCGCCGTGGCCGTGCTGGTCCTGGCCGGCTGCGGCGAGAAGAAACCCGACGCGGTCAAGCGCGCGCCGCCCGAAGTCGGCGTGATCGTCGTGGCGACGCAGGACGCGCCGCTGGCGCTGGAACTGCCGGGCCGCCTGTCGGCCAGCCAGGTCGCCGAGATCCGGCCGCAGGTCAGCGGCATCGTGCAGAAACGCCTCTTCGACGAAGGCACCACGGTGCGCGCCGGCCAGCCGCTCTACCAGCTCGACGCCGCCACCTACGAGGCCGAACGCGCCCGCACCGCCGCCGCGCTGCAGAAGGCCGAGGCGCAGGTCGCCGTCGCCCGCACGCGCGCCGAGCGCGACGCGGAGCTGCTCAAGGCCGACGCGCTCAGCCGCCAGAGCGCCGACGACAGCGCCAGCGCGCTGCGCCAGGCGCATGCCGACGTCGCCGTCGCGCGCGCCGCGCTCGACGCCGCGCGCGTGCAACTCGACCGCACCCGCATCACCGCGCCGATCGGCGGCCGGATCGAGGTCTCCACGGTGACCGCCGGCGCGTTGGTCACCGCCAACCAGACGCAGGCGCTGACCACCGTGCAGCAGCTCGACCCGATGCATGTCGACATCGTGCAGAGCAGCGCCGAGATCCTGGCGCTGCGCCGCCAGCTCGACGCCCGCAGCGGCAGCCGCCAGGTGCGGCTGGTCCTGGAGGACGGCAGCGAGTACGCCCGCCCCGGCACGCTGCAGTTCAGCGGCGTGACGGTGGACCGCGGCACCGGCGCGGTCACGCTGCGCGCGATCGTGCCCAACCCGGACGGCACGTTGCTGCCCGGCATGGTGGTCCGCACCAAGCTGCTGGCCGGCGTCGACAGCGGCGTCGTGCTGGTGCCGCAGCAGGGCGTGACCCGCTCGCCCACCGGCGACGCCACCGCGCTGGTGGTCGGCCCGGAGAACAAGCTGCAGCTGCGCCCGCTGGTGCTGACCCGCGCGGTCGGCAACCAGTGGCTGGTCGCCAGCGGCCTGAAGCCCGGCGACAAGCTCGCCATCGAGGGCCTGCAGCGCGTGCGCGCCGGCCAGGCGGTGACGCCGGTGCCGGCGGGGACGAAGAAGGCCGCCGCGGCGACGGCCGGGCAGGGCGGCACGGCAGCATCGGGCGCAGCGGTCGCGGCGACCGCGGCGACCGCCTCGGGCGCGGGACGCTGACGCCATGGCCTCGTTCTTCATCGACCGGCCCATCTTCGCGTGGGTCATCGCCATCGTGATCATGCTGGCGGGCGCCGCCGCGGTGCGCATCCTGCCGCTGGAGCGCTACCCGGACATCGCGCCGACCCGCATCTCGATCAACACCAGCTACCCGGGCGCCTCGGCCAAGGCGATCGAGGACTCGGTGACGCAGGTCATCGAGCAGAACCTCAAGGGCATCGACGGGCTGTTCTCCATCGAGTCCAACAGCAACGCCTCCGGCGGCGCCAGCACGATCCTGAGCTTCGTCGCCGGCACCGACCCGGACCTGGCGCAGATGCAGGTCCAGAACAAGGTCTCGCAGTCGCTCTCGCGGCTCCCGCAGGCGGTGCAGGCGCAGGGCGTGCGCGTCACCAAGGCCGGCACCGAGCCGCTGATGGTGGTCATGCTCACCAGCGACAACCCGGCCGTGGCCTCGGCCGACCTGGGCGACTACCTGTCCAGCACGCTGGTGGACATCATCAGCCGCGTCGAGGGCGTGGGCGACATCAACGTGTTCGGCTCCGGCTACGCGATGCGCATCTGGCTGGACCCGGCGCAGCTGCAGCGCTACGCGCTGGTGCCGGGCGACATCCGCAACGCGCTGCTGGCGCAGAACACCGAGGTCTCGGCCGGCCAGCTCGGCGCGTTGCCCTCGCCCGAGGGCCAGCGCCTGACGGCCATCATCACCGCGCGCGCCAAGCTGCAGACCGCCGGGCAGTTCCGCGCCATCGTGCTGCGCGTGCAGCCCGACGGCTCCGCGCTGCGCCTGGGCGACGTGGCCCGCGTCGAGCTGGGCCGCGACAGCTACACCACCACCGTCAAGAGCACCGGCCAGAACGCCGCCGGCATGGCCATCCTGCCGGCCAGCGGCGCCAACGCGCTCAAGACCGCCGAGCTGGTCAAGGCCAAGCTGGCCGAGCTCGAGCCCTTCTTCCCGCACGGGATGAAGTCCAGCATCACCTACGACACGACGCCGTTCATCAGCGTGTCCATCGAGAGCGTGGTCCACACGCTGATCGAGGCGATGGTGCTGGTCGTGGCGATCATGTACCTGTTCATGCAGAACCTGCGCGCGACGCTGGTGCCGGCGATCGCCGTGCCGGTCGTGCTGCTGGGCACCTTCGGCGTGCTGGCGCTGGCCGGCTACTCGATCAACTCGCTGACGATGTTCGGCCTGGTCCTGGCGATCGGGCTGCTGGTGGACGACGCGATCGTCGTGGTCGAGAACGTCGAGCGGCTGATGCGCGAGGAGGGCCTGAGCCCGCGCGACGCGACCCGCGCGAGCATGAAGGAGATCAGCGGCGCGCTGGTGGGCATCGCGGTCGTGCTGTCGGCGGTGTTCATCCCGATGGCCTTCTTCGGCGGCTCCACCGGCATCATCTACCGCCAGTTCTCGATCACGGTGGTGAGCGCCATGATCCTGTCGGTGCTGGTGGCGATGAGCCTGTCGCCGGCGCTGTGCGCCACGCTGCTCAAGCCGGTGCACAAGGGCGAGCACGCGGCCCACGGCGGCCCCTTCGGCAAGCAGCTCGACTGGTTCTTCGGCGGCTTCAACCGCCAGTTCGACAAGTTCACCGAACGCTACGTGCACCGGGTGCGCTGGCTCACCGCGCGCGGCGTGCGCAGCTTCGCCGTCTACCTGCTGTTGATCGGCGGCATGGCGCTGCTGTACAAGTCGCTGCCGACCTCCTTCCTGCCCGACGAGGACCAGGGCAGCCTGCAGATGCAGGTCCGCATGGCGCCGGGCGCGACAGCGGAACGCATGGAAGCGGTGGCGCTGGCGATGGAGGCCTACCTGGCCGACCAGAAGGAGGTGCGCTTCTACAACCTGGTGCGCGGCTCCGGCGGCGACCAGGGCTCGGGCCAGGGCTTCATCCGGCTGACCGACTGGCAGGACCGCCCCGACAAGAGCCAGGGCGCGGCCGCGCTGGCCGAGCGCTTCAGCCGCGAGCTGGGCAAGCGCATCCGCGACGCCAACATCTTCATCGTGCAGCCGCCGACGGTGCGCGGCCTGGGCGGCAGCGCCGGCATCCAGCTGTTCCTGCAGGACCTGGGCGGCGTGGGCACGCTGGCGCTGGCCGAGGCGCGCGACCGCCTGATCGACGAGGCCAACAAGCATCCCGAGCTGGCCCGCGCGCGCATCAACAGCCTGACCGAGACGCCGCAGCTGCAGATCAACATCGACGACCACAAGGCGGGCACGCTGGGCGTGTCGACCACGACGATCAACGACACGCTGTCGATCGCGCTGGGCAGCGCCTACGTCAACGACTTCATCGACCGCGGCCGCGTCAAGCGCGTGCTGGTGCAGGGCGAGGGCGCCTACCGCGCCGACCCCGACGCGCTGCGCCACTGGTACGTGCGCAACGCCGCCGGCGCGATGGTGTCGTTCAACGCCTTCGCCACGGCGACCTGGCAGAACGGCCCGCGCCAGCTGGTCCGCTACAACGGCAGCGCCGCCTACGAGATCCAGGCCGACGTGCCGCCGGGCGTGAGCTCCGGCGCGGCGATGCGCGCGATGGAATCCATCCTGAGCGACATGCCACCGGGCATCGGCTTCGAGTGGTCGGGCCGCAGCTACCAGGAGCGGCTCTCGGGCGACCAGGCGCCGATGCTGTACGCGGTGTCGGTGCTGTTCATCTTCCTGTGCCTGGCGGCGCTGTACGAAAGCTGGTCGGTGCCCTTCAGCGTGATGCTGGTAGTGCCGCTGGGCATCATCGGCGCGCTCGCGGCCAGCCATCTGGGCGGGCAGATGAACGACGTGTTCTTCCAGGTGGGACTGCTGACGACGGTGGGCCTGTCGGCCAAGAACGCGATCCTGATCGTCGAGTTCGCGGAGACGCTGCTGGGGCAGGGCATGGGCCTGGTGGAGGCGACCTTGAAGGCCTGCCGGCAGCGCTTGCGCCCGATCCTGATGACGTCGATGGCCTTCATGATGGGCGTGCTGCCGCTGGCCTTCGCCAGCGGCGCGGGCTCGGGCTCGCAGCGCGCGATCGGCGTCGGCGTGCTCGGCGGCATGGGCAGCGCGACGCTGCTGGGCATCTTCTTCGTGCCGCTGTTCTACCTGTGGGTCAAGCAGCGCTTCAGCCGCGGCCGGCCCGCGAGGACGCCGGACGATGGACATCCGGATGGCCATCCCAGCGGCGGCTCCGGTGGCCATGGCGCCGGCGCCGGGCAGGACGCGCAGGGCCACGCCAAGCCGGAGGTGCAGGCATGAGCCGCGCGCTGAAGATCGCCGCCTGGCCCCTGGCGCTCGGCCTGAGCGCGTGCGGCAGCCTGGTGCCGTCCACCGACGCGCCGCGCCCGCCGCTGCGCGAGGACTTCCGTCCCGCCGCGGCCGCCGCAAGCGCGAGCGCGCCGGCCGATGCGGCGTCCTCGGCCGCGCCGTCCCACGAGTGGCGCGGCTTCTTCGCCGACGCGCGGCTGGACGAGGTCGTCGCGATCGCGCTGGACCAGAACCGCAACCTGCGCGCGAACGCCGCGGTGGTCGAGCGGGTGAGGGCGCAGTACCGCGTCACCGCCGCCGACCGCCTGCCGGAGATCGGCCTGAGCGCCTCCGCGACGCGCCAGCGCGCCAGCGGCGGCGCGGACGCGACCACCACCTATGGCGTCAACCTCGGCCTGGCGAGCTACGAGATCGACCTGTTCAACCGCCTGGGCAGCCTGGAGGGCGCGGCGCTGTCGCGCTTCCTCGCCGAGCAGGAGAACCAGCGCAGCGCGCGGCTGAGCCTGGCCGCCGAGGTCGCGACCGCCTGGCTCGGCCTGGCAGCGGCGCAGCAGCGGCTGGTGCTCAACCAGGACCTGCGCGACAGCCAGCGCCGCAGCTTCGACCTGGCAGAGCGCCAGTACGCGCTGGGCGCGGCCTCCGGCCTGGAGCGCGCGCGCTCGCGCACCGCGTTCGAGTCGGCGCGCGGCGACGCGGCCGAGAGCCTCACCGCGGTGACGCAGGCCCGGCTGCAGCTGGAGCTGCTGGCCGGCCAGCCCTTGCCGGACCGCCTGTTGCCGGTGGCGCAGGACGCGCCGCAGGCGCTGGCGCTGCCGGCGGTGCCCGGCGGGCTGCCGGCCGAGGTGCTGCTGCAGCGGCCCGACCTGCGCGCCGCCGAGCAGCGCCTGCGGGCCGCGGCCTTCGACGTCGGCGCCGCGCGCGCGGCGCGCTTCCCGCGCTTGACGCTGACGGCCAGCGCCGGGACGCGCAGTCCCGACCTGGACGGCCTGTTCAAGAGCGGCAGCGGCGTGTGGAGCCTGGTGCCGCAGATCGACCTGCCACTCTTCGACGGTGGCCAACGGCGCGCGCAGGTCGAGGTCAGCGAGGCCAGCCGGCGCGAGGCGATGGCGAACTACGAAGCGGCGCTGCAATCGGCCTTCCGCGACGTGGCGGACGCGCTGGCGGTGCGCGACCAGCTCGCGGAGCGGCTGGATGCGCAGCAGGCGCAGGTCGAGGCGGCCGAGCAGTCGTTGCGCCTGGCGGAGCGCAGCTACCGCCTGGGCGGCAGCAGCCAGCTCGAGGTGCTCGACGCGCAACGCCAGCTGACGACCGCGCGCCGGCTGCTGGTGACGCTGCGCCAGACGGAGCAGGTCAATCGCGTGGCCCTGCTGCGCGCGCTGGGCGGCCGCTGGACGCCGTGAATGACACTCTGGCGAGGCTTTCGATTTCGAGAAATTCGAAAACGAAGTTTTCGTTTACGGTTGTAAAGAAAGAAAAAATCGTGGTGGAAACGATATTCGAAAGTATTCGATGACTTTCTAGACTGCGTGGGTCATCCACCCGACGGAGAACCCATGAAGCAGCCCGCGTCTTCCACCTCGCGTCTTTGCACGATGTCCCGCCTGGGCGCCGCCGCCGCGCTCGCGGTCTCGGCGATCGGCCTGTCGGCGCCCGCCGCGGCCGCGCCGACCGGCTTCGGCTTGATCGCCTACTGGGGCGAGACGGCCAGCACCTACGGCGGCCAGATCCCCAGCGGCAGCTATGTCGTCATCAATCCCAACAACGGCGCGCAAGGCCTGAACGCCACCCAGGTCACCAACTGGAAGGCGGTCATCGCCAACATCCGCGCGCAGGGCGGCCAGGTGCTCGGCTACGTGCCCACCGGCTACGACCGCAACACCGCGGAAGAGCTCACCCGCTACAACGCCATCCCCGCCGAGCTGGCGGCCTACAAGAACACGCTGGGCGGCGTCGACGGGTTCTTCTTCGACGAGGCGGCCCATGACGACCTCGCGCTGAGCGACGCCCAGAAGTGCAGCGGCACGCCGCCGAAGTGGGCGAACGTGCGCTCGATGGTGGCGGGCTCCGGCGCCGGCGGCATCAAGGTCTGGAACGCCGGCTGGCCCGGCGCGAGCGGCTGCTTCGTCAGCGCCGCGCAGTCCGGCGAGCACATCGTGATGTACGAGGCCGCGTACAGCGACTACCTCAATGCCGCCAGCTGGCTCAACGGCGACGTGCAGAACCTGGCCAGCTCGCTCAACGTCAAGACCTGGCTCCTGGTCCACTCGGCGACGCAGGCGCAGATGCAGGCGACGCTCAAGGGCACGACCGCCAACTACGTCTACGTGACCAGCATGACCTACAACCCCAGCCTGCCCTGGGGCGGTCCGATCTGGAACTACACGCCGACCTACTGGGGCAACGACACGCTGAGCGGCTCCGAGCGCTGGTGCCTGAAGAGCCTCAAGAGCGGTGGGAACTGCTGAAGCGGCGCCCCAATGGAAAGAGCCCCGCCGGGAGGCGGGGCTCGCGGTGGGCCGGGCTTACCAGCCGATCGTGTAGGTCACCGTCGTCGGCGCCGGCGTGTGCAGCGACGGGCTGAAGTGGCCGACGTCGTCGTACGCGAAGCCGTAGGCCAGGCCGTAGCCGGCCGCGTTGCCCTCGGTGCCCTTGATCGAGTGGTCATGCCAGAACTTGGCGTACCAGTTGCCGCGCGTGCCGGCCGGGTAGAACGCCGCCGGGCGGTACCAGTCGGCCGGGTTGGCCAGCACGTGGCGGTTCAGCGCGGCGCACACCTGCGCCTGGATCTGCAGCTGGATCGACTTGGCCGCGTCGGCCGGCGTGTCGACCTGGAAGCTGCCGTCAGGCTTGCGCGGATCGTCCAGCTTGCCCGCGCCCAGGAACACCTCGGCCGTGTTGGGCCGGCCGTTGATGTAGTACGTGCCGTTGGACTTGCCGCCGGTGAAGACGAATCGGTTGGTGCTGCCGTCCACGCGGCCGCGGAAGGTGCCCAGGCCGTCCAGCGTGAACACCAGGTCCTGCGTCTTGAAGCGGTTCCACATCTCGCCGATGTAGCCGTCCAGGTAGGCGCCGTTCACGTCGCCCGGCCGGAAGGTGAAATGCGCCGGCGCCAGGATGCGGGTGCGCGGCGGCACCGCGGGGAAGTTGGGCTCGGCCAGGCTGCGGAACTCGGCCGGCACCTCCTGCTGGAACCTGGTGAACAGCGTGTCGCGCGACTCGGTCAGCGGCTCGCCGACGGTCTTGTCGTAACCGCCCAGGCCCTGCACCCGCAGCTTCAGCGGGAAGCCGAAATGGTCCACGCGGGTCGTGTTGACGAAGATGCCCTGGTCAGGCAAGCCCTTGCGGATGATCGCGAACTCGCCGAAGTCGAAGACCACGTCCAGGTTGGGATCGGTGGCGTTCTCGATGTTGGCGCCGGCGTAGGCGATGTGGCCCGCGCCGTCGGTGTTGACCTCGATGTACATCGGGCTGCCGACCGACATCAGCACCCGCGCCGAGTTGATCGGCGGGATCGTGATCTGCCGGGTCTGCGACAGCGGGAAGAAGTAGTTCGCGTACAGCCGGCCGTTCTTCGGCACGGTGTTGTCGGACAGGCGCATCGGCACGACGTTGCCGGCCGCGTCGACATGCACGAACTCGCCGGTCTCCCAACTCTTGCCGATGATGGCCCAGTACACCTGGCTGTCGGGCCAGCGGCCGTTGGTGGCGTTCTCGATCCGGAAGGTGGTCTTCGTGTTCCAGTCGGCCGCGCCGCCATCGCCCGGATTGCCCGGATTGCCGGGGTTGCCCGGATCGGTGCCGCCGCCCGAGCCCACCGTCGCCGCGAAGCGATCGCTGTCGTAGGCCGGGTTGCCGTTGTTGTAGGTGAACCAGTAGTCGACCCGCGTGCCGGTCGTGGCGCCGGGCAGGGCCAGCTCGAAGCGGTTGGTCCCGCTGTTCCTGGGCATGCGCAGGTTCTGCTGCGCGCCGCCGTTGAGCGCGTAGTGCGCGTCGACCCAGGTGGTCGCGACGTTGGACCGGAACCAGAGCGTGGCCTGGCTGCCGTTGAAGTCCACGCCGTGCGAGAAGCTCGCATTCGACTGCGCGTGCAGGGGCGCGCTGAAGCTCAGCGCGAAGAAGGCCAGGCAGGCGCCCAGCCAGGACAGAAGTCGTGTCATGTCGTCTCCGAAGGATGTTGTCGACGGGGGCGCTGGAGGCACCGAATCGACGCGGACAGGGAACGCTCTGCGGCGTCCGCCCGGACCTGCGACTTCACTCCTGCGGCGCCGATCCTAGGCAATTCGGACGGATTGTGAAAGCGCTTTCATGCCAGTGGGGGTTTGAAGGTGCAACGGCTTGAAAGCAGGCGTGGCGGGGAAGGGCGCGTCGGCGCGGCGTCAGGGCGCGTGCGAATCGGGAGCGCGGTCCCAGGCCGGAACGGCCTGCCGGGCGAGGAGTGGCTTGGGGTCAGGCAGCGTTGCCTTATCGTTGGCGGATTCGTTCTTGCACAACTGTTGCCTGACACGATCCTCACCCCAACCCTCTCCCGCAGTGCGGGAGAGGGAGCAAGGCAATCGCATCGCCGCAACCTTGGCGGCTCCCTCTCCCGCGCTGCGGGAGAGCGCGGGGGGTGAGGGTCTGCGCATCGCTCCCATGTCGACTCCCGCCACCGCCGACCCCGAGTTCTCCCTCCGCAAGATCGCCGTGCCCGCGTTCGGCCCGTCGCTGCTGTTCGGCGTGGGCGAGGGCGCGATCCTGCCGATCGTGCCGCTGATGGCGCGCGAGCTCGGCGCGTCGGTGTCGATGGCGGCCTTCGTGGTGACGCTGATCGGGCTGGGCTCGCTGCTGAGCAACATCCCGGCCTCGGTGATCACGATGCGCTGGGGCGAGCGCTGGGCCATCGTCGCCGCCGGCGTCTGGAGCGCGCTGGGCATGGCGCTGTGCGTGCTGACCTCCGGGCTGGTGCCGTTCGCCATCGGCTGCTTCATGGTGGGCATGTCGCAGGCGGTCTACATGCTGGCCCGCCAGAGCTACCTGACCGAGGCGGTGCCGGCGATCTACCGCGCGCGGGCGCTGTCCACGCTCGGCGGCGTGATGCGGATCGGCATGTTCATCGGCCCGTTCCTCTCCGCCGCCGCGGTGCATGCCTACGGGCTGCCGGCGGCTTTCGGCGTCGGCATCGCCGGCGTGCTGGCCGCCGCGTCGATCGGCCTGCGGCTGCCGGACCTGGAGACCCCGCCGCATCCGCCCGGCGCGCCCGCGCCGGCCCCGGTCTCGCTGGGGTCGATCCTGGCGGACCACCGCAAGGTCTTCCTGACGCTGGGCCTGGGCGTGGTGCTGGTGAGCGCGGTGCGCGCGTCGCGCCAGGCGGTGATCCCGCTGTGGGCCGACCACCTGATGCTGGCGCCGGCGGTGGCCTCGCTGATCTACGGCGTCTCCGGCGGCATCGAGATGCTGCTGTTCTATCCGGCCGGCCGCGTGATGGACACCAAGGGCCGCCGCTGGGTGGCGGTGCCCTCGATGCTCATCATCGGCGCGGCGCTGCTGGCGATGCCGTTCACCGGCGGCTTCGTCTCGCTGCTGATCGCGGCGACGACGATCGGTTTCGGCAACGGCATCGGCTCGGGCCTGGTGATGACGCTGGGCGCGGATTTCGCGCCCCGCCACGGCCGCGCCTACTTCCTCGCGGTGTGGCGCTTCCTGTCGGACATCGGCGGCTCCTGCGGGCCGGCGCTGCTGTCGGCGCTGGTGGCCACCGTGTCGCTGGCCGGCGGCATCGCCGTCACCGGGATGCTGGCGTTGGCGGCAGCGGCATTGCTGGGGGCGTGGATTCCGGCTCGAACCGCGGCAGCGCCGCCATCTCCGCCGCGCTGAGCCCGCGCCGGTCCATCACGCGCGGGACCAGGAAGGCCCGCCAGCGGTCCTCGAAGGCCTCGACGTCGCGCAGGTACTCCACATGGCTGGCCGTGTCGGTGCCCGCCAGGCGCTCGCCGGTCAGCACCAGCGCCAGCCCCGGCGACAGCCACGACCAGCGCTCGACGAACGCCGCCTGCCGCAGGCGGCTGTCCTCGAAGCGCCGCATCAGCGGCCGCAGCCGCCGGTCCTGCTCGAGCACCCGCGGCACGAAGCTGGCCGGCCACGCGGCGGGCAGGGTGGCGGGCACCGCCGGATGCCGCGCGTACCAGTCGCGGGCGAGGGCGTCCTCCCGCTCCTCGCTGTCCTGCTGCGCGTCGCGGATGTCGACGATGGCGGCCATGCGCGAGGGCATCGGTGCCTCGTCCCGCGCGATCGCCGCCAGCCCCGACGGCACCGCGAAGGTGAGCAGCAGCCAGGCGCCGAGCGCCGTCAGCATCGCCGTGGCCCCCGACACCGGCAGCCAGGACAGCAGGCCGCCGAGCACCACCCACACCGCGCAGAAGCCCGCCAGCGCCAGCAGCCAGGCCGCGCCGACGGCGACCGACGCGCCGGGATCGAGCGCCAAGGCCGGCAGCGTGCCGAGCATCGCCACGACGCTCACCGCCAGCCACCGCCAGCCGAGCGCGGCGGTGATCGCCGGTCCGAGCCCGTGCCGCGCCTGCACGCGCAGCAGGCCGAGCCGGCCCTGTTCGCGTTCCTCCTGCAGCAACCCGGCGCAGAGCACCAGCGCGACCAGCGGCAGCAGCAGCGCCACCATCGCCGGCACGCCCGGCAGGCCGGTGTCGGTCAGCAGCGGATTGCGCAGCGGCCCCAGCGGCCGAGCGTCGACCTGGCGGCTGTCGAGCGTCGCCTTCTCGCGCGCCGGCAGCACATCCAGCCGCCGGATGCCGAGCGCGAGCCCGTCGGCGACCGGCATGCGCGTCGCGCCGAGTTCCCCGCGGCCCAGCTGGTAGGTCGCCTGCGCGGCCGCCGGGCCCGGCGCGGTCTGCTGGAACTGCGCGACGGCCTGTCCTTGCAGCTCGTCGATGCGCAGCGCGTCCGCGGCCGCCGCCTGCCGCCAGGCGCGCGCGTCGAGCCCGGCGGGGATGGACACGGCCAGCAGCACCGCCAGCAGCGCGCCGAGCGCCCATCGCGCGAGCGGCAGGCGCCGCAGCCGCAGGCCCTCGGCATGCCAGGTGTCGGGCGACGGCAAGCGATGCGTGATCGTCATGAAGGTCCTCGAAGTCATGGCGTCAACCTCCGCGCGCCCAACACGAGCGCGCCCGTCGCGGCCGCGAGCCACAGCCCCAGCGCGACCAGGTCCGGCATCGCGTCGCGCAGCGCGAAGTCCAGGCCGGGCGCCTCGTACGACCAGACGGGAATCGCCTGCCATTGCGCGTCGCCGGCGTACTTGCTGTCGAAGGACGACACGCCGCGTGTCGCCTGCAGGTCCCACTCGTCCATCAGCGTCGTGAAGCGCTGGCGGTACTGCTCGGCGGCGTCCTCGAAATGGCGCCGGTGCGCCAGGTCTGTGCCGGCCAGCGCGCCCGCGATCGCGCGCATCGGCGCCATCGGGCTCGGCCAGGTCACGCCGCGCAGCAGCACCTGCTGGTGCAGCCGCGCTTCCCACAACGCGCCGAAATGCAGCGCATGGACGCGGGCCGCGTAGGCGTCGCGGAACAGCCGCCGCGACGCGTTCGCGCCGAACGGCAGGTCCTCCAGGCGGGCCACGCCGTGCCCGGCGAGCAACGCGGCGTCGTAGGCCTTCAGGCGCTGGCGCGCGTCGCCGTCGCCGGGCAGGCCTTGCTCGATGTCGTCGGCGATGGCGCTCCAGAACGCCTGCCCCGTCGGCGGCGGCGCGACGCGGTCGACCAGCGAGGCGCCGAGCCTCGGCACCAGGAACATCGCCGTGACCCAGAACGCGCCCAGCGCGAGCAGCGACGCGCGCGAGCTGCGGCTGGTCATCGAGACCAGCACCGTCAGCGCGGCCCACACGGCGTAGTACACGAGCAGCGCCGCGCCCAGCGCGAGCGCCGCCGGCAGGCTGCGCCGATCGACGACCAGCCAGGCGCCGAGCAGCAGCGCCGGCGCCAGCACCAGCCCCACGCCGGCGCACAGGCCCAGCCACTTGCCCAGCACCAGCGGCCGCGCGCGCACGCCGCTGGCCTGCAGCTGGCGCAGCGTGCCGCTCTCGCGTTCCTGTGACACCGTGCCGTGGCCCAGCACCGCGATCAGCAGCGGCACCAGCGTCACCAGCACGAAGGCCGGCGTCAACTCGCCCAGGCCGGGCGAGGGCGCCGCGTCGGCCGCGGCGGTGAACATCGCCATGCCGCGCCGGTGCGGTTCCAGCCACAGCGCCTGGCCGGCCTGGGCGTCGAGGCCCGGCTCGATGCCGGCCAGCGGGGACGCCGGCTTGAACGCGTACAGGCCGAAGTGGGCGCCGCGGTGCGGGTTCTTGTCGCCCTGGTGGTCCCACTGGGCGCGGGACGCGGCCTCGACCTCGCGCCGTTCGCCCTCGGCCTGCTGCTGGCGCTGATGCGCGGTCGCCAGCATCGCCGCGAAGAGCAGCAGCAACGCCGCGCCCAGCGCCCACAGTCGCCCGTCGCGCAGCAGCGCGCGCGTTTCCTTGAGCACGAGCGCGCCCCTCATGGCGACACCTCGCCGGCGCCGCGCGCGTGGCGCAGGTAGATGCGCTCGAGTTCGTCGTGCGCGACGTCGCGGGCGTCGAGCTCGGCGACCAGGCGGCCCTCGCGCAGGATGCCGATGCGGTCCGCGACCTGCAGCGCGTTGAACAGGTCGTGCGTGGCCATCAGCACCGCCAGGCCGGCGTCGCGCGCGGCCAGGACGCTGCGCGCGAACTCGTTGGCCGCGGCGGGATCCAGGCCGGAGGTCGGCTCGTCGAGCAGCATCGCCCGGGCCTCGCGGGCCCGCGCGATCGCCAGTCCGACCTTCTGGCGCATGCCCTTGGAGTAGCCGCCGACCCGGCGCGGCTGGGCGTCCCCGGCCAGTCCGGCCTCGGCCAGCAGCGCGCGGGCGCGCGCGGCGTCGATCCTCAACCCCGCCAGCGCGCAGAAGTAGCGCAGGTTCTCGATGCCGCTGAGGTAGGGATAGAGGGCGACGTTCTCCGGCAGGTAGGCGATGCGCGCGCGCGCCGCCTGCGGATCGCGCGACGCGTCGATGCCGTCCACCAGCGCCTGGCCCGATGCCGCCGGCACGAAACCCAGCAGCGCGTTCAGCGTGGTGGTCTTGCCGGCGCCGTTGCCGCCCAGCAGCGCGTAGACGCAGCCGGACGGCACGCGCAGGTCCAGCGCGTCGAGCGTGACCCGGTCGCCGCGCCGCACGACGAGGCGGCGCGCCTCGAGCAACGAAGGGGCGCTCATCAGAAGAACACCTTCAGCGACGCGCCGACGGTGGTGCGCGGCACCGGCGACAGCATCAGGCCCGCGGCGCTGCCGTAGGCGATCTCGGAGCCGAAGCGCTGCGGCTGGAACACCGCGTACAGCGTGGCCTGCATCGAGGCCCAGTCGTAGGTCGCGCGCAGGTCGTAGCGCGTGTAGGCCGGCATCGTGCGCGGCTGGATCGTCGGCGTGCCGACGTAGTAGGGGATGTCGCCGAGGTAGTAGGCATCGGCGTTCAGCGTGACCCGGCCGGCGCCGAGCGCGAAGCGGTGCTGCGCGCCGGCCTTGAACTGGCGGCCCGGCACGGACAGCTTCGCGCCGGTGTTGGGCGCGGGGTTGTTGACCGTGGCCTCGAGGATACGACCGAGGCTCGCGTACACGCTGGTGGACGCCGCCAGCTGCCAGCGCGTCTCCAGCTCGACGCCCTTGCGCGTCGTGTCGCCGACCGACTTGAAGGAGCCGTCGGCCTGGCCGGTGATCTCGTCGTCGTTCTGGATGTAGTAGGCGGTGCCCGAGACGGTCCAGCCGGCCAGCGGCGCGGCGGTGAAGCCGGCGTCGTAGGACCGCACCTTGCTCGGCGCGACCTGGCTGATCACGCCGCCCGGCGCGCCCAGCGGACCGGCGGCGCCGCTGCCGCTGATCTGCTCGGCCGCGGGCGAGCGCATGCCCTGCGCGACGTTGGCGAACAGCTCCAGCGACGGCGACACCGACCACGACGCGCCCAGCTTCGGCGTCAGCGATCCCTTGCGGTAGGCGGTGCTGGCCGCGGGCAGCTTCAGGTTGCCGATGTCGTAGTCGAAGCGGTCGTAGCGCGCGCCGGCGCTGAGCTTGAGGGCGCTCACCGGCCGCCATTGCGCCTGGGTGAAGACGCCGTAGGTGAGCAGGTCCAGGTCCTGCGCGTTGAGGTAGTTGGCCGTCGGCGCGCGGTTGACGTAGAGGCGGCGGAAGGCGTCGCCGCGGTCGGCGCGGGCCTCGGCGCCGACGGCGAGGGTGGCGTCCTCGGCCAGGCGCCAGTTCCGCAGCACGCGGCCGCCGAAGATGTCGCGGTGGTCGACGCCCACCGTGTGCTGCGTCGCGCTGGTGGCGATGCCGCGCGTGCGGTCGAAGCGCTCCGCATAGGCGGTCGCGTGCCAGCCGATGTCGCCGTCCGCCGGCGCCCGGTTCAGCACCAGCGTCGTGCGGCGCGCGTTGCCGAAGCCCGGGTTGCCGACTTGCGTCGAGCGCGGGTCCAGGCCGCGCTCGAGGTCGGGCAGCAGCAGGTAGCCGGCGGCGTCGAAGTCGGCGAGGTAGCGGGTGAAGCGCAGGCTGTAGCGCGCGTCGCCCAGCCGGGTGCCGAGCTTCCAGAACAGCGTGTCGCGGTCGGTGCGCGAGTCGCGGCGGTAGCCGTCGTTGCGGTAGACGTCGGCCACCAGCAGCGAATCGATCCTGGGCAGCCGGCCGTCGGGGTCGTTGCCGAAGGTGTTGGACAGCACCAGCGAGGCGCGGCGCAGGCCGAAGCGCTCGACGCTGACGCCGAGGCTCGAGGGCGTGGCGGCGCCGCCGTCGCGGGTGCGGATGTCCACCGCGCCGGCGCGGTTCTGGTCGCCGTACAGCGCGGAGATCGGGCCCTTGACGACGTCGATGCCGCCGATCATGTCGCCGGTCAGCCACTCGAGGAACACCGGGCCGTGGCCGGCGCCGCCCTGGCTGGACGGCACGTTCTGCGGCACGCCGTCGACGTAGACGGCGGTGTCGGCGCCGTGCGTGCCCTGCGTCGCGAAGCCCCGCATGCGGAAGCCGTTGCCGGTCTCGCCTTGGTCGATGTTGTTGGCCAGCACGCCGGGCACGCGGCGGAAGACGTTGGAGATGTCGCGGCCGATGTTGGTCGCGGCGATGTCGTCCTCGCCCAGGTGCTGGACCGCTGCGGGCAGCGCCGCCGGCGTGAGCGAGAGCGCGTTGCGGTCGCCCGGCTGGCGGGTCGGTGTGGCGGCGCGGCCGGAGACCTCGACGCGGCGCAGCGATCCCGCCGGAGCGGCGTCGCCGCCGGTGCCCGGCGCGGTGTCGCCTGGCGCGGCGCCGGCGGTCACGGATCTGGCGTCGGATCGGGCGTCCGACTCGGCCTTGGATCGAGGCTCGGAGGGGGCGTCGGGCGACGCGGCGCGAAGGGACAGCGGCGCGAGGAGCAGCGTCAGCGCGAGGGCGACGGGCGTGGCGGCGAAGGCCGGCCGGCGGGCGAGGGAGGAGGAGAAAGCGTTCATGGGACGACGAAAGGCGACCCGCGGCGCGCCGCAAGGGAGCGAGGGCGCGCGCGGGCAGGCGGCCTCGGCGGACCGGGACGGTCCGGCCGGGCGGCCAGGGATGAGGTCTGCGCGAAGCGCGGCCGTCGTCCGGCACCAAAGAGGCGGACGAGGCGGGCAGGGCGTGCGAGGGGATCAGGCGTCCGCGCGGGGACGCATCAGGCCTGGGGAGGCCCTCGGGGATCGGCCGCGAGCGCGCAGCGCCCGGTGGGCAGCCCGCCGGGCAGCGCGGCCGGCGGGGCCGAGGCTTCGGCATGGAAGGAGAAGGGCGGCGGCGTGTCCGTGGCGGCGAAGAGCTGCGCATGGAACAGGCACCAGGCGCAGCCGGCGCCCTTGACCTCGCCGGTGGCGTCGGTGCCGTCGTGATCGTCCGCGTCCGCGTCCATGTCCGCGACCACATCCGCGTTCGCCGCCGACGCGACGAGCGTCGCGGTGTCGGACGTCGCCGATGCCGATGCCGATGCCGATGCCGATGCCGATGCCGATGCCGATGCCGATGCCGATCCCGGACTCGAGAGACCGAGTTGTTCCGCGACGGGCTGGCTGACGTGCAGCGCCTCGTGCAACGGCCACGCCAGCAGCACGCTCGCCACGAGGAGGGCGAACGTCCAGAAGCGCAGGGACCGGCTGAAGCGGGGCATGGAGCGGTGGCGGAAGGGTCGTTGCCGGGAGGTGGGCGCAACGACGCGGCCGGCATTGTGCACCGGCCTTCGTGACGCGCCTTTGGTCATGCACCGCGTGAACGGGGGGAGCGAGGGCGCGCGGCGCGGCCGGCGAGCGCGGCGCCGCAGGTCGATGGGATCGACGGTCGACGGGCGGCATGGGCCGGCGTTCGCGCGCGCGAGCCGGACTACAGTCGCGCGATGACTGCTTTTCACGCCGGCTCGCCGCTCAAGGCGATGCGCACCGAGCGCCTGCTGATGCGCGCGTCCACGCCGTCGATGGCCGAGGCCGCGATCGACTACCAGGCGCGCAACACGGCGCACTTCGCGCGTTGGGACCCGACGCGGCCGGCCGACCATTGGGAGCTCGAGCCGACGCGCAAGCGGCTGGCGGGCGAGGAAGCGGCGTTCGACGCGGGCAAGACCTGGCGCTTCTGGTTGTCGACGCACGACGCGCCGGAGCGCCTGATCGGGCAGTGCACCTTGTCGGATGTCGCGCGTGGCGTGTTCCAGAGCGCGATGCTGGGCTACAACCTGGACGAGGCGCATGTCGGCACTGGCTTGATGCGGGAGGCGCTGGCGCACCTGCTGGACGAGGCGTTCGGGCCGGCGGTGTCGCTGCACCGGGTGCAGGCGTCGGTGCGGCCGGAGAACCACCGCAGCCGGCGCGTGCTGGAAGGCCTGGGCTTCCAGCGCGAAGGCTTCAGCCCGCGCTACCTGTTCATCGACGGCGCCTGGCGCGACCACGAGACCTTCGCGCTGATCAATCCGTCGTGGGGCGAGACGCGGCCACCGGGCTGAGGAAGCGCGACCTTCGCATGAGCATGTGCGCCGAGCTTCGTTGCCCGGGCACGCCGGCGCTCGCAGGCTATGGGGCTGTCCAGATCGATGACCCCTCGAAAGCCTCCATGTCCGTCCGACTGTCTCTCTCGCCGACCCTTTACCCGTCCCCTCGTTCTTCCCGTCGCCCGACGCTCCTTGCCCCGACGCCGCTGAGCGCCGTGGCGTT
>NZ_JAOCCU010000060.1 GCF_029840635.1 Mitsuaria sp. GD03876 | reverse complement strand
CGATCCGCCGCGGGCGCGCTGGTGGCGGACGCGGTGGCTCGCTCCGCCGCGGGCGCACCGGCGGCGACGGCCGTCATGGACAAGGACAGCGCTGAGGCCGCGAGGGCGGTCGACAGGGCAACGGAAACGAACGAAGGAAAGGAGTCGCGCATGAGCATCGATTTCAGCAAGGCGGCCGGCGTGCATGACGACGCGCTGCGCCTGCGCGCCGAGAGGACCAAGGTGCTGTCCTCCAACATCGCCAACGTCAGCACGCCGGGCTACCAGGCACGCGACATCGATTTTGCCGCGTCGTTGCGCGCCGCACTCGGCGGCGGCGACGGATCGGGCGACGGCTTCGACGCCGGGCTCGCGCTGGACACCGGCGCCCAGGACCCGCAGTACCGCGTGCCCTACCACCCCTCGCAGGACGGCAACACCGTCGAGCTGGGCGTGGAGCAGGCCGCCTTCGCGCAGAACGCGCTCGATTTCCAGACCAGCCTGACCTTCGTGAACATGAAGCTCAAGGGCCTGGCCAAGGCCATCAACGGCCAGTAACCGCCGCCTCGACACCCCAAGGGGAAGCCCATGTCCTTCAAGCAGATCAGCCAGATCGCCGGTTCGGCGATGTCCGCGCAGACGGTGCGCCTGAACACGATCGCCAGCAACCTGGCCAACGCGCAGTCCGCCGCCGGCAGCGAGGCCGCGACCTACCACGCCCGCAAGCCGGTCTTCGCCGCGCTGGCCGCGCGCGAGGGCCTGGGCGACGCGCAACTGGCCGGCACGCGGGTGCAGGTGCTGGACGTCGTCGAGAGCCAGGAGCCGCTGCGCAAGGCCTACGAGCCCGAGAACCCGCTGGCCAACGAGAACGGCGAGGTCTTCTATCCCAACGTCAACCCGGTCGCCGAGATGACCGACATGCTCTCCGCGTCGCGCGCCTTCGAGACCAACGTCGAGGTGCTGTCGCGGGTCAAGTCGATGCAGCAGTCGCTGCTGCGCCTGGGCGACGCCTGAATCCGCCCCCCGCGAGGAACCCGCCATGACCACCGCCGTCAACAACAACGCGAGCAGCAACTCCCCGTCGGCCAACGACGCCATCGCCGGCAACGGCCTGGGCGGCGACGGCGGCGGGCTGAGCTCGCTGTTCACCACGCTGCTCGTCGCGCAGATCAAGAACCAGGATCCGCTGTCGCCGCAGGACCCGTCGCAATTCGTCAGCCAGCTGACCCAGCTCAGCCAGGTCGAGTCGATGCAGAAGCTGGCCTCGCAGGGCCAGACCAACGCCGGCATGCTGGCCAGCCTGCAGCTGATGACGCTGGGCGCGCAGGTCGGCTCGACGCTGCAGGCCTCGGTCTCGCAGCTGCAGCTCTCGGGCCAGCCGGTCCAGCTGCGCTTCACGCTGGACGCCGCCAGCCCCGACAACACGCTGGTGCTGACCGGCGGCGACGGCCGCGAGCAGCGCATCGCGCTGGGCGCGCTCGGCAAGGGCGAGCAGGCCTACACGCTGGACCCGGCCAAGCTGAGCCTGGGCGACGGCCAGTACGCGATCAGGTTCGAGGCCAAGGACAAGCGCGGCGTGCAGGTCGAGACCGTGGCCCGCCTGGACGGCGTGCGCCTGGCCGGCGACGGCAGCGTGATGCTGCAGCTGGCCGGCGTCGGCGAGATCGCGAGCCAGGCCATCACGCAGTTCAAGGGCCGCGCCGCCTCCTGACGCCGCGCCGCGATCCCGCTTCCCCAGTTCCGAAGTTCCCCTGAATCCAACGCCTACGGAGGCCCCCATGAGTTTCGAAATCGCACGTTCGGGCATCAACGCGGTCAACGCCAGCCTGGAGACCATCAGCAACAACATCGCCAACTCCGGCACCTACGGCTTCAAGTCCAGCCGCAGCAACTTCTCGTCGATGGTCGCGGACAGCCATCCGACCGGCGTCGAGGTGGGCTCGATCTCGCAGTCCATCGAGACCGGCGGCGGCCTGTTCAACACCGGCCGCGGCATGGACGCGATGATCCAGGGCCGCGGCTTCTTCGCGGTCAAGGGCAACGACGGCCAGACGCTGTTCACCCGCGTGGGCCTGTTCAACGTCGACAAGGAGGGCTACGTCGTCGACAGCCTGGGCCGCAAGGCGCAGGGCTACGCCGCGGTGCTGGACGCCAACGGCCGCCCGGTGCAGGGCGCCGGCCTGGGCGCCTTCGGCGACCTGCGCGTGGCCACCGGCACCATCCCGGCGCAGCCCAGCGACCGGCTGAGCTTCAACGGCAACCTCAGCGCCGACTGGACCGTGCCGGCCGTGGCGACCTTCGACAAGGACGATCCGCGCAGCTTCAACAGCTCGGTGACCTCGGTCGTGTACGACTCGCTGGGCACCAAGCACAGCGTCACGCAGTACTTCGTCAAGACCGGCACCGGCACGCTGAACGCGTACTACAGCTTCGACGGCGCGGCCCCGGCCGGTCCGGGCGCGACGATGAACTTCGACGCGCAGGGCCAGCTCACCGCGGTGCCGGCCGTCACGCTCAACGCCACGCCGGGCAACGGCGCGGCGCCGATCGCGATGCAGATCGACTACACCGGCACGACGCAGTTCGCCGGCGACACGACCACCCGCACCAACGAGTCCAACGGCTATGCCGCCGGCACCCTGACCGGCACCAGCCTGTCGGAGGACGGCTCGCTGATCGCGACCTTCAGCAACGGCGAGAAGCAGACGGTGGGCACGATCGCGCTGGCGACCTTCGCCAACGAGGGCGCGCTCAAGGCCGTCAGCGACACCAGCTGGACCTCCACGCCCGACAGCGGCGTGGCGCTGTACGCGCGCCCGGGCGCGGGCACGGCGGCCAAGCTCAGCGCCGGTGCGCTGGAGCAGTCCAACGTCGACGTCACCGGCGAGCTCGTCAGCCTGATGAGCGCGCAGCGCAACTACCAGGCCAACACCAAGCTCATCTCGACCGAGAACGAGATGATGCAGGCCCTGATGCAGGCCGTCTGACGCGCCGCCCGAGCCCGACGAGCGAAGCGAGCCCCCGATGGACGCCCTGATCTACACCGTCATGAGCGGCGCCGAGCGCATCCAGCGCGCGCAGGCCGTGCATGCCAACAACCTGGCCAACCTGGAGACGGCGGGCTTCCGCGCCAACCTCGAGCAGGCCAACGCCGCGACCGTCAAGGGCTACGGCTACGACGCGCGGCACCTGGCGCAGGCGCGCTCGGACGTCGTCAGCGCCCGCGCCGGCGGCCAGCGCGACACCGGCCGCGACCTGGACCTGGCCATCCAGGGCGAGGGCCTCTTCGCCGTCGCGCAGGACGGCCCGTCGGGCCGCGAGGCCTACACCCGCGGCGGCAACTTCAGCGTCGACGCCGACGGCACGCTGCGCCTGGGCCGCCACGCGGTGCTGGGCGAGGGCGGCCCGATCGTGCTGCCGCCGCACGACCGGCTGGAAGTCCAGCCCGACGGCACGATCGCCATCCTGGCCAACGGCCAGCCCGAGCTGCAGACGGTGGACCGGCTCAAGCTGGTCAAGCCGCCGTTCTCGCAGCTGACCAAGAACGAGGCCGGCCTGCTGGTCACGCGCGACGGCGCCGCGCCGGCGGCCGACGCGTCGGTGCAGGTCGCCAAGGGCAAGCTGGAGGCGAGCAACGTCTCGGCGGTCGAGGAGATGGTCGCCACGATGAACCTGGCCCGCGATTTCGAACTGCAGATGCGGCTCTTCAAGGCCGCCGACGGCATGGCCGACACCGGCAACCGGCTGGTGCGCGAGTGACGCGCCGCCTGCCCCGAATCCAACCCGATCACCGCATTCCCCGAAGGAGTCCCCGATGAACCCCGCCATGTGGATCAGCAAGACCGGCGTGCAGGCGCAGGACGCCAAGCTGCAAGCGATCGCCAACAACCTGGCCAACGTCAACACCGTCGGCTTCAAGCGCGACCGCGTGATGTTCGAGGACCTGTTCTACCAGGTCGAACGCCAGCCCGGCGCGCAGGCCGAGGACGGCAGCGCCTCGCCCACCGGCGTGCAGCTGGGCAACGGCACCCGCATGGTCGGCACGCAGAAGGTCTTCACCAACGGCAGCCTGCAGACCACCGGCCAGAACCTGGACGTGGCCATCGTCGGCAACGGCTTCCTGCAGGTCGAGGGCCCGAACGGCCGCCCCGCCTACACCCGCGCCGGCCAGTTGAGCGTCAGCCCGGAGGGCCGGCTGACCAACGCGCAGGGCCAGCGCCTGCAGCCCGAGATCACGATCCCGGTCAACGCCAAGTCGCTGACGATCAGCGAGAACGGCGTCGTCGCGATCACGACCGCGGACAACGCCGCGTCGCAGGAGATCGGGCAGCTGCGCCTGACGCAGTTCGTCAACCCGGCCGGCCTGCTGGCGCTGGGCGACAACCTGTACCAGGAGACCGCGGGCAGCGGCGCGCCGACCGAGGGCGTGCCCGGCGAGAACGGCCTGGGCAAGCTCAAGCAGGGCGCGCTGGAGGGCTCCAACGTGCAGGTCGTCGAGGAGATGGTCGACATGATCGCGGCCCAGCGGACCTACGAGATGAACACCAAGGTGCTCTCCGCGGCCGACAACATGCTGCAGGTGCTGGCGCAAGCCGCCCGCTGACCGGAGCGAGGACCATGCCGCCGATCGCCGTCCGTCCCGTTGCCCGCGTGCTTGCCGGTTTTCCTGCCCCTGTGCTGGCCCGTGTGTCGGCCCGTGCGCTGGCCCGCGCGCTGGCCGTGGGCGCCGCGCCGATGCTCGCGCTCGCCCTGGGCGGCTGCGCGGCGATCGCGCCGCCGCCGCTGCCCAGCGCCGATCCGGGCGGCTTGCCGCTGCCGTTGTCGGAACCCACGCGGGCGGCGGGGGGCGGCGTCTTCGTCGCCGGCCGCAGCGCCAGCCTGATCGCCGACACGCGCGCGTTCCGCGCCGGCGACGTGCTGACGATCGTGCTGGAGGAGGCCACGCAGGCCAGCAAGAGCGCCAACACGCAGAGCGCGAAGAAGAGCGGCAGCGACTTCAACCTCGACCTGAACGGCAAGCAGCGCGCGTACGGCATCAACGGCAACCGCGACTTCAACGGCAGCGGCAGCAGCACGCAGCAGAACACCTTGCAGGGCGCGATCACGGTGGTGGTGCAGGAGGTGACGTCCAACGGCCTGCTGCGCGTGCACGGCGAGAAGAGCCTGACGCTGAACCAGGGCGAGGAGCTGATGCGCGTGGCGGGGTATGTGCGCCCGGCCGACGTCGACAGCGAGAACCGCGTCTCCTCGCAGCGCGTGGCCAACGCGCGCATCGCCTACAGCGGCAAGGGCCAACTGGCCGACGCCAACACCCCGGGCTGGTTCACGCGCTGGTTCAACAGTCCCTGGAATCCGATCTGAGGCCATGACCGCCATGAAGAAACTCTGGATCACGTGGGCGCTGGCCCTGGCCGCGGCCGCGATCGTCGCGTCCCCGGTGCAGGCGGCGCAGGCGCTGCGGCAACTCGTGGACGTCGAGGGCGTGCGCGAGAACCAGCTGCTGGGCTATGGCCTGGTGGTGGGCTTGAACGGCAGCGGCGACAGCACGCAGGTGAAATTCGCCGGCCAGTCGGTGGCCAACCTGCTGAAGCAATTCGGCGTGAAGCTGCCGGAGAAGACCGAGGCGAAGTCGCGCAACGCGGCCGCCGTGATGGTGAGCGCGAGTTTCCCGGCCGGTTATCGCCGGGGCCAGTCGATCGACCTCACGGTGTCCTCGCTCGGCGATGCGAAGAGCCTGCGCGGCGGCACCTTGCTGCTGACGGAGCTGCACGCGGCCGATGGTGAGGTGTACGCGCTGGCGCAGGGCAACCTGGTGGTGACCGGGTTGAACGCGCAGGGGCAGAGCGGGTCGAGCGTGACGGTGAACACGCCGACGACGGGCCGGGTGCCCAACGGCGGGAGCATCGAGCGCGAGATCGCGACCGACTTCGATTCCCGGCCGGACGTGGTGCTGAACCTGAAGCGGCCGGGCTTCCAGACGGCGACGCAGATCGTGGAGGCGCTGAACCGGCGCTTCGGCGACGGCGTGGCGACCACGCGGGACGGGACCAGCGTGTCGGTGCGCGCGCCGGCGGATGCGACGCAGCGGGTGGCGTTCGTCGCGCAGCTGCAGGCGATGCCGATCGAGGCCGCGGCGGCGCTGCCGCGGGTGATCTTCAACTCGCGCACCGGGACGGTGGTGATCGCCGACGGCGTGAAGGTGCGGCCGGCGGCGGTCTCGCATGGGTCCCTCAAGGTGGTGATCAGCGAGTCCCCGCAGGTCAGCCAGCCCAATGCGTTCAGCCAGGGCCGCACGCAGACGGTGCCGCAGTCGCAGCTGCGCGTGGACCAGGGCGACGGACGGATGTTCCGCTGGCCGGCGGGGACCTCGCTGCAGGCGATCGTGGACATGGTCAACAGCATCGGCGCGAACCCGGACGACCTGATGGCGATCCTGCAGGCGCTGGACCAGGCCGGGGCGATCGAGGGCGAACTGCAGGTGATCTGACGCCCGACGACCCTCACCCCGATCCTCTCCCGCAGTGCGGGAGAGGGCGTACTCCACCAGCGGACCGAGATGATCGATCTACAGAAGACACAGGTCGCCCCCGGCTTGGGCGACGTGACCGCCGACGCGGTGCCGGCGCCCGCCTTCGACGCGCGCGTGCAGGCCAAGGCCACCGAGGCCGCCGTCAAGTTCGAGGCCTTCTTCATCAAGCAGATGATCGGCCAGATGCGGGCCGGCACCCGCACGCTGGCCGGCGACGAGGACGGCGAGGGCAAGCGCGCCAGCCAGGACATGCTCGACTTCGCCGACGGCCTGGTGGCCGACGCGCTGGCGCAGCAACGCGCCTTCGGCATCGCCGACCTGATGCTCAAGCAGGTGTTGCCGGCCGCCGGCTTAAGTCCCGCCCCCGCCGGGTCGCCTTCCCCAGGCAAGACTTCCGTCACTCCGCCGACGACCCCATGAGCATCCTCCTGAACGGCCTCACCGGCGCGCAAGCCGCCCAAGCGGCGCTTGGCGCCACCAGCCAGAACGTCGCCAACGCGATGACGCCCGGCTTCACCCGCACCGGCGTGCTGCTGGGCTCGGTGCAGACGCCGCAGGGCGGCGCCGGCGTGCAGGTGTCCAAGCTGCTGCGCTTCGCCGATGGCTTCAAGAACGTGCAGCTGTGGCAGGCCACCAGCCAGCTCGGCCAGTACGGCGCCGGCCAGTCCTACCTGACCCAGCTCGAGCAGGTCATGTCCGACGACACGGCCAACATCAACCACGGCATCGACCAGTTCTTCGCCGCGCTCAACGCCGCCAGCGTGCAGCCCGAGTCGGGCCCGCTGCGCGAGGCGGTGCTGACCGCCGCCGACGGCCTGGTCAAGCGCTTCGACAGCCTGCAGCAGCTGATGGCCAACCAGCAGACCGCGATCGCGACGCAGCGCGACGGCGTCGTCAACCAGGTCAACGCGCTCACCCAGGACATCGCGCTGCTGAACAAGCAGATCGCCGCCGGCCGCAGCGCCGGCATGAACGACGCCGGCCTGCAGGACGCCCGCGACGAGAAGATCAAGGCGCTGTCCGCGCTGGTCGGGCTGCAGGTGGTGGACACGCCGGACGGCGCCAAGAGCGTCTCGCTCAAGGGCGGCCAGCCGCTGGTCGTCGGCGCCGACGCCGCGGTGATGGCCACCAACGGCCCGGCCGCGCTGAAGATCCAGTTCGCCAGCACCTCGTTCACGCTGTCCGACGTGGGGCAGGGCGGCCAGCTCGGCGGCCTGGCCGACCTGCAGAAGCAGGTGCTCGGGCCGATGCAGACGACGGTCTCGGAGCTCGCGCTGGGCATCGGCAACGCCTTCAACGCGCAGCTGGCGCTGGGCTACGCGCCGCCGGCCGCGACGCCGGGCCAGCCGCTGTTCGACACCAGCGGCGGCCGGCTCAAGATGACCGGCATCACCGCGGCGCAGCTGGCGTTCTCGTCCAGTCCGACCGTCAGCGGCGACAGCGGCAACCTGACCGCCCTGATCGCGCTGAAGAACAAGCCGATGACGATCACCACCTTCGACGCCGCCGGCAACGCCGCCGGCAGCGCCGCGGTGATCACCGGCGACGTGTTCACGCAGCTGGTGGGCAAGCTGGGCGTGGCGAGCTCGCTGAACCAGGCCTCGCAGAAGACCGCCACCACGGTGCGCGACCAGGCCGAGGAGGACTGGAAGTCCAGCGCCGGCGTCAACACTGACGAGGAAGCCATCAACCTGATGCAGTACCAGCAGATGTACCAGGCCAACATGAAGGTGGTGGCGGTCGCCAACCAGCTCTTCGACAGCACGCTGCAGATGCTGGGCTGAGCCCGCGTCCCCCAGCTCGCCCCGCTTCCCCCGACGATCACCGAAGGACGCCCCATGCGCATCGCCAGCAACCAGTACCACGCGACGATGAACAGCGCGCTGCAGGCCGCCAACGAGGGCCTGACGCATGTCATGCAGCAGATGGCCTCGGGCCAGCGCGTGCTCAAGCCGTCGGACGACAGCATCGCCGCGCTGCGCCTGGCGCGGCTGTCGCGCGAGGAGTCGTCGCTGGCCCAGTACCGCGACAACATCGGCGCGCTGCAGAGCCGGCTCAAGACCAGCGAGGTCACGCTGGACAGCATCCGCGAGGACTTGCAGGCCACGCGCGACCTGCTGGTCTGGGCCGCCGACGCGGGCAACACCGGCGACGACCTGAACGCGATGTCGGGCTCGGTGAAGACGCTGCACGACAGCCTGCTGTTCCTGGCCAACAGCAAGAATGCCGAGGGCCGCTACCTGTTCTCCGGCACCGCCAGCGACCAGCCGACCGTCGACCCCGCCTACGCCTTCCTGGGCAACACGCAGGCGCAGCAGGTCGCCGTGGCCGACAACATGTCGGTCAGCGCCAATGTGTCGCTCGAGGGCATGGGCGCCTTCCTGCGTCAGATGAACACGCTGGGCGGCCAGCTCGCGACGCCGGGCGTGACCGCCGAGGGCGTGCATGCCGACGTGACCGCGCTGATCGCGGCGCTCGACCAGACGCTGGGCGACGTGGCCGGCAAGATCGGCCAGCTCGGCGGCCGGCAGAACATCCTGTCGACGCTGGACACCAACCATGCCTCGGTCAGCCTGGCCAACCAGCAGAGCGCGCTGGACCTCGGCCAGGTCGACTACGGCGAGGCCGCGACGCGCCTGAACAGCTACACGCTGGCGTTGCAGGCCACGCAGAAGGCCTATGCCAAGGTCAGCCAGCTGAGCCTGTTCGATGCGATCTGAACTGCCGGTCGCGACCGTTCCCGCGCAGCGCGCCGCCTGGACCGGCAGCGCGGCCGGAGAACTGACGACCGCCGGCACCGCGCTGCAGCGAGCGCCGCAGGCCGCGCCGGTTCCGACGCCGACCGCCGGCTTCCCGCCCGCGGTGCCCGCGTCGCCCGCCATCGCCGAGCTGGCCGCCGCGCCGCTGCGCGCGGAGGAGGGCGCTTCCGCGGCGCGCGAACCCGGCGCGCAGCTGCGCCTGGGCAAGCTGCAGCAGGGACTCGATTACCTCGACCGCCTCGCCGCGGCGATGCAGCAGCTCAAGGGCGGCCTGAGCGAGACGCTCGCGCGCCAGGCGCCGGTGTCGGCGGCGCTCGGCGCGCAGGTCGAGCAGCTGCGCCAGACCTGGTCGCAGCGCACCCGCGACGCGGGCGGCCGTGTCGACGGCGAGCTGCAGGCCGCGCCCGAGGACGGCGCGGCGCGCCAGCGCTTCAAGCTGCGCGGACTGGACCTCGCGGTGCTGCAGCAGGGGGGCAAGGAGACGCTGCGCCTGCAATTGCCCGGCCAGCCGCAGGACGGCGGGACCTCCGCCAAGCCGATGACGATCGCGGTGACGCTGGACGGCGAGGGCACGCAGCAGCAACTGCAGGCGCTGACCAAGGCGCTGTCGCCGGCCGGGCTGACCGTGCAGGCGCAGGGAACGGAGATCGTCTTCAGCGTCGCGGAGTCGCAATGGCCCGCGCTGCGCGACGGGCTGACGCTGCGCGGGGAGGGCAAGCGCTTCCCGAGCGGCCAGCCGGTGCGCGCGCTGCTGGAGCCGTCGCCCGACGCGCTGCAGCCGCAGCGCTGGGACGTGCAGGAAGCGGCCGGCCAGCGTCAGGCGCTGGGCCAGCTGCTGCAGGCACAGCCGAAGGTCGCGCAGGCGCGCGCAAGGCTGCATGGGCAGCTCGAGGCCGCGGCACCGCCGTCGGCCTCGATGGCGCCGGCGCAGGCCGAGGCCCTGGCGGGCGCGCTGTCCGGCACCTTGTCAGGCGCCGAGTACAGCGATGTCGGCGCGCTGCTGCCAGCGCTGCGCGGCATGCACCGGCAGCGGGTGCGGCAACTGCTGGCGTGATGGCCAGATGCCAGATGCCGGATGCCTGATCGCTTGATCGCTTGATCGCCTGAAATCGCCCCGCCCGCCCGCGCGGGGCGGTGACGTAACGTCGAGCTCGGCGTCGTCGTGCTGCTCGGCCCCGCCCACCCGCACGGGGCGGTGACTCACAGCCCGCCGACGAAGTCGTTCAGCACGAACGGCATGCAGATCGTGTGCGGCGTCGACTTGCTCTTGCTGTGCTTGAGCACCAGCTTCACCAGCTCCGAGCCTTCACGGCAGCTCCCCAGCGAGGCGCCGCCCACGCGCTGTCCGGGCGCGGTCAGCGTGGCGATCATGTCGTCGCTGTTGAGCGGGGAGATCAGCGAGTCCTTGCCGTAGCGGTAGAAGCGGAACTGCGCCGCCGGCAGGTCATATCGCAGCGAGCCCGACGCGGGGCTGTTGATCGCCAGGTGCGTGCCCAGCGCGCGGTGCTTGCCGTCGCGGTAGTCCTTGAGGAAGTCCGGCAGCGGTTGCCCCTTGTCGTCGAACGTCGTCTTGGGATCGAAGCGGTAACCCTGGTAGGCGGCGAGCGAGGTCAGCGTGGCGACCAGGTAGTCGGGAATGCGGCTGAGGTCGGCATCCACCGCATAGGGCGGGCGAGGCTGGCCGGCCGCGGCGAGCAGCGTCGCGTCCAGCGTCTTCTGCAAGTCGAACGGGCCCGCGGCGGCGACGACCTGGCGCACCGTGCCCATCCGCGCCAGGTGCGGCAGCGCGGCGATCGCCGAGAAGCCGCCCTGCGACAGGCCCAGCACCCGCAGGTCCTGGCCCAGCTGCGCGCGATGGTGCTGCAGGAAGTACTCGCGCCCGGCCAGCAGCAGGTCCTCGGTCTGGGCGGCGGTGTCCGTGCCGATCAGGAAGGACTGCGCCAGCCGGGCCGAATCGCCCTGGCCGATCAGGTCCGGCACCAGGGCGACATGGCCCTTGCCGGCGGCCAGCAGCGCCGGCAGCAGCATGTAGTTGGCCCCGGAGGACGGCGCCGGGGCGTCGCTCCTGGCCGCGCCGCGCTGGCCGAGCACGATCGGCAGGCCGTTGTAGTCGACGGCGGGTCCGCCGGTCGCCTGCAGCGGATAGACCAGCAGGCCGCTCATCGCCACGGGCTGTCCGGTGGCGTCGGCGCTGCGGTAGACCACCCGCTTGATCTGTGCGGCGTAGGTCGCTCCGGGCGACGACAGGCTCGGCAGTTCGTAACGGGCGACGGCCCGCAGCAGCTCGTAGGCGACGTCGCCGGCGATGCCGTGTTCCTCGGTCAGGAACTTCAGGTAGCCCTTGAGCAGGCCGTTGATGTCGTCCTTCTCGACGCGCGAGGTGGCCGGCAGGCCGCCGAACTTCGCCGGCGCGTCGACCGCCTCGGTCAGCGCGCCGCGGCGCTCGGTGCCGGTCGTGAAGGCCATCATCCGCAACTCGCCGAGGTACAGCGCGTAGGTCGACTCCCGCGCCAGCTCGGCCTCGGCCTCGAGCGTCACCATGCCGACGATGCCGCCCTCGGGACTCTTCCACTCGCTGGCGGCGACGGTGCGCGTCTTCACGACGGTGTCGCGCGCGTCGCGCAGCTGCGGCACCCCGCAGGCGCCCGCCTTCGAGGCCAGGTACTTGATCGACATCAGCGGGTCCACGAAGGCGGGACCGGGCGAGAGCCCCGGCGTGGCCTTGATCAGCTGGCAGGCGGGCTGGGCGGGCGGGGTCTCGGCCTGGCCGCGGCCGCCGCACGCGGCGAGCAGCGTGGACAGGGCGAGCAGGGACAACGAGGAAGTCAGGGGATGGCGCATGTCGCGGGCGGTCCGGAAACGAAACCGTCATCGTCGAAGCGGCGCGGCGGCGCCTCAATCGTCTTCATGCGTCGGCGTCGCCCCGGCGCTGACGCATCGCGGGCAGCCGGACTACTGGAACGCGGGGTATGCCGCTTGCCCGTGACCGAATGCCGGACTCCGTCATTCGCCTGACGACCGGCCTGTGTAGACTGTTTCCCCGATGAATTCGACGGCCCGCTACTCGACCGCAATGCCTGACCCCGTCCCCGGCACCGCCGATGCCGACGGGCCGGACGCCTCGCCGGCCAGCACGCCGACGCCGCGCTTCGACCGGCTGGATGCGTTGCGCGGCCTGGCGATGGTCTGGATGACCGTCTTCCACTTCTGCTTCGACCTGAGCTACTTCAAGGTCATCCTGGCGGACTTCTACCGCGACCCGTTCTGGACCTGGCAGCGCAGCGGCATCGTCAGCCTGTTCCTGCTGTGCGCGGGGATGGGGCAGGCGGTGGCCTTGTCGCAGGGGCAGACGGCGTATCGCTTCTGGCGCCGCTGGGGCCAGATCATGGGGTGCGCGCTGCTGGTGTCGATCGGCTCGTGGTGGATGTTCCCGCGCTCGTACATCAGCTTCGGCGTGCTGCACGGCATGGCGCTGATGCTGATCCTGGTGCGCTTCGGCTTCTCGCGGCTGCCCGCGGCGGCGCTGTGGGCGCTGGGCGCGGTGGCCGTCGCGCTGCCGTTCCTGGTGGCGGATCCGTTCTTCGACACCCGCACCACCAACTGGGTCGGGCTGGTCACGCGCAAGCCGCTGACCGAGGACTACGTGCCGATCCTGCCCTGGCTGGGGCCGATGCTGTGGGGTTGCGCGCTGATGCGGATCGAGTCGGTGCGCGCGTGGTTCACGCGGCCGCTGGTGCCGGCGCTGCGGCCGTTGTCGGCGATGGGGCGCTGGTCGCTGTCCTACTACATGCTGCACCAGCCGGTGATGATCGGCGCGCTGATGGGGGCGCGGCACTTCGGCTGGCTCTGAGCCGCCGGGGCGGGGCCTGCGACAATCGCGCCCCATGAGCTCCCCTTCCAAGACCCAGATCCTGTTCGGCTTCCATGCCGTCACCGTGCGGCTGAAGACCGCGCCCGCCTCGGTGCAGGAGATCCTGTTCGACGCCACCCGCAAGGACCAGCGCATGCGCGGTTTCCTGGAGAAGGCGCAGGCCGCGGGCGCCCGGCTCGTCGAGAGCGACGACGAGCGGCTCAAGGCGCTGTGCGGGACGCACCGCCACCAGGGCGTGGTGGCGCGGGTCAAGGCGGTGGCGCATTCGCACTCGCTGGACGACGTGCTCGATGGGGTCGAGGGTCCGCCGCTGGTGCTGGTGCTGGACGGCGTGACCGATCCACACAACCTGGGCGCCTGCCTGCGGGTGGCCGACGGCGCGGGCGCGCATGCGGTGGTGGCGCCCAAGGACCATGCGGTGGGGTTGAACGCGACGGTGGCCAAGGTGGCCAGCGGCGCGGCGGAAACGGTGCCCTACCTGATGGTGACGAACCTGGCGCGCACGCTGGGCGAGCTCAAGGAGCGGGACATCTGGGTGATCGGCACCTCGGACCAGGCGGAGAAGACGCTGTACGACCTGGACCTGACCGGTCCGGTGGCGCTGGTGCTGGGCGCCGAGGGCGCCGGCATGCGCCAGCTGACGGGCAAGACCTGCGACGAGCTGGTGCGCATCCCGATGCAGGGGGCGGTGGAGAGCCTGAACGTGTCGGTCGCGGCGGGGGTGTGCCTGTACGAGGCGCTGCGGCAGCGGCAGGCGGGCTCGAAGGCCTGAACCGGCGCGAGATAATCGCGGCACTGCGGCCCTCCGGGGCCGCGCCCTCATTGGAAGGGGCCCGCGAGGGCCCGAACGTTTACCGGAACCGCAAGCCATGGCCGTCATCGAAGTCACGCATCCCCTCGTCAAGCACAAGATCGGCCTGATGCGGGAAGGGGACATGTCCACCAAGAAGTTCCGCGAGCTGACCGGCGAGGTCGCGCGGCTGCTGGCCTACGAGGCGACGGCGGACTTCCCCCTGGAGAAGACGACGATCGACGGCTGGTGCGGGCCGGTGGAGATCGACCAGATCGCCGGCCGCAAGGTGACGGTGGTGCCGATCCTGCGGGCGGGGCTGGGCATGCTGGACGGCGTGCTGGACATGATGCCCAACGCGAAGGTGAGCGTGGTCGGCCTGGCGCGCGACCACGAGACGCTGCAGCCGGTGAACTACTTCGAGAAGTTCGTGGGCCAGCTGGACCAGCGCACGGCGCTGATCGTGGATCCGATGCTGGCGACGGCGGGCTCGATGATCGCGACGGTGGACCTGCTGAAGAACCGTGGCTGCAAGGACATCCGCGCGCTGGTGCTGGTGGCGGCGCCGGAAGGCGTGGCGGCGCTGAACAAGGCGCACCCGGACGTGCGCTGCTGGACCGCGGCGATCGATTCGCACCTCAACGAGAACGGCTACATCATTCCCGGCCTCGGCGACGCCGGGGACAAGATCTTCGGGACGAAGGACGTCTGAGCCTGGGCGTCGGCGCGTTCACCCGCGCTCGATGGTCGTGCCATCAGGCGTTCCGCGCCTGTCCGGTCGCGCCTGACTTGATCCCCCGATTCGCCGGCTTCATCGCACGGCGGCTATCCGGCCCGCGCACCGCTTCTAGCATCCGCGCACCTCGGACTTCACGCCGCCCGTCATGCCTGCTAGCGCGTTCTCCCCCCTGGCCCTGCTGCTTCTGGGCGCCCTCCACGGACTGTCTTCCGCCGCCACGGCGGCGTCCGCAGGCGCGGCCGGGCTGATCGTCGAGCGCGTCGAGTTGCCCGGCGACGACCCGCAGCTGCAGACCTACAACCTGCAGGAAACCCGGACCCTCCGCGTCTTCGCGCGCTCCGCCGCGGGCTTCAAGCAGTCGCGGATCTACTGGCAGCGGCAGGACTCGACAGGCGCCTGGCGCGCGCCTGAGTTGCTGCCTTTCTCCGATGCCCGCTGGCGCGACTCCGATCCGCATCTGTCGGGGGACGGCAAGACCCTGACCTTCATTTCCGATCGATCCGACGCGGGCGGCGCCGATCGCGGCGACGACCTCGATCTGTTCGAGGCCACATTGACGGACCTCGACGCCGGTGTGTGGACGCCGCCCCGGCGGCTGGCCGATCCGCTGCAGAGCACGCGGACCGAGCTCGGTCCGGAGCGATTCGGCAGGCGGCTGTACTTCGCCTCGCTGCGCGCCGGCGGTCCGGGAAAGCTCGCCATCTACCGCGTCGACGACGAGGAGAACCTCCCGCCGCGCGCGCTCCCGTCTCCGGTCAACGAGGGACCGGCCAACAGCGACTTCACGTTGAGCCCGGATGGGCGGCATGCGCTGTGGTGGAGCAGCCGCGCCGGGAGCGAGGGAGGCGCTGACCTCTATCTGGCGGAACGCGTCGGTGAGCAGTACGGCCCCGCGCTGCGGCTGCCGGCGCCGATCAACGGCCCGGGCTTCGAGTTCACGCCGTCGGTGACCGCCGACGGACGGTGGTTGCTGTTCGCGTCGACGCGGCCGGTGCCGGGTCTTGCGCCCGGGCTGTCGCAGGTCTATCGCGTCAGCTGGCCGGCGCTGCTGGAGGCGCTCGGCGATGAGGCGCAGGCGTTCAGCCGCGCGTCGCTGACGTCGCAGGTCAGCGCGCTCTGGCAGTCCTTCGGCCATGCGGCGGGCCAGCCCGCGGACGTGACGCGCATGCGCGCGCTGCTGCACCCGGATGCCAAGGTGTGGAGCCAGCAGCTCCAGGCAGCGGTCAGCCAGCTGCAGGCCCGCAGCTGGTCCGCCGAGGCCTTCCTGGCGGCGGTCGGCAAGGCGGGTCCGCGCGCCTTGCATGAATGCGAGATCCACAGGGAACTGCGCCAATACGCGGGGCATGCCGATGTCTACAGCGTGGTGGAGTCGCGCAGCGACCCCGCGACGGCCACGCCGGACTACGTCGGCGTCAACAGCACGCAGTGGCAGATGGGACCGCAAGGGTGGCAGTTGGTGTCGCTGCACTACGCCTTGGAACTGCCCGGTGTGGCGTTGTCGAGCCACGGCGGGCGCAGCGGGCAGTGCATCGGATAGCGGGCCGCCAGAGGACCCGCCAGCGTAGCCAGAGGCCCTTCGTGCCTCGACTGTGAAACGGGACGCCAAGGCGTCCCGTATTTCCTTTCATGTCTTGCTACTTCATTGGGTCATCCCACCGTCCCGGTCGATACCTGAACGCAATTGGTCCGAAGAACTTCTGCACTGGCATGCCTAGCGCTTGCATGACTCCGAGGAAATGGCAGTCGGCGAGAAAGTTCGAAGGACAGGGAATCGTATAGATCAGGTAACTGTTCGGGAATGGTTGCCCGAAGGTTGATCGAAATGGCACCGGAGTGATCTTCCTTGATGCCAGAAGAGGTCCAATTTCATTGTCTGGCACCTTCGGAAATGGAATTCCTTCCCAGCCTTGAATCTGAGCAAGTTCCGGGAAATCCTCCATGAATGCGAGGGCAATTTCAGGGTTGGCCAGGGCGGCGATATCCGCTTGGGAAGGAAAGCTTGCCCCTGTCGTCGCCGCAATCAGAGCGATGGTGGGCAGGAACTTTTTCCATCGAGCCTTGCTCATGCCATGACTTCCAATATCTCCAGTCTGGCGAGGTTCGCCAATGTTACAAGAACCTCGGAGGACTCTTGGCTTGGAAATTTTTCAAGCAGCTTGGCGATGGAGATTGGTTGACTGGTTTTGATCTCCTTCAAGATCAGTCTGCTTGAGTTGTCGCTTTCGATCTGGTAACCATTTATTGATCGAGAAGTGTTGTGGTAGGTGTTCAGTCTCACGCGATATTCAATCGGAATCTCGCCATTTTGCAAAGATTGAAGATCTTCCATGGAGGATGGGACTTCATTTCTCTGGCGGGAATGCAAGAATTCAAGAAATTCCCCCCAAAGATCTTTGGAGGCTACCTTTTCGCTCATCTCGTTCAACAGGTGCGAAGCGAATGCGGGTGGAGCAGAAGAGTTCGCGCCGGCGGCCCGACGGGCTTCCAACTGTTCAGGCAGTACGCGTCCGCAAGCCCAGAGGAGATAATCGATGACACGAATTGTGTGTGTCCCAATTGCGATGTGAAAGGACAACTCCCCGATGGGTTCGGCGAGATGCCACCAGCCGCGCGGGATATAGAGTAAGTCACCTGTCTCCAGGATCTCATCGAAAACCGGGGTGATCGGGCATTCGGTCTTGTGGCGCAAGCTTGTCTGCGTTGCCAGCGGCAGCGGCAAGGTGGGGGCGAACAGCCTCCACCTCTTTCGTCCTCGAAGCTGCACTGCGAAGACGTCGTGGGTGTCCCAGTGCTTTCCGAATGAGCCAGTGCCGCTGACTGCCAAGTAGGCATTTGCCGTTGCCCGTTCTCCTGTGAGGCGCGATATCTCGTGGCAAAGACTGCGTATGGGCCAGGAATGACGGTCGATCCGGTTGAGCGCCACGGTGGCGCCTTCCAATATCAACTGATGGAGTTGGCCCTTCATCAGGCGCCGCCGCCATACGCCAAGGTCGTCAATTTCCTCCGTATACCTTGACTCGTCTACGGGGCCTTCCTTGAACACCCGAATGTGAGGAGGTGACGGGTCGGAGTGATCCAGGAAACTGTCAACTTCCCGTAATCCCGGTGGGGACCCGACACCATTTCTAACCAAAAGGCTACGGCGTTCGAGATACTTGTCTCGAAAATCCTTGCCATGAGTTCCGAGGTCGATCATCGGCTTCACCTCATCGCGGGAAGAGGAATGGATTGCTGACTCCGCATAGCATGCCGATGCCGTTCAGGCTGATGTCATACACCTCACCGCCCATATGCTCCATTTCGACGGTGTCCCCGTTGTACGACATGGTGAAGGTGTCGCCATCTTCGCTCAGGCTCATGGCGACTCGCATTCCCCCAGGGAAAATGATGTGGGTCATGCCATTGATGACCGCTGAGGAATAGATGTTTCCCTGCCTGTCGTTGAACTGGAACTGCCCCCCGTAAACGAGGTCGATTTCATCGGGCGTCAGCTCGACTATTCCGGGTCGAGAGGCGCCTGGAGAGCTTTGGTTGGTAATGAAGATCTTGCGCATGGTAGGTCTACGGTTGCACCCCGACTTGGGGCGGGTGAAAGCTATCACCGGCGCAAACGCAACTCACGCAAACTTGAAGTCCCTCGATTTTCTCAGGGATTGGAAGAATGGGTTCTTCCAATGAACATCTGTATTTATATGAGGATATGTTTTAAGGCGCCCCGGCTCTTGGTGGTGGCACCAACTAATATCAATTAATCGGTTGGATGATTTGTGCTGCGCTTTTATGCTCATCGACAAAGTCAAGTCATCGAGCTGCCAACTCTGTCCTGTGCTAACTGGTGAGCGACTCGCGGTCAAGAATCGATGCAAAGGGGCAACACCAGGGAACAAAGGGCGCCCTCGAGGATGCAGTCGCCTCTCGCGACTCCTGCCGCCAAGCGAAGAATCGTCTGGCCTCAAACGAACCCGAACGCCCCAGCCTCCGCCGTCCAGCACCAGCCAGGCAACGGTCAGAGCGGAGGAAAGCGATTCACACCTTCAACGGGCAGCTTGTGCATGCAAGCCGTGAACAGCGGGTGGATGAGCCAGCCGTTCAGCCAGGACCGTACGGACGGCAAGTTCAGCGCGGCAAACCAGTCCGGGTCCACCGCGGCGAACTGGCGCACGAAGGGCAGCACGGCGAGGTCGGTGGCGCATGGCGTGGCGCCGCCCAGGTAGGGCGCGCCGTGCAGTCGTGTCTCCAGCGGTCGCAGAAGCACATCGACCGCACTGTCGCGGTGGGCGTCCGGCGCGAGAGTCTCATTGGCGTAGCGCTGGGGGTACTTCCAGCGGTCCAGGTGACGCTTGAAGTCGCCGTCATTGCGCTTCACCAAGTTCAGGTTCTCAGGCGACTGCGCGCGCGCCCACCAGCCCTGCAAATCGGGCTCATCCAGCGCCCAACGCATGATGTCCCAGCTCTCCTCGATCACGCTGCCCTCGGGCAACTGCAGGACAGGCACCGTCCCCTTGGGAGACAGGGCCAGCAGGCTTGCGGGCTTGTCGCGCAGGCTCACCTCCACCGCCTCGAAGTCTCTCCCGGCCTGCAGCATCGCCATCCGTGCGCGCATCGCGTAGGGGCAGCGACGAAAGGTGTAGAGCCTCGGCAACTGGCTCAATGAACCCACATCACCTCAAACCGCTGTCGGATCGAAGCGACCTGTATCGACACCTCGTCGCCTTCGCATTTGCCCAGAAGGGCCCTGCCCAACGGCGCATCGCCGCTGATGACCTGAACGAGCTGGGCACCGCTCACCAACTGCATGCTGCCCCCATCCGGGCCGAGAAAGAGTTGTTGCTGCCTGTCGTCGGCGTCGACCAGGCAGACCAGCGCGCCGAGCTGAATTCCTCTCGCGGCGTCGTAGGCCGGCGGACGGAACTGGCGCCAATTGGCCATCGCCTGGCGGATGGCCTCGGCGCGACGAGCCTGGCCGGTGGCCAGGTAGGCGGCTTCGAGACCCAGGGTGTCGTACTTGTTCTCGGCGATGTTCTCTTCGTGCGTCGCGGTTTCATGCGCCGTGCGCGCTGCCTGTTCGACCTGCAGCAGGTCTTCGGCGAGCCGTTCCAGCACCTGTCGCTGGAGCAAGGATTTATCCATGATGGAAACGCGCTAGACCAGGCCGAGCGCGCCCAGCACCCCCCCCGCCAGCACCATCCACACGATCCCGATCTTGGTCCGCATCGTCAGGACCACGGTGGCGACGATCATCGCCAGCGTCACCCAGCGGTGGTGCTCGTCGACCAGGTAGGGCGCCGCGAGCAGCCAGCCCGTCGCGAGCATCAGCCCCAGCGTCAGCGGCGCCATCCCCACCGTGAACGCCCGCACCCCCAGGTGCTCCCGGTTGTTGCGCGCCCAGCGGGTCGCCGCCACGACCAGGGTCGTCGACGGCAGCAGGATGCCCAGCATCGCCGCGGCCGCGCCCAGCAGCCCCGACACGTTGAATCCCAGCACCGCCACGAACAGGATGTTCGGCCCCGGCGCCGCCTGCGCCAATGCGATCGAGCTCGTGAAGCTCTGGTCCGTCAGCCAGTGCCGCTCGTCGACCAGGTAGCGGTGCATGTCCGGCGCCGTCGTGATCGCGCCGCCGATCGACAGCAGCGACAGCATCAGGAAATGCAGCGTCAGCGCCCCCAGCTCCGGCCAACTCAGCGTGCCCCACAGCAACTGGCTCATGCGCGGCTCCGCTTCAGCGCGAGCAGCGCCAGCGTCATGCCCAGCCCGCCCACGCTCAGCACGATCCAGAACAGCGGCAGCTTCAGCCACACCGTCGCCCCGAACACCAATGCCGCCAGCGCCAGCCCCGGCCACATGCCGACCGGGTTCTTCTTCAGCGACGGCAGCAGCTTCAACCCCGTGGCCAGGATCAGCCCCGCCGACACCGCGCCCATCCCGCGCAGCGCGCCCGTCATCGCCGGCGACGCCAGCCAGGTCGTCGACAGCGCCGCCAGCGACAGCACGATCAGCGACGGGAATCCCATCATCCCCAGCAGCGCCACCATCGCGCCGCGCAGCCCGAAGAAGCGGTCGCCGATCATCAGCGAGATGTTCACGATGTTGGGCCCAGGCAGCACCTGCGCCACCGCCAGCGTCTCGACGAATTCCTCGCGCGACATCCAGCCCAGCCGCTCCACCAGCTCGCGCTGCGCGACCGCCAGCACGCCGCCGAAGCCCTGCAGCGCCAGCCAGGTGAAGGCCCAGAAGAGCTGGGACAGGGATTCGGGTTGCGCCCGGGCCGCCTCGGGCGTCGCCCCGTCGGTCGAGGGCGCCGGAGCGGGCGAGGGCGCCGCGCTCACCGGTGCACCTTCAGCGCATCCGGATTGACGATGTTGGTCGGCTTGCCCGCCATGTAATTCAGCACGTTGTCGAAGGCCGCGTCGAAGTACATCTGGTAGCTGTCCTGCTCGACGTAGCCGATGTGCGGCGTGCACACCGCGTTCTCCAGGCGCAACAGCGGATGTCCCTGCAGGATCGGCTCGGACTCGAACACGTCCACCGCCGCCATGCCGGGCCTGCCGCGGTTCAGGCCGGAGACCAGCGCGCCGTCGGCGACCAGTTCCGCGCGCGAGGTGTTCACGAACAGCGCGGTCGGCTTCATCCGCGCCAGGTCCTCGCCGGTCACGATGCCGGTGGTCTCGTCCGACAGCCGCAGGTGCAGGGACAGCACGTCGGACTGCTCGAAGAAGGCCTCGCGGCTGTCCGCCGCCTGGTGGCCGTCGGCCTGGGCGCGCAGGCGCGACGCCTCGCTGCCCCAAACGATCACCTGCATCCCGAAGGCCTTGCCGTAGCCGGCGACCAGCTGGCCGATCTTGCCGTAGCCCCAGATCCCGAGCGTCTTGCCTCTGAGCACCATGCCCAGGCCGAAGTTCGGCGGCATCGAGCCTGATTTCAGCCCCGACTGCTGCCACACGCCGTGCTTGAGCGTGGCGATGTACTGCGGCAGCCGCCGCATGGCGGCCATGATCAGCGCCCAGGTCAGTTCGGCTGGCGCAATCGGCGAGCCGCCGCCTTCCGCCACCGCGATGCCCAGCCGCGTGCAGGCGTCGATGTCGATGTGCTTGCCGACCCGCCCGGTCTGGGAGATCAGCTTGAGCTTGGGCATCTTTTCCAGCAGTTGGCGCGGGAAGTGGGTGCGTTCGCGGATCGTGACGAGGACTTCCGCATCCCGCAGCCGGATCGACAGCTGGCCGATGCCCTTGACGGTGTTGGTGAAGACCTTGGCGTTCAGCGCGTCCAGCTTGGCGGCGCAAGGCAGCTTGCGCACGGCGTCCTGGTAGTCGTCGAGGATGATGATGTTCATAGGCGTGCGGGCATCGATCCTACTCGCGTCATTCGGCCACCCCAAGGCCATTGGGCGAGCGTCGTGCAACAGATCGGAACAGCGACTAGCATCGCGCCCGCTTCGCATCCCCCCAACCCTCGACGAGGAGACTTTCATGGACCTGTACGCCGCCACCGTGCCGGTGTTCGACCGCATGCTCGGCAACATGCAGACCTGGATCCGCACCGCGCGCGATCACGCGCTGGCCAAGGGCTTCGACGAATCCGTCTACCTGACCTTGCGCCTGGCGCCCGACATGCTGCCGCTGCCGCGCCAGATCCAGATCGCCAGCGACGCCGCCAAGAGCGGCGCCGCCCGGCTGGCCGGCATCGAGGTGCCGAGCTGGCCCGACGACGAGGCCACGATCGACGCGCTGCTGCAGCGCATCCAGAAGACGCGCGATTTCCTGAAGACGGTGACGCCGGAGCAGATCAACGGCGCCGAGACGCGACCGGTGAGCGTGCCGCGCCGCGACAAGGAGCCGCTGCAGTTCCAGGGCCAGGATTTCAGCCGCTTCTTCAACCTGCCCAACTTCTATTTCCACGCCACGACGCTGTACGCGTTGCTGCGTCACGCCGGCGTGCCGCTGGGCAAGATGGATTTCATCGGGCAGCCGAAGTAACCCAGACCGGGCCCCAAGCCTCAAGCCCCAAGACCCCCCGCAGTCCCCGGTCGCAAAACCGTCGAAGGGCGGTGCTGGTCGGGGACGGCATGGCATGGGGTTCAGGCGCTTGCCGCCTGTGGCCCCATGCCATGGCGGCCAACGCCACGGTGGTGGCAGTGGGCGCTCAGCCCAGCAGCCGCCGCAACAAGCTCTTCCCCTGTTCCAGCTGCCGGTTGAGCGCGATCAACCGCGCCTCCGCCTCGGCCTGGTCGAACGCCCGGGCGACCTCGGTGTAGATCGCCGTGCGCAGATGCCACAGGTCCTGCGGATGGCGCGCGTGGACGATATGGCGGAGCAGGGCGCGCACCCGCTCCCGGGTGGCGAGGTCGGTGATTTCCGCGGCTTCGGCCACGTCCGCCAGGTCGGCGACGCTGGCCCGGAACGCCGAGCGCAGCTTGGCCATCGCCCGGGCGCTGGCCTGCGGCCGGCGGCCCTCGCCGGGCCACAGCCGCATCAGGCTGACGAAGATCGAATCCCCGCCGCGCCGCCGTGACGGCGCGTCGTTCATCGCCGCGCCCCCGGCGCCGCCCAGGCGCTCCACGATTTCCGACGCGCCCGGTTCCACCCAGGTCCGGGTGTCCACCGCCCGCGTCTCGAGATCGTCGGGCCCGGCCGCCTCGGCCGCTTCGACGATGTCATCCCAACGAGACAGACTCGGCTTCGCCTTCATGTGCTTCTTCTTGTCTGGATTGGATGGAACGCGCGTCCCTCGACGTCCTGTGGACTGCTTTACCGCGCGGCGTCCCGGCTCTGGGTCCTGGATCGCGGGGCGATTGTGGAAGTCGGCCCTGTCCCCGGAAGCCCGGATAAGGCGGTGACGGGGGCCGTAAATCGTGCTCAAGTTCTCGTTCCGGCGGCCGATAACGGGCTGAATGGGCGGGTCGCCGGTGTCCGCGGCGCGCCCAGGGCGGGGTTTCCAGGCAGGGAAATGGGCGGTCGGCACCGGCCATTTGCCGGGATCCCTCCGGGAACGCGCGGACACAATCCCATCGAGGCGGCCTTTGGGTCCGCGCCGGCGCGTCCGGCCGCGCCCGCCGGCCGCGACCCGTGCCCAGGAAGCCCGACCACATGGACATCGCCCGCCCCAGCATGCCGAACTTGAGCGTTCCCGCCCCGCTGGCCCCGGAATGGGAGCAGCTGCTGACCCGCGCCCGCGAGGGCACGCTCCCGCTGCCGGAACTGATGGACCGGGGCAACTTCTTCCAGGCCCAGAACCTGGGCGACGCGGCCGCGCATCTGTACGAGACCTGGCTGAGCCGCGCCGACCAGGCGCCGGCGGCGCGCCTGGTGGCGCTCTACAACTGGGGCACCGTGCTGGGCAACATCCAGCAGCACGAGCGCGCCGAGCAGGTTTATCGCCAGGCGCTGGCGATCAGCCCGACCTTCGCCCAGGCCCGGCTGAACCTGGGCCACCAGCTCGAGCACCTGGGCCGCGTCGACGAGGCGCTGGCCGCCTGGCGCGAGGTCCACGACGGCCAGGGCCCGATCGAGGCGCTGGGCGCCGACACCACCGGCCTGCGCACGCATGCCTTCAACAACGCCGCCCGGCTGCTCGAGCTGCAACGCCGCTACGAGGAGTCCGAGGCCCTGATGGTGCGCAGCCTGACGCTCGATCCCGAGCAGACGGACGTGATGCAGCATTACGTGCACATCCGCCAGAAGCAGTGCAAGTGGCCGGTTTACCAGCCGTTCGGCGAGGTTACGCACAACAAGCTGCTGATCGCGACCTCTTTGCTGGCCACGCTGAGCGCCACCGACGATCCCGCGCTGCAGATGGGCGCCGCCCAGCGCTTCGTCCACGAGAAGGTGACGAGGCAGAAGGATGCGCTGTGGAAGCACCCGGTCTCCGTCGCCGCCCGGCAGCAGGGCGGCAAGATCAAGATCGGTTACCTCTCCGGTGACCTGTGCATGCACGCCGTCGGCTTGCTGACCGCCGAGCTCTACGAGCTGCACGACCGCGAGAAGTTCGAGATCCATGCCTTCGACTGGAGCCGCGAGGACGGCACCGCGCTGCGCAAGCGGATCCTGATGTCGATGGACAAGGTCTGGCGCCTGAACGCGCTGGACGACGCCACCGCCGCCAAGCTGATCGCGCAGGCCGGCATCGACGTGCTGGTCGACCTGCAGGGCCTGACCAGCGGCGCCCGCCCCAACATCCTGGCGCACCGGCCGGCGCCGGTACAGGTCAGCTACCTGGGCCTGCCGGCGACCTCGCTGCTGCCCGGCGTGGACTGGATCCTGGCCGATCGCTTCACGATGCCGCCGGAATACCTGCCGTACTGCAGCGAAAAGCCCATTTACCTGCCGCATTGCTACCAGGTCAGCGACCGCAAGCGCGAGATCGGCGCCGACCCCACCCGCGCGCAGTACGAACTGCCCGAGGACGCCTTCGTCTTCTGCTCGTTCAACAACAACCACAAGATGAACGCCGAGATGTTCGGCGCCTGGATGCGCATCCTGGACGGCGTGCCGAACTCGGTGCTGTGGCTGCTGGCGGACAACGAGTGGGCCAAGGCCAACCTCCGCCGCGAGGCCGAGGCCGCCGGCATCGACCCGTCGCGGCTGATCTTCGCGCCGCGCGTCGCGCCGCCGGACTACCTGGCCCGCTTCCAGCTGCCCGACCTGGTGCTGGACACCTTCCCGTACAACGCCGGCACCACCGCCAGCGACTGCCTCTGGATGGGCACGCCGATCCTGACCCGGTCCGGCCGCAGCTACATCTCCCGCATGTGCGGCAGCCTGCTGACCGCGGTCGGCCTGCCGGACCTGATCACCTTCTCGGTGGACGAATACGTCCAGCGCGCGATCCAGATCGGCCTCAATCCCGGCCGGGCCCGCTCCTACAAGCGCTACCTGCGCGACGCGGGCCGCGACAGCGCACTTTTCGACATGCCGGCCATCGTGCGCGACATCGAGCGCGAATTCGAGCAATTGGCCCTCGCCCATCGCGGCTGAAGTGACGAAGATTCGATAAATGAACCGGCCGCACGACCCCTTCTTCGACGGTGACCAGCGCGAGCGCCGCCCCGGCCTGCGCCTGGCGGCCGAGGACGGCCAGCGCGCGCCCGGCATGCCGGAGGAGCCGCACGATCCGCTGGCGGACCTGGCGCAGCTGCCGGCGGTCGATCCGCTGCTGCAGTGCCTGGCCTGGCTGACGCAGCACCATGGTCGCGCCCGTTCGGCCGATTCGCTGCGCGCCGGCGCGCCGGTGGAGGGCGCCATCAGCCCCGACCAGGCGATCCGCCTGATGCGCGAGGCCGGCTACAACGCCGGCCTGCTGCGCAAGGGCATCGAGGAGATCAACCAGCTGCTGCTGCCGGCGGTGCTGCTGCTCAACGGCGGCGACGCCTGCGTGCTGGTGCGCCGCCTGGACGACGACGCCAGCGGCGTGCGCTACGAGGTGGTGTTCCCCGGCCCCGAGGCTGCCAGCTGCGTCGCCCCGGCCGCGGAGCTGGACCAGGAGTACAGCGGCTTCATCCTGGCGGTGACGCCGCAGGAGGTCTCGCAGGCCAAGCCGCTGAGCGGCGCCAAGGACGAGGTCCCGCTGCTGCAGGCCGATTCCCACTGGCTGTTCGGCACGCTCAAGCGCTTCGTCCCGTACTACCGCTCGGCGATGCTGGCCGCGCTGCTGAGCAACGTGCTCATGATGGTGTCGGGCCTGGTGACCTCGGTCATCTACGACAAGGTCATCCCGCACCAGGCCTTCGTCACGCTGTGGACGCTGGCCGTCGGCGCCGCGCTGGCGCTGGTCTTCGACCTGTTCGCGCGCCAGCTGCGCGCCCACCTGATCGACCTGGCCGGCCGCAAGACCGACCTGATCGTCGGCGCCAAGCTGTTCCGCCAGACGCTGGGCGTGCGGATGGAGCACCGCCCCGCGTCGGCCGGTTCCTATGCCCACTACCTGGCCCAGGTCGAGGTGGTGCGCGACTTCTTCACCTCGGCCACGATGTCGGTCCTGACGGACCTGCCGTTCGTGGTGCTGTTCGTGGCGATGACCTTCATCATCGGCGGCCCGCTGGGCTGGGTGCTGATGGCGGCGATCCCGCTGATGCTGCTGATGAGCTTCGGCATCCAGGGCTACCTGCGCCGCGCGATGCGCACCAACATGACCGAGGCGGCCGACCTGCACGGCACGCTGGTCGAGGCGCTCGAGGGCCTGGAAGACCTCAAGACCACCGGCGCCGAAGGCCGCTTCCTGCGCCGCTACGAGCACTCGACCGCGATCGTCGCCGAGTCCGCGCTCAAGGCCCGCACGATGGCCAGCTGGAGCATGAACATCTCGACGACGATGCAGCAGCTGATCAACCTGGTCATGCTGGTGTGGGGCGTCTACCTGATCCAGGAAAGCGTCATCAGCGCCGGCGCGCTGATCGGCGCGGTGATGTTCGCCGGCCGCGCCACGGTGCCGCTGAACAGCCTGGTCAGCCTGGCCACGCGCTACCAGGGCGCCCGCGCGGCGATGCTGTCGCTGAACTCGGTGATGAGCGCCCCGGTGGAGCGCGACTCCACCCGCAACTACGTCCCGCTGAACCAGATCACCGGCCGCATCGGCCTGAACGACGTCGGCTTCTCCTATCCGGCGCAGGGCGACGCGCAGTCGCCCAAGGTGCTGCGCAACGTCACGCTGCGCATCCAGCCCGGCGAGCGCATCGCGATCCTGGGCCGCATCGGCAGCGGCAAGTCGACGGTGCTGCGCATGCTCGCCGGCCTGTACCAGCCGACCGAGGGCAACGTCGAGATCGACGGCATCGACCTGCGTCAGGTCGACCCGGCCGAGTTCCGCGGCAAGGTCGGTTTCGTCTCGCAGGAGCCGCGGCTGTTCCACGGCACGCTGCGCGACAACGTGCTGATGGGCCGCCACGTCGACGCCCAGCGCCTGGTCGAGGTGGCCAAGCTGACCGGCCTGGACCGCGTCGTCGCCGGCCATCCGATGGGCTGGGACCTGCCGGTGGGCGAGATGGGCTCGCTGCTCTCGGGCGGCCAGCGCCAGCTGGTCGCGCTGGCGCGCAGCCTGGTGACCCGGCCGCAGATCCTGCTGATGGACGAGCCCACCAGCTCGATGGACGCGCAGTCCGAGATCGCCTTCCTGCGCCAGCTGCGCGACGCCGCCGGCGCGTGCACGCTGATCATGGTCACGCACCGCCCGGCGGTGCTGGAGCTGGTGTCGCGCATCGTCGTCGTCGACAGCGGCCGCCTGGTGATGGACGGCCCGCGCGACCAGGTGCTGGCCGCGCTCTCGGGCGCCCGCCCGCCGGGCCAGCAGCCGCCGCAACAACAGCCCCAGCCGGGCCAGGCGCCGCAGGGCGCGCCGGTCCACGTGCATCCGGCCGCGCAGGCGATGAACCGCGCCGCGTCCGTCTGAACCCCGCGTCGAAGTCCGCGTCATGTCCAAGTCCCACACCCTCAGCCGTGAAGAAGGCCTGTTCGTCGGCAGCGTCCAGTCGGCGCTGATCGACGAGCCGCTGCCGCGCGCCGTCTGGGCGCTCTACCTGATGGCGGCGGTGCTGCTGGTGGGGCTGGTCTGGTCGTCGCTGGCCACGGTGGACGAGGTCACCCGCAGCGACGCGCGCATCGTGCCCGACGGCAAGGAGCAGGTCATCGCCAGCCTCGAATCCGGCACGCTGGGCAAGCTGCTGGTGCACGAGGGCGAGGAGGTCGAGGCCGGACAGGCACTGGCCGAGCTCGACCCGACCCGCGCCGAGGCCGCCGAGAACGAGAGCCAGGCCAAGCGCCTGGGCCTGATGGCGCAGGTGGCGCGGCTGCGCGCCGAGGCGCTGGGCGTGCCGCTGAAGTTCCCCGACGAGGTCAAGGGCGTGCAGCGCCTGGTGGACAGCGAGAACGAGGTCTTCGACACCCGCCGCCGCGTGCTCGACGAGGCCACCTCCAGCATCAACCGCAGCATCGGGCTGCTGGCCACCGAGCAGAAGCTGGCGCAGGACATGGCGTCCAAGGGGCTGATGTCCAACGTCGAGGTGATGCGGGTCACGCGCCAGGTCAACGAGCTGCAGCAGCAGCGCAACGAGCGCATCAGCCGCTTCCGCCAGGACGCGAGCACGGAGCTGTCCAAGGCGCAGACGGATCTCGCGCAGCTCGACGAGCAGCTCGTGGTGCGCCGCGACGCGGTGACGCGCTCGGTGCTGAAGTCGCCGGTCAAGGGGCTGGTCAAGAACATCAAGATGAACACCGTGGGCGGCGTCATCACCTCGGGCTCGCCGATCATGGAGATCGTGCCGATCGGTCCGCGCATCCTGGTGGAGGCGCGCATCAAGCCCAAGGACATCGGCTACATCCAGGTCGGCCAGTCGGCGATCGTCAAGCTCAACGGCTACGACTTCAACGTCAACGGCGGGCTGCACGGGAAGATCGAGTACGTCAGCCCCGACGCGCTGGGCGAGACCGAGAAGAACAACGAGGGCACCTACTACCGGGTGCTGATCACCGCCGAGCACAACACGCTGCGCGCCAAGGGTGAGCCGCTGCCGGTCATCCCCGGCATGACGGCGATGGTGGACATCCGCACCGGCGAGCGCTCCGTGCTGAGCTACCTCCTGCGCCCGATGATGAAGTCCAAGGAAGCGCTCCGGGAGCGCTGAGACCGCCCACCTGCCGATCCGCTGCCCGCCTCGAGCGGGCGGTTTCATTTGTAAGGCTCGGCGCAAGGTCACGAACAGGCCGGTTGCGCGCCGCTTATCGCGGGTTCGATTTCCCGCTGGAATGGTCCAGTAGAGGCCATGGGAAATTGCTTGCAGTACGCGTGACCATGACCGACACCACTCGGCGCCCGAGCTTGCGGCGCACTTCCACCTTTCGCCTGTCCGCCGGGGCCGCCGTCGTCGCGACCGCGCTCGCCGCGTTCAGCGCGCCCGCCCTCGCGCAGGACCCGCCGCCCAGCCGCTGCTCCGACGAGCGCACCTTGCCCCCCGCGCAGCTGTCCGCCAAGGACACCGCGCTGCTGGACATCGGCGACTCGGACCCGCGCACGCAGCTGCAGGACCTGGTCAACCGCGCGCTCAACCGCAGCAAGGCGCTGGGCGCGACCCGGCTGCTGACGCAGGCGGCCGAGGCCGACTACCAGGAAGCCAAGGCGCAGCGCATGCCCACGGTGACGCTGGGCCTGACCGGCGCCAACACCGGCACCATCCTGCCGGGCGACGGTCCCGGCACGCACACCAGCGGCATGCAGGGCCGCGGCTCGCTGAGCGTGACGGCACCGATCTACGACTCGGGCCGCATCACCAAGCTGACCGAATGGAAGTCGCAGTTGCTCGACGCCGCGCGCTACGGGCAGTCGAGCGCCGAGGAGCAGGTCGCGCTGCAGACGGTGTCGCTGGCGCTGGACCGCGGCCGCTACCAGCTCCAGGCGCAGGTCTACAGCCAGTACGTGCGCAAGATGGCCTGCCTGGTCGAGGCGCTGGACATCATCACCAAGGCCGACCGCGGCCGCGCCAGCGAGCTGGTGCAGGCACAGAAGAGCCTGCAGCAGGCCGACCTGTCGTACGAGCAGACCACGTCGGCGCTGCGCCAGACGGAGGTGCGCCTGAAGCGCTTCGTCGGCGACGAGCTGCCGCGCGGCGCGGCGATGAGCGCGGTGCTGGCGCGATTGCCCGACCTGAATGAGATGCTGGCCGACGTGATGGTCTCGCCGGACGTGTCCGCCGCGGCGGCGCAGGCGCAGGCGCAGCGCAGCTACGCGGAATCGGTGCGCGCCGGGCAGCAGCCCAGCGTGAGCCTGCTGGTCAGCGGCAACACCACGGTGGGGCAGGCGCGGCAGACCGACTGGGTCGGCGGCGTGACGGTGAACATCCCGATCGTGCAGCCGGGCGCGGACTCGGCGCTGACCTCGGCGCGCCGGCGCGCCCAGGCCGCGTCGCTGCAGCGCGACGAGACGATCGACGCCAAGCGCTACCGCGTGCAGGAGATGTTCGAGGCGGCCTCGTCGTCGCTGGACCGCTCGCGCCGCCTGGTGGACATCCTGCGCAACAGCGAGCGGGTGCGCGGCTTCACGCTGCAGCAGTGGCAGCAACTCGGCAAGCGCTCGCTGTTCGACGTAATGGCCGCGGAAGGCGACTACTACTCGATGCGCATCGCCCACGTGAACGCGCTGTACGACGCGCAGCAGGTCGTGGCGATCATCTGGTCGCAAGGGCGGGGCGTGGTGACGCCGCTGCGCTGACCCTCGGCCCCGCTCGCCCCTGAAGAGACCGCCCCGGGAGGCGGTCTTTTCATTGCCCGATCGAGGCGGATCCGAGGCGAGCTCGAGGCGATCCACCCATGAAAAAAGCCGCCCCGAGGGGCGGCTTTCGCATCCGGGAGAAATCCCGATTACTTGCGCAGGCTGCGGCGGCGTTGGGCGAAGCCCAGGCCCGCCAGGGCCAGGCCGGCCAGGGCCAGGGAGCCCGGTTCCGGCACGTTGATCACCAGCGAACCGTCCAGGGTCGACTGGCGGATCAGGCCGGAGCCGGTGTTCCACAGCTGGTCCGGGGTCGGGATCGGGGGATCCACGTTGGTGTCCAGCACCCAGCTCACCGAGATGTTGTTGTGCAGCCAGTTGTCGTACAGCGAGCCCAGGCCTTCACCGGAGTTGAAGAAGTTCTGGACGAAGGTGTCGCCACCCGCGTAGCTGTAGTCGACGTAGCCCTTGACATTCAGGTTGGTCAGCTGGATGTCGGAGCCGGTCACCACCAGGCGCAGGACTTCCTTGCCGTTGTTCGGATCAGAAGCGGCGCTCTGATAGAACACGCGGAAGATGCCGCCGGTGTAGGCCACGTAGTCGGAGACGCCGTCGCCGTCGCGGTCCACCGTGGTGCCCACGATCTGGTACTGGTACGTCAGGCCCCAGGCACCGCCCAGGCCGCCGACGGCGCCAGCGCCGTACTGCGGGAAGCCCACGCCGCCGGTGAAGCCGTTCAGGTCATTGCCCGGACGCGGGTTGTTCAGCGAGTCGATGTTGGTCTGCGACGGGGCGTTCGGGTAAGCGAACGGCGCGCTGCCGCCATCGATCGTCGGCTTGGTGCCGGCGCTGAAGCCGAAGCTGTTCATCACCGACGGGATGTTGGTGTCGATCACCGTGGTGCCCGGAACGGTCGGCGAGCCCAGGTAGATCGAGGTGGCCAGCGTGCCGGAGTAACCCAGCTGGTCGAACACCGCGGTCGTCGTCAGGCCGTTGGGGTCCAGGTTGAAGTCTTGCCCGGTGTTGATGTACAGCGGCGCTGCCATCGCCGGCAACGTCGCGGCTGCCAGCGCCACGGCTGCCAGTGCGAGCTTTGCTTGCTTGAACATGTGTCTCTCCTTGAGGATGCGTCTTGCCAGATGCACGTGAGGAAGCGGCACGTGCCGGCTCCTTGCCCGACAACAAAGCGAGGACCGTGCCAGCCCCCTCAAGTCCTTGTGAATCAACGACTTGACAATTGAATGCGGGATTCCTGGGCGGTTCCTGTCAAGTTTTTCGACAGCGCGTTCCACCACATTCGCGGGGGTGTCGAGGGCAGGGCGCGGGGCCCGGCGCCGCCCTCGCGCCGCCCCCCGGCGACCCGGTTTTTCGCGCGTTCGCCGCCGCGGCGCGGGCGCATACTCGCTCCCTTTGACCGCCAACGCGTGACGCGCGCCCGCACGGGCCGGCGCGGCAAGGCGACAAGGTGAAAAGGCGACAGGCGCGGCAGGACGCCCCGCGGCGCCGGATCCGTGCCCCGGTCGAACGATTCGAATAAGGGAGAACCCATGACCCGCGACGCCGCCCCCGGTTTTGTCTTCGATTACGACCGCGCCTTCTCGCGCAATATCGGCTGGGTCACGAAGGACGAGCAGCAGCGCCTGCGCCGGGCGCGCGTCGCGGTGGCCGGATTGGGCGGGGTCGGCGGCGCGCATGTGTTGGCGCTGTCGCGCCTGGGCATCGCCAATTTCAATATCGCGGACTTCGACGAATTCGACGTCCACAACATGAATCGGCAGGCCGCCGCCTTCATGTCGTCGATGGGCCGGCCCAAGATCCAGGCCGTCGCCGAGATGGCCCGCGACATCAATCCCGAAAGCGACCTGCGCCTGTTTCCCGAAGGCGTCACCGACGCCAACCTCGACGATTTCCTCAAGGACGTCGACGTGTATGTCGACAGCCTCGATTTCTTCGTCCTCGAAGTCCGCCGCAAGGTGTTTCGCCGCTGCCGCGAGCTGGGCATTCCCGCGATGACCGCCGCCCCTCTGGGGATGGGCACCGCGTTCCTCTACTTCAGCCCCACCGGCATGAGTTTCGAGGACTATTTCCAGGTCGAGGGCCGCGACCACGAGGACCAATATGCGCGCTTCATCGCCGGGGTATCGCCGGCGATGCTCAGCCGGCAGTATCTGGTGGTGCCCGAGGCGGTCAACTTCAAGGAGCGGCGCGGCCCGTCCACCGGTATGGCCTGCGAGTTGTGCGCCGGCCTGATGGGCACCCAGGTGCTCAAGCTGCTGCTGAATCGCGGGCGGCTGCGCGCCGCGCCCTGGGGCATGCATTTCGACGCCTATCGCGGCACCCTCAAGCACACCTGGCGGCCCGGCGGAAACTCCCATCCGCTGCAGCGCCTGCTGATCTCGCTGATCAAGCCGGTGCTCAAGGGGCGGTGACGCGGCCGATATGTATCCGAGTTGTTTCGGCGCCGATTCGCGGGAATCGCGGGTACCGCCGGAGGCCTCGCGGGAAAGGGTTCCCGGGCCGGACCGGCTAGCACGGAAATCCTTCACGTCAGGGAGGGATCGCCCTCAGTCCAGGGGGTTCCACACCCGGGCGCGCTGAGGTGGAATCCGGGCAGCTTCCTGCAGGGGTGGACATGATGAAGAACATTGGATCGAAGATCGCTTCCATGAAGGCGGCCCAGGCCGCGCTGCTGGGTCTCCTGGCCGTGCTGGCCGGATGCTCGACCACCGGCAGCCTGCCCCCCGCGCCGGTGTCCGCCTCGCAGGCCGACTACAGCTACGTCGTCGGCGCCGGCGACAACCTCAACATCATCGTGTGGCGCAACCCGGAGCTGTCGCAGACGGTGCCGGTCCGCCCCGACGGCAAGATCGCCGCCCCGCTGATCGACGAGCTGCCGGTGCAGGGCAAGAACTCCGTCGAGATCGCCCGCGACATCGAGAAGCAGCTTGGCAAGTACGTGCGCGACCCGGTCGTCACCGTGATCGTCACCAGCTTCGTCGGCCCGTACAGCGAGCAGATCCGCGTCGTCGGCGAAGCCGCCAAGCCGCAGTTCCTGCCCTACAAGCAGAAGATGACGCTGCTGGACGTGATGATCGCCGTGGGCGGCCTGACCGACTTCGCCGCCGGCAACTCCGCCACCATCCTGCGCACCGCCGAAGGCAACAAGCAGTACTCGGTGCGCCTGAAGGACCTGATCCGCCGCGGCGACGTGTCGGCCAACGTCGAGATGCGCCCGGGCGACATCCTGATCATTCCGCAGAGCTTCTTCTGAGCGGCGCCCGGCGCGCCGCGTCCGGCCGCCCCGTCGTCTTCCGCGCAGGCCGCCGCGACGCGGCCGCGCCCGATTCCCGCAGTCCCTGAGCGCTCCGCGCCGGGCACCGCCGGCCACGACGCCGGCGCAACCGAGACCGCCGCATGGATTCCCTGATCGCGCAACTGATGGCCGTGTTCAAGCGGATGTGGCGCTACCGCTGGCCCGGGCTGATCGCCGCCTGGCTGGTCGGCATCGCCGCCGCCATCGTCGTGTTCGTCGTGCCCGACCGCTACGAGGCCAGCGCGCGCGTCTACGTGGACACCCAGTCCATCCTCAAGCCGCTGATGTCGGGCATGGCCGTGCTCACCAACACCGAGCAGCAGGTCAACATGCTCAGCCGCACGCTGATCAGCCGGCCCAACGTCGAGAAGCTGGTCCGCATGGCCGACCTGGACCTCAAGGCCACCAGCAAGGCCGACCAGGAGGCGCTGATCGACCGCGTCACCCGCAACCTGTCGATCCAGACCGCCGGCAACTCGGCCAACAACCTGTACCTGCTGTCCTACCGCGACTCCTCGCCGGAGAGCTCCAAGAAGGTCGTGGCCTCGCTGCTGTCGATCTTCATGGAGTCCAGCCTGGGCGCCAGCCGCAAGGACAGCACCACCGCCGCGACCTTCCTGAACGAGCAGATCAAGACCTACGAGGCCAAGCTCGAGGAAGCGGAAGCGCGCCGCAAGGAATTCCGCCTGCGCAACCTGCAGCTGACGCAGGCCGACGGCAAGGACGCCGCGGCCCGCCTGGCCGAGTCCAGCAACCAGCTCGACGCCGCCCGGCTGCAACTGCGCGAGGCGGTCAACGCCCGCGACGCCGCCAAGGCGCAGCTCGACCTGGAGACCAAGCGCAGCGCCGCCGGCGGCAGCCTGTCCAGCCTGCTGCAGGAGAGCGCGCAGAAGTTCGCCACGCCGGAGCTGGACAACCGCATCGCCGAGCTCAAGCGCGGCCTGGACCAGCTGCAGCAGCGCTACACCGACCAGCACCCGGACGTGGTCAACACCCGGCGCCAGATCAAGGACCTGGAAGACCAGCGCAAGCGCGAGGTCGCCGAGCTGCAGAAGGCGGCGCTGTCGCAGCCCGCGGCGGCTGGCGGCCGCAACGACAGCCTGGCCAACCAGGAACTGGCCCGCGTGCTGGCGACCAAGGAAGTGGAAGTGGCGCAGATCCGCGCCCGCGTGGACGAGTACTCGGCCCGCTACAACGCCGCCCAGGGCGCGATCAAGCTGGCGCCGCAGCTCGAGGCCGAGTTCGCGCAGCTCAACCGCGACTACGACATCATCAAGAAGAACTACCAGGAGATGGTCGAGCGCCGCGAGTCCGCGTCGCTGTCCACCGACCTGGACAACACCTCCGGCGTGGCCGACTTCCGCATCATCGATCCGCCGCGCGCCTCGCCCAAGCCGGTGGCGCCGAACCGGCTGATGCTGCTGGCCGCGGGCATGGTCGTGGCGCTGCTGGCCGGGTTGCTGACCGCCTTCGCCGCGAGCCAGGTCCGCCCGGTGTTCCACGACCTCAACGAGCTGCGCCACCGCCTGGAGCTGCCGATCCTGGGCGCCGTGTCGCGCCAGGAGACGCCCGAGGACCGGCGCCGCCAGAAGGTGGACCTGCTGCGCTTCGGCGTCGCCTCGGGCAGCCTGGTCAGCCTGTACGCGGTGGGCTTGATCGGCATGGCCATCTGGATCAGCCGCCAGGCCGGGTGAGGGGAGTTT
>NZ_JAOCCU010000006.1 GCF_029840635.1 Mitsuaria sp. GD03876 | reverse complement strand
TCAGAGTGATCCGATTGGGCTGGCAGGAGGTCTGAATACCTATTCATATGTTCAGGCTGATCCGTTGAGGTACAGCGATCCAAATGGCTTGGAGCGGTTTCCCGACGACTTCGTTGGCCCACTTCCGCCCGGTGGATATCGCACGTCGCAGATGACTGCCACTCGTTGCGGATTGATTCCTCCGTCACCCCCCGGTACTGATATTGAGAAGAACATGTGGCTCGCGAAAGCCCAACTGAATCCGCTCTGGTTCAAGAACATGGTCCAGAATAAAGGTCCATGGGACTACAAGCAGCGAGGCTCCCTGTATCAGGACTTTGGAAACTTCCATTATGGTGCAGTGGGTCGATCGTTCGGCTTCTATGACCAAGTTCTGTTGAGAGAAGCGGGGCGAGCGCAGGTGGCGGCGAAAACGTCTCGGCCCGAATGGGGATTTCCGCCGGCGAGCCGTTTGGATATCTATGGGGGAAAAGCTCCATTTGGTGACGACCCAAATGATCAGCGCATGATTCAGGATGGCATTGAATACTGTAGATGCATGGGTTATTGATATGAAGTGCTTGCTGTCTCTTGCTCTCGTTATTCTGGCAGGTTGCTCTCCCATCTTTGATGAGGACGGCTGTAAAAGCTCTGCGATACTTGCCGCCAAGTCGGCGGACGAAAAGTACGTCGCAACTATCGCTGATCGAGATTGCGGAGCCACGACCGCTCGCGCCAAGATCGTGTACCTGCGCGCAGCGGATGCCAGTGTGCCGACGAACGAATATGGCGAGCCTGTTTACATCTACGCAGGCCAAGCAAATATTGCGATGGAATGGGAAAGTGGCACGCTGGTAATAAAATCAACGTCAAAAGGGGATAACGTCTTCCTTGCAAAGCGCTCGTGGCGCGATGTGGATATTCGATACAAGTGAATTTCAAATGAAAACGCCCGGCAAGCCGGGCGTTTCACTTTCCGAGGCGACCGCTTCACACCTGCAACGAGCACTCGATCTCGGCGAGCTTCTCGCGGGCAGGATGATGCGCGCGCCACGCGACCGTATCGACGTTGCCGAACCGCCTCCGCGCTCACCGCGCGGCAGACGAAGCGGCGTCCCGCCCCCGAGGCCTCCACCGACACCACCTCGGCGATGAGCATCGCCAAGGACGTCGCGCGCCCCCGCTGATCAGCGGCGCCCAGTGGGAACCCTTCGGCGGCGTGCGCGGCTGGCTGATGCACATGGTCGGCGGGACGCAGCTGATGCATTCGCCATTGGCATGGTTATGTCGTATATCAGCGAGACCTGACCCCTGAGCAATGGAAGGCCGGGCGGGATGCCGGCTATCCAAACTGGCCAAGAAAGCCAAAATGATGACATTTAAGAAGCTTCTATTGGCAACAAGTAAGTTCTGCATCGAAGTTGTTGTTGACGTTCCCTTATCTATTTTCTACACCAAAAAATATATCCACCATGGCGCGGACTTTTTGTTTGCCGCCGTCGAGTTATGGCTAATTATTGGTCAAAGGCGCGAATTAATCGCCTCTAGCGCCAATCCCGGAAATTTTCTTGAGGATCTGAAGGATATTGTCAAGCAAGTGGAGAGTCCGCCATCGGTACCAGGCCTCGACGCGATCATCACTCATGGGGGCTGGGCGGAATGGATGGTGTCCTATTGGGATCGAGTGCAAGCTGATTTGACATTGCCAGAAGACGAAAACTTCTACGAGAGGGTTGCCGGATTGTCTGCCATGGATAGTAAAGATGGTTATCTTGCAATCTATCGCTATGGCGATTCTCCAATTATTGAAGTAAGCACACGATCAGATCAATTGAGTGAGCAATTGAAGGCATACGATGAATTTTCGCCGAAGAGTCTGCTGGCCAACCTGAATCAGGTTCGCGATGACATTGTTCAAATCATTTCTGATGGAATGAGAAATGAGTGATTGCCTGCCTCGGCTCACCCGAACAATTTAGCCTTGCCGCATCAGGGTGAATGACTTCTGGAAGGCTTGGGCGAATCCAGAGCGGAAATGACTGAGCCGAGTCCAACTCGAAGAGCAACATGCAAAAGGAACGGGCGCCAAGTGAGGCGCCCGTTTTTCATCGTGGAGCGGTCATCGCCCGGAGAAGCCCCGAGCACCGCCGCCGCCGCGGATTACGACGGCATCAAGTGATCGATCGCCGCCTCGACGCGGCCCCGGTCGTGCGTGCCCAGCCCGCGCGCGGCCTGCCGGTACTGGACCAGCAGGTCCGCGTCCGCCGGCAGGTGTTCCGCCAGCGCGATCAGCAGCTCGGCGCGATCGAAGCCCGCGCTCATGCCGCCCGTCGCCCGCAGCACCTGCTGCGCCACCTCGCGGTCGATCTTGACCTCGTCCATCAGCGCCACCAGCGCCGAGCGGCGATCGAAGTCGCCCGAGATGCCCCGCACCGCGTCCACGTAGGCCGCCGCGTACGACGCCGCGTCGCCGCCCATCCGGCGCGCCGCCACCTCCAGCACGCTGCGCCGGTCGAAGTCGCCGCCCACCATGCCGCTCGCCGCGAGCGCGGTGCGCAGCCGCTCCGGCGTCGCCTCGTGGTCCTCGTCGATCAGCGCCACGATCGCGGTCCGCTTGTCGAAGTCCGAACCGAAGCGCCGCACCGCCTGCTGCCATGCCGCCAGCACCGCGCGGTCGTTGGCCAGCTGCGGCGACATCGCCACCATCACCTCACGACGGTCGAAATCGCTGTTCAGGTTGGGCACCAGCTCCAGCAGCTCGCGCTGCGTCGTCGGCGACAGCGGGCGGTGCTCGATCAGCGCGATGAAGGTGCTGCGGCGCTGGAAGTCGTCCTCCATCCGGCCGGCGAGCGCGATCAGCCGCGACATCGTGGCGTCGTCCTGCGGGCCGCTGGCGAGCAGCGCCTCGATGCGGCCGCGGCGGACCATCGCATCCCTCGCCTGCCCGATGTCCTCGATCGCGGCCTCCACGCCGCCCCGCTGCAGCACCCGCTGCACGCGCGCCCCGCTGCCATTCGCGGATTCCGCGATCTGGCCGATCTGGCCCGCGATCCAGGCCCGCGCCGGGCCGTCGATCGGCTTGGATTCGCCATCCACCCAGAACCGGCGCGTCTGCCCGCCCTTGCCATCGGCGACGATGTCGAGCTTGCGCGTCACGCCGCCGGTCTTCTCCAGGATCGACAGCTTGTCGTCGAGCGACACGACGTCCGTCTCGTCGTCGTTGAACACCAGGTCGCCGCTGTAGTTCACCCGGCGCTCGAGGCCCTCGGAAATCATGATCTGCCGCGTGACCTTGACGCTGGACAGCGCCGAGGACATCGCCCCGCGCACGTCGCTCAGGTCGACGGCGATCCGGGGCGCCTTGCCGATGACCAGCATCGGCACCGCCAGCGCCACCGCGCACAGGCCGCCGGCCAGCAGCACGCGGCGCAGACGGCGCCGTCCAGGAGTCGAATCGGACATCGGGGTCTCCTCCAGCAACGCGTCCATGCGCGCCATCAACGGGGAACGGGCCGCAGCCATCGCGCTGGCCAGCACCGGCATCGGCCGCGTGGCGCGCCGGGCGCCCGTCGAGGCGGCGGCGCCGTCGCGGGCGCAGACGTACAGGCTCTCGGCCAGCGGCATCGCGCCGGCCTCGGCCGCCGCCCAGGCGTCGCAAGCCAGTTCGGCCAGCAGGTCCAGCCGGCGCATCGCCAGCCGGTTCATCGGCTGCAGCCAGCCCAGTTGCGACACCAGCCGCGCCGCCAGCCGCCAGGCCAGGTCGCGGCGGCGCAGATGGGCGATCTCGTGCGCCAGCACCGCCACGCGCTGCTGGCCGTCCAGCGTGCGCATCAGCGTCGCCGGCAGGCAGACCTGGCCGCCGGGCGCGACCAGCGGACTCGGCCACGCCGGGCTCAAGCGCAGCGTCGGCGTGCGCACGCCGGCATTGCGGGCCAGCTCGGCGGCGGCCAGGCGGAGTTCGTCGTCCTCGAAGACCGGCAACGCCCGCACCTGGCGGCGGAGCGCCAGCCAGCGCAGCATCGTCAGGCCCAGGCCGATCGCCGAGACCACCGGCCACGACAGCAGCAACGCGGCCAGCGCGTCGCGCAGCAGCGCGCGCCGGCGCTCGAGCGCATCGTCGCTGCTGTCGCCGATGTGGTCCTCGGTGAGGACGTACGGGCTCGGCGCTCGCGCCGTTGCCGGCGTCGACGGGATGTCCCCCGATGCACCGGCTTCGCGGACCTTCTCCAGATGAGCGGCCGAGCCGTCGGCACCCGTCGAGGCCCTCCAGCCGCTCGCGCCATTCGATCGATCGGCACCGCTCGACGCCGTCGCGCCCTGCTCGCCATCGATGACCGCGTCGTCGCCGGATCGCGTCTCGTCCGCCAGGATCCCCAGCGCGCTCGCGCCGGTCCGCGCCGTCGCCCACACGTCCGGCACCGCGATCCGCGTTCCCTGCGTCAGCGGCTGCACGCTCGCCGTCAGCACCGCGCCGAAGAAGGCCCAGCGCCAGAGCGCCTCGCGCCACGCCGGGTGCTTCAGCACGCCCGCGCGCTCCAACGCCCACACGCCGCCCAGCAGCACCGTGCTGTGCACCAGGTAGTTCAGCAACCAGCCGGTCAGCGCTTCAATCATGGCGGCCCCCCTTGCGCTGGAGCAGCGCCCGCATCCGCGTCAGGTCGTCCTCGCCGAGCTCGCCCTCTTCCACCAGGTGGCTCAGCAAGGCCGCCGGCCGGCCGCCGAAGAGCGTGCTCAGCAGCCCCGACACCATCGAGCGCTGCACCTCCGGCTCGCTGACCGCGGCGCGGTAGACCAGCGCGCGGCCGTCGCGCTCGCTGGCCAGCAGGCCGCGCTTCTCCAACCGGGACAGAAGCGTCGCCACCGTGGTGTGCGCCAGCGGGCGCTGCTGCTCGCGCAGCGCCTCGGCCACCTCGGCGGTGCTCGCCTGGCCGCGGGTCCACAGCACCCGCATCAGCGCCAATTGCAGCTCGCTGAGCGACACGTCGCCCTTGCCGTCCTCGTTGATCGACTCGTCCATCGCGGATCCTGAATTTCTACATCCGTCGTACTACGACTGTAGAAGATCGAGCCGATCCACCGCAAGCGCCGCATTCCTGGGACATACCCGGCATGTCGAAAGACACGGTCTCTCATGGCGCCCTCTCCAGCACTGCGGGAGAGGGGCAAGAAGCGGCGGCGTGAGCAGGAAGGGGCGGCCCGCGAAGGCTCGGCTTGCCGCTTGCGATGGCCCCCGCGGGGCCGGGGCGGCGGGGCATCGGTCAGAATCCCAGGTCTATGACCGACCTCAGCGCCTACATGACCGGCGTCGGCGAGGCGGCCCGCGCGGCCGCGACGCTGATGGCCGCCGCCCCGACCGCCGCCAAGAACCGCGCCCTCGTCGCACTGGCCCGCCGCCTGCGCGAGGCCGGCCCGGACCTCGCCGCGGCGAACGAACGCGACCTCGCCGCCGCGACCGCCGCCGGCCTGGACGCCCCGATGGTCGACCGCCTGCGGCTGACGCCCAAGGTGCTGGCCACCGTCGCCGAAGGCTGCGAGCAGATCGCCGCGATGCCCGATCCGATCGGCGAGATCACCGGCGTGAAGCGCCGCCCGACCGGCATCAGCGTCGGCCAGATGCGCGTCCCGCTGGGCGTGTTCGGCATGATCTACGAGAGCCGCCCCAACGTGACCATCGAGGCCGCCTCGCTGGCGATCAAGAGCGGCAACGCCTGCATCCTGCGCGGCGGTTCCGAGGCGCTGCACAGCAACCTCGCCCTGGCCGCGTTGGTGGCCGAGAGCCTCGAGGAAGCCGGCCTGCCCCGCGACGCGGTGCAGCTGGTCAACACCACCGACCGCGCCGCCGTCGGCCTGCTGATCACGATGCCGGCCCACGTCGACGTCATCATCCCGCGCGGCGGCAAGGGCCTGATCGAGCGCATCAGCCGCGAGGCCCGCGTGCCGGTGATCAAGCACCTGGACGGCAACTGCCACAGCTACGTCGACGCCGAGGTCGACCTCGACCTGGCGGTGACCGTCGTCGACAACGCCAAGACGCAGAAGTACAGCCCCTGCAACGCGACCGAGTCGCTGCTGGTGCATGCCAGGCAGGCGGCGGACTTCCTGCCCCGCATCGGCATGGTGTTCGCGGCCAAGGGCGTCGAGATGCGCGGCTGCGAGCGCGCGCTGGCGCTGCTGGAGGCCGTGCCGCGCGACCTGCTCAAGCCCGCCACGCCCGAGGACTGGGACACCGAGTACCTCGCGCCGGTCATCAGCATCAAGGTGGTGGACTCGCTCGACGAGGCCATCGCCCACGTCAACCGCCATGGCTCGCACCACACCGACGCGATCCTGACGACGAACCACGCCCATGCGATGCGCTTCCTGCGCGAGGTCGATTCGGCCAGCGTGATGGTCAACGCCAGCACCCGCTTCGCCGACGGCTTCGAGTACGGCCTGGGCGCGGAGATCGGAATCTCCACCGACAAGTTCCACGCCCGCGGGCCGGTGGGGCTCGAGGGGCTGACCTCGATGAAGTGGGTGGTGCTGGGACAGGGCGAGATCAGGACCTGATCCCGCCCGGGCGGCGCCTCCCGGCGGCCGCCTTTCAAGGACCGCGGCCCGTCGAGGACCGCGGCCGTTCAGGCCCGCGGCCGCTCAGGGCCAGTTCGACACCGCCGCGTCCTTCGGCACGCTGACGCGATAGATCGCCTGGAAGCGTTGCGTCTGGCCCGGCGCCAGCGGCAGCTCCCACATCTGGACGCCGCGCTGGTCGCGGAAGTCGGCCTTCGTGACCGGCGGCGAGAACTGCGCCTGCACGCGGATGTCCTCGTGCTCGGACACCGGCGCCGGCTCGAGCACCTGCAGCGTGACCGGCCGTTCGCGCAGGTTCTCCACCTGCCATTGGCGCGTCACCACGCTCTCACGGCGCGAGCCGATCAGGCCGGTAGTGGCGCCGTCGCGCTTGTCGGGCTCGACCCGCACGCGCAGCCGCTCGTCACGGCCGAAGGGCAAGGTCCAGGTCGTCTCGCCGCCGAAGTGCAGCGGCGTCTGCCCGATCAGGGCGTTGTCCCGGAACAGCTGCACCGGCCCCGACGGCCACGAGCCCTGCGGGCGCGGCAGCTCGGCCACGAGGTAGGCCGCCGGCTCGCTGCGCGGCTGCACCCGCGCCATCAGCCGAGCCTGCGCGGCGGTGCGGCCCAGGCTGACCGTCGAGGTCGCGCCGTCCGCGCGCAGCGTCACGCGCTGCGGCAGGTCGTAGTCGGCACCGAACTCGCCCTCGAAGACGCTCGGGTCGAAGGTCTGCAGCGCGGTGACCCGCGAGCCGGTGACCTCGACGTTGTTCAGGTCGGCCGGCCTGGCCTGCGCCATCGCGACGGGCGCCGGCGCGACGGCCATGCGCAGCCGCTCCTCGAAGCGCGGCGTCTCCAGGCCCAGCGTCCACGGCACCAGCGGTTCCAGCCCGATCGCCTGCCGCGGCCGCACGGTGGACAGCCGGAGCTTGACGTCGACCCAGTCCTCGCCGCTGACCTGCGCGATCTGCGCCAGGCGCTCGATCGTCAGCGCGCCGGAGGCGGTGTCCAGCCGCGCGCGGTACTGGGGCTGCCAGCCAGCGCCGTTCAGTTGATAGGACAGGCCCAGGTCGCCGCCCTCGGCCGTCGAGAGCCGCAGCGTCACCACCGACACCTGCGACGAGGCGGTGGGCGCCTGCGCCTTCGCGCCCGCGAGTTCGTTGTTCAGGTCGGTCAGGCGCTCCTTCAGCGCCTGGCGGCGGGCGGTCATCTCCTGCGCGTTGCGGCGCAGCGTGTCCAGGCTGGCCGCCAGCGCCGGGCCCGGCCGCGCCTCGCGGTCCGACAGGCCCTTCAGGTAACCCAGCGCCAGGTCGACGCCGGCGATCTCGGCCTCGACGGCCTCGCGGTCCTGCTCGACCTTGCGCACCCGCGGGTCGCGCTGCCGGCATTCCGGCAGGGAATCGCGGGCGACCCGCTCGATCTTCACTTCGCCGAGGTTGAAGCCCGCCGGCGCCTGCACCTGGAGCACGTCGCGCTCCAGCGCCGCGGGCAGGCAGGCGAAGCGGGCCTGCGTCGCGCCCGCCGGCACCCGCAGCGTGCGGTCGACCTGGGCACCGCCCGGGTACAGCAGCACTTGCGCGATGGTCGAGGCGCCCGGCGCCTGAGCAGCGGACGGGGTGGCGGACGGGGCGGCGGTCGCCGCCGATGCGGTGGCCACCGTCGTCAGGGCGGTCGCGGCGATCGCGAAGCCGCTCGCGGCGAGGGCTGCCGCCCGGGCGGTCGCGCGCGGGAGCGCGGCGCCGGCGATCACGCGCGGGAGAACCTGCCGGCGAACCGCGTCCAGGCCGAGTTCAGGGAACAGTCGTTGCATTGCCTTTCCTCCTTCGGGCGGCGACGGTAGCACGGTGCTGGCACACTTCCGCCCTGCCGATCGGGAGCGATCGGCGGCCGACTCCCCCCAATCTCCCCTCGATCTCCCCCGATTCCTCCCAGCGCCCCCGACTATCCCCATGTCCGACGCCTCCGCCCCGATTCCCGCCGTCCACGCCTCGCGCCGCAAGGCGCTGGTGCTGTTTTCCGGCGGCCAGGATTCCACCGCCTGCCTGGCCTGGGCGCTGGACCGCTTCGCCGAGGTCGAGACCCTGGGCTTCGACTACGGCCAGCGCCACCGCGTCGAGCTCGACTGCCGCCAGGTCGTCCGCGAGCGGATCGCCGCGCAGTTCCCGCACTGGGCGCCGAAGCTGGGCGAGGACCACCTGCTCGACCTGAGCCTGCTGGGCCAGATCTCCGACACCGCGCTGACGCAGGAACGCGCGATCGAGCTGCAGGCCAACGGCCTGCCCAACACCTTCGTGCCGGGACGCAACCTGCTGTTCCTGACCTTCGCCGCGACGCTGGCCTATCGCCGCGGCGCGTCAGTGCTGGTCGGCGGCATGTGCGAAACCGACTTCTCCGGCTATCCCGACTGCCGCGACAACACGCTCAAGGCGCTGCAGGTCGCGCTGTCGCTGGGGCTGGACACGCCGATGACGCTGGACACGCCGCTGATGTTCCTGACCAAGGCGCAGACCTGGGGCCTGACCGAGGCGCTCGGCGGCGAGGCGCTCAACGACCTGATCGTCGAGCACACCCACACCTGCTACCTGGGCGAGCGCAAGACGCGCCATGCCTGGGGCTGGGGCTGCGGCCACTGCCCGGCCTGCGAGCTGCGCGCCAAGGGCTGGCACGAGTTCCAGCGCGCCAAGGCCGCCGGCGCGGCGCCGTCCGCCTGAGCGCCGGGGCCGCGATGCATTGGAACTGGTGGCTGTGGGGCATCGGCGCGGTGCTGGTGTTCTGGTGCATCGGCGCCTACAACCGCGTGATGCTGCTGCGCAATGAGATCGGCCGCGCCTTCGCGCAGCTGGACGACGCGCTGACGCGGCGCTTCGCCCACGGCGACCTGCTGCTGGAGCGGCTGCGCGAGCGCCTGCCCAGCGAGCAGGCCAGCCTCGACGCGCTGGCCTCGACGCAGGCCGAGGCCAAGGTCGCCACGCAGGCGGTGCGGGCCCGGCCCCATGCGGCCGATCCGGTGGCGCAGCTCGCCATCGCGGCGGCGGTGCACGGCGCCGCGCTGACGCGGCTGGTGTCGCTGGTCGAGCACCATGCCGAACTGAGCATCGATCCCGAGCTCTCCAGCGCGGTCGACGAGCTCAAGATGATCGACCGCCAGCGCGCGTTCTCGCGCCAGGTCTTCAACCAGGCGGTGGACGCCTACAACGAGGCGATTCGCCAGTTCCCGACGCGGGTGCTGATGAGCTTCGTCGGCTTCGGCGAGGCGCGCAGCCTCTGACCGGCACGGCCCCCGCGTCCCGCGGGGCCGGCAAAGGGGGCGATCAGCCCTTCTTCTTCATCAGCGCGAGGAACTCCGCGCGCAGCGTCGCGTCCTTCAGGAACGAGCCGCGCATGACGCTGTTGGTCATCGTCGAGTCCATGTCCTTCACGCCGCGCCAGTGCATGCAGAAATGGTCGGCGTCCATCACGATCGCCAGGCCGTCCGGCTTGACCCGGTCCTGCAGCTCGTTGGCCAGCATCACGACGGCTTCTTCCTGGATCTGCGGGCGGCTCATGATCCACTCGGTCAGGCGCACGTACTTCGACAGGCCGATCAGGTTCGAGTGCTCGCTGGGCAGCAGGCCGATCCAGACCTTGCCGATGATCGGGCACAGGTGGTGCGAGCAGGCGCTGCGCACCGTGATCGGGCCGACGATCATCAGCTCGTTCAGCCGCTCGGCGTTCGGGAACTCGGTCACCGGCGGCGGCGGCGCGTAACGGCCCGCGAAGACCTCCCGCACAAACATCTTGGCCACCCGCTTGGCCGTCTCCTGCGTGTTGTGATCGCTGGCGGTGTCGATCACCAGCGCCTGCAGCACGTCCTGCATCCGGGCCTGCACCTCGGCCTGCAGCTGCTCGAGCTCGCCCGGCTCGATGAACCCGGCGATGTTGTCGTTGGCATGGTGACGACGGCCGGCCTGGACCAGCCGGTAGCGGATGCGGTCCGAGGCCGGCAGCGCGGCCAGGTCCTCGGGGCTCAGGATCGGGGTGCCTGTCATGGGGTCTGTCTTCTCTTGGGACCCGCGATTGTCGGGGGTTCGGAGTGACATTGCGAAAGCAAGGTCCTTCGGGCCTGGCGGAGCGGGCCCACTAAACTCCCGCGGTGTCTTCCGCTCCTTCCCCCAAGAACGCCGCCGGCGGCGCGCAGCCGCTGCACCGGCTCCTCGCCAACGCCGCCGACGCCGTCCAGGCCGTCCGCGACGGCCACTCGCTCACCGACTGGCTCGCCCGCTGCCCCGCCGACGTGCGGCCCGGCGTCCAGGCCCTCAGCTTCACCGTGCTGCGGCGGCTCGGCGCCGCCCAGGCCGCGCGCGCCCTGCTCGCGCCCAAGAACCCGCCGCCCCGCGTCGACGCGCTGCTGGTCACCGCGCTGGCCCTGCTGTGGCCCGGCGAGACCGCCTACGCCGACCACACTCTCGTCGACCAGGCCGTCCACGCGGTCCGGCAACGCGCGCCCAACAGCGCCGGCTTCGTGAATGCGGTGCTGCGACGCTTCCTGCGCGAGCGCGACGCCCTCGTCGCCGCCGTCGAGGCCGACCCGCTCGCCCGCTTCAACCACCCCCGCTGGTGGCAGGACCGCCTGCGCGACGACTGGCCCGCCCAGTGGGAAGGCCTGCTGCGCGCCAACCAGCAGCGCCCGCCGATGACGCTGCGCGTCAATCCGGCCCACGACGACGTCGAGGGCTACCTCGCCCGGCTGCGCGAGGCCGGCATCGCCGCCCATCCGGCCGGCGCGCTGTTCCCGCAGGCCGTCGTGCTCGACGAGCCGCGCCCGGTCCAGGCCCTGCCCGGCTTCGACGCCGGCCACGCCTCGGTGCAGGACGCGTCCGCCCAGCTCGCCGCGCCGCTGCTGCTGGGCCGGCGGCCGCCGCAAGACCTGGCCCCCGGCGAGGCCTGGCCCACGCTCGGCGCCGGCGCGCGGGTGCTCGACGCCTGCGCCGCGCCCGGCGGCAAGACCGCCCATCTGCAGGAACTCGCCGGCAACGGACTCGATCTGCTGGCGCTGGACGCCGACGCCAAGCGCTTGGAGCGCGTGCGCCAGAACCTGTCGCGGCTCGCGCTGGACGGCGCGGTGCGCGCCGCCGACGCGCGCGACACCGCCGCCTGGTGGGACGGCCGCCCCTTCGACGCGATCCTGCTGGACGCGCCCTGCAGCGCCTCGGGCATCGTGCGCCGCCACCCCGACGTACGCTGGCTGCGCCGGCCCGACGACATCGCGTCGCTGGCGCGCACGCAGGCCGCGCTGCTGGAGGCGCTGTGGCCGACGCTCAAGCCCGGCGGCCGTCTGCTGTACGCGACCTGCTCGGTGTTCAAGGCCGAGGGCCAGGACCAGATCGACGCGTTTTTGCAACGCCATGGCGATGCGCGGTCGCGTCAGTTCGACAGCGGGGCCGGGCATCTGCTGCCGCTCGCGGACAATGCCTCGCAGGACTCCGCGCCGGGCGAGGCCGCCGTCACCGACGGCTTCTACTACGCCCTGCTGCAGAAGGCCTGACCCTCGACTTCCCTCGTCCGCCGCTCCGCGTGTCCCCGCCGTCCCGTCCCGTTCCGCTGCGTTCCTGGTGGCAGCGCCTGACCCTGGTCGTGGCGCTGCTGGCGCTGCACGGCTGGGCGATGGCGCAGGGCGTGACGCTGCAGCTGCTCAACGCCGAGCGCGCCGAGGACGGCCTGGCCGTCAGCTTCAGCACCCGCTTCGAGCTGCCCAAGGCCGCCGAGGACGCGCTGCTCAAGGGCGTGGCCATCTACTTCGTCGCCGAGGTCCAGGTCTTGCGCAACCGCTGGTACTGGCGCGACGCCCGCGTCGCCCAGGCCGCCCGCACCTGGCGCCTGACCTGGCAGCCGCTGACGCGCCAGTACCGCGTCAGCACCGGTGGCCTGCACCAGAGCTTCGACACGCTGGGCGAGGCGGTCGCCTCGCTGCGCGGCGTGTCCAGCTGGCGCGTCGCCGACGCCAAGGAGATCGAGGACGATGGCCGCTATTACCTCGAGTTCAGCTACAAGCTGGACACCGCGCAGCTGCCGCGGCCGATGCAGATCGGCCTGGGCGGCAACCACGGCTGGACGCTGGCCGTCGACCGCACGCTGACGCTCAACCTCGAGGCGCCCGCCACGCCGCCGCCCAACAAGCCGCAGCCCTGACCGGACCGCCGCCGCGTTGGCCCTCCCCGCCCCTTCCCTCCTGACCCAGCAAGGATCCTGACCCGTGACCAAGTCGGCACGCCTGGCGTGGTTGATCTCCGTGGCCGCGATCGCGGGCGCCAGCGGCATGCTGGCCTTCCTGCTGTCGATCAGCACCACCGCGCAGCGCGGCTTCCTGGAACGCCACTACCTCTGGCTGTTCTGGGTCAACGTCGCCGTCGCCACCGCGCTGATCGTCGTGATCGGGGTGGCCGGCACCCGGCTGGCGCTGCGCGTCAAGCGCGGACGCTTCGGCAGCCGGCTGCTGCTCAAGCTCGCCGGCATCTTCGCGTTCGTCGGCGTCGTCCCCGGCCTGCTGATCTACACCGTCTCCTACCAGTTCGTGAACCGCAGCATCGAAAGCCTGTTCGACCAGCGGCTGGCGAGCGCGCTGGAGGCGGGCCTGGCGCTGGGACAGGACACGCTGGAGAACCTGCGCGCCGAGCAGACCGCGCGCACCCGCGCCGCCGCCGAGCGCTGGGAGGACGGCGCGCTGGCGCCGCTGGCGCTGGAGCGGCTGCGCGACCAGATGGGCGCGCGCAACGTCGCGCTGGTCGCCGGCAACGGACAGGTGCTGCTGTCGGCCGGCGGCGAGTCCAGCGAGATCCCCGAGCGGCCCAGCGCCGCGCTGCTCTCGCAGGCGCGCAACAACGGCATCGCGTCGCGGCTGGAGGGCCTGGAGGACGAGCAGCAGGCCATGCTGGGCGAGGCCCGCATCCGCTCGCTGGCGCTGCTGCCCAGCAGCGCGCTGCAGCTGACCAACAGCGACCGCTACCTGATGGTCGTGCGGCAGATCTCCGGCAAGGTCATCAGCAACGCGCTGAACGTGTCGACGGCCAACCAGGAGTACCTGCAGCGCTCGCTGCTGCGCGACGGGCTGCGGCGGATGTACCTCGGCACGCTGACGCTGGTGCTGATCCTGGCGGTGTTCGCGGCGCTGCTGCTGGCGGTGGCCCTGTCCAACCAGCTGGTGCAGCCGCTGCTGCTGCTGGCCGAGGGCATGCGCGAGGTCGCCACCGGCGACCTGAAGGCCAAGCCGGTGTTCCGCTCGCGCGACGAGCTCGGCGGGCTGACGCGCTCGTTCGCGGACATGACGCAGCAGCTGGCCGACGCGCGGGCGCTGGTCGAGCACAGCGTGACGCAGCTCGAGAGCGCCCGCACGCACGTTCAGACCATCCTGGACAACCTGACCGCCGGCGTGATCGTGTTCGACGCCGACCGCCGCATCGAGACGGTGAACCCCGGCGCGACGCGCATCCTGAAGCTGCCGCTGTCGGCCTACGTCGGCCGGCCGCTGGAGGACTTGCCGGAGCTGGCCGCCTTCGGCAAGGACATCTGGCAGCGCTTCGAGCTGCAGAGCCCCGAATCCGGCGAGCGCGAGCACTGGCAGGACTCCTTCGAACTGCAGCTCGACGAGAAGACCGCGCTGACGAAGACCGCGCTGACGCTGCTGGTGCGCGGCGCGGTGCTGCCGCAGGACGCGCGGCTGCTGGTGTTCGACGACATCAGCGAGGTCGTGTCGGCGCAGCGCTCGGCGGCCTGGAGCGAGGTCGCGCGGCGCCTGGCGCACGAGATCAAGAACCCGCTGACCCCGATCCAGCTGTCGGCCGAACGGCTGCAGTTCAAGCTGGAGTCCAAGCTGGAGGGCGCCGACCAGTCGATGCTGGTGCGCTCGGTGGGCACGATCGTCAACCAGGTGCAGGCGATGAAGCAGCTGGTCAACGAGTTCCGCGACTACGCGCGGCTGCCGGCCGCCAAGCTCTCGGCGCTCGACCTGAACGAGCTGGTGGCCGAGGTGCTGACGCTGTATGCGGAGCAGCAGGAGTCGGGCCGGCTGAGCGCCGACCTGGCGACCGACCCACCGCAGATCCTCGGCGACGCGCCGCAGCTGCGCCAGGTGATCCACAACCTGGTCCAGAACGCGCTGGACGCCGTCAGCGAGCGGCCGGACGGCAAGGTCGTGGTGCGCACGCAGAAGGCGCTGAACGACGCCGGCGAGCTGCGGGCACTTCGGTTGGTCCTGACGGACAACGGTCCGGGCTTCGCGGAAAACGTGCTGAAGCGGGCTTTCGAACCGTATGTCACGACCAAGCCCAAGGGCACGGGGCTGGGTCTGGCGGTGGTGAAGAAAATCGCGGATGAGCACGGCGCGCGCATCCGGCTGGTGAATCTCCCAGGCGTCAGCGGCAGCGATCTGCCGCCGAGCGGCGCACAAGTTTCGTTATCATTTTCAAAACTCGCGACTGCACCGAGCCCTGCGCAGGACGCGCCTCGGCCCGCGTGAACAGTAGGCATACATGGCAACCATTCTTGTTGTTGACGACGAATTGGGCATCCGCGCCCTCCTGTCGGAAATCCTCTCGGACGAGGGGCACACGATCGAACTCGCGGAAAACGCCCAGCAGGCGCGCGCCGCCCGCGAGCGCTCGCGGCCCGACCTGGTCCTGCTGGACATCTGGATGCCCGACGTCGATGGCGTGACGCTGCTCAAGGAATGGGGCAGCTCCGGCCAGCTGACGATGCCGGTCATCATGATGAGCGGCCACGGCACGATCGACACCGCGGTCGAGGCGACCAAGTTCGGCGCGATGGCCTTCCTCGAGAAACCGATCACCCTGCAAAAGCTGCTGCGCGCGGTCGAGCAGGCGCTGGTCAAGACGACGCCCCGCCCGGCCCCGCCGGCGGCGCCGGTGGTCGGCGCGATCGGCGTGAACAACAGCTTCCCGCGTCCGGAGACGCTGGCGCCGATCGCCGCGGGCGTGATGCCGATGCCCTCGGCCAACCTGGTGCCGGTGGCGCCGCTGCCGCACCAGGGCCTGGCGTCGGAGCAGGTCTTCGAACTGGACCGTCCGCTGCGCGAGGCTCGCGACGCCTTCGAGAAGAGCTACTTCGAGTTCCACCTGGCCAAGGAGAACGGCTCGATGACCCGCGTGGCGGAGAAGACCGGTCTCGAACGCACGCACCTGTACCGCAAGCTCAAGCAGCTCGGGGTCGATCTGTCGAGAAACAAGCGCGGTAGCGGAATTTAGTGTTATAGTCGCGGTCTTCGCTGTTCAACGCGTCGTCGCAAGAGGGCCGAACGGTGGAGCAGAGACCCAGTCTCATGGCCAAGTAGCTCAGTTGGTAGAGCAGCGGATTGAAAATCCGCGTGTCGGTGGTTCGATTCCGCCCTTGGCCACCAAAACACCAAGCCCCTGATTCCGAACGGAGTCAGGGGCTTTTGCTTTGGGCCTCGCACTGCGGACGAGGCGGCGGGTCTGGCCTCTCGCCGCGAGCAGCGGAGGCCAGGACCGGTTGGGCTTACTTCCCGTCGTCGAGCAGCAGGTCGATGATCGGCGCCAGCGGGACCTTGGGCGCGGGAGCGGGCGACGGGGCCGGAGACGGCGCAGGCGCGGGAGACGGTGCAGGCGTGGGCGCCGGGGCCGGCGCGGGAGGCGCCGACACCGTGATCTTGTCGAAGATCTTCATGACACCCATGCCATCGAAGCCATCCGCCTCAAGCGTGTAGACCCCCACCGGCACCGGCGGCAGCGGGAACTTGGCCTGGCCCCATTGCGTGAAATGGGTGGGGTCCGGCCGGGCCGTGACCGCGATCGCCATGTCGCCGACGAAGTAGTTGCCAGGCCGCAGGTAGATCCGCAGCGGCAGCGGATTGACGCCCGGATAGCACTCGATCGTCGGCGTCTTCGAGTTCGGCTGGGCCGAGTTGCTCGCCCAGATGCTCAGCGTGCCGCCCTGTCCGGCCACGAAGGACCGGTTGTAGGCGCCGGCGCCCAGCGTGTAGAGGCAGCCGGGCAAGGGCTGGGCGAATGCGGCGCCGCTCGCGCCCAACCCGCCGACGGCGACCAGGAGCGCGGTCGCGAGGTGGCGGCCGGACGTCGTCCGGATGGGATCGACGCCTCGATCGGCCGTGATCGAGGCGAATGGATTCTTGAAGGCTTGCATCGTCATTGCTGGTTGGATGGTGAGGCAGCCGGAAACCCGGGTTTCCGGCGCGAACCCCTCAAGACCTGACCCCGCAATGCGCCGTTGCTCAGCGCCTCCCTGGAGATCAAGCCGGACAAGGCTCGGGGCGCATGCTATCGGACAACGGGCTACCGTTTGGTGATGATGTCGCGATGCATCGGCGCCAGCAGCGCCAGCAGGCGGTTCTGGACGGTGAACGGCACGCGCTGCTCGTCCATCGACAGCTGCAGGTCCTCGACCAACGCGTTGAAGTCGGCCTTGTCCAGCGCCAGGTGGGCATGGGCGTTCTTCATCGTCTCGCCCTCGTAGCGGCAGCTGCCGCCGGCGAGCACGCAGAACTGGTTGCTCAACGACTCCTTCAGCGCCTTCGGATTCACGCCGTCGAACTTCTTCTGGATGCGGGGATCGGCATAGGCCCGGTCGACCATGCCGTTGACGATGCGCGCGATGCCCTCGTCGCCGCCCAGCGCGCGATGGAGCGCGTCATCCGCCGCCCATGCCCCCACGCCGGCCCCGAGCGCCGTCGCCAGCAGGCCGGCCCGCAGCCATGCCGCGGTTGCCGCGGTGATTCGACGAGATCGCATCTTCTGCCTCCCGGAAAGGCGCGCGCGGCGCCGTCAGTACGCGAACTGGATCGAGCCGTAGACGCCGCGCTGCCGCCGCGGCTGGATGCCCGGCACGACGCGCCCGAGGTCCACATAGGCCGCCGTCAGCGAGAAGCGCTTGTTCGGCGCCCAGGCGACGAAGACATCCTTCCAGTCGTCCTCGCGCAGCGCGTCGCCGAGGATCGACGGATTGAGCTTGTCCGGCTTGACCCGGTACTCGACGCCGACCGCCCATTGCTTGCTCAGCAAGTAGGCGACCGACACCTCCGGCACCAGCGAGTAACTCCCGCTCGCCGCGCCGCCGAAGCCCAGCAGGCCGTTCTGGTTGGCGCGGGTCGCGCGCAGCGTCACGTTCACCAGCGTGCTCTGGGCGAGGAACAGCTTGCTCGCGCTCAGGTAGACATCGACGCCGTTGCGCTTGGCGCCAAGCACGCTCAGCGTCGGCGCGAGCCCGCCCGCGTCCAGGTGCTTGTATTCGACGCCGAGCGCGATCTGCGGCATCCAGGTGTCGGCGTCCAGCACCGCGTCGCCCAGGAGCCGGACCTTCGCGCCGAGGATCGTCTGACGGAGCCGCAGCCCGGGCAGGCCCAGCGCCGCGCCGGTGCCGCCGGCATTGAAGTCCTGCTTCGCGAGCGAGAACTCGGCGCGCTCGCCCAGCGCCACCGCGACGCCGTAGCCGGTCAGGCTGTAGTCCTGCACCGGCAGGCGCGTGAAATAGGCCGTGGCGCCAATCTGCCCCTTGGTCGCGTAGCTCCCGGTCAGCGCCCACGGCGACAGCCCGCCGCCGGCCGCGCCATCGATGCTGCTGACGCCGCCGGTCAACAGCAGCTTGCCGTCCGCCTGCGCGGCGCACGCCAGCGGCACGGCCAGCAGCAGGGGAAGGAGCGATCGAAGCGTCGGCTGGGTCATGGCAAGGGGCTGGACATCAACGAGGGACTCGCCAGGCGTCAGGCGATGGGCCGCGCCCATCGCCTGGATCACCAGGCGCCGGTGTTGGGCATCGAGATCCAGGGCTCGGCCGGCGGCAGCGCCGGACCGTCCTGCAGCAGTTCGACCGAGATCCCGTCGGGCGAGCGCACGAAGGCCATGCGGCCGTCGCGCGGGGGGCGGTTGATCGTCACGCCCTCGCCCATCAGGCGCTGGCAGGCGGCGTAGATGTCGGGCACCGCGTAGGCGACATGCCCGAAATTGCGCCCACCGGTGTAGGCCTCCGGATCCCAGTTGTAGGTCAGCTCGATCTGCGCGTCCTCGTCGCCCGGCGCGGCCAGGTAGACCAGCGTGAAGCGGCCGGCCTCGTGCTCGCTGCGGCGCACTTCCTGCAGCCCGAGCGCGTCGCGATAGAACTTCAGGGAGGCCTCGATGTCGGTCACGCGGACCATGGTGTGCAGATACTTCATGAGCGATCGGGGATGGCGGTGGAGAGAGGGACGGGAAGGCGCATTGTGGCCGCGCCGGGCCTCGCGTGCATGCGTGGGGGCCATGTGCGGACAGCGTGACGGCGTGCGATCGCGGCGTCCGGAAACGACAAGGCCCGCGAGCGCGGGCCTTCGTGCGGAGAACGGGGCGACCGGATCAGGTCGCCTGGGGCGCGGCGTCACCGCCCTGCGCCTGCTGCGCGGCCTGGGCCACGCGCTGGGCCAGTTCCTTGCGGTAGCGGTTCAGCTCCTGGACGCTGGCGAAGCTGCGCTCCATCAGCAGGCTCATGTTGTGCAGGATCCGTTCGACGACCTTGTTCTCCCAGACGCTGTCGAACTGGATCTGCTTGTCCAGCCAGCGCTCGAGCCATTCCGGATCGGGCAGGCGGCTCTGGATCGTGTCGCGCGGGAACAGCTTGGCGTTCACATGCAGGTTGGTCGGATGCAGCGCCTGCGCCGTCCGGCGCGCGCTGGCCATCAGCACGCCGACCTTGGTGAACGCGGCCTTCGCCTCGTCGCCGAACTTGGCCATCGCCCGCTTCATGTAGCGCAGGTAGGCGCCGCCGTGGCGGGCCTCGTCGCGCGACAGGGTCTCGTAGATCGCCTTGATGACCGGCTCGGTGTGCCATTCGGCGGCACGGCGGTACCAGTGGTTCAGGCGGATCTCGCCGCAGAAGTGCAGCATCAGCGTTTCCAGCGCCGGCGCCGGGTCGAACTCGAAACGCACCTCGTGCAGCTCGGCCTCGGTCGGAACCATGTCCGGACGGAAGCGGCGCAGGTATTCCATCAGCACCAGCGAATGCTTCTGCTCCTCGAAGAACCAGACGCTCATGAACGCGGAGAAGTCGCTGTCGTCCTTGTTGTCGCGCAGGAACATCTCGGTGGCGGGCAGCGCGGACCACTCGGTGATCGCGTTCATCTTGATCGTGCGCGCCTGGTCGTCGGTCAGCTTGGACGCGTCGAACGTGGCCCACGGGATGTCCGTGTCCATGTTCCAGCGAACGGCTTCGAGTTGCTTGAAAAGTTCGGGATAAAGCATCGTCTGCGTCCTGTTAAGCGCGCCGGATTCTACCGGTCGCACCATGACAATCCCTTACGGCACCGCGCCGTGGGGCGATCTGGCCTAATCCCGCGTTTGACGAATCTCACGGCAGGTTCGCTTCTTCCGAAGTGAACGCCATTCGCCGCATTTCGGATTGACCGATCCTGGAGACAACGACATGAACAAGTCCTTCGGTTCCTTCCTGCGCCGCGCCGCCTTCGTGGCCGCCGCCTTGATCGCCCCCTTCGCCGCCACCTCGGCACACGCCGCGCCCGCGGCCGAGCCGGCCGGGTCGAGCGCCTCCTGCCCCGAACTGCTCAATCGCTCGATGCCGCGGCTGCAGGATGAAAAGCCCCAGGCGCTGTGCCAGTACGCCGGCAAGGTCGTGCTGGTGGTGAACACCGCCTCCTTCTGCGGCTACACGCCGCAGTACAAGGCGCTCGAAGCCATCTCCGCGCGCTATGCGGACAAGGGGCTGGTGGTGCTGGGATTTCCATCCGGTGATTTCGGCAACCAGGAGTACGGCTCCAACAAGGAAATCGCCGAGTTCTGCGAGAACACGTTCAACGTCAAATTCCCGATGTTCAGCAAGAGCAGCGTCTCTGCCGGGAAAGCCGATCTGAACCCGCTGTTCGCCGACCTGGCCAAGCGCACCGGACAGGCGCCGAAGTGGAATTTCCACAAGTACCTGATCTCCCGCGACGGCAAGCAGGTCATGAGCTTCGCCTCCGGCGTCAGCCCCGACAGCACCGCCTTCACCCAGGCGCTGGACAAGCTGCTGGCGCAGCCGCAATGAGCGCTTCGGCGAGGTCGTGGCGCGCCAGTTCGGAAAATCCTGATCCAAACGGATCATTCAAGCTTGTAAAAACTGAAAAAGAAGGGCCGGTTGTGGCAAACCGCACGCCTGTCGCGAGGGGCCTTCATCAGGCTGAAAACTGTCCCGGCTAGCCGGGACACCGGTGACAGTTGCTCACTTTTTCGTTCATCGGCGGGATGACAGCGGCCGCGATGCGCTGCACCATAACGACTCGATCAACACATCGCTGACGAGAAACCGCAGCACCGACGACCCGTAGCAGCGCTCGCTTTGAGGACGCTTAAACGGGCCGGAAGGCGCAGCAGGCTTCGAGGACATTCCGGGTTTTCACCAGTCCCGTGAGCGATGGGGGTACAGTCGACGCAACCATTTCAGCCGCAAGACCTGCTTCCTCGTGAAGCTGCAATCCCGAGGCCTTTCTCCTCCTCCTCCCTCCCTCCCTCGTTGGCCAGGGGCGTCTTGAGGCTTCTTTTCTACCCAGGGCTTCCGCTTCGCGGAAGCCCTTCGCATTTGGGCCGCCCGCCAATGAAAAACGCGCCCGAAGGCGCGTTAGTTCCCGGTGGCGAGATCCGCCCGCTCAGGCCAGCCAGCCCTTGCGCCGGAAATAGATGAAGGGCGCCGCCACCGACGCCACCATCAGCCCGATCGCGAAGAAGTAGCCGTACTTCCAGTGCAGCTCGGGCATCGCCTCGAAGTTCATGCCGTAGACGCTGGCGATCAGCGTGGGCGGCAGCAACGCGACGCTCGCGACCGAGAAGATCTTGATGATCTTGTTCTGGTTGATGTTGATGAAGCCGACCGTCGCGTCCATCAGGAAGTTGATCTTGTCGAACAGGAACGCGGTGTGCGAGTCGAGCGAATCGATGTCGCGCAGGATCTGCCGGGATTCCTCGAACTGCTCGGCGTTGAGCATGCGGCTGCGCATCATGAAGCTCACCGCGCGACGCGTGTCCATCACGTTGCGCCGGATGCGGCCGTTCAAGTCTTCCTCGCGCGCGATCGCCGCCAGCACCTCGCCGGCCTCGGTGTCGTTGACGGCCTTCTTCAGCACCCGGGCGCTGACCTTCTCGAGGTTGTCGTAGATGCCCTCGAGCACGTCGGCCGAGTACTCCGCGTCCGCGTCGTAGAGCTTGAGCAGCACGTCCTTGGCGTCCTCGATCAGCGCCGGGATGCGGCGCGCGCGCAGGCGCAGCAGCCGGAACACCGGCAGGTCCTCGTTGTGGACCGAGAACAGCACGTTGTTGACCAGGATGAAGGCCACGCGCACGTTGCGCGGCGCCTCCATGTCGTCGATCAGGAAGTCGGAACGGATGTGCAGCTCGCCGTTGTCTTCCTCGTAGAAGCGGGCGGACTCTTCCAGGTCCTCGTCGACGATGTCCTCGGGAATCACCAGGCCGAAGCGCTGGCGGATCCAGTCCTTTTCCTCCGCGGTGGGCGACTGCAGGTCGACCCAGACCGGGTGGCGGTCGGCGCCCTCCAGCGAGGCCAGTTCGGCGGCGTTCGCGATCTCTTCCTGGACCATGCCGCCCTTGAGGCGGCCGTTATCCAGCGTGAACACATTCAGCATGCAGATCCTTCGTCGGCGGTAGCGCGCCCAGGCGAACGCGCAAGCCGGAGAGCGCGTTGACGGATCGATCGGGATCGCCGCGGCGCAGGAGAGTTGTCGGGAGCGGGCGGTGCCGGCGGGCGGCACGCGCGAAGGGGTATCGAAGGGGCCCGTCTCACTCCGGACAAGCGTCGCGGCGGCGCTGGATGCGCTTGAGCGGAACGCTCAGAGGCTGCGGCGGATTGACGCTGGAGCGGACGGCCACCGAGGGTGATCGCTGTCCAAGGGGGACTCCAGTAATCGGGACGCGGGATTATCACATCGCGCCTCCGAGGGCGGCAAGGAAGCGCCCCGGGAGAAGGGGGTGCCGCACAACATCCAGCATTCCAGCACGGACCTCGCCATGTCGCAAGGCGGGAATATTCGCCCCCAAACCTTGCTTTTGTTCTCTTGCCCGGGCGGTGGAACGGGAGCAGACTGGACCCGTCTTCTTCATCGATCTCGCCTCAGAACCCGCATGCCATCGGCCCTCGCGGCCTTCCGGGTCCCTCGCGGACCGTTCAATTCCGAACCATTTCCGACTCTCCATCCGCTTCCTCCGCGTCACCGGCCCGCAAGCCGGCGGCGTGCCCTCCGACCCTCGACAACTCCCACTGACCAAGACCCAGCCTCGCTCTTTTCCCGCGGCATCCGCCGCCGACTCCGACTCTGTTTCCGACCAAGCCCTTGTGAAAGGAGGCTTTATGAACCTGACCATCAGCGGCCACCATCTCGAAGTGACACAGGCTCTGCGCGAATACGTGCTGAACAAGCTCAGCCGGGTGCTCCGCCACTTTGACCAGGTCGTGGACGTGAACGTCCTGCTGACCGTGGAGAAGCAAAAGGAGAAGGATCGACGCCAACGCGCTGAAGTGACGCTGCATGTGAAGGGACGCGAAATCTTCTGCGAGCATTCGCACGAAGACCTCTACGCCGCCATCGACGAGCTGATGGACAAGCTGGATCGGCAGGTCTGCCGCCACAAGGACCGGGTGCAGAACCACCACCACGAATCGGTGAAGCGCATGGACCTGAGCGCCGGTTGAACGGCGAGCTGGACGCCGGCCCGGGCGCTTGCCTGGCCGGGGTCCTCCCGGGAACTCCGGGATTACCCGAAGCTCCCACCGCAAGGCGGCCCATCGGGCCGCCTTTTTGTCGACAATTGTTGCAATGCAACACCAGGCGCGACGTTTTCACAGGACCGTCGCATCCGTCACGCCCCCTGTCGGTAGCAGGATTCCTATAATCCGGTCCTTCAGTCCTCGAATCTGCGCCCTGCGGGTGCGCAGGCTGCTTCCCCAGCCAACCGGTCGTCGCGACCGGTCATTGCCCGATGAACCGTCTCGCCGCCATCCTTCCCGCCAGCAACGTGCTGGTCGATGTGGACGCTTCCAGCAAGAAGCGGGTCTTTGAACAGGCCGGGCTGCTTTTCGAGAACAACCATTCGATCTCCCGCGCCGCGGTCACGGACAACCTGTTCGCCCGCGAGCGCCTGGGCTCCACCGGTCTGGGTCACGGCGTCGCGATCCCGCACGGCCGGATCAAGGGCCTGAAGAATCCGCTGGCCGCCGTGCTGCGCGTGCAGCAGCCCATCGGCTTCGACGCGCCGGACGACGAGCCGGTCACGCTGCTGATCTTCCTGCTGGTGCCCGAGGCTGCGACGCAAAGACACCTCGAGATCCTGTCCGAGATCGCCGAGATGCTTTCCGACCGCGAATTGCGCGAGCGCCTGAAGACCGAAGCCGAAGCCGCGACCGTGCATCGCCTGATCGCCGACTGGGAGCCGCTGAAGTCGGTCGCCTGACCGCCCGCGACGCCCTCGCCCCGAACCTTCTCCCCAGCGCCCGCCCACCTTGAAAGCCACCTCGATCAGCGCGGACCGGTTGTTCGAGGAACACCGGGAGGCCTTGCGTTGGGAGTGGATCGCCGGCCACGCGCATCCTGAACGCCGCTTCGACGAAGCCGCGCTGCGCGACGCGCAGTCGGCCGCCGACCTGGTCGGCTACCTGAACTACATCCATCCGTACCGCGTCCAGATCGTGGGCCGCCGCGAGGTCGCCTACCTGAGCCAGGCCTCGGGCGACGTGCTGGACCGCCGCATCGCGCGCATCGTGACGCTGGAGCCGCCGGTGATCATCGTCGCCGACGACCAGGTCCCGCCGGACCGGCTGGTCGCGATGTGCGACCGCGCCGAGATCCCGCTGTTCACCACCGCCGAAAGCGCCGGCCACGTCATCGACCTGGTGCGCGCCTACCTGGCCCATGTCTGCGCGAACCGCACGACCCGGCACGGTGTGTTCATGGACATCCTCGGCCTGGGCGTGCTGCTGACCGGCGAATCCGGCCTGGGCAAGAGCGAACTGGGCCTGGAACTGATCAGCCGCGGCCACGGCCTGGTGGCGGACGACGCGGTCGACTTCTTCCGCATCGCGCAGACGGCGATCGAAGGCCGCTGCCCCGAGCTGCTGATGAACCTGCTGGAAGTCCGCGGCATCGGCCTGCTGGACATCAAGGCGATCTTCGGCGAGACGGCGGTGCGCCGGAAGATGCGGCTCAAGCTGATCGTGCACCTCGTGCGCAAGGAAACGATGGAGCGCGACTTCGAGCGCCTGCCCTACGAGCCGCTGTACGAAGACGTGCTCGGCATGCCGGTGCGCAAGGTCGTGATCGCGGTGGACGCCGGCCGCAACCTGGCGGTGCTGGTCGAGGCCGCGGTGCGCAACACCATCCTCCAACTGCGCGGCATCGACACCTACCGCGAGTTCGTCGAGCGCCACCAACGCGCCATCGAGCAAGGCCTGAACGACGCGAACTGAGCGTCCCGGCACGGCGCACGCGCCAAAAGCGAAGGGGCTCCATCGGAGCCCCTTGTCGTTGCCGCCGGCAGGTCGCCCCGCTCAGCGGACGTTCTTGTGCGGGCAGTCCTTCTTGACGCAGTTCGCGTACAGCGCGAGCGAATGCTCCTGCAGCTGGAAGCCGCGGTCGAGCGCGATCGCGTGCTGGCGTTCCTCGATCTGCGGGTCGTAGAACTCCTCGACGAAGCCGCAGGTCAGGCACACGAGGTGGTCGTGGTGATGGCCCTCGTTGAGCTCGAACACCGCCTTGCCGGACTCGAAGTGATTGCGCGACAGCAGGCCGGCTTGCTCGAACTGGGTGAGGACGCGATAGACCGTCGCCAGGCCGATGTCGGCTCGCTCATCGAGCAAAGCTTTGTAAACGTCCTCGGCGGTCATGTGCCGCTGTTGGGCGGTCTGGAAGATCTCGAGGATCTTGATGCGAGGCAGCGTGGCCTTGAGGCCGCTGTTCTTGATTTCGTCTGACCGGTTCATGGGGGTTGCGCCTGCGGGAGAGCGTGGGTGCGTGCCGCTAGAATCCCCGGATCATAGCCCTTGCGCCTCGGCCATTCCGCGCCATGTCATTGAATTCCCGTATCGCCCGCATCGTCCGCCGGAACGCTCCCGGCGCCGCGATGGCAGGCCTGGTCGTCGGTCTCCTGGCGCTTGGCGGTTGCTCGCAGATGCCCAAGTTCGACGCGCTGTCCGTCAGCGGCGACAAGGTGCTGGGCCTGGTGCGTCCGTACCGGGTCGAGATCGTCCAGGGCAACGTCGTCACCAAGGAACAGCTCGCCCTGATCAAGCCCGGCATGCCCCGCGCGCAGGTCCGCGACGCGCTCGGCTCCCCGCTGCTGACCGACCTGTTCCACGAGAACCGCTGGGACTACGTGTTCACGATCCGGCGCCAGGGCGCCGCGCCGCAGAACCGCCACATCCTGCTGACCTTCGACGGCGACAAGCTGACGAAGATCGATGCCCCGGACGACCTGCCGACCGAGAAGGAATTCATCGCGTCGATCAACACGCTGAAGGTCTCCGGCAAGGAACCCAAGCTCGAGCTGACCGAGGAAGAACGCAAGGCGCTGCCGCCGCCGGTGCGCACGGCCGCGGCCTCCGCGCCGGAGCCGATCGGCCCGACGCGCGACTACCCGCCGCTGGAGGCGCGCCGATGAGCCGTCTGCGGATCGCCGTCACCGGCGCGTCCGGCCGCATGGGCCGCATGCTGGTCGAGGCGGTGCTGGCGGCTGACGACCTCGAGCTGAGCGCCGCGCTGGACCGCGAGGGCAGCCCCGCCATCGGCCAGGATGCCGGCGCCTTCCTCGGCCAGGCGACCGGCGTCGCGATCACCAGCGACGTGAAGGCGGGCCTGTCCCGTTCCGACGTCCTGATCGACTTCACCCGCCCCGAAGGCACGATGGCCCACCTGGCGCTGTGCGCCGAGCTGGGCGTGCGCACCGTCATCGGCACGACCGGCTTCAGCCCCGACGAGAAGGCGAAGATCGGCGAGTTCGCGCAACGCGCCGCGGTGATGATGGCGCCGAACATGAGCGTTGGCGTCAACGTGGTGCTGAAGCTGCTGGCGCAGGCGTCCAAGGCGCTCGCCCAGGGCTACGACATCGAGATCGTCGAGGCCCACCACCGCCACAAGGTCGACGCGCCCAGCGGCACCGCGCTGAAGATGGGCGAAGTCGTCGCCGACGCGCTCGGCCGCGACCTCAAGAGCTGCGCGGTCTACGGCCGCGAGGGCGTCACCGGCGAGCGCGATCCGTCGACGATCGGTTTCGCCACCGTGCGCGGCGGCGACGTCATCGGCGACCACACGGTGATGTTCATGGGCATCGGCGAGCGCATCGAGATCAGCCACAAGGCCTCGAGCCGCGCCACCTTCGCCCAGGGCAGCCTGCGCGCGGCGCGCTTCCTGGGCGGGCGCAAGACCGGCCTGTTCGACATGAACGACGTGCTCGGCATCGCCTGAGCGCGACGCGATGACGGAACTCCTCCACCTCTGGCAAGCGGGCGACGGGGTCGCCCGTTTCGTTTCCCTGCTGCTGCTGACGATGTCGGTCGGCGGCTGGGTGCTGATCTTCTGGCGCGGCTGGGCGTTGGCGCGCGCGCGCGCCGACCTGCGCCGCGGCCTGCCGGTGTTCTGGGCCGCGCCCGACGTCGCCCAGGGCCGCGAGCAGCTGCGCGCGCTGGACCGCGGCGCGCTGATGCTGCCGCTGATCGACGCCGCGATGCAGGACAGCCCGGCGGGCACGCTGGCGGCCTCGGCGCAGAAGACCTCGCAACTGACCCGGCGCCTGCGCGACGCGCTGCATGGCGTGCTCAACGGCCTGAGCCGGGGCCAGGTGGTGCTGGCGACCATCGGCGCCACCGCGCCCTTCGTCGGCCTGTTCGGCACCGTCTGGGGCATCTACCACGCGCTGCTGAGCATCTCCTCGACCGGCAACTTCAGCCTGGACAAGGTCGCCGGCCCCGTCGGCGAGGCGCTGATCATGACCGCCGCCGGCCTGGCCGTGGCGATCCCGGCGGTGCTGGCCTACAACCTGTTCGGCAAGTGGGTCGCCGCCTGCGAGGCCGAGCTCGAAGGCTTCGCGCACGACCTGCGCGAACTGGCCGGCGGCGCCTGAGCGCCCTTCCCGACCACCGATCGCCGCCATGAAGTTCGGCCGCCTCGAACGCCGCGAAGCGCCCAAGCCGATGGGCGAGATCAACATGACGCCGCTGATCGACGTCATGCTGGTGCTGCTGGTGATCTTCATCATCGCGGCGCCGCTGATGGGCAGCGCGCTCAAGCTGGACCTGCCGCGGAGCGACGCCGCGGCGCCAGGACCCGGCGCGAGCTTCATCGCGCTGGCGATCACCCCCGATGGGCGGTACCTGCTGGGCGAGGAGCCGCTCGACGCCAAGGCCGTGCGCGAGCGCCTGGTGCAGCTGGCCAACCGCCAGCCCGAGGCCGAGTTGCGGCTCAGCGCCGACCGGTCCGTGCCCTACGGCCAGGTGGCGCAGCTGATCGGCTGGGCGCAGAAGGCCGGGCTGAACCGGATCGCCTTCGTCGCGGAGAACGGCGAGGGCGACGAGCCCGCGCCGGCGGCGAAGCGCTGATCGCTCACCCCCGCAGGGCGGCCCCCGCCAGGCGGATGGCCGGCCGCGCGGCGCCTCCTACAATCGGCGGCTACGTTGCCCGAGCCACCATGAACGAGAAATACGCCCCTTCCGAGGTCGAACAGGCCGCCCGCGATCACTGGAACGCCCGCGACGCCTACCGCGTCGTCGAGGACGCGTCCAAGCCCAAGTTCTACGCCTGCTCCATGCTGCCGTACCCGAGCGGCAAGCTGCACATGGGCCATGTCCGCAACTACACGATCAACGACATGTTGACGCGGCAGCTGCGCATGAAGGGCTACAACGTGCTGATGCCGATGGGCTGGGACGCCTTCGGCCTGCCCGCCGAGAACGCGGCGATGAAGAACAAGGTGCCGCCGGCCGCGTGGACCTACGACAACATCGCCTACATGAAGTCGCAGATGCAGGCGATGGGCCTGGCGATCGACTGGTCGCGCGAGATCGCCACCTGCAAGCCGGACTACTACCGCTGGAACCAGTGGCTGTTCCTGAAGATGCTGGAAGCCGGCATCGCCGAGCGCCGCACGCAGGTCGTGAACTGGGACCCGGTCGACCAGACCGTGCTGGCCAACGAGCAGGTCATCGACGGCAAGGGCTGGCGCTCGGGCGCGACGGTCGAGAAGCGCGAGATCCCCGGCTACTACCTGAAGATCACCGAGTACGCGGAAGAGCTGCTGGCCGCGGTGGCCGATCCGTCGGACAAGAACTACCTGTCGGGCTGGCCCGAGCGCGTGCGCCTGATGCAGGAGAACTGGATCGGCAAGAGCGAGGGCGTGCGTTTCGCCTTCCCGCACGCGATCGCCGGCGCCGACGGCCAGCCGATCCAGGGCGGCCTGCTGTACGTCTTCACGACGCGCGCCGACACGATCATGGGCGTGACCTTCTGCGCCGTGGCGCCGGAGCATCCGCTGGCCGCGCACGCCGCGGCGACGAAGCCGGCGCTGGCCGCGTTCATCGAGGAATGCAAGCAGGGCGGCACCACCGAGGCCGAGCTGGCGACGCAGGACAAGAAGGGCCTGGCGACCGGCCTCTTCGTCACGCACCCGCTGACCGGCGAGCAGGTCGAGGTCTGGGTCGGCAACTACGTGCTGATGAGCTACGGCGACGGCGCGGTGATGGGCGTGCCGGCGCATGACGAGCGCGACTTCGCGTTCGCGAAGAAGTACGGCATCGCGATCAAGCAGGTCGTGGGCGTCGAGGGCGAGGCCTACTCGACCGACGCCTGGGCCGAGTGGTACGGCGACAAGCAGCGCGGCGCCTGCATCAACTCGGGCGCGCTGGACGGCCTGACGCACAAGCAGGCGGTGGACAAGGTGGCCGAGCTGCTCGGCACCAAGGGCCTGGGCGAGAAGAAGACGACCTGGCGCCTGCGCGACTGGGGCATCAGCCGCCAGCGCTACTGGGGCACGCCGATCCCCATCATCCATTGCGACAGCTGCGGCCCGGTGCCGGTCCCGGAGAAGGACCTGCCCGTCGTGCTGCCCGAGGATTGCATCCCCGACGGCAGCGGCAACCCGCTGAACAAGCGCGCGGACTTCCTGGACTGCAGCTGCCCCAAGTGCGGCGCCGCGGCCAAGCGCGAGACGGACACGATGGACACCTTCGTGGACAGCTCGTGGTACTTCATGCGCTATTGCGACGCGACCAACCCGGAGCAGATGGTCGCCGGCGGCACCGACTACTGGATGCCGATGGACCAGTACATCGGCGGCATCGAGCACGCGATCCTGCACCTGCTGTACGCGCGCTTCTGGACCAAGGTCATGCGTGACCTGAAGCTGATCAAGTTCAACGAGCCCTTCACCAACCTGCTGACGCAGGGCATGGTGCTCAAGGGCGCGTTCTTCCGCAAGCCGGAAGACGCCGGCAAGCACTACTACTGGGAACACGAGGTCGACGTCATCCGCAACGAGCATGGCCTGCCCACCGGCGGCACGCTGAAGGCCGACGGCCTGCCGCTCGAGTACGAGATGACGACGATGTCGAAGTCCAAGAGCAACGGCGTCGACCCGCAGGCGCTGATCGACGAATACGGCGCCGACACCGCGCGCCTGTTCGTGATGTTCGCCTCCCCGCCGGAGCAGACGCTGGAGTGGAACGACGCCGGCGTCGAAGGCGCGCACCGCTTCCTGAAGCGGGTGTGGGGCTTCGGCGCGAAGCACGCGGACGCGATCAAGGGCGGCGGCGCGGACTTCGCGGCGCTGAACGGCGACGGCAAGGCGCTGCGCCGCGAGGTGCACCTGGTGCTCAAGCAGGTCTCGTACGACTACGAGCGCATGCAATACAACACCGTCGTCTCCGGCGCGATGAAGCTGCTCAACGCGCTCGAGGGCTTCAAGGCCGAAGGCCAGGCCGCGGCGGTGCGCGAGGGCTTCTCGGTGCTGCTGCGCGTGATCTACCCGGCCTGCCCGCACATCGCGCATGCGCTGTGGACGGAGCTGGGTTTCGCGGCCGAGCTGGGTGAGCTGCTGGACGCCGCCTGGCCGCAGGTCGACGAGTCGGCGCTGGTGCAGGACGAGATCGAGCTGATGCTGCAGGTCAACGGCAAGCTGCGCGGCGCGATCAAGGTCGCCGCGTCGGCCGACAAGGCGGCGATCGAGGCGGTCGCGCTGGCCAGCCCGGACTTCGAGAAGTTCGCGGAAGGCAAGGCGCCCAAGAAGGTCGTCATCGTGCCGGGCCGTCTCGTCAACGTGGTGGTCTGACGCCATGAAGCGCCGCGACCTGCTGTCCCTCGGAGCGCTCGGCGCGCTCGGTGCCACGGCCCTGCTGTCGGGCTGCGGCTTCGAGCTGCGCAAGGAGCCGGTCTACCACTTCAAGACGCTGGCGCTGACCGGCTTCATCCCGCATTCGCCGCTGGCGCAGGAGCTGCGCCGCCAGGTGCAGCGCAGCACGGTGCGCCTGGTCGAGGACCCGAACCGCGCCGACGTGATCATCGAGATCGAGCGCGAGGTGCGCGACCGGACCTCGGTGGCGACGACCGCGGCCGGGCAGATCACGGAATGGCAGCTGCGGCTGTCGCTGGACTATTCGCTGCGTACGGCGGGCGGGGACATCCTGCTGCCGCGCACCGAGCTGCGGCTGACCCGCGACATGAACTACAGCGAAAGCGCGGCGCTGGCCAAGGAACAGGAAGAGGCCTCGCTGCAGAAGGCGATGCAGGTGGAGGCCGTCGGCCTGCTGCTGCGCCGCCTGGCGGCGGTGCACCTGCCGTCCTGAGGCGCGCGCCTTCGTCCCACCTGTCCCATCCGCCCGATCACCCCCGACGATGCAGATCAAAGCCGAGGCCCTGGCCGCTCACCTGTCCAAGGGCCTGAAGCCGGTCTACGTCGTGCACGGCGACGAGCCGCTGCTCGCGCAGGAGGCGGCCGACGCGCTGCGCGCCGAGGCCCGCAAGCAGGGCTACAGCGAGCGCCAGGTCTTCATCGTCAGCGGCGCCTACTTCGACTGGGCGCCGGTGATCGCCGCGTCGCAGGCGATGAGCCTGTTCGCGGACAAGCAGCTGATCGAGATCCGCATCCCTGGCGGCAAGCCGGGGAAGGATGGCTCGGAGGCGCTGCAGCGCTACGTCGACGGCCTGCCGCCGGACGTGCTGACGCTGGTGACGCTGCCGCGGCTGGACAAGACGCAGCTGGGCAGCGCCTGGTTCACCGCGCTGGACGCGGCCGGCGTCTCGGTCAAGGTCGACCCGGTCGAGCGGCGCGAGCTGCCGGCCTGGATCGCGCGGCGGCTGCAGCAGCAGGGGCAGTCGGTCGCGGCCGGGCCGGAGGGCCAGCAGGCGCTGGAGTTCTTCGCCGACCGGGTCGAGGGCAACCTGCTCGCCGCCCACCAGGAGCTGCAGAAGCTCGCGTTGCTGCACCCGCCGGGCGAACTGGGCCTGCACCAGATCGAGGCGGCGGTGCTGGACGTGGCGCGTTTCGACGTCTTCAAGCTGAGCGAGGCGCTGCTGGGCGGCAAGGTCGGCCGGGTGCTGCGGATGCTCGAGGGCCTGAAGGCCGAGGGCGAGGCCGCGGTGCTGGTGCACTGGACGATGGCCGAGGACATCCGCGGCCTCAAGCGGGTCCATGACGCGGTGGCGGCGGGCAAGCCGCTGCCGATGGCGCTGCGCGAATCCCGCATCTGGGGGCCGAAGGAACGGCTGTTCGAGCGCATCGTGCCGCAGCTGCAGGGCGCGGCGCTGACGCGCCTGGTGGTGGCGGCGCAGGTCTGCGACGGCATCGTCAAGGGCTTGCGCCACCCGGAATGGCCCACCGATCCGTGGGAAGCGCTGGGCCGGCTGGCCCTGATGTTGGAGCAAGCCCTGCGACCACCGGCCCGCAAAACCCGCTATGGTTGACGCCATGTCGTCCACCTGGCGCCGCCGATGAGCCTCCACCGCTTCATTGCTCCCGCTGCCGGCCGGTCCGGCTTTCCCCCGCATCCCCCTTCGATCGACCCGCCGGTGCCCGCCACCGGTGCCCGCGCCGCCGCGAGCTGGCGCGCCGCGTCCGCGCTCGCGCTGACGGCCGGCGCGCTGTTCGGGGCCGCGCCGGCCCGGGCGGCGGACTGGACCATCCACGTCGTCGACGCCAGCGGCGCACCGGTGCCCGACGCGGTGGTCGCGGTCGAGCTCAAGGGCCAGCCCGCGCCGCCCGCCGTCGGCAAGTCCGCCGTCATGGCGCAGCGCGACCGGCAGTTCCAGCCCCAGCTGCTGGCGATCCAGACCGGCACCGCGGTCACCTTCCCCAACTTCGACACCGTCCGGCACCACGTCTACTCGTTCTCGCCGACGAAGAAGTTCGAGCTCAAGCTGTACTCGGGCACGCCGGCGGAGCCGGTGGTGTTCGACAAGGCCGGCGTGGCGCAGCTCGGCTGCAACATCCACGACCGGATGAGCGCGCACATCGTCGTCGTCGACACGCCGCTGTTCGGCATCGCCGACGCCAAGGGCGATGTCCGGCTCGACCTGCCTCCGGGCAGCCATCGCCTGCGCCTGTGGGCCGCGCGGCTGGGCAACGCGGCGCCAACGGTGCAGCCGCTGACGGTGGGCACGGGCGCGCCGGGCGTGCTCAAGGTCGAACTGAAGGACTGACGCGCCGATGCGCTGGCCGGACTTCCTCAACCTGCGGCGGCTGGAGGGGCGCATCGTCGCGCTGTTCCTGGCCCTGCTGCTGGTCGTGCAGCTGCTGAACCTGACCCTGATCAACCAGGGCATCAGCCGCAACGCGCGGGCCTCGGTGGCCGAGGAGCTCGAGGCCGGCGAGCGCATTCTGATCCAGCTGATCGACGAGGACAACGAGCAGCGCGGCCTGGTGGCCGACCTGCTGCAGTCGGACTACGGGCTGCGCCAGCTGGTGGCCGAGGGCATCCAGGGCGAAGAGCTGCGGGCGATGATGCAGGAGGTCTTCACCAACCTGAGCGCGCGGGGCGACGCCTCCTTCATCGGGTATGCGGACGACACCTTCAAGCTGGTGACGGCCACCGGCGAGATCGCCGCCAAGGTCGCGCCGCTGTTGCGCGGCGTGACGCGGCAGCAGCAGGGACGCACGCAGAGCCAGCTGCTGCTGCTCGACGGCAAGGCCTACCAGGTGGTGGTGGCGCGGATGCGGGCGGCCGGGCTGGGCGGCTGGATCTTCACCGGCTTCGAGATGAAGGGCGACCAGCTCGCGGAGCTCAAGCGCATCGTGCGCATCCAGGGCGTGCTGCTGGCGCAGTCGACGTCGGGGCAATGGCAGGTGCTGGCGTCGGTGCTGGACGAGGCGGCGACCGCGCGCGCGGTGCAGGCGCTGCCGGCCCAGTCCGCGGCGGAGCGCGGCGTGCAGACCTTCCACCTGGAGCTCGACGGCGAGCAGTTCCAGGCCCGGCTGCAGCCGCTGGCGCACGGGGGTGACATCGACAAGTCGGTGGCGATGCTGCTGCTGCGCTCGGTGGACGAGGCGCTGGCGCCGTACCGGCGGCTGCAGTGGATGCTGCTGGGCTTGAGCGCGGCGGGCGTGCTGCTGTTCGCGGTCGGCGCGGTGCTGACGGCGCGGCGCATCAGCGGTCCGGTGAAGGCGCTGGCGAGCGAGGCGCACCGGCTCGGCCAAGGCGATTACGCGCGGCCGGTGACGCGGCCGTCGAGCGACGAGATCGGCGACCTGGCCGAGGCCTTCGAGGCGATGCGCCAGGGCATTCGCGCGCGCGAGGAGGAGGTCAACCGGCTCGCGTTCTGGGACCCGCTGACGGACCTCCCGAACCGGGAGCAGTTCCACCAGGCGCTGGCGCGGCGGATGGCGGACAGCGACGTGCGCTTCTCGCTGCTGATGCTGAACCTGGACCGCTTCAAGCATGTCAACGACGTGCTGGGCCGGGCTTTCGGCGACCGCTTGCTGCGCGCGGTGGCGGACCGGCTGCAGCACCTGCTGAAGGACGAGGTGCGGCTGATCGCGCGGGTCGGCGGCGACGAGTTCCTGCTGCTGATCGAAGGCGCCGGGGCGACGCGGGCCGAGGCGATCTGCAAGCGCATCCAGCGTGATTTCGAGCGGGCGCTGAGCATCGACGACCAGACGGTGGACCTGTCGGCGGGGATGGGGGTGGCGCTGTTCCCGCAGCATGGGCGCGATCCGATGCTGCTGCTGGCGCGGGCGGAGCTCGCGATGCACGCGGCCAAGCGTGGGCAGAGCGGGTGCGAGGTCTACGCGCCGAGCATGGACGCGGCGAGCCAGGAATCGCTGTCGCTGCTGAGCGAGTTGAGACACGCGATCGACGCCGGGGAATTGCGGCTGTTCCTGCAGCCGAAGGTGGACCTGCACGGGCAGCGGATCTCGGGCGCGGAGGCGCTCGTGCGCTGGCAGCATCCGGAGCGCGGGCTGGTGCCGCCGATGGCGTTCATTCCCTTCGCGGAACAGACCGGCTTCATCCGGCAGATCACCGCGTGGGTGCTGCATGCGTCGGCCATGGCGTGGATGGAATTGCAGCGGGATGGCCTGGCGCTGCCGATCAGCGTGAACCTGTCGACGCGAGACCTGATGGACCAGGACCTGCCGATCAAGGTGGCGGACCTGGTGGCGGGCGTGCCGCCGCCGGCGCTGTGCCTGGAGATCACCGAGTCCGCGATCATGGACGACCCGCAGCGCGCGCTGCAGACGCTGGAGCAGCTGCATGCGCTGGGCTTCAAGCTGTCGATCGACGACTTCGGGACGGGGTACTCGTCGCTGGCGTATCTGAAGCAGCTGTCGGTGGACGAGCTCAAGATCGACCGCAGCTTCGTGATGAACATGGAGCGCGACATCGACGACGCGAAGATCGTGCGCTCGACGATCGAGCTGGCGCACAACCTGGGGTTGTCGGTGGTGGCGGAGGGGCTGGAGACGACGAAGCAGTGGACGCTGCTGCAGACCTTGGGCTGCGACCAGGGCCAGGGTTATTTCCTGTCGCGCCCGATGCCGGCCGAGCAGTTCGCGCAATGGCTGCGCGACTGGGAACCGCCGGACCTCGGCGACGCGCGCGCGAGCACGATCCTGGCGGGGTTGTGAGGCGCGCTGACCCACGCGAACAAATTCGCCCAGAGGTGCCCCCCTAGTTGGGGATGCGATCACCCCCTACCAAGCGATTTCCTTGCGATGGAGAGACCGAGATGATTCACGCCGATCTGGGACCTGAACTGGAGGCCATCGTGCTGAATCTGATCGAGAGCGGAAGGTATACGTCGCGCACGCAGGTGCTGCGCGAAAGCGAGGAATTGCAGGGCTGGCGGGATGCTCAGCTCCGGGAGTTCGATGCGTCGATCGAGCGAGGCATCGCTGACGCACGCGCGGGAAAGGGGATCTCCGTTGAAGAGGCTTTCGAGACGCTGTACAGCGAGTTCCCGACCTTGAGGCCTCGCGACGAATGAAGGTGCGCCTCCAACCGGAGGCATTGAATGACCTGCGCGAGATCGCCGCGTACATCGACCGAGCGAATCCCCGGCGCGCAGCGAGCTTCGCTGCGGAACTACGCGAAAAGATCGAGCAGCTCTCCACCATGGGCAGGTCCTTCAGGGTGGTGCCTCGCTATGCCGTCTCCGGCCTTCGACGGCGAGTCCACGGGGCCTACCAGATCCTCTACTTGGCCAACGAGGAGCTTGAGCGCGTGGACGTCCTGCGGGTCCTTCACTCCTCACGAAACCTCGCCGAACTGCTTCGCGCATTCGAGTAGGCCGCGGTGGCCACAGTCGCTGTCACCGCTCGCCGTTGACCGGTAGCCTCACCGTGAACCTGCCACCGCCCCATCGCGACACGCCAACCTCGATGCGTCCACCCGCGGCGCGCACGATGGCGTCGCACAGCGCGAGGCCGAGACCCGTTCCCTGGATGTCCGCCGCGCGCGCGCCGGCGCCGCGATAGAAGCGCTCGAACAGGCGCGCGCGTTCCTCCTCAGGGATGCCGTGGCCGTCGTCCTCGACGGACCAGGCCGCCTCGCCATCGACCACGTCCAGCGACACCAGCACCGATCCGCCCGCCGCGCCGAACTTGAGCGCGTTGTCGACCAGGTTGGTCGCCACCAGCATCAGCAGCTCCCGCGACAGGTCGGCCGTCGCCCCGTGCGCCGCGTCGAACGCGACGCGCAGGTCGATGCGTCGCCGCTGCGCCGCCGCACTCGCGCGGCGCACCACCTCCTCGAGGATCGGTGCGATCTCCACGGGCATCGAAGGCTTGGACTCTTGCCCGGCATCCAGGCGCGCCAGCGTCAGCAGTTCCTCCACCATCGTCGTCAGCCGCCCCACCTCGTCCAGGCAGGACCGCAGCGCATCGACGTATTCCTCCGGCTCCCGCGGCCGGCGCAGCGTGATCTCCAACTCCGTGCGCAGCCGCGACAGCGGCGATCTCAACTCATGCGACGCGTCGGCGGTGAACCGCCGCTGGGCCTCGAACGCGTGTTCCAGCCGCCCCAGCATGTCGTTGAGCGTGTCGATCAGCCGCCCGATCTCGTCGCGGGGTCCGGGATGCGGCAGCCGGTCCGACAAGGTCCGGTCGCCGATCCGCTTGGCCTGCCGCACGACATCGTCCACCGCGCCGAAGACGCGGCCGGTGAGCCCCGCCCCCGCCACCGTCAGCACGACCACCAGCACCACGCCCATCACCAGGAACATCCAGCCCGCGGACACCACCGCGTGGTCGACGTCGTCGAGCGAGCCCGCCACCTGCACCGTCAGCGCGCGGCCGCCGGGCACCGGGACCGACACGCGCCGCGTCGGCTCGTCGCCGAAGTCCAGGTTCTCGAACACCGTCTCGCCGCGCGCCAGCCGCGCCAGCAGCACGCCGTCGCTCGGCAGCGTCGCCGCGCCCAGGTTGGCGCTGCGCGCGAGCACCCGCCCATCGGCGCCGATGACCTGCACCAGCCGGTCCAGCCGCGCGTACGACGGCGGCGCGGCACCGGCGCTCGCCGCCTCGTGCACCGCCACCGGCAGGCCGGGATTGGCGGCGAGGATGCTGGCCTCCTGCTCCGCCAGCGCCAGCAGCGCGCCGTCGAGCTGGTCGCGCAGCGCGGCCACCAGGCTCAGGTAGGTCAGCGTGGCCGCGACCGCCAGCACCGCCGTCACGACGACGACGTGCACCAGCGCCAGCCGGCGGCGGAAGCTAAGCATCGTCGTCCCCGCGGATCCTGAAGCCGTGGCCGCGGACCGTCTCGATCAGCGGCCGGCTGCCGGCCGCATCGATCTTGCGGCGCAGCTTGCTGATGTGGGCATCGATCAGGTTGTCGATCGCCAGCGGATCGCCCTGCCAGATCTGCTCGACCAGCCGTTGCCGGGCGACGGCCACGCCGGGCTGGCGCATCAGCGCCTGCAGCAGCGCGAATTCCTTGGGCGTCAGCGGGATCACTTTGCCCCCGCGCGTCACCTGCTGCGAGGCCGGATCGAGCGCCAGGTCATCGGCCTTCAGCACCGGCGGCCGCGTCATCTCCGAGCGCCGCAGCAGCGCGCGGATGCGCGCGAGCAGCTCCTCGAACGCGAACGGCTTGGTCAGGTAGTCGTCCGCCCCGGCGTTGAGCCCGGTCACCCGGTCCGACAACGCGTCCCGCGCGGTGAGCATCAGCACCGGCACCTGCTGTCCGCGCTCGCGCAGGGTGCGGCACAGCGCGATGCCGTCGCCGTCCGGCAGCATCCAGTCCAGCACGATCAGGTCGTGGGTCGTGACGAAGGCCGCCTCGTCCGCTTCGGCGATCGTCCCGGCCTGGTCGACCAGGAACCCCTCCTCCCGCAGGCCGCGCGCCAGCAGGCGCGCCGCCTTGCGATCGTCCTCGACCAGCAGAATCCTCATCGCGCCCCTCCTCCCGTGCGGCGGCAGTCTCGCATGTCGTCAGGGCGCCGGCGCGCGGCCGACGCTCAGTTGCAGCCGCACCGTCGCGCCCGCCAGGTCGCTGCGCGCCTGGAGGTAGGCCAGGTAGGTGTCGTCGGCCGCACGCTGCGCCGACAGCAGCTCCAGCAGCGACGCCGCGCCGTGCTGGTACGAGGTCCGCATCCCCGCCAGCACGCGTTCCGCGTCGACCAGCGTGGCGTCGCGGTAGCGGGCCAGGTTGTCGAAGGCCGCGTGGACCTGCATGAAGGTGACCCGGACATCCGCCTGCGCCTTGAGCTCGGTCTGGCGCAGCCCCAGCATCGCCTGCGTGACCGCGGACTCGGCCTGGACCAGGTCGCCGCGCGCCAGGCGCGACACCGGGATCGGCACCGAGAGCGACAGCGACAGCGTGTTCGAGCGCGGCGACGGCGCCGTCGGCGAGCCATCCGCGGCCTCGCCGATGCGTCCGCGCGGCGTGTAGCCATAGCTGAGGCTGATGTTCGGATCGACGTAGCGGTTGGCGCGCGTCAGGTCGGCGGCGGCGCGCGCGGCGTCGAGCGCGGCGCGGGCGCCGAGCACGTCGTCCCGCGCGTCCAGCGCCTGCGTCACCAGCGTGTCGACGTCCCGCGGCGGCGGCTCGTCATGGAACGCGCACAGCGGCAACTGGTCGCCGAACACCTCGCGCCAACGCCGGCCGAGCGGCACCGAGAGCCCCTCCATCGCCGCCGCCGCGTCGGCGCGCGCCTTCACGACGGTCGCGAGGAACTGGTCGCGCTCATTGCGCGATTGCAGCAGCTCCAGGCCACCGAGGTCGCCGGCCCGATGCCGCTGCTCGTTCACGCGGACGATCTCGGACAGCGACCGCAACGAGGCCTCCTGCCGCTGCAGCGCCTCGCGGGAGCGGCAGGACTCGATGAAGGCGGCGGCCGCGTCGCCCGAGGCCTGGCGCCGCACGCCGTCCAGCGCGACCTCGCTGGCGCGCAGCTGGCTGCGGGCGACGTCGAGGCGGCGGTCGCGCTTGCCGCCGGTCTCGACGGTGTAGGACAGGCCGACGCTGCGGGCCAGGCGCGGCTTGGGATCGACCTCCCGGCTGAACTCGACCGGCCCGGCGCCCAGCGACAGCGTCGGATCCGGCCGCAGGCCGGCGATGGCGATGCCGGCCCGCGCCGAGGTCACCGCCTCGCGCTGCGCGGCGAGGTCGTTGCTCGTCTGCTCGACCGCCTCCAGGTAGCGCGCGAGCGCGACGTCGCCGGGCAGCGGGTCCAATGAGGCGGCACGCGCCTCGGGCACCGCAATCGCGGCGGCGGCCAGCGCGGCCGCGAGCCAGGACGCCGCGATCGGTCCGGCGATGCGGGCGAATCGGACCAGGCGGGCCATGCGCACGGCACGGCGATAGCGGACCAGGCGGTTCATGCGAGGGTCTCCGGAGCGGTGTCGTCATGGGCGCCGCGCGGGCCGTGCCGGCCGCGGGCGTCGGGCGTTTCGGGGGCGTCGGCGGTATCGGTCGCTGCCCGCCGCGCGGCGGCGGCTTCGACGCGCCGCTCGATCCAGTGGTACAGCGCCGGCAGCAACAACAGGGTCAGCAGCGTCGCGCTCGCCAGCCCGCCGACGACCACCGTCGCCAGCGGGCGCTGCACGTCGCTGCCCAGCCCGGTGGCCAGCATCGCGGGGGTCAGCCCGAACGCGGCCACCGTCGCCGTCATCAGCACCGGCCGCATGCGGCTGGCCGCGCCCTCGAGCACCGCCTCGCGCAGCGGCAGCCCGTCGACCTGCCGCAACCGGTTGATCTGCGCCACCATCAGCACGCCACCCAGCACGGCCACCCCGAACAGCGCGATGAACCCGACCGCGCTGGACACGTTCAGCGTCATCCCGCGCAGGTGCAGCGCGGCGAAGCCGCCGATCATCGCCAGCGGCACCACGCCCAGCACCAGCAGCGGCTGGCGCAGGTTGCGGAACTCGCCGAACAGCAACAGCAGCATCACGCCCAGCGTCAGCGGCAGGATCACCGCCAGGCGCTGCTGCGCGCGCTGCAGGTTCTCGAACTGCCCGCCCCAGGCCAGGTGGAAGCGCTGCCGGTCGAAGCGGACCTCGCGCTCCAGCGCCGGCTGGGCCTCCGCCAGGAAGCTCGACAGGTCGCGCCCGCGCGTGTTGAGCCGCACGATCAGGTGGCGCTCGCCCATCTCGCGGACGATGACGCTTTCCCCGACGGTGGTGCGGATGCGCGCCACGTCCGACAGCGGCACCTGCGCGCCGTTGGCGCCGGTCAGCCGCAGGTCGCCGATCGCCTGCGGGCTCTCGCGCGACGCCGGCGTGAAGCGCACCGTCATGTCGTAGCTCTTCTCGCCGACATAGACCTGCCCGATCGACGCGCCGCCGATGCCGGTCGAGATCAGGTGCGCCACGTCGGCCGCGTTGATGCCCAGCCGCGCTGCGGCCGCGCGATCCAGGTCGATGCGCAGGTTGGGCAGCGGCGGCTCGACGTCGACCGCCACGTCGGCCGCGCCGGGGATGCCGCGCAGCACCTCGGCCACGCGGCCCGCGATGCGCCGGCCCTCGTCGAGGTCGTCGCCGAAGACCTTGACCACCAGGTCGCTGTGCGCGCCGGACAGCTTGTCCTGCACGCCGTCGATCATCGGCTGCATGAAGGACACGGCGTAGCCCGGCATGCGGGCGTAACGCTCGCTCAGGCGCTGGATCAGCGCCTGCTTGCCGCCGGGCGTGGTCCAGGTGTCGTAGGGCTTGAGCCCGACGCTGGCCTCGATGTGGGACGGCGTCCAGTAGTCGGTGCCGTCGTCGTTGCGGCCGGTCTGCGTCACGACATGCGACACCTCGGGAAACTCGAGCGTGACGCGGCGCAGCTCGTCCGCCATCGCGGCGGCCTTGTCCAGCGTGATGCCGGGCGGCATCTGCACCTGGAGCCAGATCGAGCCCTCGTCCAGGTAGGGCAGGAAGTCGCGCCCGATCGTGCCGGCGAGCGCCACCAGCGCCACCGCCGCGCCGGCCACCGCCAGTGCCAGCCCCCGGCGCGCGCCGACGGCGCGGTCGAGGAACGCGGCATAACGGACCTGCAGCGCCTCGAGCGGCCGATTGCGGACCGCGGGCCGCGGCCGTCGGAACGCCAGCCAGGCCAGCGCCGGCGTCAACACCAGCGCGACCAGCAGCGCGCCCACCAGCGCCGCGCCGACTGCGTAGGCCATCGGGCTGAACAGCTTGTATTCGATGCGCTCGAAGGCGAACAGCGGCAGGTAGGCGGCGGCGATCACCGCCATGCCGAAGAAGATCGGCCGCGCCACCTGCAGCGTGGCCGCGATCGCGTCGCCCGGCGTCAGCGCCCGGCCCGCCTCGCGCTCGCGGCGGCGCAACAGGTGCTCGACGACCACGACCGCGCCGTCGACCAGGATGCCGAAGTCGATCGCGCCCAGCGACAGCAGGTTGGCCGGCACCTTCGCGTGGTGCATGAAGATGAACGCGGACAACAGCGCCAGCGGGATCGTCACCGCCACGACCAGCGCCGCGCGCGGGCTGCCCAGGAACAGCAGCAGCACCAGCGTGACGACGACCATGCCCTCCACCATCGTGTGGCCGACGGTGCGCGCCGTGGTGTCGATCAGCGTCGAGCGGTCCAGGTAGGGCACGACCTTGACGTCGCCGGGCAGCAGCCCGCCGTTGAGTTCGGCCACGGCCGCGTGCAACCCGTCGAGCGTGCGCGACGGGTTGGTTTCCTTGAGCAGCAGCACGATGCCCTCGATCGTGTCGCCGTTGCGGTCCTTGCCGAGGATGCCGCGGCGCTCGACGTTGCCGTAGCGCAGCCGGCCCAGGTCCTCGACCAGCACCGGCACGCCGCCGGTGCTCTTCACCACGACGTGCCCCATGTCGCGCAGCGAGGTCAGCAGGCCCACGCCGCGCACGACGTAGGTCTGCTCGCCGCGGTCGACGACGCTGCCGCCGCCGCTGGTGTTGTTGGCGTTGATCGCGTCGACCACCTGGCTCAGCGTCAGGCCGTACTGCGTCAGGCGCGCGGGATCGAGCTCCAGCATGAACTGCGTGGTCAGCCCGCCGAAGTTGGTGACGTCCACGACGCCCGCGACCTTCTTCAGGCGCGGGATGACGGTCCAGGTCTGCAGCTCGGACAGCTCGCGCAGGCCGCGGGTCGGGCTCTCGAGCGTGTAGCGGTAGATCTCGCCGGTGGGCGAGGTGTACGGGTCCAGGCCCGGCTTGGCGCCGTAGGGCAAGGTGAGGTCGGACAGGCGCTCCTGCAGCCGCTCGCGCGACCAGTAGCCCTCGACGCCGTCCTGGAACACCACCGTCACCAGCGACAGCCCGAACAGGCTGCGCGTGCGCAGCACCTGCATGCCGGGCGTGCCCAGCAGCGCGCGCTCGATGGGGATGGTGATCTGCTGCTCGACCTCCTCGGCGGCCAGGCCGTTGACCTGGGTGACGATCTGCGAGGTGACGTCGGCGATGTCGGGATAGGCCTCCAGCGGCAGCTGCCGGAAGCTGTGCACGCCGTAGAGCGCGGCGAACACGAACACCAGCCAGACGATGCCGCGGCGCTCGAAGCACAGGCGGACGAGGCGTTCAATCATTGAGCAGCACTCCCTCGCGCACGACGACGCGCTCGCCCGGCTTCAGGCCGGACAGGATCTCGACCGCGTCGCCCAGCGCCGCGCCGACGGTGACGTCGCGGGCGGCGTAGCGGCCGGGCGCGCGCTCGACGTAGACGCGGGTGAACAGGCCGTTCTGCAGCAGCGCGGAGGCCGGCACGACCGGGGCCTCGTGCGACGGGCCGGCGAAGAGCACCTTGGCGAACATGCCGGGGCGCAGGCGGCCGTCGGCGTTGTCCAGGATCAAGCGGACCTTGACGGTGCGGGTGTCGGTGTCGAGCACCTCGCCGAGGTAGCGCACGGTGCCCTCGCGCGGCGCGTCGGGATAGGCGTTCAGGCGCACCTGCGCGCGCTGGCCGACGAACACCTGCGCCAGGTCCTTCTCCGGCACCGCGGCCGTCAGCGAGACCTGGCTCAGATCGGCCACGGTCATCAGCGGCGCGTTGATGTCGTTCCAGTAGCCGCCTGGCGCGGCGCTCATCTCGATGACGCGGCCGGCCAGCGGCGCGCGCACCACCAGGCGCCGGCCCTCGGTCTCGCCGGCGCCCAGTTGCGCGAGCTTGGCTTGCGCCGTGCGCAGGTCGTTCTCGGCCTGGGCGCTCGCGAGCTGCGCGGCCTCGAGGTCCTTGCGCGCGGCGATGCCGGCGTCCAGGAGCAACTGCTGGCGGTCGAGGTCGCGGCGCGCCTGGGCGGCGGCGTCGCGGGCCTTGGCGGCGTCGCCGCGGGCCGCGCTCAGGTCGGCCGAGGCGAGCGTGACCAGCACGTCGCCCGCGCGCACCGCGTCGCCGAGGGCGCGATGCAGCTGCTCGATGCGGCCGCTGACCGGCGGCGTGATGCGCGCGAGGTGATCCGGCAGCGCCTCGATCGCGCCGGGCGCGGTGATCGGCTGCTCGACCGCGCGGCGCTGCACCGCGGCGACGACGAGCCGCTCGCGCAGCGGCGAGCGCTCGGGCACGACGACCTCGGCGCCCTCGTGGCGCAGCGTGGCCGCGGCGCCCGGCGCGGCGGACAGCGGGTCGGCCTGGGCGGCTTCGCCGTCGCAGCCGCCGAGCGTCAGCGACAGCAGCGGCGCGAGGACGAGCGAGGACGCCAGGGCGAGCGGGCGCGGGCGTGGGCGTGGACTCGTCGACGCGCGACGGGGCCTGAGGAGGGTCCTCATGAGGGGTTCTCCGAAGGAAGGGGGAGGAAGAGGGAGGAAGGGGGAACGAGCCGGCGGTCAGTCGCCGAGCGGCACGAGCAGCCCTTGCAGCGGGCGGCGCGGTGCGGGCGCGTGGTACGGCGCGTGGGTCTCGTGGGGACCGTGGAGGTCCATCAGGGCGGCGGTGCGGCGGGCGCGGCGGCGCGCCACGGCGAGGTCGACCAGGTCGCGCAGCGTGTCGCGGCGCGGGAAGCGGGTGAGGAAGTTCAGCATGAGGGGCTCCGGCGGCGACGGCCGCGGCCCCTCGCGCTCAGGCGCGGAGGATCCGGTCGGACGTCGCTCGCGATGAATGCGAGGAAAGGGTCGGGGCGGCTGGGGCCGCGGGACGTCGGGGACTAGGGTCGGGATCCATGAACGCTCCTGGGTGGTGGGGAAGGCCGGCTCGCCGTGGCGACGAGACGGGCGTCAGAGTACGAGGGGGTGCCTGAAGGTTTCCTGAACTTCCGGGCAGGCCGGCGCGGTCTTTCGCGGCTCGGAAGGGGGTCAGGTGTCGCGCGAACACCGACCTGTGCGAACAACTTCGCGGCAAGGGGGCCCGCTTGTTGGGGAGGGGGTCACCCCCTACGATGCGATTTCCTTCCGACGGAACGCTCGAGATGATTCACGCAGATTTGGGACCCGACCTGGAGGCCATCGTGCTGGATCTGATCGAAAGCGGAAGGTATGCGTCGCGCACGCAGGTGCTGCGTGAGAGCGAGGAATTGCGCGGGTGGCGAGAGGCGACGCTGAACGAGTTCCAGGACTCGATCGCGAGGAGCAAGGCCGCCGCCGCGGCCGGTGAAGGCGAATCCGTCCAGGCGGTCGTCGGCCCGCTGATCGCGGAGATCCGCGCAATGGGGAACGCCAGGAAATGATCGTTCGCCTCCTCCCGGAGGCGAAGCGTGATCTCCGAACAATCGGCTTGTACATCGCCAGGGACAACCCCGGACGCGCCGAGTCGTTTGTCGCCGAGCTCGGCATCAAGGCGGACGGCCTGTCCACCATGGCGAGCTCGTTCCCATTCGCCCGCCTCCCCCAGCATCCCGATGTGCGCCGCCGGCTGCATGGCCGCTACGCGATCTATTACTCCATCGACATCGAAGCTGCCTGCGTCGATGTCCACCGCATCGTTCATTCGTCGCAGGACATCGAGAGGCTATTCAATGAATGACCGAGCTTGCAGATGACCTGCATTCAGCGGCAGACGCCCTCGTCCCACGCGCGCGAGGGGTAGGTCACCTGCACCAGTTTTCTGCCGGCGCCATTGGCGACGAAGCAGAACTTCGCGGTGTATCCCCGCGTGGGATCCGACGAATCCGACGAGCGCCCATTGAGGTAGACCTCGTAGACCTTGCCGGTCTGCAGTTCCGCCGCCGGTGGGTCGCCTGGCCGGGACGGCAACTGCCCATAGGCGACGCAATTGGCGAGCGAACTCGGCGTGGCCGGCGGATCGATCGGCGCCTTCCACACCGTGACCACCGGCTTGGCCGACTGGTCGCCGACCGACACCGCCTGCACCCGCACGTTCGGCCCGCGCGACAGCTCCTTGGCCGGCACCACGAAACACGGCTGGCCGTCCTTCTCCAGCACCTCCGCGTCGCCCATCCGGGACATCGCGCAGGCGCTGTTCAGCGCGGCGCACAGCGCCAGCGCGACCGCCCCTTCAAGGGAGGTTCTTCTTGTCCGCGGGGTTCTTGAGGAAGGCATCCAGCACCTCTTCGAAAAGTGGCAATTGATTGGCGAACTGCTTCTGGATCATCGCGTCCGGATCGTTCAGGTACTTCAGCGCGTAGTAGTCCGACAGCAGATCCCCTTGCGACTCCATGTTGTAGTCGCCCAGCGTCGTGCCCGACTTCAGCTCGTAGTCGTAGCCCAGCCCGATCCGGATGGCGCCCCGCAGTCGCACCCAGTAGCCCAGCTGGTGCTGCCACACATGCACCATCTCGTGCATGTACCAGTGCTTGAGCCAGTTGGCCTCCTTCGAGAAGTCCTCCTTGAACCGCTTCGGGTTGAAGTACATCTCGCCGTTGGGCGTCATCGCGGTGTCGTCGTTCTGCAGCCCGAAGGGCAGGTACTCCTCCCGGTGCACCCGGACCTGGTTGTAGTCGATCGAGTCCTTGAAGATCAGGCGCGCCATGGCGATCTCGCCGGAGGTCAGCGGCCGGGACTCGCCGTCAGGCGTCACCGCCGGCACGGCCGGCTTGGACGGCGTGAACGGCCGCATCTGGGGCGGCACGCCGGGCGCCTCCAGCGTCCAGTTCTCGCCCGAGGGCGTGTCCATCCCCACCGGCCCCGGCCGGGGCGAGGGGCTGAGCAGCCCGGTGCCTTCGTCGGTGATGGTCTGGCGCGTGTCCATCCCGAGCGGACCCGCAAGAACGGCGTGAGCCATGAGAAACCCTCCTTGGGTGCGCGCGGCGGGGCGACGGCCCGCCGGCAATCGCGCCATCCTGCCCGCCCCGCCCCGGCCGCGCAAATGACTCTTGGCTATTCCCGCCCCGTCCCGGCCGCCGACGGCCCGGCAATGTGTGCCAATGCGTTAACGTCGCGCCGGATCCGGCACCGCCGAGCGCCGGGAAGGGCTGTTGACATGAATTCCAAGACCTCGCGTCCCGGCGGCGGCGCCGGCCGGCGCGCCGACGCCCTGCTCGAGACCGGGCAACGCCAGCAACGCCAGGGCGACCTCGACGGCGCGATGCGCACGCTGTACGCCGCCACGCAGCAGTTCCCCGACGACTGGCGCCCCTACCTGCGCCTGGGCGCGGTGATGACGCAGGGCGGCAACTGGCAGGGCGCCGCCTCCTGCTTCACGATCGCCACCCGGCTGCAGCCGGACCGCGCCGACCTCCACTTCAACCTCGGCACCGCGCTGCGCGAATCCGGCCAGTTGAACGAGGCGGTCGACGCCTTCGAGCGCGCGTTGACGCTGGACGGCGGCCACGGCCTGGCCTTCCTCGGGCTGGGCGCGACCTACCGGCGGCTCGGTGCCGAGGACGCCGCGCTGGTCGCCTTCGACTGCGCGGACGCCGCCCTGCCCGGCAATCCCCAGCCGATCCAGGAACGCATCAGCACGCTGATCGACGCCGGCCGGACCGCCGAAGCGCTGGCCGCGCTGGCGGACCTGGCGACCCGTTTTCCCGCCAGCCCCGACGCCCACAACCAGCGCGGCCTGTTCCTGAAGGAGATCGGCCGGGCCGACGACGCCTTCGCCGCCTTCAACGCCGCCGTCGCGCTCGACCCGCGCCACCTGGACGGGCTGAACAACCGCGGCAACCTGCTGCTGCTGAACCGCCGCTTCTCCGAGGCGCTGTCCGACTTCGACCGCGCGTTGGCGATCAAGCCGGACCTCGCCTGGCTGCCCGGCATCCGGCAGTACACCGCGATGCATCTGTTCGACTGGACGGACTTCGACACCCGGCTGGCCGCCTTCACGCGCGACATCCACCTCGGCCGGCGCGTGATGCAGCCGCTGGTGCTGCAGACGCTCAGCGACGACCCGGCGACCCAGCAGGCCGCTTCCCGCGTCTGGATGGCGAGTCCCGACGCCCGAGCGCCGCGCGAGGCCGTCGCGCCGCTGCCCTCGCGCGACACGCCGCGGCTCAAGGTCGCCTACGTGTCCAAGGACTTCAAGTCCCATCCGGTCTCCTACCTGATCGCCGAGGTCATCGAGCTGCACGACCGCGAGCGCTTCGAGGTCGTCGCGATCAACTACGGCTCGCCCAAGGACGACCCGATGCAGCAGCGCCTGCGCGCCGCGTTCGACGCGTTCCACGATGTCGAGCGGCTGGGCGACGAGCAGGTCGTCGCGCTGTGCCGCGGGCTGGAGATCGACATCGCCATCGACCTGACCGGTTTCACGCAGGGCGCCCGCAGCGGCCTGTTCGCCGCGCGGCTCGCGCCGATCCAGCTGCTGTACTTCGGCTACCTCGGAACCTCGGGCACGACGGTCTACGACTACCTGATCGCCGATGACGTCCTGATCCCCGCCGAGGCCCGCCCCTTTTACGACGAGCGCCTGTTGTCGCTGCCCTGGTACCAGGCCAACGACCGCCAGCGTCCCCGCCCCGCCACGGGGCTGACCCGCGCCGACGTCGGCCTGCCGGCGGACGCGTTCGTGTTCTGCTGCTTCAACAACCCCTGCAAGATCGTCCTGGAGCAATTCGCGCGCTGGGCCGAGATCCTGCGCGGGGCGCCGGACTCGGTGCTGTGGGTGCTGGAGGAGGATGCCGCCGCCGCGACGAACCTGCGCGCGCATGCCGTCGCGCACGGCGTGGCCTCGGAGCGGATCGTCTTCTCGGCACGCGGCTCGCGCGAGCAGTACCTGGCGCGGCTGTCGCTGGCCGATCTCTTCCTGGACACGCTGCCCTACAACGCCGGCACGACCGCCAGCGACGCGCTCTGGATGGGCCTGCCGGTGCTGACGCTGCCCGGCCGGAGCTTCGCCGCGCGCATGGCGACGAGCGTGCTCGCGGCGCTCGGCCAGGAGGAACTGATCGCGTCGGATGCCGCGGACTACGTGGCCAAGGCGGTGGCGATGGCGACCGAGCCGGCGACATACCGCCGGATCCGCGAGGGCGTCGCCGAAGCGGCGGCCACGGGCCGGCTCTTCGACGCGCCGGCCTTCACGAGGCACCTCGAGGCGGGACTGGAGCAGCTCCACCGCCGCCGCCTCGACGGCCTCGCGGACGAGGATGTCCGCGTCACCTGACGCGGCGTCAGCCGCCGGGTCCGCGGCCGGACCGGCCGCCCGCCGGCACGCGGCCAGCGTCACGGCCGGGCATCGACGGGCGGATGTCGATCAGGAGTCGCGGTCCTCGAGCGCGTCGCACAGCGCCTCGAGGCCGGCGCGCACCGTCTGCGCGCGCACCGAGTGCCGGTCGCCGGTGAACAGCTCCTTCCACACCCGGATGCGCTGGCGGCCATGCAGCAACGCCAGCCACACCGTGCCGACCGGCTTGGACTCGGTCCCGCCGCCCGGCCCGGCCACGCCGGTCACCGCGATCGCCCAGTCCACCGGCGCATGCGCCAGCAGCCCGCGGGCCATCTGCTCGGCGACCTCGCCGCTGACCGCGCCATGCAGCCCGATCAGCGCGGCCGGCACGCCCAGCAGCTCGGTCTTGGCCTCGTTGCTGTAGCTCACCACGCCGCGCTCGAACCACTGGCTCGAGCCGGCCAGGCTGGTGCAGGCCGCCGCGATCAGCCCGCCGGTGCAGGACTCCGCCGTGCCCATGCGTTCCTTGCGCTGGATCAGCGCCAGGGCGATGCGTTCGATCAGTTCGGAGTCGTCGGGAAACAGCATGGGGATCTCCTCGTCGATGGATCTGGGAACCGATGGACCGGCCGGGCGGCAGGCGGGGGGAAGGCGGCGTCAGTGCAGCAGCGCGCGCGCGCCGGCCAACACCAGGAGCGTACATCCGGCCGCGACCAGGTCGTCGAACAGGATCCCGAAGCCTTGCCACGCCGTCACCGGCTGGCCGGGCTCGATCTTGAACAGCCCGTCGGCCCAGCGCACCGGCCCGGGCTTGGCGGCGTCGAAATAGCGGAACACGCCGAAGGCCGCCAGCTGCCACCAGAAGCCCGCCGGCGACAGCAGCCACAGGATGATCCAGATGGCGACGATCTCGTCCCACACGACCGAGCCGGGGTCGCAGGTCCGCAGGTGCCGCGCGGTCACCGTCGAGGCCCACCAGCCCACCGGGATGCTCGCGGCGATCAGCAGGCCCCATTGCAGCGGCGTCAGCCACAGGTTCAGCACCGCGAACGCGGCCCAGCCCCACAGCGTGCCCGCCGTGCCCGGCGCGCGCGGCGACAGCCCGCTGCCGAAGCCCATCGCGATCCAGTGGGCCGGATGCCGCGCCATGAAACCGAAGGTCGGACGCACCGCGCTCATGTCTTGAAGTGGTCGAAGCCCTGCAGCGCGCCCTGCAGCGGGCGGCCCGCGCCGTCGACGACGCGCAGGCCGGGGGCCTCGTCGACGGTGCCGACCCGGTAGACCGGCGTGCCGGCCTCGCGGCCCGCCGCCAGCACCCGCTCGCGGGCGTCGGCCGGCGCGGTGAAGACGAGTTCGTAGTCGTCGCCGCCGCTCAGCAGGCACAGCTGCTGGACGTCCTCGGGCATCGCGCCGAGCACCGCCGAGCGCGGCAGGTCCGCCAGGCGCAGCGTCGCGCCGACGTTCGAGCGCTTGAGCACATGGCCGATGTCACCGGCCAGTCCGTCGGAGACATCGACCGCGCTGGTGGCGATGCCGCGCAGCGCGCGGCCGAGCGCGACGCGCGGCTCGGGCAGCTCCATCCGCCGGCGGGCCTCGTCGAACTGCGTGGCGCTCAGCGACAGCGTGCCGCGGAACACCTCCAGCGCCAGCCGCGCGTCGCCGATCGTGCCGCTGACCCAGACCTCGTCGCCCGCGCGCGCGCCCGAGCGCAGCAGCGCCTGGCCGGCGGGCACCTCGCCCATCGCGGTGATGTTGATGTTGAGCGGACCGGCGGTCGTGTCGCCGCCGGCCAGCACGATGCCGTGCGCGTCCGCGAGCTCGAACAGCCCCTGCGCGAAGCCCGCCAGGAAGGCCTCGTCGACGCGCGGCAGCGCCAGCGACAGGAAGAAGGCCTTCGGCGACGCGCCGCAGGCCGCGAGGTCGCTGAGGTTGACCGCCAGCGCCTTGTGGCCCAGCCGCCGCGGCGACACCGTCGACAGGAAGTGCCGGCCCTCGACCAGCATGTCCGCCGTGACCAGCCACTGGTGGCCCGGCGTCGGCGCGAGCACCGCGCAGTCGTCGCCGATGCCCAGCGCGACCGCGCCGCCCTCGGTCCGTCCGGCGCGCGCGCCGCGGCCGAAATACCGGTCGATCAGGTCGAACTCGCCCAGCGGCCGGCGGTCCTGCGATTCGGAAGATTCACCCATGGGCGGCATTGTCGCCGCGCAGCAGGTTGGAGAGCTCCACCGCGGACTTCACGTCCATCTTCTCGAACACCCGCGCGCGGTGCACTTCCACCGTGCGCACGCTGATGTTGAGCTGGTCGGCGATCAGCTTGTTGGGCAGGCCCTGCACGACCAGCTGCATCACCTCGCGCTCGCGCTCGGTGAGCTCGCCCACGCGCGAGCCCAGCGCCGCCTTGGTGTCGCGCGCGGCGATCGCCTCGGCGCTCTGCGCCAGCGCCTGCTCGACGCGGTCCACCAGCGCGTTGTCCGAGAACGGCTTCTCGACGAAGTCGTACGCGCCCTGCTTCACCGCCGCGACCGCCGTCGGCACGTCGCCGTGGCCGGTCAGGAAGATCACCGGCAGCGTCTGCAGCAGGCCGCGCTCGATGAGCCGCTCGAACAGCGCCAGCCCGCTCATGCCGGGCATGCGCACGTCCAGCAGCAGGCAGCTCGGCGCCGACGGCCAGTCCCGTCCGGCGCGCGGCAGCGCGTCCAGCATCGACTCGAACGACTCGGCGCTGCCGAAGCCTTCGGACAGCAGCCGGCGCGAACGCAGCAACCACGCGAGCGCGTCGCGCACCACCTCCTCGTCGTCGACGAGGTAGACCATCGGCAGGGACTGCGGCTTCATGCGGAGGACTCTCCTGATCCAGTGACGGGCAAGCGGTCGGCCCCGGGTCGGCCCGCGGCGCCGGGCGCATCCTCGCACGGCAGGCTGAAGCGGAACTCGGTGCCGGTGGGCGAGGCGGGCGCGACGCGGCTGTCGAAGTCCATCGCGCCGCCGTGCTGCTCGACCACCGTGCGGCACAGGCTCAGGCCCAGGCCCATGCCCTCGGTGCGGGTCGTGAAGAACGGCGTGAACAGCTGGCGCGCGACCTCCGCCGGGATGCCGGGCCCATGGTCGATCACCGCGAAACTCAGCCACTTGGGCTGCAGCCGCCGCACGCGCAGCACCAGCGCGCGATCGGCCAGCGGCGTCGGGCCGTCCATCGCCTGGATCGCGTTGCGGGTCAGGTTCAGCAGCACCTGCTCGACCATCGTGCGGTCGCAGCGCACCCGCGGCAGGCCGCGCGGCACGTCCATCTCGATGCGCGCGCCGCTCTTGCGCGCCTGCAGCCGGATCAGCGGCAGCACCGCGTCCAGCAGCTGCTCGACGTTGACCCACTCGCGCGCCGCCTCGCGCCGGCGCACGAAGTCGTGCACGCTCTTGATGACGCGGCCGGCGCGCTCGGCCTGCTCGGCGATGCGGGTCACCGCCTGGCGCACCATCGCCGGCGTCTGCGGATCGTCGGCCTCGCGCACCATCAGGTTGATCGACGCGGTCGCGTAGCTGGCGATCGCCGCCAGCGGCTGGTTCAGCTCATGGCTCAGCAGCGAGGCCATCTCGCCCACCGTGGCCAGGCGCGCCGTCGCCTGCAGCCGGTCCGACTGCTGGCGCGAGAGCTCCTCGACCTTGCGCTGCGCGCTGAGGTCCAGCACCGCGCTCATCCAGCCGGTCTGCTGGCCTTCGGCGTTCAGCAGCGGCGCCTCGTAGATCATCACCGGGAAGCGCTCGCCGGTGCTGCGCGCGAAGACGGTCTCGAAGCCCTCGCGCGGCGGCAGGCCCGCTTCCCATCGGGCTTCGCGGTCGTGGTGGCGGCGCCAGTATTCGTCGACGAACTCCGGCGGCCAGTACGGCGGCGCGTGCGGCGGCCGGCCGGTGCCCACGACCTCCTCGGCCGGATAACCGACCATCGCGCAGAACGCCGGATTCACGTAGCTGATGTTGCCGTCCAGGTCGCGCGCGCGCAGCCCGGTGATCAGCGAGTTCTCCATCGCCTGGCGGAACGCCAGCGACTCCGCCAGCGCATGTTCCGCCTGCGCGCGCTTGCGGGTGTCGCGCGCCAGCACGATGACCAGCGCGAACAGCGCCATCGACAAGCCGATCACCAGCGCCGTGGCCAGGTTCGGGATCAGCTGCGGCCGGCCGGTGGCGTTGTCCACGCGCAGCTGCAGGCTCAGGCCCGGCAGGTCGAGCAGCCGCTCGGTCAGGTAGAAGCCGCTGCCGCGCGTCAGGCCGGTGCGCGCCAGCCGCGTGCCGTCGCCTTCCACGAAGGACATCTCGAAACGCCGCGCCTGCTCCTGCGAGACCGATTCCTCCAGCAGCGGCCGCAGTCCCATCGTCGCCACGACGTAGGAGCGCGGCTCGCCGGCGCGCACGCGCGGCAGGCACAGGTCGGCGACCTCCAGCCCGTCGCCACCCGGCCCCGGCACGAAGTACGAGCGCGAGAACAGCGGCGTGCCCTGGCGCAGCGCGGCGATGCAGGCGAGCTCGGTCTCGATCTGCAGCTGCTCGCGCGACAGCGTCGAGAACAGCGGCGGCGCATACGGCGTGTCGACGGCACGGCGCACCTGGCGCTCGGCGTCGCGCAGCTCGATGCGCAGCAGCACGCGCGTCTGGCGCAGCAGCGCCGCGGCGTTGCCGCGCCAGTCGTCGTCCTCGGCCCACATCAGCCCTTGCAGGCCCTGCAGGTCGCGGCCGATCAGCTGCTTGGCGCGCGCGGTCACCTCGGCCGCGGCGAGGTCGGAGGCCTCCTGCGCCCGCGCGGCCTCGTGGCTCAGCGTCAGCGACAGCAGCAGCGACTGCGCGATCAGCAGCAGCGCGACCAGCGTGCCCCACAGCAGCGCGCGGCGCCAGCGCCGCGGCCGCGCGCCCGGCGCCAGGGGTGGGGAAGAGGCGGACAGCATGGCGGGGGGAGAAGCTCGGCGTGAACGCGACGTGAAAGCCGCTTGAAAGGTTCGCCCGCACGCGTCTCGCGCGCGGGCGGGGCAGGCAGTATGGCGCCGCGAAAGCCCCGTCCGATGCGCGTTTCCGCGTATGCCCCTGCGGCCTGGCCGACATGCAGCATACGCATAGTCCGCACTGTCGCCGCCGGGTCGGACTCCTACAATCGCCGACCCGCCCTCCGAAGGCGGACCGGTTTCAACCACAAGAGTGCCCCCATGCCCACGTCCGAAGAAAAACGCGCCCAGCTGCGCCAGGCCGCGCTCGAATATCACGAGTTTCCGACCCCGGGCAAGATCGCGATCGCCGCGACCAAGCAGCTGATCAACCAGCGCGACCTGGCGCTGGCCTACTCGCCGGGCGTGGCCGCCGCGTGCGAGGAGATCGTCGCCGATCCCGCCAACGCCTTCCGCTACACCTCGCGCGGCAACCTCGTCGCGGTGATCTCCAACGGCACCGCCGTGCTGGGCCTGGGCGACATCGGCCCGCTGGCCTCCAAGCCGGTGATGGAGGGCAAGGGCGTCCTGTTCAAGAAGTTCGCCGGCATCGACGTCTTCGACCTCGAGATCGACGAGAAGCACGACCTGGACAAGCTGGTCGACGTGATCGCCGCGCTGGAGCCGACCTTCGGCGGCATCAACCTCGAGGACATCAAGGCGCCGGACTGCTTCTACGTCGAGCGCGAGCTGCGCAAGCGCATGAAGATCCCGGTCTTCCACGACGACCAGCACGGCACCGCCATCGTCGTCGCGGCCGGCCTGCTCAACGGGCTGAAGGTCGCGGGCAAGGACATCGCCTCGGTGAAGCTGGTGACCTCGGGCGCGGGCGCCGCGGCGCTGGCCTGCCTGAACCTGCTGGTCAAGCTCGGCCTGCCGCGCCAGAACATCTGGGTGACCGACCTGGCCGGCGTCGTCTACGAGGGCCGCGCCGAGCTGATGGACCCGGACAAGGCCGTCTACGCGCAGCCCACCGAGCAGCGCAGCCTGCGCGACGTAATCGCCGGCGCGGACATCTTCCTGGGCCTGTCGGCCGGCGGCGTGCTCAAGCAGGACATGGTCGCGACGATGGCGGCCAAGCCGATCATCTTCGCGCTGGCCAATCCGAATCCGGAGATCGCGCCGGAAGACGTGCACGCGATCCGCGACGACGCGCTGATGGCCACGGGCCGCACCGATTACCCGAACCAGGTCAACAACGTCCTGTGCTTCCCGTACATCTTCCGCGGGGCCCTGGACTGCGGCGCGACGACGATCAACGACGAGATGGAGATCGCCGCCGTCCACGCGATCGCCGAGCTGGCCCAGGCCGAGCAGAGCGAGGTGGTCGCCGCCGCCTACGCGGGCGCCAACCTGAGCTTCGGCCCGGAGTACCTGATCCCCAAGCCGTTCGACCCGCGCCTGATGATGAAGATCGCGCCGGCGGTGGCCAAGGCCGCCGAGGCCTCGGGCGTCGCGCTGCGTCCGATCGCCGACATGCCGGCCTACCTGGAGAAGCTGCAGAGCTTCGTCTACGCCTCCGGCACGACGATGAAGCCGATCTTCCAGATCGCGAAGAAGGCGCAGCACAAGCGCGTCGCCTACGCCGAAGGCGAGGAGGAGCGGGTGCTGCGCGCGGTGCAGGTGGTCGTCGACGAGGGCATCGCCCGCCCGACGCTGATCGGCCGCCCGCAGGTGATCGCGCAGCGTTGCGAGCGCTTCGGCCTGCGGCTGCAGGAAGGCCGCGACTACGACGTGGTGAACACCGAGTTCGACCACCGCTATCGCGACTACTGGCAGACCTACCTGGCGATGACCGAGCGCAAGGGCGTCACGCAGCAGCTCGCCAAGATCGAGATGCGCCGCCGCCTGACGCTGATCGGCGCGATGATGCTGCACAAGGGCGAGGTCGACGGGATGCTCTGCGGCACCTGGAGCAACACCGCGATGCACCTGCAGTACATCGACCAGGTCATCGGCAAGCGTCCCGGGGTCAAGAACTTCGCCTGCATGAACGGCCTGATCCTGCCGGGCCGCCAGGTGATGCTGGTCGACACCCACGTCAACTACGACCCGACCGCCGAGCAGATCGCCGAGATCACGATGATGGCGGCCGAGGAGATGCGACGCTTCGGCCTGCGCCCGAAGGCGGCGCTGCTGTCGCACAGCAACTTCGGCTCGAGCAACTGCCCGTCCGCGGTCAAGATGCGCGAAGCGCTGGCGCTGCTCCGGGACATCGCGCCCTGGCTGGAAGTCGACGGCGAGATGCACGGCGATGCCGCGCTCGACCCGAAGTACCGCTCGGAGCTGGTCTCCAACAGCCCGCTGACCGGCGAGGCCAACCTGCTGGTGATGCCCAACATCGACGCGGCCAACATCGCCTACAACCTGCTGAAGACGGCCGCCGGCGGCGGCATCGCGATCGGCCCGGTGCTGCTGGGCGCGGCCAAGCCGGTGCATGTGCTGACGCCGTCGGCCACCGTCCGCCGGATCGTGAACATGACCGCCCTGACGGTCGCCGACGCGAACGCGGCACGCTGACATCGCCCCGCGCGAGTCGCCGCGCAGTGCGTCGAAAGGGGGCCGTCGGCCCCCTTTCCTTCGTCCGGATCCGCCCGGCGCGGACGGTCCCAAGGGGCCCGCGCCCCCCGTTTCGGGGTCATCGGACGCCGTCTAATCCCGACCCCGGACCCAGCCTATAGAAAAAGTTTGTAGTGGCTCACCAGCCAATTTCTGCGAGATGACTACTCGTATTTGCTAGGGCTACTACGAATGTGTGCACATGCTCACAATGCCGCTTTTTAAGGCATTGTGGCAGACACCGGCTTGAGCATTCGGGGCCATTTCTGTACCATCTTGGTTTCAGAGTTCAGGGTTAACCCTCGCTGGCGAGCCCTCCCCCACCGACGATCGCAGGCCCCGTGGCGGGCACTGTCCGGTGCCACGGCCCTACCCAGAATGAACTCGGATACCCCATCTAGGAGGAACGCGACAATGCTTTTGCAGACAGTCCGTCCCAACATCGTGCAGGCGATCAGAGCCTACCGGGTCGAGGACTTGATGCAGGCCGCGCAGGACGCCGGCCAACATTTCCTGTACGCCAACCTGGTGTCCGCGGACACCAGACAGGACGTGCTGGAATTGATCGCCAGCAGCTTCCTGTTCCCGGCGCACTTCGGCAAGAACATGGACGCGCTGTACGACTGCATGACCAACCTGGTCCACAAGTCGGGCGCGCAACCAGGTTTCGTCGTCGTGCTGGACCAGTTGCCCGACCATGCGAAGTTCGACCGCGAGGCCCGCGAGCAGTTGCTCGACGTGTTCCGCGAGGCGGCCGACTTCTGGGCCGAGCGGAAGGTCTCATTCCGGTGTTTCTATTCTTTTCAGTAGCCCGCTCCCAAGAATCAGGGTCATGGGAGCGGGCGACTGAGGTGGCCCCCGAAGCGAAGCCGGTGCTCAAGAGCACCAAGACCAATCCGAACCCCAACTTCGGCATGAACATGCCGATGATGTGCAGCGCGTTCGACACGTCGATGTGGCTCAGCGCCGCATGATCGACTGACCCGCCGCCCGGCGGGTTCATCGCGTTCCCCGGCTCCGGCCGGACGCAAGCCCAAAGGCCTTCCGGCGACGGAAGGCCTTTTTGCCGTCAGCCCGCGACCGCCTGCGCCAGCGCGACGAACTCGTCGACCGGCACTTCCTCGGCGCGGCGCTGCAGGTTGAATTCGCCCTGGAAGCCGCGCGCCTCGAGCCACTTGCCCAGCGAGTGGCGCAGCAGCTTGCGCCGCTGCGAGAACGCCGACTGGACCAGCTCGCTCAGCAGCGCCTCGTCCAGCACCGCCGGCGCCGAGCGCGGCACCATCCGCACGATCGCCGACACGACCCGCGGCGGCGGATCGAAAGCTTCCGGCGGCACGTCGAACAGCGCCTCGACCTCGTAGCGCCACTGCAGCATGACGCTGAGCCGGCCGTAGTCCTTGCCGCCGGGGCTGGCGGCCATGCGGTCGACGACCTCCTTCTGCAGCATGAAGGTCTGGTCGACGACGTGGTCGACCGCGCCCAGCAGGTGGAACAGGATCGGCGACGAGATGTTGTACGGCAGGTTGCCGACGACCTTCAGCTTGCGGCCGCGTTCGGCGGCCAGCGCCGCGAAGTCGACCTTCAGCACGTCGGATTCGACGACCGTGACGTCGCCGCGCTTGCGCATGCGGGCGGCCAGGTCGCGGTCCAGCTCGATCACCGTCAGCGGCTGGCTGGACGCCGGCAGGCGCTGCAGCAGCGGCAGCGTCATCGCGCCCAGGCCGGGGCCGATCTCCACCATCGCCTGGTCCTCGCCCGGGCCGATGGCGTCGACGATGCCGTCGATGACCGCCTTGTCGGTCAGGAAGTGCTGGCCGAAGCGCTTGCGCGCGACATGTCCCATGAACTCAGTCCCGGCCGCTCAGTCCAGCCACTCGCGGGTCTCGATGAAGGCGCGCGCGCGCATTTCCTTCATCCAGTCGTTGTAGGCGTCTTCGTACTTGCGCTCGCGCAGCGCGTTGCGGGCCTGCTCGCGCAGTTGCTTGGTGTCGAGCACCACGTCGCGGCGCTCCAGCACCTGGATCAGGTGGATGCCGAAACGCGACGGCACCGGATCCGACACGCCCATCAGCGGCAGCGCGTCCATGGCCTGCTCGAACTCCGGCACGAAGCCGCCCGGCGACACCCAGCCCAGGTCACCGCCCTCGGCGGCGCTGCCGTCCTCGGAGTTGGCGCGGGCCAGCATCTCGAAGGTCGCGCGCTTGGATTCGATCGCGCGCTTGAACTCCAGCAGCCGGCGGGTCGCCTGCTCGGGGCTCAGTTGCTCGGACGGGCGCAGCAGGATGTGGCGGGCGTGGGTCTGCACGACCACGTTGATCGACGTCTTGCCGGTCTGGCGCTCGATCAGCTTGAGCACATGGAAACCGGCCTCGGAGCGCAGCAGCTCCGGACGGGTCTGGCCATCCTTGAGGTCCTTCACCGCGTCGACGAACACGTCGGGCAGCTTGTCCGCGCCGCGCAGGCCGATCTCGCCGCCGCGGGTCTTGTTCGCGTCTTCCGACACCTCGCGGGCGACCTTGGCGAAGTCCTCGCCGCCCTGGATGCGGGCCAGCGCCGCCTCGGCGCGCGCCTTGCGCTCGGCCAGGACGACCGGGCCGGAGCCCTCGGGCACCGGCACCAGGATCTGCGCGATGTTCAGCTGGGCGCGGCCTTGCAGCGAGGCCTGGCGCTCGTCGAGGTACTTGTCGATGTCGCCGTCGGTGATGCGGATGCGGCCCTGCACCTCGCGCTCGCGCACGCGCTCGCTCAGCATCTGGTCGCGCAGGTTCTCGCGGAAGCGCTTGAAGTCGATGCCCTCGGCGGACAGGCGCTGGCGCAGCTCCGGCATCGTCAGCTTGTTCTGCGTGGCGACGTTGGCGACCACGCGGTCCAGTTCCGGCTCGTCGACGCGGGGGCCGTTCTCGCGGGCGTAGGTGACGACGACGCGCTCGTCGATCAGGCCGTCCAGCGCCTGCTTGTGCAGTTGCTCGTTGGTGACGGTCTGGCCGCGCTGGCGGGCCTCGTCGCGCATGCGCTCGGTGCGCTGGACCACTTCGGAGGCCGCGACGATGTCCGTGTTGACGATCGCGGCGATGTAGTCGCCGGGCTTGAGCTGACGCTGCTCGACGACCGGCCGCGCGGGCGCGGGGGCCGACGCGGCGGCCGCGGCCGTCGCGGCCGCAGCGGGCGGGGTCTGCGCCAAGGATGCCGTGCCGGCCAGGGCGGCGGTCAGGGACAGGAGCGTGGCCGCCACAGGCTTGAGATGTCGCATCGAACGCAGTTCAGTCATAAGTGCCAAATGCCGAACGCTCGGAGCTGAGCGATCGGTAACCCGGAATATTGTCTCTCAACACCTTCAGCGCATTCGAACCGAGCGGCGACAGGCCGACCAGCTCCAGCTGCAGGATCAGCCGGGTGTTGGTTTCCGCGCGGCCGGTGGCCTGGCGTTCCGCGCCGATGCGCAGGATCCAGCAGCCGGAGTCGTACTCGGCGCCGATCACCGAATCGGTGAAGCGCTTGTCCCGCATCGAATACTGCAGGCGGCCCGCGCCGTACCAGGCGCCGGCGCAGCCCGGCCCGCCGGCCACCGCCTTGCGGTCCGGCCCGAACAGCGGCCACTGCCAGGCCAGCTCGACCTGCTCGCTCTGGCCGCGGGCCAGGCGATAGGACGCGCTGACGGTCCGGAACGGCCCCGGCGAGTAGCGCAGCCGCAGCACCGTCCGCTCGACCTTGCCGTCGGAGGAATTCAGCTGCATGGTGCTGTCGGTCCACCAGGCCTGGTTCAGGTGCGCCGAGGCCAGCAGCACCACGTCCGAGAGCCGGTGCGTCTGCGGCGTGCCGTCCGGGGTGATGCGCTGGTTGCGGAACAGGTAGCGCTGGACCATGCCCAGGCGCAGCTGTTCCTCGCCGCGCTCGTCCTCGATCCAGCGCGTGGTCGCGCCGAAGGCCAGCATGTCGGCGTCGTTGACGCGGTCGACGCCGGAGAACTGGTTCTCGGCGAAGACGGAATCGAAGTTGTAGTCGCGCGGCGCCGCGTCGAAGTTGGGCAGCGCGCTCTGGTCGCGGAACGGCGTGTTCACGTACAGCAGCCGCGGTTCCAGCGTCTGGCGCATGTTCTGGCCGAACAGCGAGGTGTTGCGCTCCAGGATCCAGCCGTGGTCGATGCTGAAGGTCGGGATCGTGCGGCCGATCGAGCGCCGGCCGGTCGCGTCCAGCGGCTGGTCGACGTTGTAGCTGGCCGCGTTCACCGACAGCTTGGGGATCACCCACCAGGCCGCGCCGCTGAAGGGCAGGCTCACGTGGCCCAGCAGGTGCATCCGTTCGCCGGTCTGCGTCTGCGTGCCGAGCGCGCCGCCGGGCAGGTCGAAGCGGTTGTACTCGACCTCCAGGCCGCCCTCGAGCCGGGCGCGCCGGCCGGTGGGCAGGTAACCCGCCAGCACCGATTCGTCGGCGCCGGTCTGCAGCCGCAGGCCGATCTGCGGCGAGCGCTGGTAGGGGGACGCGAACTTGTCCTCGACCTGCGCGACCTGCAGCGGCTGCCACTTCTGCACCCGGGCGTAGGTCTGCATCTCGCCCCAGTTGAAGCTGAAGTCGCGCTGCGTGCGCACGTCGGTCGACAGCAGGCGCGGCGTCTGCGACAGCATGCGGCTGCGCAGGTCCTTCCAGTAGTCGTCGTCGGAGACGCGCTCGGTGTGGACGTTGTAGGTCCAGTTGGGCGTGATGTCGCCGGCGCCGTTGAGCCGCAGGTCCCAACGCGAACGCCCGGTCACGCGGTCGTGCGGCAGCAGCGCGTAGTCGACCTGGCCGCGATGGCCGGGCTCGAGGTAGCGGAACTGGCTGTCCACGCCGGGGCCGCGGCGCGTCATCACGAACGGCGTGATCGTCGCGTCGCGGTTGGGCGCGATGCTCCAGTAGAAGGGCTGGCCGTATTCGAAGCCGCTGCGGTTGTCGATGTTGACGTTGGGCGGCAGCAGGCCGGACTTGGGCTGGTCGCCGAGCGGGAAGCTCAGCGACGGGGCCGCCAGGATGGGCACGCCCAGGAAACGCACCACCGCGTTGGAGGCCACGCCCTCGCCGGCGTCGAAGTCCAGCTTCAGGCTGCTGGTGACCAGCTCCCAGTCGCGCTTGCGCTCGCCGTTCTCCGAGACCGGGCAGGTCGAGTAGGTCGCCTCGTCGGCGCGCATGCGCTGGTCGCCGAGGAAATGCAGCGCCTTGGCGCTGCCGCTGCCGCCGGTCGCGGCGAAGAAATAGGTCGGGCTGTCGAGCTGGCCCTCGAAGCGGTCGACGAACAGTTCCAGCTTCGGGCCGCGCAGCACGGCGCCGTTCTGGCTCAGCTCGACCTCGCCCTCGGCGACGGCCAGGTCCTGCGGGAAGTCGTAGCGCAGCGTCTTGGACTTCAGCAGCATGCCGCCGTAGCGCAGCTGGACGTCGCCCTCGGCGGTGGACGTCTGGTCCATCTCGCTGGTGATGCGGTCGGCGCTCAGCGCCATCGCCGGGCGCACGTCCTTGCGCTTGGTCTGGTGCAGTTGCTTGACGGCCTTGAGCACGAGCGGCTGGCCGGCGGACTCCTGGGCCTGCGCCGTCAACGCGGGCAGCGCGACCGCCAGCGCGGCGGCCAGGGAGATCGGGCGGGGACGGGAAACCGGAGGGCGCATCAGGCGGGCAGCGTCTTGCAGAGGTCAGGCGGCCGCGCGTCGATCGCGCCGCGCTGCCCGGGGTTTGTAGAATCATTATCCACGAGGCTCGCCGGCCGGCAGGACCGCCGCCACGCCTTGTCACCGACCCCGGGGCCGCTCGCGCAGCGGCCCTTCTGCTTCCTCGCACCCGCCCCGCCCGCGACCCCGCGCGCCCTTGCCGATGACCGCTTCCGCTCCGAACGCCGCGCCCGTGCCCTGGTCCGACGCCGACCGCGCCGCCCGCTTCGACCACTGGCTGGCGCCGCTCGCGGCCGCGCACGGCCTGCGGCCCGAGACCCTGGCCGTCGCCAGCAGCGACGCGGGGTTCCGCCGCTACCTGCGCGTGGCGGCGGCGGACGGCCGCACGCTGATCGTGATGGACGACCCGGCGGCACCCAACCAGGTGCGGCCCTTCGTCGAGGTCGGCGCGCTGATGGCCGGTTGCGGATTGCACGTGCCGGCGATCCTGGCCCATGACGCGGCGCTGGGCTTCGCGCTGATGGAAGACCTGGGCACCCGTTCCTACCTCGAGGCCCTCCTGCGCGCGCAGCGTGACGGCGACACGCGGACACCCCAGACGCTGATGCGCGACGCCACCGCGGCGCTGCTGCGCTGGCAGGGTTGCGAGGCCGCGCGCGCCGACGGCGCGCTGCCGGCCTTCGACGACGCCTTCGTGCGCCGGGAGCTGCAGATCTTCGTCGACTGGTGCGTCCAGGCCCACCACGGCAAGCAGTGGAACGAGAAGCAGCAGGGCTACTGGGACCGCACGGTGGCGCTGCTGTCGACCAACGTGGCCGCCCAGCCGCGGGTGCCGATGCACCGCGACTACATGCCGCGCAACCTGATGGTGTGCGACGCCAACCCCGGCATCCTCGATTTCCAAGACGCGGTGCTGGGCCCGATCACCTACGACATCGCCTCGCTGCTGCGCGACGCCTTCATCTCCTGGGAAGAGGCCGAGGAGCTCGACTGGGCGGTGCGCTACTGGGAAGGCGCGCGCCAGGCCGGGCTGTTCGGCGCGGACCCGGCCGATCCCACCGGCGAGGACCCGCATGAGATGGCGCTGGACTTCGGCCTGTTCTGGCGCCGGTTGGAATGGACGGTGCTGCAGCGCCAGCTCAAGATCATGGGCATCTTCTGCCGACTCAAGCACCGCGACGGCAAGCCCCACTACGTCGAGGACCTGCCGCGCTTCTACGCCTACGTGGTGAAGACGGCGACGCGGTACGTGGAGCTCGCGCCGCTCCTTCGCCTCGTCGAGGATCTACAGCCGCAGTTCACCCAAACCGGCTTCACCCTCCGCTAAGCGGCGCGGACGTCACGCTGGCGTCGTTGCCGCGCTCGCCGCACAGGACGTCCGGCTCCGCGCGGCGCCTGGCCAGCGCACCGTCTGCTTGCTTATCCGCGGGTGAAGGTGCTTCCTAGTCGGCGGCGGCGGCTTTCGCGGCCTGCGCGGCCAGGAGTTCCTGGGCGGCGCGGTACGACGGGCAGCCGGCGGCGGCGAGCCACGGGTCCTCGTCCTTCCCGCCGAAGACCTCGATCAGGAAGTCCATGAACGCGCGGGTGCGCGCCGGCACGAACTTGCGGGTCGGCATCGCGGCCCACAGCTGGTAGCTGTAGATGCGCCACTGCGACAGCACGCGCTCGAGCGCCCCCTCCATCAGCGCGTCGCCGACGACGAAGGACGGCAGCCCCGCCACGCCCAGCCCGTGCAGCGCGCAGGCGTACTTGGTGTCCACCGACGAGGTCGTCATCACCGGCCGCGACGGGATCGCGAAGAAGCTCTCCGTGGTGAGCCCGTCGACGCCGCAGCGCTCGAAGGTCACGCCGCGCGCGAGCTCGTGGATCGGCGGCAGCATCAGGTCGTGCTGCTTGAGCTCCGACGGGTGCTGCGGCTTGCCGCGCCGAGCCAGGTACTCCGGCGCCGCGCACATGATGACCTCGGTGCGGGCCAGCTTGCGGGCGATGAAGTCGCCCTGCAGCGGGCTGCGGGTCGAGATGACGGTGATGTCGAAGCTCTCGTCGAGCGTGTCCACCGGCCCGGGCGCCACCAGCTCGACGCTGACCAGCGGGTACATCGCGTGGAAGCGCGCCATGTGCCGCGCCAGCTGGTGGATCGCGATCGCCGGCGGCATCAGCACGCGCAGGTTGCCGCGCGGCTCGTTGACGGCGGCGGTGGCCAGCGCCTCGGCCTCCTCGATGTCGCTGAGGATGCGACGGCAGCGCTCCAGGTAGCCCTCGCCGACGTCGGTCAGCGACAGCCGCCGCGTCGTGCGGTTGAGCAGCCGCGCGCCGAGGTGCTCCTCCAGATCCGCCACCAGCCGCGTGACGACGGCCGGCGCCAGGTCCAGCGCCCGCGCGGCGCCGGCGAGGCTGCCCTCGTCGATCACGCGGGTGAACACCCGCATGGCCTTGACCTGATCCATCCCGTCTCCTCCGGGCGGTCGCCGCGCCGTCGCGGGCCGCCCCTGTGTGGGTCGTTCAGCGGACCGGCGCGGCCCGCGGGCCGCGCGAGGGCGCCGCCGTCAGGGGTGCGCGGCGATCACCTGCGCCACCGCGGCGGTCAGGCGCTTGCCGTAGGGCACGTGCAGGAACTCGTTGGGGCCGTGCGCGTTGCTCTTGGGACCCAGCACGCCGCAGACCATCATCTGCGCCGCCGGGAAGCCCTTCTGCAGCATGCTCATCAGCGGGATCGTGCCGCCCTGGCCGACATAACCGACCGGCTGGCCGAAGTGGGCCTCGCTGGCCTCGTTCAGCGCCTGGCTCAGCCAGCTCGACAGCTCGGGCGTGTTCCAGCCGGTGGCGCCGTAGGCGCCGGCGCGGCCGTCCGGCACGAAGCTGACCTTGGCGTTGTACGGGGCGTTGTCCTCGAGCAGCGCCTTGAGCTTGAGCGCGGCCTCGTTGCCGTCGATCAGCGGCGGCAGGCGCAGCGACAGCTTGAACGCGGTGTACGGGCGCAGCACGTTGCCGGCGCTCTTCAGCTCGGGGAAGCCGTCCACGCCGGTCACCGACAGCGTCGGGCGCCAGGTGCGGTTGAGCAGCACCTCGACCGGGTCGCTGGTCACCGGCAGCACCGGGCCGCCGTCCGCGCCGCAGGCCCAGGGCAGGCGCTTGTAGACCTCCTCCTTCAGGATCGCGGCGGTGGCCTGCGCCTGCTCGACGCGCACGCCGGGGATCTCGCAGTGGAAGGACTCGGGCAGCAGGCGGCCGGTCTTCGAGTCCTCGAGCCGGTCCAGCACCTGGCGCAGGATGCGGAACGAGGACGGCACCACGCCGGACGCGTCGCCGGAGTGGATGCCCTCGGTCAGCACCTCGACCTTGAGCACGCCCGAGACCATGCCGCGCAGCGACGTGGTCATCCACAGCCGGTCGTAGTCGCCGGCGCCGGAGTCCAGGCATACCACCAGCGACACGTTGCCCAGGCGCGGCTTGAGCAGGTCGATGTAGGCCGGCAGGTCGTAGGAGCCGGATTCCTCGCAGGTCTCGATCAGGCCGACGCAGCGCGGGCGCGGCACGCCCTGCTGGTCCAGCGCCAGCAGCGCGGTGATCGACGCGTAGATCGCGTAGCCGTCGTCGGCGCCGCCGCGGCCGTAGAGCTTGCCGTCCTCGTACTTCGGCGTCCACGGGCCGAGGTCGGCGCGCCAGCCGTTGAACTCGGGCTGCTTGTCCAGGTGGCCGTACAGCACGACAGTGTCGGCGTTGCCGGCCTTGGTCGCGGGCAGCTCGAAGAAGATGACCGGGGTGCGGCCTTCCTGGCGGATCACCTCGAGCTTCAGGCCGGGGATCTTCTTGCTTTCCACCCACTGGGCGGCGTCGCGCACGACGCGCTCGATGTAGCCGTTGGCCTGCCAGTCGGCATCGAACATCGGGCTCTTGGCGGGAATGGCGATGTAGTCGCTCAGCGCGGGGACGATCTCCTGGTCCCAGACCTTCTCGGCGAAGGCGCCCAGGGCGCTGATCTCATCGGCTTGCAGCGGCAACGACGGGTCACGTGCGTTCATGCGGGTCTCCTGCGCGGCCGGTCGGCCGCCTTGGCGAAGTCCGGCGCCAGGGGCGGCCGGACGGGCGAGTGAGAGGGATCCGGCGATTCTAGGAGCGCGCGCCCAGCCAGGCACGCAGCCGGGCGAAGACCTGTTCGCGCTCAGGCTCGTTGAAGATCTCGTGCGCCAGGCCCGGGAAGGCCACCGCCTGCACCGCGCCGCCCGCGGCGGCGGCCTCGGCGAAGGCGGCGCTGCCCGCCGGGGCGACGCAGCGGTCGGCGCCGGCCCACATCAGCAGCGTCGGCGTGGTCCAGCGCGGCACCAGCGGCAGGGTTTCCGGACCGAACGACGCGATCATCTTCGCTAGCGTCGGGGTGATGCGGTCGTGGACCAGCGGATCGTCCTTGTAGGCCTGCACGACCTCGGGGCTGCGCGAGACCCAGGCCGGGTTCAGCCGGTTGCCGACGGCCAGGTGCGGCACCAGCGGCAGCGTGGTGGCGAGCAGCCCGCGCTGGAAGGCCGACAGGCCGGCGTCGAGCGCCGGGGAGCTGAGCACCAGGCCGTCGACCGGGCGGGACCAGGCGGCGCCCTCGAGCGCGCCGGCGACGAAACGCGCCGCGACGGCGCCGCCCATGCTGTGGCCGAGCAGGATCAGCGGGCCGCGGCCCTTGCGGTCGTCGGCGCGCAGGCTGTCGATGGCGGCGGCCAGGTCCCGCAGCAGGCTGTCGTGGGCGGGGATGTCGCCGCGCGGGCCGCCGGAGGCGCCGTGGCCGCGCTGGTCGAAGCCGGCGGCATGCCAGCCCCAGTCGTTCAGGCGCTGGGCGACGGCCTCGTAGCGGCCGATGTGCTCGCCCAGGCCGTGGACGATCAGCACGGTGCCGCGCGTGGGCAGCGACAGGTCGGCGCCCCATTCCCGCCAGTGCAGCGGCAGGCCGTCATGGCCGGTCAGAGTCTTCATGGGGCCGGAGTGTAGGATCGCCCGCCATGTCCGCCAGCCGTGGCGCCCCCCCACGATTGAACCGCGATGACCCCTGCCCTGCTCGAGTCCTTCCCGCCGCTGAATCCGGACGTCCGCCTGCAGCCGCCGCCGATCGAGCGCTGGCGGCGGGGCACCGGCACCGGGGTCGAGTTCGTGCATGTGCTCGAGTCCGGACTGCCGGGCCCGTCGGCGATGGTGGTGGCGCTCATCCACGGCAACGAGCTGTGCGGCGCGATCGCCCTGGACTGGCTGCTGGCGCAGGGCGTGCGGCCGGCCCGCGGCCGGCTGGTGCTGGCCTTCGCCAATGTCGAAGCCTTCGAGCGCTTCGACGCGCTGGAGCCGTTCGCGTCGCGCTGCGTCGACGAGGACATGAACCGGATCTGGGACGACGCGGTGCTGCGCGGGTCCCGCGTCTCGGTCGAGCTGCGACGGGCGCGCGAGCTGGCGCCCTTCGTCGACGCGGCGGACGTGCTGCTGGACCTGCACTCGATGCAGGAGCCCGGCGCGCCGGCGCTGACCATCTGCGGCCAGACCGACAAGAGCGTGGCGCTGGCGCGCGCGCTCGGGCAGCCGGCGACGCTGCTGGTGGACACCGGCCATGCGGCGGGGCTGCGGATGATCGACCGGGGCGGCTTCGCCGATCCGGCGAGCGCGCGGCAGGCGGTGCTGGTCGAGTGCGGCGCGCACTGGGACCGGGCGAGCGCCGACATGGCGATCGACGTGACGCTGCGCTTCCTGCGCGAGCTCGGCATGGTGGACGCGGACTGGGCCGCGGCGCAAGGCCGCGTGCCGGCGCCGGCGCGGCAGCGGCTGGTGCGCGTCGGCGAAGGGGTGACCGCGGCGTCGCCGCACTTCCGCTTCGTGCTGCCGACGCATCACCTGATGGTGGTGCCCGCGGCCGGCACGCCGCTGGCCGAGGACGGCGAGCGCCGCTGGACCACGCCGCACGACGACTGCGTGCTGATCATGCCGTCGCGCCGCGCCGGGCAAGCGGGCCAGACCATGGTGCGGCTGGGGCGCTACGAGGACTGAGCGTCCTCGCCATCGCACTCTCCGCCGTCGCTGGATCGTCTCCGCGGCTGTCCTTGCCGCGGGCCCGCACGATCAGTCCCGATCGAACTTGAACACCGCCATGCTGGCCATCAGGTTGGGCAGCACGCGGACCTGCCGGCCGTCCTGCACGCCGAAGCTGTCGCGCACCCGCAGCCCGCATTTGCGCGCCAGGATCTGGAAGTCGGCATAGGTGCCGACGCGGATGTTGGGCGTGTCGTACCACTGGTACGGCAGCACCCGCGTCACCGGCATCCGGCCCGCCAGCACCTGCAGCCGGTTCGGCCAGTGCGCGAAGTTCGGGAAGCTCACGATGCCCACGCGGCCGACGCGCGCCGTCTCGCGCAGCATCGCCTCGGTGTTGCGCAGGTTCTGCAGCGTCTCGAGCTGCAGCACGACGTCGAAGCTCTGGTCCTCGAAGATCGCCAGGCCCTCTTCCAGGTTCAGCTGGATCACGTTGACGCCGCGCTGCGCGCAGGCCAGCACGTTCGCGTCGTCGAGCTCCACGCCATAGCCGGTGCAGCCCTTGGTCGTTTGCAGGTGCGCCAGCAGCTCGCCGGTGCCGCAGCCCAGGTCCAGCACGCGCGAACCGGCTGGAACGAGTTCCGCGATCATGTCCATCACCGCCCGGTCGCTCATACCGCCACCCCCGCCAACCGATGCGACACCGGCGCCGTCGCGGCGCCCGGCAGCGCGTGTTCATGCTCCTTGGCGATCCGGTCGAAGTAGGCGCGCAGCACGCCGTGATACCGCGGGTCCTCCAGCAGGAACGCGTCGTGGCCGTGCGGCGCGTCGATCTCGGCGTAGGAGACGTCGCGCTTGTTGTCCAGCAGCGCCTTGACGATCTCGCGCGAGCGCGCCGGCGAGAAGCGCCAGTCGGTCGTGAAGCTCACCACCAGGTACTTGCACAGCGCCGTGGCGAAGGTGCGGCTCAGGTCGCCGCCGTGATCGCGCGCCGGGTCGAAGTAGTCCAGCGCCCGCGTGATCAGCAGGTAGGTGTTGGCGTCGAAGTACTCGCTGAACTTGTCGCCCTGGTAGCGCAGGTAGCTCTCGATCTGGAACTCGATGTCCGAGGTCGAGTAGCCCAGCTCCGCCGCGCGCATCTGGCGGCCGAACTTCTCCTCCATCACGTCGTCGCTGAGGTAGGTGATGTGGCCGATCATCCGCGCCACGCGCAGGCCGCGGCGGGGCACGACGCCGTGCTCGTAGAAGTGGCCGTCGTGGAACTCGGGGTCTGTGATGATCGCGCGGCGGGCGACCTCGTTGAAGGCGATGTTCTGCGCCGACAGGTTGGGCGCGGTCGCGACCGCGACGCAGTGGCGCATCCGCGCCGGATACCGCAGCGACCAGTCCAGCGCCTGCATCCCGCCCAGCGAGCCGCCCAGCACCGCCGCCAGCTGCTGGATGCCGAATCGGTCCAGCACCCGCGCCTGCGCGTCGACCCAGTCGTGCACCGTCACCACCGGGAAGTCCGCGCCGTAGACGCGGCCGGTCGCGGGGTTCGGATGCATCGGTCCGGTCGAACCGAAGCACGAGCCCAGGTTGTTGATGCCGATGACGAAGAAGCGGTCCGTGTCCAGCGGCTTGCCCGGGCCGACCAGGTTGTCCCACCAGCCTTCGCTCTTCTCGACGCCCGCGTGCGTGCCGGCGACATGGTGGCTGGCGTTGAGCGCGTGGCAGACCAGCACCGCGTTGGACTTGTCCTCGTTGAGCCGGCCGTAGGTCTCGACCATCAACTCGTATCCGGCCAGGCGCGCGCCGCTGCGCAGTGTCAGCGGCTCGTCGAACAACAGCCGCTGCGGTGTGACGTCACCGACAGATCCCATGGAACACCCCAAAAAGCAAAACCCGGCGCCGCTGCTTGAAGCGGAACACCGGGTCTCGATCACGTGGATCGGGTGTCCCTCTTTAGCTGCATTTCTTGGGCGCCCGCAAGCCGGACAAATCGGCGCCGTGGGGCGGGAGTATAGGGGCCCCCGCCCGCTCCCCCGTCAGGGGGCCGTGCAGAGGCAGTGCACGATCGCTCTCACCGGCGGCTTGGCGCCGGCCGGGCCCGCCTTCGCCTGCTCGGCCAGCCAGGTCATGTCGACCTGCGCCTCGCGCAGCGGTTCGGGGATCGCGGGGAAGCCGCCCATCGCCTGCATCACCATGCCGCGCAGCGACGGCGCGGCCGCGTCGCCGACGCTGGTCAGCAGGCGGTCGACGGTGCTGCGCTCCGGCTCGACGTAGCGCACCGTCGGGTCGTCGCCGAGCTTGGCGCGCTTGGCCGCGCTGGCGACCGCGTCGGCCAGCAGGCCGTTGCGGTCGACCAGGCCGCGCTCCAGCGCCTGCGCGCCGGTCCACACCCGGCCCTGGCCGACGGCGTCGATCTGCTGCGGCGTCTTCTTGCGCGCCTGCGCGGCCTTGCCGGTGAAGTCGGCGTAGATGTGCTCGATGGACGACTGCACCACCTGCGCCAGCCGCGGGTCCAGCGGGCGACGCGGGTCATAGCTGTTGGCCAGCCAGGTCGTCGTGTAGCCGCCGGTGTGGATCGAGAGCTTGTCCATCAGCTTCTCGCCGGTGGGCAGCATGCCGAACACGCCGATCGAGCCGGTGATCGTGGACGGATCGGCGATCACCTCGTCGGAGGACATCGAGATCCAGTAGCCGCCCGACGCGGCCACGCCGCCCATCGAGATCACGACCGGCTTGCCGACCGCGCGCGTCACCTCGAGCTCGCGGCGCACCAGTTCCGACGCGAAGGCGCTGCCGCCCGGCGAATTCACGCGCAGCACGATGGCCTTGACCTTGTCGTCCTCGCGGGCCTGGCGGATCAGCTTGGACATCGACTCGCCGCCGATCTTGCCCGGGCCGGCGCTGCCGTCCACGATCTCGCCCTCGGCCACGAGGATGCCGACCTGGCCCTCGGGCTTGGGCAGCTTGGCCGGCAGTTGCGCGACGTAGGCGCCCAGGCCGATGCGGCGCAGGTGCTTCTCGTCCTTCGCGCCGCGCTTCTCGAGCAGCGTCTCGACCTCGTCCTGCGTCTTCAGGCCGTCGACCAGCTTCTCGGCCAGCACGAACTTGCCGGGATCGCCGCCGACCGCCTGCAGCCGCTGCGGCAACTCGTCGATGGCGCGTTGGATCGCGCCCTTGGGCAGCTTGCGCGCGGCCTCGACGCTGGCCTGGTAGCGGGCCCACAGCTCGTCGTAGAGGTAGCCCTCGGCTTCCAGCGTCGCCTTGGACGGGCCGTTGGCGAAGTAGGGTTCGACCGCGTTCTTGTAGGTGCCGACCCGCATCACGTTGGGCGCGATGCCCAGGCGGTCCAGCGCGTCCTTGTAGTAGTTGCGGTAGCGGCCGTAGCCCTCGATCATCACGCCGCCCATCGGGTGGACGTAGACCTCGGTGGCCTGCGCGGCGAGGTAGTAGCCGCGCTGGTCGTAGGCGTTGCCGTAGGCCACGACCGGCTTCTTGCTCGCCTTGAAGCGGGTCAGCGCGGCCTCGATCTCGTGCAGCGCGGCCGGCGTGGCCGAGCCCATCTGGTCGAGGTCGACCAGCACCTGCACGATCTTGTCGTCCTTGGCCGCGGCGTCGAGCGCGCGCACGATGTCGCGCAGCCGGGTCTGGGCGCGGTTCTCGCCCTTGATCTGCGCGATCGCCTGGTCGCGCGGGGAGCCGGAGAACTGCTCGACCACCTCGCCCTGAATGTCCAGCACCAGCGTGGTCTTGTCCTGCAGCGGCTTGCCGCCGCGGGTCGCGGCCCAGACCAGGCCGATCACGATCAGCCAGAACAGCAGCGTGAACACTGCCCGCCGCGTGCCGTCCAGGAACCACCACAGCCGGCCGAAGAAGCGCCCGATCGGCGCCAACGCTCGCTTCACACCCATCCAATCCTCCCGGGATCCGTCAACGGAATGTCAGGCCGGCTCGGATCTCGAGCCGGATCCGGCGATTGTGGGCCCAGTCCGGGCGGCGGGCGGGAAGTCAGCGGCGATTCGCCCATCGGTGGGAAACGCGACGCCCGGCGCGGGGCCGGGCGTCATGGGCGGGGGAGCCGGCGCGCGGCCGTCAGGCGTTCGAAGGCGGCAGCGTGTCCTGGAAGCTCTGGCGGGTCATGAGCTTCTCGAAGTGCCGGGCGAGGTTGGGATGCGCGGCGCGCCAGTCGATCTGCGGGAAACGGAAATCCAGGTAACCGAGCGCGCAGCCCAGGGCGACGTCGGCCAGCGTGAAGTGGTTGCCGGAGCACCAGTTGCGCTCGCCCAGGCCCAGGCCCATGGCCTGCAGCGACGCATGGACCTTGGTCATCTGGCGTTGCGCCCAGGCCTCGCTGCGTTCGCCTGGCGCGCGGCCGGACCAGGTGTGCTCCAGGCGGGCGGCGACGCAGGCGTCGATCATCCCGTCGGCCAGCGCTTCCCAGGTGCGGACCTCGCAGCGTTCGCGGCCGCGGTCCGGGATCAGGCGGCCGACCGGCGACAGCGTGTCGACGTATTCGACGATGACGCGCGAATCGAACATCGCGCCGGTGATCGAATCCTGCCCCTCCATGACCAGGCACGGCACCTTGCCGAGCGGGTTCATCTTGAGGATGTTGTCGCTGCCCCAGACGTCTTCCAACTCGAACTGGTAGTCGAGCTTCTTTTCCGCCATGACGACGCGGACCTTGCGGACGTAGGGGCTGGTGAGGGATCCGATGAGCTTCATGGTGTCGGCGGATTCTAGCGAGTCGCCTCCCCGGGCTGACTCCCGGACGCAACGCCGGCGCCGCCCTCATTTGGGTGTATTGCCGTCCCCTGCGCCGGTGACGCACACTCTCGCCCGCCCTGCCGAGGAGCGGGGCTGCGGCCGGCGTCGACATCTCCATGTCGAACGCTCGCGACCGCGGACATACACACAAGCTCGTCAAGAGCGACCTGGCGCCCCACGAGGCGCTTCAAGAAAGTTCAGAGAGAGGGAATCCATGCAACAGCACGAGGAAGCCGCGGCGACCGGTGGTCTGACCGGGTGGCCGCATTCGGAGTTCCGCAAGCGCAAGCTCGACATCCGCTTCACCGGATCGGGCAGCGAGTACTTCCGGATCTGGATCGTCAACCTGCTGCTGACGATCGTCACGGCCACGCTGTACTGGCCGTTCGCCAAGGCGCGGCGCATCCGCTACTTCTACGCCAACACGCTGGTCGACGGCCATGCGCTGAGCTTCCACGGCGACCCCTGGAAGATGTTCCGCGGCCATGTGCTGCTGATGGTGCTGACCGGCACGTACTCGCTGGCGGGCCATTTCTCGCCGCTGGCCGGCCTGGTGGCCTTCGGCATCCTGGCGCTGATCTGGCCCGCGCTGTGGCGCGCCGGCCTGCAGTTCCGGCTCGGCAACACCGCCTGGCGCGGCCTGCGGCTGGGCTTCGGCGGTTCGCTCAAGGGCGCGTACGCCGCCTTCCTGCCGCTGTGGATCATGTCCGGCACGATCCTGGCCGCCCAGGCGATCGGCGGCCCGAGCGGCATCGGCGAGGACGGCCGTCCGCGCTTCGGCGCCGTCGAGATGACCGTCCTGGCCGCCATGCTGGTGGCCGCGCTGTGCGCGCCCTGGATCATCACGATGGTCAAGCGCTACCAGCACCGCGGCTACCGCATCGCCGGCCAGCAGGGCGAGGTGTCGCTGTCCGCCGGCTCGGTGTACTGGCTGTGCCTGAAGGCGTTCGGGCTGTCGCTGGCGCTCTCGGTCGCGACCGGTCTGATCATGATCGCCGGCATGGCGGTGGCCGGGGCGTTCCATTCCAAGCTCGTGGCGGGCATCGTGGCCATCAGCATCGGCGGACTCGGCTACATCCTCTACTTCGCGATCGTCGGGCCCTTCTTCACCGCCCGGTTCCAGAACCTGCTGTGGAACGCGACCACCTCGCAGGACCTGAGCTTCACTAGCCAGTTGCACGTGCGTCCGTTGGCCTGGCTGACCTGCAAGAACTGGCTGCTGACCGCGATCACGCTCGGCCTGTACCGGCCCTTCGCCGTCGTCCACACGACGCGCCTGCGCCTGGAGGCGGTCAGCCTGACGATGGATGGCGACGCCGAGGCCTGGGTGGCCAGCCAGGCCTCCGACCAGCCCGATGCCGCGGGCGAATTCGCCGGCGACTTCTTCGGCATCGACATGGGCCTGTGATGGCGGGACCGACGGACGCGCCGACGCTGCGGGCGGACTACTTCGACGGCCGCAGCGCCCGCGCGCGGCCGGTCCGGCTGTGGCTCGAGCACGACCACCTGGTGGTGCACGACCAGGAGCTGGATGCCGTCGAGCGCCGCTATCCGGTGCGTCGCGTGGTCTGGCCCGAGCGCACCCGGCACGGCCAGCGCCAGGCGCAACTGCCCGACGGCGGCGTGCTCACGACGCAGGACGCGGGGGCCTGGGACGACTGGGCGCAGGCCTCGACCGGCGGCCGCGGGCTCGGCACGGGCCTGGCGGTCCGGTGGTTCTCCAGCTGGAAGCACACCGCGGTCGCGCTGCTGGCGGTGGTGCTCGTGGCCGCGGCGACCTGGCGCTGGGGCGTCCCCGTCGCGGCCGATGTCGTCGCGCGCAACGTGCCCGCGTCGATCGAGCAGAAGATCGGCGACGAGGCCATGGATCAGCTCGAGGGCTTCCTGCTCAAGCCGAGCCAGATTCCCGCGGCGGAGCAGCGCGCCTGGCGCGAACGCTTCGCCGCCATGGTGGCCAGCCAGCCCGGCACGCCGACCCCCTACCAGCTCCATTTCCGCGACACCGGCAGACGGCTCGGGCCGAACGCCTTCGCGCTGCCCGGCGGCCACATCGTGGTCACCGACGAACTGCTGAAGCTGCTCGGCGACCAGCCCGACGCGGTGCTGGGCGTGCTGGCCCATGAACTGGGCCATGTCCGCGAGCAGCACGGCATGCGGCTGATGATGCGCGCGAGCCTGGTGGGCACGCTGCTGGGGTTCGCCATCGGCGACTTCTCCAGCCTGCTGGCCGGCGCGCCGACGCTGCTGATGAATGCCAGCTACTCGCGCGACTTCGAGCGGGCCGCGGACGCGCAGGCCCGGCAGCTGCTGATCGACAGCGGACGCTCGCCGCGGGCGATGCTGACGCTGTTCGAGCGCCTGAACGACTGGCGCCACGATCGCGAGGTCGCGGCGAAGCAGGCCGCGGCGTCCGAGCCCAAGGGCCTCGGTCGCGACGTCCGCGAGGCGGCGACCGTCGGCGCCGGCGAGATGCTGCGGATCGCGTTCAGCTCGCACCCGGCCGACGAGGAACGGATGCGCTTCTTCGAGCGCTGATCGCGCGGCGAACACGGCCCTGCGCGGCGCGCGGGTTTCGCGGCCGCGGGAAGCGGCTCCTACACTCGCCGCTCCCTCTCAGCGGAGTTCGCGATGACGGCGTCCAGCACGGCTTCCGATGGTGGTTATGTCCTGTACGGCACCCGGGGTTCGGGGTCGGCGATCGTGGAGATCGGCTTGCGCTGGTGCGGCCGGGACTACCGGACGGTGCATGCGTCGTCGTGGGAGGACGCCTCGGAGCAGGCCGCGCTGCGGGCGCTCAATCCGCTGATGCAGATCCCGACGCTGCGCACGCCCGAGGGCGAAGTGCTGACGGAAAGCGGCGCGATCCTGATGCATCTGGGGCTGCGTTTTCCGGCGGCCGGGTTGCTCGCTGGCGACGAGCGGCAGCGGGACCAGATCCTGCGAGGGCTCGTCTACATCGCGGCGAACTGCTACAGCTGCATCAGCGTCATTGACTATCCGGCCCGCTACACGACGAGTGTCGAGAAGGCGGATCACGACGCAATCATCGCGGGCACGAAGGACCGGTTGCACCGGCACTGGGAGGTGTTCGCGGACATGTTCCCGGGCCGTCCCTGGTTGAGTGGCGAGGCGCCGGGGGCGCTCGACGCGATGGCGGTGATCGTGTCGAAGTGGTCTGGATCGAGAAAGCATCTCGAAGCCAAGCGCCCCGAGTTCTTCGCGCTGCTGCAGCGCATCGAGGCGCTTCCGCAGGTCGCCGAGGTCTGCGCCACCCACTGGCCCAAGACCTGAGCGGACCACGGTCCGAGTCAGCGCACGGAGCCGAAGTCCTCGATCCGGGTTAGCGCAGTTGAGCGGAAGTCCCGGTCCGGCTTAGCGCGATGGAGCGGAAGTCCTCGGTTCGAGTCGGCACAAGCCGGGGCGGTGGCCGCGATTTGTGGAGCCTGCGAGACGTATGAGCGGACGCTGCCCCGGCTTGTGCCGACGTGGCGGAGTCAAAGAAGGAGGGGGAAGGCTCCTCAAACCGCCACGAACTGCGGCAGCAACCGCACGTGGGTGTAGCGGGCAGGTCGTGCCGCTGGTTCCCCGAGCGTCTCGACGGGGGCGAAGCCGCACCGGGTCCAAAAGGTGGCGGACTCCGTGCTTTCGCAATTCACGTGGAGGCGGTGGAAGTGGCCTTGCGCGCTGGCGAGCACCGCGTTGACGAGGCGTTTGGCCAAGCCGTGCTTGCGCCACTCCGGATGAACGTAGAAGCGCCGCATGCGTGCGGTGCCGGTTCGTCCGGGGGGAGGTTCGACGTTGAGTCCGCCGACGGCGATGGCTTGGCCGTGGGTATCGAACCAGGCCCAGAGTGATTCTCCGGGTTGTTCGTAGCGATTGGCGCCGGTGCGCCATTCGTCCATCAGACGGCGGAGCATTTGCCAGCCTTCGTTCTCGCTGGCCGCGAGCAACGGGGCCCAGGCGAGGGGGTCGATCTGATGCACGCGGATCAGGCGCGGTGCGGCGCCATCGGAGGCCAGGGAAAGCATCGAGCGGAGCGGTAACCAGTCGTCAACCGAGCGGAAAAGGCCGGATTAAGCAGCAAGCGGGCGCCCCCGACATCGGGGACAACCCGCCTGCCGCCGGCCCTCGCGCCGGTACCCGCGCCGGGCTTGGCGCGGGCGTGGCCGACCGAAGGCTCAGCGCGACGGTTCCGGCTTCTTCGCGCTGTCCGGATGCTCGACCCAGGCCTTGAGCTCCGCGCTGCGCGGGTGCTTGGGCGAGAGCTCGATGAAGGCGCGGTAGGCCGCCTGCGCGCCCGCGTCGTCGCCTGCGCGCAGCAGCGCATCGCCGAGGTTCAGGTGCGCCAGCGCGCGGCTGCCGTCCATCTCGATGGCCTTGCGGTACCAGCGGGCGGCCTCGGCCGGCTTGTCGCGCTTGTAGTAGATGAAGCCCAGGTTGTTGGCGGCCAGCGCGAACTTGGGTTGCAGCTTGAGCGCCTCGGTGAAGGCGGCCTCGGCCTCGTCGTAGCGGCGTTCCTTGTAGAGCTGCAGGCCGCGGTCGTTGGCGCGCTGCGCCGCGACGCGGGCGCTGATCGGCGCCGGCGCGGCGCTGGTGGCGATCGCGGTGTCGCTGCCGTCCAGGCCCTTGAGGGTGATTTGGACCGCCGTCGCGCTCGCCGGCGTGCCGGGCGCGCCGCCGCTGGGCGCGGAGGCTTGAGCCACCGGCTGCAGCTGCGCGTTGCGGGCGTCGTCGGCCTGCTTGGCCAGCGCGCTGGCCTTGGCGTCGAGCTGGTTGCTGTCGCCGCTCAGCGCCTGTTCCTGCGCGGAGGCGAGCTCGAAGATGAACTCGCCGCCCTCGCTGCCCGGCAGGCTGCCGAAGGCCGGCGTCTGGTGCGCGATCGACGACACGGCCGGCGCCACGTAAGCGGCCAGCTCCGTCGCGGTGATCAGCCCGTCGCCGTTGAGGTCGGCCTTCCCGGAGAGCGCCTGCAGCAGCGTCCACGTGAACACCGAGTGGCCGCCGGGGCCGTCGTCGGCGACCTGCTGGTCGGCGCCGCCGGCCGTCATCATCTGGCGGCCCAGCCGCTTGGCGTTGTCGCGCACGAAGTTGGCGCTGCCGCCCGGCGCGCCGCCGCGCGTCAGGCCGAGGCCCGAGTAGCAGGCGTCGATCACGAAGAACGCATGCTTGGCGGGCAGCGCCTCGCCGAGTTCCTGCAACTGCGGCATCGCGATCGCATCGGTCTGCAGGTCGTCGGTGCCGGCGTCCACCGGGATGATGTAGCCGACATCGCGGCCGCTGGGCAGCTTGCGGGTGCTGCCGTGACCGGCGAAGAACACGAACACGCGGTCGTCGCGCTTGACCTTCGCGCCGTCGCCGCCGCGGCGCGCCATCGCATTGAGCGCGCGCAGGATGTTGGCGCGGGTCGCCTCGGCGTCGGTCAGCGTGGTGACGTTCTCCGGCCGGAAGCCGAATTGCGTCTGCAGCGTCTCCTGGATCGCGCGCGCGTCGCGCACCGCGTGCTGCAGCCGCGGCCAGGTCTTGTACTGGTCGATGCCGATCACCAGCGCATAGCTGTCGCGATAGAGGTTGGCGCCGGCGAGGTCCGGCGCGGTGTCCGCTGCGGGCGCGTCGACCGGCACGATCTTGCCGTCCTTCCAGGCGGCGAACTTGTAGCCCTCGGCCTTGAGCTGGTCCAGCACCAGCGGCAGCGCCTCGACGGTGCGGGCGTGGATGTCATGGAACAGCACGATGCCGCGCTGCTGCTTGCCGAGCTCGCCCAGCACCCGCGCCGCGATCGACTTCGGGATCGGGTCGGACCAGTCCAGCGAGTCCACGTTCCACATCATCGAGCGCAGCTTGAGCGCCTCGATCGCGCCGAGCGCCGCGTCGTTGCGCGCGCCGTAGGGAAAGCGAAACAGCGCCTGGCCGTCACGGCCGGCGGCGTCGAGCAGCGCCTCGGTCGAGCTCGCTTCCTGGCGGACCTTGTCGAGCTCGAACTTCGACATCACGCCGTGGCTGAAGCTGTGGTTGGCGATCGGATGGCCGGCGGCGAGCACGCGCTTGGCGACCTCGCTGCCGGCGCCCGGCTTGACCTTGCCGTTGGCGTCGACGCTGCCGAGGTTGCGGCCCAGCTCGAAGAACACGGCCGGCGCCTGGTAGCGCTTGAGGATCTCCAGGATCTCGTCGGTGTAGCGCGGATGCGGGCCGTCGTCGAAGGTCAGCAGCACCGTCTTGGGCGGCAGCTGGCGGCCGAAGTACTCGCGTTCCTCCTTGCTCGGGCCGCGGGTCGCGGCGGCCGTCGCCGGCGCGGTCGCGGGTCCGGCCTCGGGCGTGTCGACGACGCTGGGCCGCGCGCTCAGGTCCGGCAGGATGGTCGCGTAGTCCTTGAGGATGCCCTCGCGGGTGTAGAGCTTCTTGAGCTTGGCGACGTAGTCGGTCCACTTCTCGCGCTTGGGCACGATGCCGCGCTGCACGAAGCGGCCGAAGGTGTCGCGCAATTCCTGCTCGTAGGCGTTCTCGATCTCAGCCAGCACGGCCAGGTCCTCGCCGGCGCGCTTGGCCAGCTTGAGCCCGGCGATGCTCTGCGAGGTCGAGAACTGCTGCGACAGCTGCGTCAGGAATTCCTTGAAGGCGAGCCGGTCGGCGTCGAACCACGACGGTTCCTGCTCGACGCGGTCGAGCAATTCGGCCAGCGCGGCCAGGCCGGCGGGGTCGGTGCTCTTCGCGGCGGTGTCCTCGAGCGCACGGATGCTGTCCTGCATGTCGTGGAACAGCAGCTGGCCGACGGCGCGCACGGCGTCGCGCTCGGTGGGCTTGAGGGCGGCCTCGCCGTCCATCAGCACGATCATCTGGCGGTAGCGGGCGAGCACGTCGTCGCTCTGCTGGCGCAGCGTGGCGGCGACGGCCGGGCTGGCCGACGCGGCCTGGAGCGGCGCGAGCGGCTTCGGCGCCTCGGTGGACTTGCCGCAGCCGGCCAGCAGGCCCAGCGGCAAGGCGATGGCCGCGGCCCAGGCTGCGGTGCGGCGGATCGTGTTCTCCCTCATGCCATCCTCATCGAGTCATTCATCGGATGCATTCGCCGGCGGCATGGGCCGGACGGGTTGGTGGAATGCGGGCGCCATTGTGACGGCAGCGATGTGACGCACGCGAGGAGCAAGGTCACACGCGGTCGCGGTGCGCGGGCGCCGGGAGGCCCCTCTGTAGAATCCCGGGTTTGCCCCAATCCCTGTCCGGCCGGTCCGCCCGGCCGCCGCGCGCCATGAATCTCTCCGCCCTCACCGCCCTGTCGCCCCTGGATGGCCGCTATGCGTCGCGCATGGCCGCGCTGCGTCCGCTGCTGTCGGAGTTTGGCCTGATGCACCGCCGCGTGCAGGTCGAGATCGAGTGGTTCATCGCGTTGTCCGACGCCGGCCTGGCGGAGTTCAAGCCCTTGTCGGCCGCGTCGCGCGAGTTCCTGCGGGCGCTGGCGGCGAATTTCTCCGAGGCCGACGCGCAGGCGATCAAGGACATCGAGAAGACGACGAACCACGACGTCAAGGCGGTGGAGTACTGGATCAAGCAGCAGTTCGCCGGCAAGGCGGAGCTGGAGGGCGCCGGCGAGTTCGTGCACTTCGCCTGCACCAGCGAGGACATCAACAACACCAGCCACGGCCTGATGCTCAAGGCCGCGCGCGAGCAGGTGATCCTGCCGGCGCTGGACCGGGTGATCGACAAACTGGCCGCGATGGCGCAGGCGATGGCCGCCAACCCGATGCTGAGCCGCACGCACGGCCAGACCGCCAGCCCGACGACGGTGGGCAAGGAGATCGCCAACGTGGTGGCGCGCCTGCGCCGCGCGCGCGCGGTGATCGCCGAGGTCAAGCTGCTGGCCAAGATGAATGGCGCGGTGGGCAACTACAACGCGCACCTGTCGGCCTATCCGGAGACGGACTGGGAGGCCTTCAGCCAGGCGGTGATCGAAAAGCAGCTGGGCCTGACCTTCAACCCGTACACGATCCAGATCGAGCCGCACGACTACATGGCCGAGCTGTTCGACGCCGTGACCCGCGCCAACACCATCCTGGTGGACTGGTCGCGCGACGTGTGGGGCTACGTGTCGCTGGGCTACTTCAAGCAGCGGACGAAGGCGGGCGAGATCGGCTCGTCGACGATGCCGCACAAGGTCAACCCGATCGACTTCGAGAACGCCGAGGGCAACTTCGGCCTGGCCAACGCGGTGCTGACGCACCTGAGCCAGAAGCTGCCGATCTCGCGCTGGCAGCGCGACCTGACGGACTCGACGGTGCTGCGCAACATGGGCGTGGCGCTGGGCTACGCGCTGCTGGGCTACGACTCGCTGAGCAAGGGGCTGGACAAGCTCGAGCTCAACCAGGCGGCGCTGGACGCGGACCTGGACGCGTCGTGGGAAGTGCTGGCCGAGCCGATCCAGACGGTGATGCGCCGCTACGCGCTGCCCAACCCGTACGAGCGGCTGAAGGAACTGACCCGCGGCAAGACGATCACGCGCGAGTCGATCCAGCAGTTCATCCAGGGCCTGGAGCTGCCCGAGGCCGAGAAGCAGCGCCTGCTGGCGATGACGCCAGGGAACTACACCGGCAAGGCCGAGGCGCTGGCGAAGAAGATCTGATCGAGCGGCCGCGCCCGTCGGCGCGGCCGTCGTGATCGCCGGCGGAGCTCCGGCGTCCATGAAAAAAGGGCAGTGCATCGCTGCACTGCCCTGGCACCTTCCGGGTATCGGGGGATCGGGGTGTCGCTCAGGAGCAGCCCCGGAAGGCGCCGATGCCGGGGGGAATCGGCATCGGTAACCGGTGGTCGGCGATCGCTCGCCGGTCGATCAGAACTGGTAGGCCACGCCCAGGCTCAGGCGGTCGTCCTTCTTGTCGAAGCCATTGGCCTGCGGCATGTTGTTGAAGCGGGTCGCCTCGGCGCGCAGCGAGACGTTCTTCGTCAGCGCGTAGTCGACACCGACACCCAGCTTCAGGCCGGTCTTGTCCTTGTCGCCCAGGCCGTTGCTGAAGTCGCGCTGGGCGTACGCCACGCCGACCTTGCCGTACACGCCGAAGCCGGCGCCCAGCGGCGCGCGGGCGATGCCGTCCAGCGAGTACACCTTGTTCTTCGCGGTCACGCCGCCGAAGTCGACCTTGCCCAGGTCGGTGTAGGCCGCCTCGACCGCGAAGTTCTCGTTGAACTTGTAGCCGCCGAAGATGCTGTAGCTGTCGCTGGTGCGCTTCTGCGAGTTGCCGTCCACGCGCTGCGTGGTCTTGCCGACGTCACCGCCGATGTAATACGGCGTCACCGGATCGGCGTGCGCGACACCGACGCCCAGCGTCAGCGCCAGCGCGGCGGCGCCCAGCAGGCCGGCCTTCTTGCCGTTGATCGAAGTGCGGGTGTTGTTGTTGTTGCGGTTCATTCGAAACTCCTTCAGAGCTGTTGATCGATGTCGTCCGGGGTTGCCTTGGACATCCGCCAGGCTCGTTCGACATGGAACCAATTCTGAGAATTCGATCACCCGCTGTCTGTGGACCGAGTGGGGCGCTTCTGTGACGGTCTATGACAGCGTGCGCCCTGCGCCTTGACGAAGCTTCACGCGGGGCGGCCAGCGCACGCGCCGGCGGCCGTCAGGCCTTCGTCACCGGCCAGTGCAGCAGCAGCCGCGCGCCGCCCAGCCGCGGCGCCTCGCCCAGGCGCGCGTTGCCGCCATGCGCGTGCGCGACGTGCCGCACGATCGCGAGCCCCAGGCCGAAGCCTCGCGTCCCGCGGCCCTTGCGCTCCAGGCGCTTGAAGGGCTCGAAGGCCGCCTCGCGCAACGCGGGCAGCACGCCTTCGCCGTCGTCGTCGATCGCGAGCCAGAGCTGGCCCGCCTCCACCCACGCGGTCAGCAGGATGCGCGCCTTCGCGTAGCGCGCCGCGTTGCGCAGGCCGTTGCGCACCGCGTAGGGCAGCAGCCGTTCGTCGAAGGGCAACGCGTCGGGCAGCCGCAGGTCCGTGTCCAGGCCCTTGCCGTCCAGCAGCGGCGCCAGCGACGCCGCCTCGCGCGCCAGCATGTCGCCGAGGTCGCCCTCGACCACGTGCGGCTGCAACGCGCCCATGTCGAGCCGCGCCAGCGTCAGGCTGGCGTCGATCAGCTCGTCGAGCTCGGCGATGTCACGCTCGCAGGCCATCACCGCCTGCTCGCGCGCGTCGCGGTCGTCCTCGTCGACCAGCGCGTCGACGGCGAAGCGCAACCGCGCCAGCGGCGTGCGCAGCTCATGCGACACCGCGCCGGTCAGCTCGCGCTGCGTGGCCATCGCGGCGGCCAGCCGCTCCAGCATCGCGCGCGTCGCCGCCGCCACCGGCGCGAACAGCCGGCTCTTGAGCGGCGGCAGCTCGGTGTCGAGGCGGCCGGCGCTCAGCCGTTCGGCCGCGCGCTGCAACCCACGGAGGTCGCGCCACAGCGGCCGCAGCTGCCACCACGCGATCAGCGCCACCGCCAGCGCGATCACCACCGCCACGCCCAGTTGCGCGGCGAGCTCCTTCGGCAGCTCGCCGGCCCGCTTCGAATCGAGCGGCCCGAGCAGCAGCAGCTGGTCGGGCTCGCCCGGCAGCGCGGCGTAGATGCGGCGGTTGAAGCCGGTGACCAGCACCTCGCCGCGGCCCAGCTTGCGGCGCTGCTCGGCGCTGAGCTGCGCGAGGTCGGTGCGGATCAGCCGCACCGGGTAGTCGAACTGCGCGTCGAGCTGCTGCACCCGCTCGCGCCGCGCCGACGGGTCCAGCGGCGCGAGGTCGCGCACCAGCAGGTCCACCGTGCCGCGCATGAAGTTGCGGACGTAGTCGTTGGTGACCTCGGACGCGCCGATCAGCACCAGCCCCTCGACCAGCAGGATCAGCGCCAGCACCGCCAGCCCGAGGCCCAGCGCCATCCGCAGCAGCGAGGCGCGCAGCGAGAGCTCGGCGGCCATCAGTCGATCGCGAAGAGGTAGCCCTGGCCGCGCACCGTCTTGATCCGCACCGGCGCCTGCGCGTCGTCGCCGATCTTCTTGCGCAGCCGCGAGATGCGCGCGTCGATCGCGCGGTCCAGGCCGTCGAACTCCAGCCCGCGCAGGCCCTGCATGATGTCGTCGCGGCTGACGACCTGGCCGGCGCGTTGCGCCAGGAAGTTCAGCAGCTCGTACTCGGCCGTCGTCAGCGGGACGGTCTCGCCGTTCAGGCGCAGCTCGCGCGACTGCGGCAGCAGCGTCAGCGGGCCGAAGTGCAGCGCCTCGCCGACCGGGTGCGCCGCGGGCAGCGCGTCGCGGCGCAGCAGCGCCTTGAGCCGCGCCAGCAACACCCGCGGCGCCACCGGCTTGGCGATGTAGTCGTCCGCGCCGCCCTCCAGGCCGAGCACCTGGTCGATGTCGTCGTCGCGCGCGGTCAGCATCACGATGCGGCCGGCGAAGTCGCGGCGCGTGTCGCGCAGCACGTCGAAGCCGTCCTTGCCCGGCAGGTGGCCGTCCAGCAGCACCAGGTCGAAGGGTTCCTGGCGCATCAGCGCCTCGCCGGCCAGGCCGTCGCCGCAGAGGGTCACGGCGTAATGGGCCTTGCGCAGCGCGTCGGCGACGAGCAGCGCCAGGCGCTCGTCGTCCTCGATCAGCAGGATGCGCGCCGTCGGCGGGGCAGAAAGTTCCATGGCCGCGAGCATAGGCGAGGCCGTCCCGCGCCACCTTCAGGGATTCTTAAGCGCGCCCGGGTGCTCGCGTGCCCGCATGCGCCCTCGCGCTCGGGAACAGGCCGATCGGGCCGGCTCGGCGGTTGGTCGGCGCGCTCGGCACGCTCGGCGCCCTCGGCGCCCTCAGCGGTCCGCCGGCACGTCCAGCCGCCACCCCGCCGGCGTCCGCACGGCGCGCAGCGTCGGGTCGTCGGCCAGCGGCGCCCAGCGCCGCGCCAGGTGGTCCAGCGCCTCGGGCGACAGGTCGGTGCGCGCGGCCATCACCCGTTCCAGCGCGTCCGGCGTCAGGCAGGCCGTCAGCGCCGGCCGCGCCGGACCGTCCACGGCCGCGCGCCAGCGCAGGCGCAGCGCGGCGATCTCCTCGGCGTCGGTGCGCTCGACCGGGTCATGCCAGGTGTAGACCCGCGACAGCCCCTCGTGCGCCTCGGTCTGCTGGTCCCCCTCGTCGGTCATGCCGATGGCCAGCAGCACCCGCCCGGAGGCATGGTTCTCCGTGGAGGTCGTGCCCATCACGTGGCGCATGCCCAGCACCTGGCGGCAGTAGTCGAAGGTGCCCGAGGCCGCCTCGCGCGCGTAGCCGTGGCCCCAGTGGCGCGCCGGGAAGCCGTAGCCGATGTCCGGATGAGGCAGCCCCTCGCGCTGGATCACGCCGGCCAGGCCGACCAGTTCGCCGTCCTCCAGCCGCTCGACGGCCCAGAAGCCGAAGCCCAGCAGCCAGTAGCGCGTCTCGAGCCGCTCGCGGATCCAGGCCGCGGCCTGCTCCGCGGTGCGGACCTGCGCGTCGTAGATGTGCTCGATCCACGCCGGCTCGTTGAGCAGCCCCACGACGAAGTCCGCGTCCGATTGCCGGAACCACCGCAGGCGCAGCCGCGCCGTCCTCAACACTTCCATCCCCGCCTCCCAGCGTGCGTGAGCGATGACCACGCCCGCGCGGCCGCCTGCTCTCGTGGATCGGGGCCGCCGGGCAAAAGCGGGACAATACCGCACCCCGCCGGCCCGGCCCGCCGCCGCCCGGACGCCCCGAACGACCCTCTCCCGGACACCTCATGAAATTCATGCAGAAGCTGCAGGCCGCCGAGCGCCTGAACGACTCCCTGCTGTGCGTCGGCCTCGATCCCGACCCGGGCAAGTTCCCCGCCCCCTGGAAGGGCGACGCCGGCCGGATCTACGACTTCTGCGCCGCCATCGTCGATGCCACCAAGGACGTGGTCAGCGCCTTCAAGCCGCAGATCGCCTACTTCGCCGCGCACCGCGCCGAGGACCAGCTCGAGCAGCTGATGACCCACATCAAGCGCAACGCGCCGCACGTGCCGGTGATCCTGGACGCCAAGCGCGGCGACATCGGCGCCACCGCCGAGCAGTACGCCCGCGAGGCCTTCGAGCGCTACCAGGCCGATGCGGTGACGCTGTCGCCGTTCATGGGCCGCGACAGCGTCGAGCCCTACCTGCGTTATCCCGACCGGGGCGCCTTCCTGCTGTGCCGCACCTCCAACCCGGGCGGCGACGACTGGCAGATGCAGCGCCTGGCCGACGTGCCGGGCCAGCCGCGCCTGTTCGAGCACCTGGCCGCGATCGCCCAGGGCGACTGGAACACCAACGGCCAGCTGGGCCTGGTCGTCGGCGCGACCTACCCGAAGGAGATCGAACGCGTGCGCGCGCTGGCCCCGACGCTGCCGCTGCTGATCCCGGGCGTCGGCGCCCAGGGCGGCGACGCGGCGGCCACGGTCGCGGCCGGCTGGCGCCAGGACGCCGGCACGGTGATCGTGAATTCCTCCCGCGCCATCCTGTACGCGTCCGCCGGCGAGGATTTCGCCGCCGCCGCCCGCCGTGTGGCGCTGGCGACACGCGACGCGCTGCGCCCCGCCACCGGCGCCTGAGGCGGGGCCCTCGACGCCCGCCAATTAATTGGCAGAAACCCCGAACGCGCGCCGACAGCCCCGCGTTTCGGGATTCCTCGTCTCTTCAGAACCGGCGCCGCTCGCCGAGACTCCGTTACCGGACGTTGCATTCCGAGACCGCCGCGCGCCTCCGGGCCGGCGCGGTCGATCGAGGCGGGTCCACACACGACGAGGGCGGGGACGAGTGAGCAAGGATTCCCAGGACGATCTGAGCAGCCTGGTGGGCCAGGAGCTGTCGCGCGGCGACAGCCTGCCCGCCAAGCTGCAGTGGCGCGCGGCGCGGCTGTTCATGGCCGCGTGCGTGCTGCTGTCCGGGCTGGCGGGGCTGCTGCTGCTGGGCAGCGCCGGCGCGGCCGAGCCGCTGGGCGGCCTGGTGCCGCCGGTGCTGGCCGGGCTCACCACCGTGGCCGGGCTGGCGATGCTGTGGAAGCTGCCGGCGCACCGCGGCCCGTCGGCCGCGATCGTGCTGATGTGCCTGGCGATGGCCACGGCGTTGGCGCTGGCGGTGTCGCGCCAGCTGGGGCTGAACGCGGCCAGCCTCGGGATCATGGGCCTGATGGTGGCGCTGAGCACCGGGATGATCGGCCTGGGCGCCGGGCTGGCGCTGTTCGGGCTGGGCCTGGCGGCGCTGGGCGGGCTGGCCTCGGCGGAGCTGGGCGGCTGGATCCAGGTCGGCTCGGCGCCGGTCGGGCTGACGGCCCGGCTGCTGACCCAGCTGCTGCTGCTGACCGCCGGGCTGGTCGTCGGCCTGGGCACGGCCAAGCTGATCCGGCGCGCGATGCAGGAGGTCAACGAGCGCCACGCCCGTTTCCGCCACCTGCTCAACATGGCGGCCGACTGGTACTGGGAAATGGACCGCCAGTTCCGCTTCACCCACCTGGCCGAGCACCAGCCCGGCTCGTCCGGCCTGTCGCTGGCCGAGCGGCTGGGCCGCGCGCCGTGGGAGATCGAACACCTGGGCCTGAGCGACGAGGAACTCGACGCGCACCGCGCCGACCTGGAATCGCACCGCCCCTTCCGCGGCCTGGTGATGCGCCGCACCGCCGAGGACGGCGCGCTGCATTACGTCTCGATCAGCGGCGAGCCGCGCTTCGACGCCAAGGGCAACTTCCGCGGCTACTGGGGCGTGGGCCGCGACGTCACCGACGAGGTCCAGACCGAGCAGGCCATGGTGGCCACCGAGACCCGCTACCGCGAGCTGTTCCGGCGTTCGCCGTCGCCGCTGGTGCTGCACCGCTGGGGCCGGGTGATGGACGCCAACCCGGCGGCGATGGCGATGTTCGGCTACACCCAGCGCTCGTCGATGATCGGCCAGGACCTGTTCTCGCATTACGAGCCCGGCGACGAGGAGCGCGCCCGCCAGCGCGCCGCCAAGATCGAGACGCTGCCGGTGGGCGCGATGCTGCCGATGACGGAATTCCGGCTGCGCACGCTGTCGCGCCGCCGCCGCCAGGTGCAGGCCACCAGCGTGCGGGTGGACGCGGCCTCGGGGCCGGCGACGCTGTCCTTCTTCATCGACCAGACCGAGACCTCGCGCGCGCAGGACGCGCTGCGGCGCTCGGAGGCGCTGCTGTCGCACCTGTTCGCGACCAGCCCGGACGTCGTCACGCTGACCGAGACCGTCAGCGGCCGCTACGTGATGGTCAACAAGACCTACGAGTCGATGAGCGGCTACACCGCCGACGAGGTGCTGGGCCGCAGCTCCGAGGAAGTCGGCATCTGGCAGGACCTGGGCGACCGCGAGCGGCTGGTCGAGGCGCTGAGCCAGCAGGGCCGCGTCGTCGACATGCCGGCGACCTTCATGAACCGGCGCGGCCAGCCGATCCCGATGCTGCTGTCGGCGGCGCCGTTCGTGATGGACGGCGTGTCCTACCTGGTGGTCAACGCGCGCGACGTCAGCGACACCGAGCGCACCCGGCTGGTTCACGCGGCGATCCTGGAGAACGCGTCGATCGGCATCGCGCTGACGCGCGACCAGCGCTTCGTGCAGGCCAACCGGCTGGTGGAGGAGATGCTGGGCTGGCCCGCGGGCGGGCTGATCGGCCAGCCCGGCGCCGTGGTGTGGCCCAGCACCGAGGACTACGACGCGGTGGGCCGCGAGATCGGGCCGCGGCTGGCGGCGGGCGAGCAGGTCGAGGTCGAGCGGCTGATGCGCCGGCGCGACGGCGGCCGTTTCCTGTGCCGGATCCTGGCGCGGGCGGTCGATCCCAACCACCCGAGCCGCGGCGGCACGATCTGGATCATGGAGGACGTGACCGAACGCCGGCGCGTCGAGGCCGCGCTGGCGCAGGCCAAGGACGAGGCGCAGGCGGCCAACCGCGCCAAGAGCGCCTTCCTGGCCAACATCAGCCATGAGATCCGCACGCCGCTGAACGGGCTGGTGGGCCTGGCGCGGCTGCTGCAGCAGCCCGACCTGGCCGGCGACACCCGCAGCCACTACCTGGACCAGATGGTGGACAGCGCGGAGAGCCTGTCGGGGCTGATGTCGGACATCCTGGACCTGTCCAAGATCGAGGCCGGCCGGCTGACGCTGGAGACGGTGCCCTTCGCGCTGCGCGACATGCTGGCGACGATGCGCATGGGCTACCTGACGCTGGCGCAGGCGCGCGGGCTGGGGTTCGGCATCGAGGTCGAGGACGCGGTGCCGGGTTGGGTGATCGGCGATCCGGTGCGCACGCGCCAGATCCTGAGCAACTACCTGAGCAACGCGCTGAAGTTCACCGAGCAGGGCAGCGTCGCGGTGCGGGTGCGCCGGATGGACGAGCGCCGGCTGCGCATCGAGGTCAGCGACACCGGCCCCGGCATCGCCGAGGCGATGCACGAGCGGCTGTTCCAGCCCTTCACCCAGGCGGATGAGTCGACCACGCGCCGCTACGGCGGCACGGGGCTGGGCTTGTCGATCTGCCGTGAGCTGGCGACGCTGATGGGCGGCAGCGTCGGCGTGGACAGCCGGCCCGGCGAGGGCGCGACCTTCTGGGCCGAGCTGCCGTTGCCGGCGGCGCCGGCGCCGATGAGCACGCAGCGCCGGGCGCCGGCGGAGGACGCGGAGCTGGCGGGGCGGCGGATCCTGATGGTCGAGGACAACCCGGTGAACATGATGATCGCGGTGGCGATGCTGGAGCAGTGGGGCGCGGAGGTCTCGCAGGCCAGCGACGGCAGCCAGGCGGTCGAGGCGGTGACGGCAGCGGCGAGCATGGGCAAGCCCTTCGATGCAGTGCTGATGGACGTGCAGATGCCGGTCATGAGCGGCCACGAGGCCACGCGCCAGCTGCGCCAGCGCTACGACCAGGCGCAGTTGCCGATCGTGGCGCTGACGGCCGCGGCGCTGGTGCAGGAGCGCGACGAGGCGCTGGCCGCCGGCATGAACGAGTTCCTGACCAAGCCGATCGACGCGCAGCGCCTGCGGCAGGTGCTGGTGCGGCTCACCGCAGACTGAGCGACGCGCCCTTCCAGTCCGCGGCCTGCCAGCGCTGGAACGCGCCGAGCATCGCCGCGTCGCCGGCCTGGCGCTTCGTCTCCAGCGTGTCGAGGTCGACCTGCTCGTAGCTGCGCTTGTAGCGGCCTTCGGCGCGGGACTCGCGCGCCACCAGCAGCTCCCGGCCGCCGGGCACCCAGCCGGCGAACTCCGCGTAGCCCAGGCCCGGCTGCGCCGCCACCGGCGGCAGCACCGACACCCGCCAGCCCTGCGGCGTGCGGCGCAGCAGCCACAGCTCGCGCCAGCCGTCCGCCGGCACCGAGGCGATCGCGATCGCGTTGCCCTCGCGGTTGATCCGCGCCGAGGCCGTCATCACCAGCCCCCAGGCGCAGTGGCGCAGCAGCGGCGAGGCGCCTTCGCGCGCGCCGTTCAGCGCCAGCGTCAGGCAGGTCTCGCCCGGCTGGCCAGGCAGCACCGTCAGCGTCACGCCGGCCAGCGTCTGCGTCGACGCCGCGGCCGGCAGCGCGGCCCAGCGCATCGCGTTGCCGCGCATCGCGGCGTCGTTGTAGGCCGGCTGGTCGTCCTCCGACAGCTCGGCCGGCACGATCCGCGCGAAGGCTTCCAGCGCGCGGCGCGACGCCGACGACGACGCGTCGACCTGCAGCGCTGGGACTGGCGTCGCGGCGGTCGCTCCGGCGGTTCCGGGGGATGCCGTCGCCTTCGAGGCGACAGCCGCGATCCCCGAGGTCGACGGGGTCGATGCGATCGATGCGGCCGATGCGGCCGATGCGGCGACGGCCGCGCCCGCGCGGCGCGCGCGGATGAACGCCAGGCTGCTCCACACGCCCGATTGCCGCATCAGCACGCGGTTGCGCCAGTGCGTCGCCAGCATCGGATCGCGCAGGTCCACCTTGTCGAGCACGTCGGCGCGCCACTGGTCCATCTGCTCGCGTTGCGGCGGCGTCGCGGCGGGGTCGAGGCAGTCGGTCCGCGTCAGCGCCAGCGCGGCGCGCGCCTTCTGTTCCGGCGTCGAGGCCGGCATCGCCAGCACGCGGCGAAACGCCTCGCCGTCGTAGCAGAGCTGCATCGCGCCGGCGTCGCGCTCCAGCGTGCGGAAGCGCAGGCCGTAGCGCGCGGCGACGTCGAGCTGCGCGGCGACCTGCGCCTCGGCGGCGGTGGCGGCGCCGTCCGGCCGCGGCTGCGCGCGCGAGGCGCGGTCGGCCAGCCGCTCGGCGAGCGTGCCCATCGCGTCGAGCGCCTCGGCGCCGTCCGCGCCGTTGACCTGCTCCGCGCTCGCGGCCTGGATGTAGGCGGCGGCCAGGCCCAGGCCGAGCGACTCGGCGCCGGTCTGCTGGCGCACCACGCGCAGCGCGGCCAGCAGCGCCTGCGGCTGCGCGGCCGGGCCGGCCAGCGGCAGCAGCGCCGCCTTGCGCACGTAGCCGCCGCGCTCGCGGCGGTAGTCGTAGACCTGGAAATGGTCGGGGCGCTCGCCGCGGATCTCCAGCGCCTCGCCGCGCCAGAGCTGCGCCTGCGCCGGCGCGCCGTCGCGCGCCGAGGCGCGCATCGCGACGTTGTCCTGCACGACCAGCGCCGTGCGCACCGTCGCGCCGTCGGCGCCGGCGTCGGCGCGCTTGATCGGCGGCTTGGGCGCGGTGTCCTCGGCGGCCGCGGCGCCGGGCGTCGCGGCGCTGGCCGTGTGGACACACAGCAGTTGAACGGCGACGGCGGCGATGGCGGCGGCCATCACGAGCTTCATGCGGCACATGTCGGAACCCTTTCGAATCGAGTCCATGCGGGTCATCGGGAACATCGGGCGTGTCGAGGCCAGGGCGGCGGCGGGCGCGCTCATTGCGAGGACTGGCCCTGCGCGGCCCCCTCGGTCTCCTCGCCTTCCGGACGCGCGTCGCGCTTCGCGCCCAGCAGCGTCTTGCCGATGAATCCGCCATCCGACGGCGGCGGCGCGATGATCACCTGCACCTTGTCGGACAGCTTGTCGGCCATCGCCTTCTGGATCAGAAGCGGATGGCGGCTCAGCAGCGCGCCCTCGGCCGCCATCTGGTCCACCGCCACCTTGCCGATGCGCGTCTGGCGATAGGCCTCGGCGTCGGCCAGCTTCTCGCGCGCCTTGGCTTCGCCGTCGGCCTCGATGCCGCGCGCCTGCGCGTTGCCCTCGGCCATGCGGACCCGCGCGACGCGTTCCGCCTCGGCCTCCAGCTGGCGCTGCTCGACCTGGCGCTGCTTGAACGGCAGCACGTGCTTCATCGCCTCCTCCTGGCCCTTGGCGGCGATGACCTGCTCGCGCGCCGACGCCTCGGCCGCGGTCTCGCGGCGCACCTTCTCGGCGGCCGCCTCGAGCTCGGTCTGCTTGACCTGCTTCTCCTTGAGCTCCAGCGTGTAGCGCATCTTCTCGCTGGCCAGGCCTTCGGACAGCAGGTTCTCCAGGCCCGCGCGGTACTCCTGCGGCAGGTCGACATTGCCGATCTCCAGCCCGCGCAGCACGATGCCGTCGGCCGCCAGCTTGCGGCGCAGCTCGCCCTCCAGCGCGGCCTGGATCGGCCCGCGCTGCGTCGAGAAGATCTCCCGCACCGTGTGCGTGGCGATCTGGCGGTAGACGATGCCCTGCAGCGCCGGGGCGATCACGTCGCCCTCGATGTCGTCGGGCAGCGTCGCGGCCAGTTGCGCCAGCCGCGCCGGGTCGACGGTCCAGCGCACCGTCAGGTCCAGGCCCAGCGACAGGCCCTCCAGCGACTGCAGCGGCGCCTCGCCGTCGGCGCGGGCGAAGCGGGTCGGGTGGTAGCTGCGGTCGCGCAGCGGCAGGTCGCGGACGTCGTGCAGGCCGGGGATCGCCAGCAGCGAGCCCGAACGGGCCTCGGTCAGGCCGCCGGTCAGCTGGTTGGTGCGCAGGCTGACGGCGCCGCGCGGCACCTCGTGCACCGGCGGATGGGCGACGAGCAGCGCCACCGCTCCGGCCACGGCGGTCAGGCCGGCCAGCCAGGGCAAGGCGCGGACGAAGCCGGCACCCGCGCGCCGCATCGGCGCGCCGAAGCCACCGGCACCGCCACCAGCGCCGGCACCGGCGCCTTCGCCGCCGAACTCGCCGTCGCGGCGGGAGAAACCGGGCAGCCGAGCCTTCAGCCGGGCGGCGGCGTTGCGGATCGATTGCAGGCGGTCGTTCATGAGGTCCTCCGGGGTGCCCGTCCACGGGCTGTTGGGATGACGCTCATGGTCCGCATGGGGCGCGGAAGCCTCAATGCGCCCGGGCGGCGGCTCCCTTCACGGTCCGGAAGAAACCTTCACGGGGCGGCGGCGCCGGCGCGGCCGGGGCTGTCCATAATCCGGCGCCATGGTCACCCCCAGGAACAAGGTCGCCGTCATCGAGGACGACCGCCCCACCAGCGAGCAGCTCGCCGGCTGGATCCGCGCCGCTCGGCCCGAGCTGCAGGTCGACCAATGGTTCGACCGCGACGCCGCCGAGGCCGCGCTGGCCCGCGAGCCCTACGAGATGGTGGTGCTGGACATCGAGCTGGGCCGCGAGCGCAACGCCGGGATCGCGCTGATCAACGAGATCAACAAGCTGGGCGCCGGCACGCCGGTGCTGGTGGTGTCGGCGATGCCCGCGGCGATCTACCGCGGGATCATGAAGGCGCTGGACGCCTGGGACTACCTGCAGAAGACCAGCTTCGACGAGGCCGAGTTCATCGACACCTTCCTCGACATCCTGCGCGCCGCCCGGGCACGCGCGCCGGCCGAGCCGGCCGCCGCCGCGCCCGAGACGCTGCAGCTCGACCCGCTGTGGCAGCGCAGTCCGCTGTGGAAGGGCCAGCGCATCAACCTGCCGCTGACCGCGCAGCGCATCCTGGCCACGCTGCACCAGCGCGCGCCGCAGGTGGTGTCGTACGAGGAGCTCTACGACGTCGTCAAGAGCGGCCGCACCCGCGACAACGTCCGCAAGCATGTGTCGACGCTGCGCGAGGCGCTCAAGGAGGTCGACCCGGCCTTCGACGCGATCGAGAACGTGCCGATGCGCGGCTTCCGGTGGTCGGGCCCGCGGTGATCCCGGCCCTCACCCCCACCCTCTCCCGCAGTGCGGGAGAGGGAGCCCGACCGGCGCCCGTCGCCCGTGGTGCGGGAGAAGAAGCCCGACAGGTGCCCGCCGGGGCATGCCGGCGCGGGTCGGACAGGCGAGGCGTCGCATGAAGCTCGGACCGGTCGAGTTGCCCGCGCTCGCGGTGCCGCGACTGGGGCCGGCGGCGTTCCGGCGCCGCGCGGTGGTGCACCTGGCCTTCCTGCTGCTGGCGCTGGCGACGGTCGGCCTGGTGCTGACGGTGCTGATCGACCAGAAGCAGCGCGCCTACCAGCGCTACGCGCAGGGCTTCCGCCAGTCGCTGGCGGAGATCGTGCTTCAGCTGCGCCATCCGAGCGGCCAGCTCGCGCTGCTCAATCCGACGATGGGCACCGGCGACCGCGACGGCCAGGCGCCGGTGCTGCTGCCGTTCGCGGCGATCGACTTCGACGACCAGAACAAGGCCCAGCGCGCCGTCGAGATGGCCGGCTGCGGCCTGCGCTGGCCCGACGGCGCCAGCCTGTGCGCCGCCGTCGGCGCCAATGCCTACGCCGGCGGCTTCCTCTACCTGGTCGGCAGCCTGGAGAGCGGCCCGCTGGTCGGTCGCGAGCACGGCGCGCTCGATCTGGGCGGCGTGCATCGCGCGCGGGTGACGCTGACGCTGCGCGGCCAGACGCAGACCTGGATCGCGCCGTTCGAGGGCGCCGCGGCGTCCGACGGCTCGCAGCGCGGCCGGCTGACCGGATTCGCCGGCGCGGGGCCGCAGCTGCCCGGCAAGGCGCGCCCGGTGCGCGAGTTCCGCGGCTGGCTCTGGCGCGAAGGCCCCTGCGCCGAGGGCAGCAGCGGCCCGGCCTGCGCGCGGCGGGCCTTCTATTCGATCCGGCTGCCGGTGGAGGCCTTCCAGGACGCGCTGTTCGACGGCGACGGCCGCCGCGCGCGGCCGGTCTGGCCGCCGGCCGACCTGGACCAGGCGCGGGTGCGGGTCGAGCTGCTCGGCCCCGGCGCCGAGGGCGAGGCGCCGCCGGTGCTGTTCGACAGCGCGCGGCCGGGCGCGTCGCTGGCCTTGTCGCTGGACCGCATCGGCGCGGCGCTGCAGCCCGGCGAGACGCTGCGCATCGAACGCCTGGGCCCGCGGCCGCAGACGATCGCCGAGCGGCGCGGGCCGGAGCTCTCCGAGCGCGCCCTGCCCTGGCTGATCCACGTGATGCGGCGGCTGCCGGTGCAGGGCGACATCCTGGGCGTGGGCGCCGACACCGACGCGGCCGAGGTCCGTTGGCTGACGGCCGCCGACGAGGTCGCCACGCCCAGCGGCCGCTATCGGCTCGAGCTGCGCGGCGACCTGCGCAGCCTGGACCGGCAGCTGGCGCTGGAGGCGCGGCCGCTCGCCTGGCTGGCCGCGGCGATGCTGGCGGCGGTCGCGCTGGCGTGGCTGATGGTGGAGCTGGGACTGATCCGCGGCATCGCGGTGCTGACCAAGCGCGCGGCCGCGGTCTCCTACAACATGCAGGACGCGCGGGCGGACCAGCGCATCGGCGAGCTGGACGTGGCCGACCTGCGCGGCCGCGACGAGCTGGGCATCCTGGCCGGCAGCCTGGCCGACGCGCTCAGCCGCGTGAAGGACGGGCTGCGCCGCGAGCAGCTGCGCGCCGAGCGCGAGCGCGAGATGTGGCACGCGGTCGGGCACGAGATCATGTCGCCGCTGCAGTCGCTGATGCTGCTGCATGGGGCCGCGGACGATCCCAGCCATCGCTACGTGCAGCGGATGCAGCAGGCGGTGAAGGTGCTCTACGGCAGCGCGCCGCCGAGCGAGGCGCTGGCCTCGGCCGACCTGCATCCCGAGGTGCTGGACCTGGTGGCCTTCTGCCGCGAGGTGGCCGCCAACGCGCATTACGCCGGCATCGACGACGTGACCTTCACGACGGCGCTGCCCGAGCCGCAACCGGTGCGGGCCGAGGCCTACGCGCTGGAGGATGCCGTCACCCACGTGCTGCGCAACGCCGACCGCTACCGCCCCCGGGGCACGCCCATTGCCCTGACGCTGGAGGCGGGCGAGCCCGGCACGGTGCTGCTGCGCATCCGCAACCAGGGGCCGCCGATCGATCCGGCGATGCTCGAGCAGATCTTCGAGTACGGTGTCTCCGACACCGCGCCACAGGCGGCCGGCGAACGCCGCGGCCAGGGGCTGTTCGTCGCCCGGACCTACCTGGCGAAGATGGACGGCGGCATCCAGGCATTCAACCTGCCCGATGGCGTGGTCTTCGAGATGAGCCTGCGGCGCGTCACGGCCTGAGCCGGCGCGTCCCCGGGCTCGCCGTCCACCCGCGCGCCGTCGCCGAACCAGGAGATCCCCATGTCGATGAATCCCCATTACGCGTTGACCGAGCCGATCCGCGACGCGGTCGACACGCTGTCCCAGGAGCACCCGCTGCTGGTGGAGTTCGGCGCCTCGTGGTGCCCGATCTGCGAGGCGGCGCAGCCGCTGCTGGCGCAGGCCTTCGACGGCGGGCACGAGCGGGTCCAGCACATCAAGGTCGAGGACGGGAAGGGGCAGCCGCTGGGGCGCTCGTTCAAGGTCAAGCTCTGGCCGACGCTGATCTTCATGAAGGACGGCCAGGAGGTCGAGCGCCTGGTCAGGCCCACCAACGCCGCGGATATCCGGGCCGCGCTGGCGCGCATCGACGGCGGCTGACGGACAATCGCGGCCCATGAGCCAAGCCCATGTGCTGCTCCCCAAGGAGGGAGCGCCCGACCTGATGTTCGTGTTGCTGCACGGCGCCGGCGCCGATGCCGAACAGATGCGTCCGCTCGCCCAGGCGCTGCATCTGCAGTACCCGCGCGCGGCGCTGGTGCTGCCCGAGGGCTTCGAGCCGTATGACGCGATCCCGGGCGGCGGCGCGGGGCACCAGTGGTTCTCCGAGCAGGGCGACGACGCGGCCAAGGCGCAGCGGCTGACGGCCGCGGTGCCGGTGCTGGTGACGCTGGTGCGGGCCTGGGCGGAGAAGCTGGGGCTGAGCTGGGAGCGGGTCGCGCTGGGCGGGTTCTCGCAGGGCGCGATCCTGGCGCTGGAGGCGCTGCAGCAGGAAGAGCAGCTGGCCGGCCGGGTGCTGGCCTTCGGCGGGGCGTATGCCTACTGGCCGGAGCATGCGCCCAAGGAGGTGTCGATCCACCTGCTGCACGGCAAGGACGACGCGGAGCTGCCGTATGCGCCGCTGCTGAACGCGGCGCGGCAGTTGATGGCGCTGGGCGCCGACATCACCGCGGACGTGCTGCCGCGCGTCGGGCATGAGCTGCATCCGGATCTCATCGAGCGCGCGATGGAGCAGTTGCGGACGTTCATCCCCGCGCGGCTGTGGCGCGAGGCGGTGCTGGCGGCGGCTGAGCAGGACAAGAACGAGCCGCAGCACTGACACGAGCCCTCACCCCCGCCCGGCGGCGATCCTCAATCCAACGTGACTTCCGTTCTCACGGTGCCGGCGCGGTCGGCCCACGCGACCAGGCTCACGCGCGTGCCCTGCGGCGCGCGCACCACCCATTCGCCATAGGCGCGATCGCCGGTGATGTCCCGCTCCGGCAGGAACGCCAGCTGCGTCTGCTTCGGCGCATGCCCCTCCAGCTGCGGACCTTCCATCCGCGGCTTGCCGCTGACCAGCCCGACCTCCGGATCCACCGGCAGGAAGATCTCGAACATCACCCCGCGGACCTGCTTGCGCGCCAGCGCCTGCTTGGTCACGTAGGCCGGCAGCCAGCCGCTGTTGCCCACCGCCATCCGCACCCGCCAGGTGTCCGGCCCCAGCGCCCGCACCTCGGTGCGCAGCAGCTCCAGCCGCGGCAGGCTCAGCGCGATCTGGTTGATCCAGGCGGGGAAACGCGCGGCCTCGCGCTCGCGCAGGTGCGGCGGCGGATTGCGCCAGTAGTTCATCTTGTCCCAGCCGCCGATCTCCACCGGCCCCAATTGCGGATGCATGAACGGCGCCCAGTCCACGTGCGCCTGGCCGCCGCAGTGCTCGTCGCTCCACTTCAGCAGCTTCAGGTCGTCCTCGACCGGATGGTCGCGGAACCAGTCGATCCACTTGTAGCCGGTGATGCCGGCCTCCTTGTTCGGCGACCACAGCTCCACCACCCAGAACAGCGCGCCCAGGTGCTCGTAGACCCAGTCCTGCGTGCCGGTGATGACCTCCTTGGGGTGGTACTTGAACTCGTGCCAGATGCTCACCGCCGGATAGCCGGTGTGCTGCTCGCCGAGCTTGGAGAAGCGCTGGTAGGCCCACAGGTCCTCGGGCGCCATCTCGTCGTCGCTGCGCGTGCCGCAGGGTCGCAGGATCACGCCGCTGTGCGTGTGGAAGCTGATCGCCGCGCCAATGTTGGGATGGCCGACCATGAAGTCCACCATCGCGCGGACCTCGGGCTCGCTGGTCGGGTACGGGCCGGCGCCGACCTGCTCGAACTCCTGGCGCCAGCCGGCGGGGAAGTTGCGGTTCAGGTCCAGGCCCTCGCTGTCGCGGTTGACCTTGATGGTCAGCCCGTCGTGGTTGATGACCAGGCCTTCGGGCATCAGCCGGTAGTAGGTGCCGCCGAACTCGCCGGGCTCGCGCGGGACCATCAGCCGCGGGTCGTCCGGATGGGCCTTGTAGCCGCCGTGCGGGTCGGCCACGCGCATCGTCAGCACCCGGCCGTCGCCGTCGATGTCCTCGACGCTCAGGCCCTCGACCGGCTCCTCGTCGTACGGATAGGGGCGCGTGGACGAGCGGATGTGCCGCGGACGGTCCGCCAGCGCCAGCTCGGCGCCGTCGGGGTTCAGCCGCGGGACCAGGTAGATCGTGCGCGTGTCCAGCAGCTGCGTGACCTGCGCGTCGGTGCCGTAGCGGCTCAGCAGGTCGTGCAGGTAGTACAGGCAGGTGGTGCAGGCGGTGAGCTCGGCGGCGTGGATGTTGCCGTCGATCCAGAAGGCGGGTTTCTCGACATCCGCGCCGGTGGCGGTGTTGGTCAGGATCACGGCCCAGATCTCGCGGTCCTCGAAGCTGCGGCCGATCGAGCGCACCGACACCAGGTTCGGCCGCGCCTCCGCGTAGGCGAACAGCAGCTGGGTGAGCGCCTCGTAGCGGGGGAACTCGTCGAAGCGCGGACGCGGCAGCGTCGGGTCGGACGCGGGTTCGGAGGCGGGCGGGAGAGCGGTCATGGGCATCCCAGGGCGATGGCGGTGCCGGCGATTTTGCATGCCGACGCCCTGGCGACCGAGAGGCCTCTCCACGTGGCGACAGCGCGTTTTCCCTGAGACGGGGTAAATTGCTGCCCTTGCCGCGCGCACGACGCTCCGTCGACGGGCGCGCACCGCACGACATGAACGACGCGGCGCCCGGCGAGGGCGTCCGGGGACTGCTGGAGAGATGGCTGTGAATCACTGCGAGAAGATCCCGTTGGGGACGCAAGGGGCGACCGAGTGGGAAGTGGTGCACCTGCCGTCGTCGCTGGGGGACTTCCAGGCCCGGGCGTTCCGCAGCCCGGCCACGGGGTCGGAGCACCTGGTGCTGTCGGTCGGCCCGCTGCAGGAGCGCGGCGGACTGCTGCGCATCCACAGCGAGTGCCTGACCGGGGACGTGTTCCAGTCGCTGCGCTGCGACTGCGGCCCGCAGCTGCAGGGGGCGCTGGACCTGCTCAAGGACGAGGGCGGCATCGTCATCTACATGCGCGGGCATGAGGGCCGCGGGATCGGGCTGGTCGAGAAGCTGCGCGCGTACGCGCTGCAGGAGGCCGGCGTGGACACGATCGACGCCAACCTGCGCCTGGGCCATGCCGAGGACGAGCGCGACTACGCCGACGCGATCGACATCCTGTGCCTGCTGGGCGTGAAGAGCGTGCGGCTGATCACCAACAACCCGCAGAAGCGCGACGCGCTGGTCGCGGGCGGCGTCGAGGTCGAGGCGCTGGTGCCGCTGCGCATCGCGGCCAATCCGCACAACGAGCGCTACCTCGAGACCAAGCGCAAGCGCATGGGGCACTACCTCGAGTGAGCCTCGGGCGAGCCTCGGGTGACCCTCGAGGGGAGCGTTCCCCGCGTGGTCCCCGTGACGTCTCGAAAGGATCGTCCATGAAGCCGCTGCACGCTGCGCCCGCCGCCGGCTTCGACGAGCCATTCGAACTGATGGCGGCATGCCACGAGCGGATGGCGCGCACGCTGGGCTTGCTGGGACGGATCGGCGAGCACGTCGCGACGCACGGTTGCGACGCGCAGGCGCGGGACGCGGCGAAGGACGTGCTGCGCTACTTCACGATCGCCGCGCCGCTGCATCACCAGGACGAGGAGCTGCACGTGATTCCGCGCCTGCGGGCGCGGGGGCGAGACGACCTCGCGGACCGGCTGCTGAAGGACCATCGGGAGATGGAGGCCGCCTGGGCCGCGATCCGGCCGGGGCTGGAGGCGATCCGCGATGGCGTGCTCGATCCGACGTCGCTGCCCGCCGAGCGCGCGCGCTGGGCGGCGTTCACGGCGCTGCATGCCGACCACATCGACGCCGAGGATCACGACGCGTATCCGATGGCGGGCGAGTCGCTCGCGGAGCCGGAGTTGAGCGCGATGGGCCGCGAAATGGCGGGCCGCCGGCGCGTCTGACGACGGCACTCCTCATCGCGGGGCGGGTTCGCCTCAAACGAGTGGCACTTGCACGCACGACTCCCAGCCTGAGCCATCGCGCGCGGACGAACCGAGGTTCAGGATCTGCGGCTTTCCACCTCGATGGGAGCCGTGATGACGGTGACGCAGCAGCAGCTCGGCGAGCGGATTCGCATCGCCCGGGAACGATTCCACCTGACCCCGCGGGAACTCGGGGAATTCGTCGATCTGTCGACGCAGGACATTGAAGCGATCGAGCGAGGGGAGCGGTCGATGCCGTCGAGCACGCTCTCGCGCATCGCGCATGCCACCGGTCGACAGGCGCTGGAGTTCCACGCAGTGGACTTCGTCGACAGTGGCGCGCTCTCCGCGCTCTTTCGCGCCAACCCGCAGGTCGCGGACCGTCGACAACTGTCGATCGCCCTGCAACGGGGCATCGCCTTCGCGCTGCAGTTCTCGTCGCTCGAAGCCATGCTGGGCATTGACCGCGACAGGGTGCTTCCACCTGCGATCGATCTTCCTGACCCGACGAGCTGCGACGACGCCACCGAACAAGGCGAACGCATCGCGGCGCAGGAGCGCCAGCGCCTCACGCTGGACGAACTCTGTTTCGATCGCATGCAACATCTGCTCGAGACGCAGGGCGTCGGCAGCGTGGCGGTCCCGCTGCCCGAGGGCGTCTCGGGCCTGATGCTCCACGAATCGAGGATCGGCGCGTTCGTCCTGTTCAATGAGGCGTTGAACACGGCGCGCCAGCGATTCGCCCTCGCGCACGAGTACGCCCATGTGCTGATGGATCGTCATCGTCTCGGGTCGCTCAGCAGGATCGATCAACGGGAAGACCTGATTGAACTTCGCGCTGACGCCTTTGCCGCGGAGTTCCTCATGCCGCGGGAAGACGTTGTCGGGATCCTCTTCCGCCATCGAGAGCGCAAGGTCGCGGAAGCGGCGGCAGGCGACGCGGGCGGCCGGTGGCCGCGGGTCCAAATGCTCGACATCGCGGCCGTCGCTCAGTCCTTCCGGATCAGTCGCCGATCGGCGCTTCGCCGGGTGCGGCATCTGAAACTCGTCCGCGACGACGACCATGCGTCCCTTGTCGAGCAGGAAAGGAATGGGGAAGGGGCGAAGTACTCGACGTTGTTGGGGCTCTTCAATCCACCGGAACCTGACAGTCGCAGCGCCAGCCTGGGGCGCCTGCTCGGCCTGGGCTGTGAAGCCTTGCGACGCGATGAGATCTCGATTCGCAAGCTGTTCGAGATCGGCCGGAAGTTCGGCATTCCGCGGGAGACGGTCGCGGCGGTTGTCCATGCCCTCGCCCTGGAGTGACCGACGATGACCCCGACGACGAATCTGACCGACCAGCAAGTGGTCATCACCGACGCCAATGTCCTGATCAATTTCATTCATCTCAAGCAACTGGAGCTTCTGAATCGCCTCCCTCGCCATCGCTTCTCGATCCCCGACCAGGTCGTCGATGAAGTCACCCATGCCGACCAGGCCACGGCGTTGGCCAAGTCCTTCGAATGTCGCCATCTGGATCGCTGCAACACGAGCGAGACGGCGGCTTCCGAACTGTTCGACGTTCTCTCGGAAAAGATCGAGAGCGGTGAAGCTGCTTGCATCGCCATCGCCGCTGCCGGCGGTCATTCAGTCGCCACGGATGAGCGCCGTCATGCCGAGCGCTTCGCGAAGCAACTGTTGGGAGCGCATCGATTGCTTCGGACGGAAACCGTGCTTGGGCGTTGCATCGAGCACGGTGTCATCACCGTCGAAGAGGCGGACGAGTTCAAGGCGCAGCTGGAACTGAAGCGCTACAAGATGAACTTCGATTCGTTCGCGGACTTGATTCCTTCGTGAGGGCGGCGACGATGAAGCCCAACTCACTGAAGGACCTTGCCACGCGCGCATTGCGCGGCTCCCGCGACACGCTGCCGCTGTACCGCGTCGACCTGCACGGCCAGCCCTCGCTGATCGCCCGGATGCATCTGCTGCATCCACAAGGCGTCTCGATGGAGTTCCTGGCGCCGTTCGGATGGCCGCTCGACGCGGACATGCGTGGCGGCCGCTTCGACGGAATGCCCTATCCGCTGCAGGACATGCGGCCGCAAGGATTCCTCGGGCGGCATCTGGCGAGGTACTACGCGCCGCTGCTGCAGGTCTCCGAGAACCCCAACGACTGGTCCGACGACGATGCCCTGCATGCGATGTCGCTGGTCGGTGCCGAGGCGCCCGGGGACCTGATCGTCGGCGAACACGCCTGCGAGCAATGGCGGGAGCACCTGCGCCAGGTCGCCGCCGGCCGGACCTCCCGCGGCGTCGCCGACGACGACGTGCCGCATGCCTTCCCGGCCCTGGCCCGGCTGATCCTGACCGAAGGGATTCCCGGTTCCTCGGCCGGCGGCGAGTTCCCGAAGTTCACCACGCTGCGTCTGCTGCCCGACGGCAGCCAGCAACACGTGCTCGTCAAGTTCACCGGCGACGACGACTCGCCCGCGACACGGCGCTGGGCCGACCTGCTGGTCTGCGAGCACCTCGCGGGACGCGTGCTGGCGTCGGAACTCGGCGTCCCGGCGGCGACCTCGCGGGTCCACGCGCATGCCGGCCGGACCTTCCTGGAGGTCGATCGCTTCGATCGGCACGGCGGGCTCGGGCGGTCTCCGCTGGTGTCGTGGTTCGCGCTCAACGCGACCTTCGTCGGCATCGTCGGGCAGCCCTGGCACGACGCCCTGCGATCGCTGCACTGCGATGGATGGATCGACGCGCATGACCTGACCCTCGTCGAGCGGACCTGGCGCTTCGGCCAGCTCATCGCCAACAACGACATGCATGACGGCAACCTGTCGTTTCGGCCGCGGACCCGCGACGACGGCACGGTCTCGTTCGACCTCGCGCCGGTCTACGACATGCTGCCGATGTCCTTGGCGCCTCGGCGCGACGGCCGCTTGCCAGTGGCCATTCGCCGCCCGTCGCTCCCGGTCGGCGGCGATGCCCCTTCCTCGCGCGCAGTCATCGCAGCCGCGCGCGTCTTCTGGCGCCTCGCGGCCGACGACGACCGCATCAGCCATGAGTTCCGCGGCCTCTGTGCGCTGCACCACCAAGCGTTGCTCGCGCTCAGCTGACGCCTGACGCGGGACGGCATCACCGCATCCTCACCGAGATATCACCGCAGCGACGCGCCTGCACGCCATCACCACGTCACCACTGCGCCATCACCGCGCCACAACTGCGCCACAACTGCGCCGCAGTCACCGAATCGTCACCCCGTCACTTCGCAACAGATTGCGACGGGACCACAACCTTTTCATCGCGCGCCGGAACCCACGCAGAACTCCTGCCTGATTTCCGATCGCGCTCATGCCGCCTTTCGTCCTCGTCCCGGTGCCCTGGGACGTCTTGCTCCGGCAACTCCTGCTCGCGCCCTGCGCGGAAGAGATCCTCTTCCGCCTCGGCCTGCAGGACTGGCTGCACGCCTCGCGCATCGGCGCGCTGCGACGCCATGCCGTCGCGTGGACCGCCGTGGCCTTCGGCCTCGCGCATGCGTTCGTGATCGCCGCCGCTGCCCTCACCGGCATCACCGGTTCAACGCCGTTGCCCGTCCTGCTGCTGCTCGCGCTGGCCACCGCCGTGCCGGCCTGGTGGATCGGCCGCGGCTACCGGCGGCATCGCTCGCTGCCGCGCTGCATCGCCTGGCATGCCGCCTTCAACGCCTGCTGGCTGTGGTTCGCCGCGCCCGCGCTCCTTCCGCTTCTCTCTTCCCCTTGACGAGGCACGCGCCATGACCCTCCTTCCCCGCTCCGCCGTCCCCGGCGCGATCGCCGCGCTCGCCGCCGCGGTCCTGGCCGGGCCTGCCTTCGCGGCCGACCCGATCGCCGGCCAGTCCAAGTTCTCGCAGGTCTGCGCCGCCTGCCACACGGTGGCCTCCACCACCGTCGTCGACCGCGGCCGCAACAACCCCGCGATGATCCAGAACGCGATCAACACCATCCCGCAGATGAGCTCCGTCGGCGGCGTGTTCAACGCCTCGGACCTCGCCGACATCGCCGCCTACCTCGGCAACTCGCCGGCCTCGATCAGCTTCGCGCAGACCCCGGTCGGCCAGACCAGCGCCGTCTCGACGATCACCATCAGCGCCAGCCGCCTCGCGGCCCTGGCCAGTCTCACCGCCGCCGCCAGCGGCGACTTCGCCGTCCAGGGCGGCAGCTGCGGCGCCAGCGTGCCCGCGGGCACCAGCTGCACCGTCGGTGTCGTCTTCCGCCCGACCGCCTCCGGCACCCGTAACGGCGCGCTGACGATCAACCACAACGGCATCTCCACGCCGATCCCGATCGCGCTCAGCGGCACCGCCAACGTCACCCTCACCGCGGGCCTGTCGGCCGACGCCTCGACGATCGACTTCGGCGCCCAGCCCATCGGCAGCGCCTCCGCCGCGCGCACCGTCACCCTCACCAACACCGGCACGGCCCCGCTGGACTTCGGCAGCCTCGGCGTCACCGGCGCCAATGCCGGCGACTTCAGCCGCGGTGGCAGTTGCGCCGTCGGCACGCCGCTGGCCGTCGGCGCCACCTGCACCGTCACCGCGACCTTCACCCCGGCAGCGGCCGGCGGGCGCGCCGCCACGCTGGCCGTCGCCGCCACCGCGCCCACGGCCAACAACGCCACCGCCAACGTCAACATCGCAATGAGCGGCTCCGGCCAGACCGCGCCGGCACCGATCTCCACGCTGTCGACGACGAGCCTCGCCTTCGGCGCGCTGACCGTCGGCCGCACCAGCGCCGCGCAGACGGTGACGATCACCAACTCCGGCAACGCCGCCCTCACCTTCAGCGCCATCGCCGCGAGCGGCGCCTTCACCAGCACCGACAACTGCGGCGGCGGCGTTCCCGCAGGCGGCAGCTGCACCGTCAACGTCAGCTTCGTGCCGACGGGGGCCGGCGCCGCGACCGGCTCGCTGAGCCTGGCCAGCAACGCGGCCGGATCGCCGCAGGCCGTCGCCCTGAGCGGCACCGGCGTCCTGGCCAACACGCCGATCCTGGTCTGGAGCGCCGCCGCGACGGCCGACTTCGGCACCGTCACCGTCGGCGACGACGGCGGCCTCAAGCACTTCACGCTGAGCAACACCGGCGACGTGAGCGCGACGCTCGGCAGCTTCGCGCTGGCGGGCGATGCCGCGGCCGATTACCGCGTCGACACCAGCTCCACCTGCGCTGCCGGCGCGTCGCTGGCCGTCGGCGCCAGCTGCGACCTGGCGATCGGCTTCAGCCCGCGCGCGGTCGGCACGCGGGCCGCCACGGCCGCGGTCGTCGCCAACAACGCGTCGCTGCCGGCGCCGCTGACGCTGACTGGTGTCGGCCGCGCGGCGCCGCAGCCGGCGCTGCAGCTGTCCGCGGCCACGCTCGACTTCAGCCCGACCGACACGGCCGGCCGCCCGCTGACGCTGACCAACAGCGGCCAGGGCGTGCTGCACATCAGCGCGCTGGCGCTGAACAGCGCGCGCTTCTCGATCGACACCGGCGGCGCCAATGCCTGCGGCGCGGCACCGTTCGCCGTCCAACCGGGCGCGAGCTGCCAGATCACGCTGCGCTGGCTGGGTGCCGGCGCGGCGGCCTCGGCCCCCGCGGGCACCGAGACCGGCGTGTTGACGCTGCAGGGCGACATGACGCCCGCGACGGCGACGGTGACGCTGAATGGCTCGGCGGGCAACAACGGCATGTCCAACAGCGGTGGCGGCGGCTGCACGATCGGCTCGGGCACTGGCGCGGCGGATCCGTTGCTGCTGGTGATGGCCGCGCTCTCGGGGCTGGTCCTGTGGCTGCGCCGCGCCCGCTCGAACGCTTCGTTCAACGGGCAAGCAGCAAGCGTGTCATGCGACGCGCGGGCAACGAGCTTCTCGTTCAACGAGCCGGCAGCGAGCGTGTCATCCAACGTGCAGGCAGCGAGCGTGTCGTCCAACGGGCGGGCAGCGAGCGTGTCGTCCAACGTGCAGGCAGCGAGTGCGGCTGGGGCCGGAATGGGGCTTGGGGTTCCCGGAGGGAGGCCCCATGCCCCGTGGAGAGCCCGCGCCTGGCGACTCGCAGTGGGTGTCCTGCTCGCCACCGCCACGACCCTGCTGTGGTTCACCTCCCCGGCCCACGCGGCGGATGTCGGCCAACCGCTCGCCGTGTCGACCGTTCCTGGCCCCGACGGCGCCCCGGTGGTGTTGCACGACGGCAAGGCCAAGCTGACCTACGTCGATTTCTGGGCCTCCTGGTGCGGCCCGTGCCGCCAGTCGTTCCCCTGGATGAACCGGATGCAGGCGAAGTACGGCGCGCAGGGTTTGCGCATCGTCGCGGTGAATCTGGACGCGAGCCGGACCGATGCGCAGGCCTTCCTGAAGGAGGTGCCTGCCACCGTCGCGCTCGCCTTCGATCCGAAGGGGGAGTCTGCCCGCCGGGTGGGTGTGCGGGCGATGCCGAGTTCGGTGCTGATCGGTCCGGACGGTCGCGTGCTGATGGAGCACGCCGGTTTCCGTGCCGAGGACGAGTCCGCGCTCGAGGCTCGCATCGCCGCCGCGCTGAAGACGCCATGAGCGTGGGTTTCCTTCTTCGTCACCGCTCCAGGAGTACTCCGATGTCCTTGCCCCCGACGCCGCGTCGCCACCTGGCGATTGACCGGGCCATTCCATTCGCGACGACCGTGCTGATCGCGTTCGCCGCCACCGGTTGCGCGATGCGGCCGCCGCAGCCGTGGGAGAAGGGCGCCCTTGCCCGTCCCGAGATGACGATGGGCGGTGACGTCCTGGGCGACCGCTTCGCGCAGCACATCTACACGAGCAAGGAGAACGCCTCCGGCGGCAACGGCGTGGGAGGGGGTGGCTGTGGCTGCAACTGACCTCGACGATGCGGCCCCCGCCGCGACGCCCGCCGCGACATCGACCGCAACGCCCGCCGCAACTTCGGCGGCAACCCCCGCGGCAACCCCGGCCGCCTGGGGCGGCGTGCTGGCCGCCGCGCTGCTGCTGCCGGGACTGCAGCTCCCAGCGCAGGCGGAGACGCCGCCCGAACAGGCCGAGATGGCCGTCAAGCTGCTGTCCTACCGCGACCGCCAGCCCGGCTTCGACCGCATCAAGGTCACCGCCCCGTCGGTCTACCTGATGGTGCCGGTGGCCGGCCGCTGGTCGGTCGAAGGATCGCTGGTGACGGACAGCGTCTCCGGCGCCTCTCCGCGGTATCACAGCGCGGTCTCCGGCGCCTCGCGCCTGGAGGAGACCCGCAAGGCCGGCGACGTCCGCGTGACCCGCTACAACGACCGCGACGCCTGGTCGCTCGGCGCGGCCTACTCGACCGAGCACGACTACCGCTCCCGCACCGTCTCCGCCGACTACCGCCGCGCCAGCGAGGACAACAACACGACCTGGAACATCGGCGCCGCCTTCAGCGACGACTGGATCGGTTCCTCCGACGATCCGACGCTCAGCCGCGGCCGCAACACCACGCAGCTGATCGCCGGCGTCACGCAGGCATGGACGCCGGTGGACCTGGTGCAGCTGAACCTCGGCGCGAGCTGGGGTCACGGCATGTACTCGGACCCGTACAAGTTCCCGGACCGCCGCCCGGACCGGCGCGAGCAGTACACGCTGATGGCGCGCTGGAACCATCACTTCACCGACTGGAAGGCGACGTTGCGCGGCAGCTGGCGCTACTACGCCGACAGCTTCGGCGTGCGGGCCAACACGGTGGAGGCCGCCTGGGTGCAGCCGCTGGCCGGCGGTTGGACGCTGACGCCGATGCTGCGCTACACGACGCAGCGCGCGGCGAGCTTCTATTACGACCCGGTCTACGACCCCGCGCTCGGCGCGCCGTTCCCTCCGGGCTACACGTCGACCTCGCCGCAGTTCCTGTCGCCCGACCAGCGTCTGTCCGCCTTCGGCGCGGTCACCGCCGGACTGAAGGTCGCCTACGAGTTCGCCCCCCGCTGGACCGCCGACCTCAGCCTCGAGCACTACGAGCAGCGCGCCGCCTGGCGCCTGGGCGGCAGCGGCTCGCCGGGGTTGGCGCGCTTCCAGGCCGACTGGCTGCAGGTCGGCGTGTCGCATCGTTTCTGACGCGTCGTCCGCCATGTGGTCCGTGCACCGCCGCGCCTTCACCGCGATGGCCTCGCCCAACGAGGTCGTGCTCGGCGGCGTGCCATCGGCGGTCGCCGAGGACGCCTTCGACGCGGTCGAGGCCGAGGTCCGCCGCATCGAGCAGAAGTACTCGCGTTACCGCGAGGACAGCGTCGTCTCCGCGATCAACACGCGCGCCGGTCGCGGCGGGCTGACGGTCGACGCGGAGACCGCGCAGCTGCTGGACTTCGCCGCCGAGCTGCATCGCCAGAGCGACGGTCTCTTCGACATCACCAGCGGCTGCCTGCGCCGCGCCTGGGACTTCAAGGCCGGGCGCGAGCCCTCGCCGGACGCGCTGGCGGTGGTGCTCGCGCGCATCGGCTGGGACCGCGTGCAGTGGGATGGCCGCGCGATCGCGCTGCCCGCCTGCGGCATGGAGATCGACTTCGGCGGCATCGGCAAGGAATACGCCGCCGACCGCGCGGTCGCGGCGCTGCAGGCGCTCGGGTTGAAGCATGGCTTCGTGAACCTCGGCGGCGACCTGCGCGTCCTCGGCCCGCGTCCCGACGACCAGCCGTGGGTCTTCGCCGTCCGGCACCCGCGCCGCGAGGACGAAGTCTGCGCCCGCATCCCCTTGAGCGAAGGCGCGCTCGCCACCAGCGGCGACTACGAACGCTTCTTCATCGCCCCCGATGGCCGGCGCTGCTGCCACATCCTCGATCCGCGCACCGGCCAGCCGGTCCGCCACTGGCAGGCCGTCAGCGTCGTGGCCCCGTTGTGCGTCGCCGCCGGCGCGCTGGCCACGATGTCGATGCTGATCGGCGCGTCCGCGCCGTCGCGGCTGAGCACGCCGGGCGTCGGGTTCCTGCTGGTCGACGCCGACGGACAGGTCCGCACGCACGACCTCGATCGATTGATCCACCCTCCTCCTTCGCCATGAGACTCCTCGCCTCCTTCCTCGCCGGCGCCGCGACCGCGCTCGCGCTGACGATCGGCGCGCCGGGCGCGGCCCGTGCCGCGGACGACCCCGCCTTCCTCGACCCCGCGCAGGCCTTCGCCGGCCAGGCGCGCCTGGAGGACGCCGCGCCCGGCGCTCGGACGCCCGGGCCGCTGGTCATCGCGTTCGACGTCGCGCGCGGCTATCACCTGTACCGCGAGCGCTTCGCCATCGAGTCCGGCGGCGCGGCGTTGCCCGCGCCGTCGTTGCCTGCCGGCAAGGCGGAGTTCGACCCGAACTTCAACAAGACGATGACGCTGTGGGCCGGCGCGATCCGCGTCGTGCAGCCGCTGCCGGCCGGACCGGTGCCCGCGACGCTGACGGTGCGCTACCAGGGCTGCGCCGATCGCGGGCTCTGCTATCCGCCGCAGCAGGCGCTGGTGCACCTGGAACGCGGCGGCGACGGTCTGCTGAAGGCGCGATGGGAAGCGCAACCGGACGCGCTGTCCGCGCCGATCGACGAGGCGCCGAAAGCCGCGGCGACGGCGGCCACGGGCTCGAGGGCCGCGCCGGCATCGGGGTCGTCGAGCACATCGGCCACGGCCGCGACGACAAGCTCGACGACGGCCGCCTCCGCCGCCCCCTCCACCGCCACCGCCACCGACGCCGCCCCGGTCGACCGCAGCGCCGCCGCGCTCCAGTCCGGCAACCTGCTGCGCGTGCTGGGCATGTTCCTGCTCGGCGGCCTGCTGCTGTCCTTCACGCCCTGCGTGCTGCCGATGCTCCCGATCCTGTCGTCGATCATCGTGGGCCAGGGCGCACCGGTCTCGCGCTCGCGCGGCTTCACGCTGGCGCTGGCGTACTCGATGGGCATGGCGACGGTCTACACCGCCGCGGGCATCGTCGCCGGCCTGCTCGGCGCGGGTTTCGCCGCGGCGTTGCAGAACCCCTGGGTGCTGGGCGCCTTCGCGCTGCTGCTGTCCACGCTCGCGCTGTCGATGTTCGGCGTCTGGGAATTCCAGATGCCCGGTTTCATCCAGGAGCGCGTCAACAACGCCTCCAACCGCCTGAAGGGCGGCCGCCATGTGGGCGTGTTCCTGATGGGCGGCCTGTCGGCGCTGCTGGTCGGTCCTTGCGTGGCCGCGCCGCTGGCCGGCGCGCTGGTCTACATCAGCCAGACCCGCGACGTGGTGCTGGGCGGCTCCGCGCTGTTCGCGCTGGCCTGCGGCATGAGCGTGCCGCTGCTGCTGCTGGGCCTGTCCGCCGGCACGCTGCTGCCGCGCGCCGGCCGCTGGATGGAGCACGTCAAGACCTTCTTCGGCCTGGTGCTGATCGCGGTGGCGCTGTGGCTGGTCTCGCCGGTGCTGCCGACCGGCGTGCTGATGTTCCTGATCGGCGCCGCCGCGCTGGTCGCCGCGATCTGCCTGGGCGCCTTCGAATCCGGCCGCCCGCGCCTGCTCAAGGCCGGCGGCGCGCTGGTGGCGCTGTGGTCGGTCGCGATGATCGGCGGGGCGCTGTCCGGCGGCGACAGCGTGCTGATGCCGCTGCGCCACCTGGCGCGCGGCGCCGGCGCGGACCTGCCGATGGCCAGCGCCGAGGCCGCCTCGCGTCCCGCCACCGCGCCCGCGTTCGAGCGCATCACCACGCTCGCGCAGCTGGACGCGGCGCTCGCGGCCACGGACCGGCCGGTGATGCTGGATTTCTACGCCGACTGGTGCGTCGCCTGCAAGGAGATGGAGCACCTGACCTTCGCCGATCCCGCGATCGCCGCGCGGCTGCGCCAGGCGCGGCTGCTGCAGGCCGACGTCACCGCCAACAGCGCCGAGGCCAAGGCGCTGCTCAAGCGCTTCCAGCTGTTTGGCCCGCCGGGCATCCTGTTCTTCGACGCGAGCGGCCGCGAGCTGCCGGCGGCGCGCACGATCGGGTTCCTGCCGGCGGAGGAATTCGCGGCGCGCCTGGACCGCGCGGCGCTCTGAGCGCCAGGCGGATCAGAAGGACCAGGCCACGCCGCCGACCCAGCGTTGCAGCGCGTCGTCGTTGCCGCGCGGCACCGAGCTGTAGAGCCGCGTGACCGAGAAGCGCCAGTCCCCGACGCTGACGCTGAGGCCCGCGTTGGCGAAGCGGTAGGCGCCGCTGCCGCGAGCCCACGGGTCGACCAGGCCCCAGCCGAGGTCGGCCGCCACCGGTCCGACGAGGCGGCGATGCCAGGTCAGCTCGACCAGGGTCGCGCCGCGATGGCCGAGGTAGCCCCACGCGTTGCTGGACGACAGGTCCGGCGACACCGACAGCGTGCCGCTCCACTGGCCCCATCGGGCCATGTCCCAGGTGCCGCCGGCCGACACCTCGCTGTAGCGCAGCCGGTCCGAGGCGGCGCCGCCGGCATAGGCGTAATGCGCGGCGGACACCATGACGGTGCGGCGGTCGTCGAGCTGCCACCAGCGCGTGCCGGAGAGGATGACCTCGGTCGTCGCGCCGTAGGCGGCGCGCATCGTGCCCAGGCCGAGCCCGAGGCTCCAGTTGCGGTCGTCGCGGTAGTAGAGGTCGGCGGTGGCGCCGGGGTGGTCGCCGCTGAGGCTGATGCCGCGGGAGACGCGTTCCGTCACCGCGGTCAGCGTGCCGCCCCAGGTTTGTGCACCGGCCGCGGACGGGGCGGCCATCCCGGCCGCCGCGAGGGCGAGGCCCGCGGCCATCGCCCGCGCCGGCCCTTGCCGTGCCCCCGCCGGCCCCCGGATCCCGGGCGCGCTGGCGTCTTTTTCGAGGGGCTCGGCAACCATCGGCGCGGATTGTGGCACCCATGAGAGACACTTCTGCAGAAATCAGTCGCCCATGTTTCAACCTGTTCCGAATGAGGCGGACACGGCCGTCGAGTCGCGTCTGCGTGCCTGGTTGCAGGCCGCCGCGGCCGGCGACCGGGCGAGCTTCGAGCAGCTGTACCGGCATTGCCAGCCGCGGCTCGCGCGCTTCGTGCTGCGCTGCTGCGGCCGGCCCGACCTGGCCGAGGAGGTCGTCAACGACGCGTTGTGGATCGTGTGGCGGACCGCGGGCAATTTCCGCGGCGAGTCGCGGGTCTCGACCTGGATCCATGGCATCGCCTACCGCTGCATGCTCAAGGCGCTGCGCGACGGGGTGACGGCGCAGGAGATCAATGCCTCCGCGGTGCAGGAGGCGGAGCTGGCGCTGGCCGAGCCGGCGGTCAACGAGGCCGCCGACCGCGAGCTGCGGGACTGGGTGGCGCGGGGGCTGGCGGCGCTGCCGGTGGAACAGCGGGTGACGCTGGAGCTGGCTTATTTCCTGGGCGAGACCTGCGAGGACATCGCCCGCATCATGAATTGCGCCACCGGCACGGTGAAGGCCCGCATGTTCCATGCGCGCGTCCGGCTGCGCAACGTGCTGCCCGAGCTGGGCGGCGAGAGCCGCCCGGCCAGCGGCACCGAAGGACCGATCCGATGACTTCCCGAGACGCTCCCCCCGACCGATCCGACCGGCCCGACGCCGCCGATCCCGCTCACGGGCACCCCAACGAGCACCGCCAGGTGTGGGACGCGATCGCGTGGGTGGTGGCCGGCACGGCGACGCCCGAACAGCGGCGATCGCTCGAGGCCCACCTCCCGCATTGCGCGCATTGCCGCGATGAGCTGGCACTGCAGCGGCGCATCCACGGCGGCATGCAGGAACCGGCCGGCGCCGTCGCGGACGAGGCGGCGATCCGCGCCGGCCTCGACCGGCTGTGGGAACGCGACCGGGAGGCGGGCCCGACGCTGCCGGCCGAAGGCGCGCGCGGCGCGGCGGTCAACGACGGCGGGCCGCGCGCGACGCGCTGGCTGACCGCGGCGGTCGCGGTCCAGGCGGTCGCGCTGTGCGTGCTGGGACTGCGCGTCTGGCAGGACGCCCGGCCGCCGGCGGACTACGTCACCTTGAGCCAGGGCGCCGCGCTGCCCGCCGGCGCGGTGGTGCGCCTGGTGCCGGAGGAGCGTGTCGACATGGCGCGGCTGCGGCAGGTGCTGACGCATCACGGGCTGCGCATCGTCGGCGCCGACGAGGACGCGAGCAGCCTGCTGCTGGCGCCGGTGCAGCCGGCCGCGCCGCAGGCGGTGCCGGGGATGGTCGAGCGGCTGCGGGCGGAGCCCGGCGTGCTGCTGGCCGAGCCGGTGGGCGCCGCGGCGCTGGGACGCTGAACGATGGCGTCCTGGATCGCGCGAGTCGCCGGCGTGGCCGGCGCGGCGCTCGTCGCGCTGCTGACGATCGGCGCTCCCGCGCGGGCCGAGGAGACGAGCGTCCCGGCCTCGTCAACGGAGGTAACAACGTCGGCCTCGCTGTCGACGACGGCATCGGCATCGACGATGCTGTCCCCGGACGGCCGTTACGTCATCCTCGCCGTCGAGGACCGCGGCGAGCCGCTGCCCGGCGCGGGCGGCTCCCCGCGCGGCGACTACCGCCGCATGGTGGGCTACGCCGGCAGCGCGCGGGCCGAGGCGATCTCCGAGGCCGTCGCGCGCGAGTACGGCCTGCGCGAGCAGGCCGCGTGGACGATCGCGCCGCTGAACCTGCGCTGCATGCTGTACGCGCTGGCGGAGGGCGCCGATGCCGACGCGGTGCTGGCGCGGCTGCGCCAGGACGAGCGCGTGAAGCTCGCTCAGCCGCTCAACGAATTCGAGACGCTCGGTGACCCGTCTGCGCCGCCCGCGGCGCGCGCGGTGCCCAGCGCGTCGTCGCAATCGCAATCGCAGTCACAGTCGCCTTCATCGATGACTTCGCCGGCGGCCGCCGCCGCGCCCGAGCCGACGCAGGCGCTCTACAACGATCCCTACTTCGGCCTGCAGAAGGGCTTCCAGCAGATGTCGACGGCGGCGCTGCAGCAGGTCAGCACCGGCGCCCGGGTGAAGGTCGCCGTCATCGACACCGGCGTCGACGCGAGTCATCCCGACCTCGCGGGCCAGTTGTCCGGCCAGCGCGACTACGTCGCCGGCGGCGGCGCGCTGGTCGACGCGGTGCCGGAACGCCACGGCACCGAGGTGGCCGGCCTGATCGCCGCGCGCGTGAACAACCGGCAAGGCATCGTCGGCGTCGCGCCCGGCGCCGCCGTCACGAGCTACCGCGCCTGCTGGTCCGACGCCGCGCGCGCGGATGGCGCGGGCCCGGCGCCGGCGCGCTGCAACTCGTTCACGCTGGCGCAGGCGCTGGGCGCCGCGATCGCCGACGGCGCGGACGTGATCAACCTGAGCCTGGGCGGACCGAGCGATCCGCTGCTGACCAAGCTCGCGCGCCATGCGCAGTCGCGCGGCGCGGTGCTGGTCGCCGCGGCACCGCCGGGCCGTCTCGGCAAGGGCTTTCCGAGCGAGGTGCCCGGCGCGATCGTCGTCGCCAGCGCCGGGGATGCGCCGGACCACGCGGACTGGCTCGCCGCGCCCGGCCGCGCGGTGCTGACGACGGTGCCGGGCGGCGGCTACGACGTCGACACCGGCAGCTCGCTCGCCGCGGCGCATGCGACCGGCGTGATCGCGCTGCTGCGCGCCGCCGTGCCGGGCGCCGACGCGCAGCGGCTCCGGCAGGCGCTGATGGGCTCGATGAGCGCCTCCGGCGCGATCAACGCCTGCGCGGCGGCGCGCTCGCTCGGCGTGGCCGGCGTGCGCTGCGACGGCGCGTCGACGGACGCAGCCGCCAATCGCTGAGACCGATCCCGCACCAGCGCTGCCTCCTCGCGCCGTCAGCGATCCATCAGCGGTCGGCAGCGACTCGTCCGCGATCCGTCAGCGCGCCATCTCCGTCGCCGCCAGCAGCATCCACGCCGAGTGCGGGATCCACTGCTCGACCCAGCGCCATTGCGCGTCGTCCGGTCCGGGCCCGAAGGCGATGCCCTCGCCCGTGTCGCTGTCCGCCGCGCCGGTGATCCCGTTGGAGATGCCACCCACGAACATGTCGCCCGCGCTCGACGGCACCGCCGGTGGATTGCGGCGGCCGAAGCCGTAGAGCATCGACATCGCGTAGGGATTGCGACCCAGCGTCCAGTCGATCTGGCTCTGCGCGTAGCCGGCCCAGTCGGCCGGGATGCCGAAGGCCGCGTCGCTCGCCGGCGCGACCAGCCGGCCGCCGACCACCATCGCCGCGCTCAGCGAGGCCAGCCGCGCGCTTTCGCCCTGCCACCAGTAGCCGGTCTCGTTCTTGTGCGGGATGAAGAAGCCCTCCCGCACCGGCCCGGTGGCCTTGCCCTCCGGCGCGAGCTGGAACGACTGGCGCGCGTACTCGAAGGGATTGCTCACGCGGCGCGTGATCGCGAGCTCGCGCTCGAGCGCCGACTTGATCGCGGCGCCGGCGCGGGTGCGTCGCGCCCCGTCGGTCTCGACCGTCAGGTAGCGGCTCAGGCTCAGCGCCGGGAAGCCCGCTTCGACCGCGTGGTAGTACGGACGCGACTGGCCGTCGCTGATGAAGTTGCCGTCGGCCGCCTGCCGCGCCTGCAGCCGATCGGCGCGATCGCGCGCCGCCTCGAGGAAGCGCGGTTCGCGCGTCGCCTCGAACAGGTCGACCGCGGCCATCAGCGCGGCGTAGTCGTCGATGAGGTTCTCGGTCTTGTCCGCGCCGTACTGCGCGTTGAACTTCTGCAGGTGGTCGAACGCGCGGATCGCATCGGCCAGGTAGGTCGCGCCATCGACTTCGCCATGACGGCCAGACTGCTTCGCCAGCATCGACGCGCGCGCCAGCGCCGCGATCGCCAGGCCGCCGCCGGCGCGGTAGGCCGAGCGGTACAGCGTCGTGTACTTGCCGTCCTCGCCCTCGTAGCCGACGACCATGCGCTCCGCGCCGTCGGTGCCCCACTTGTCGAAGACGGTCGTGTAGAAGTAGCCCTCGGCATCGAGGATCCGGTGCAGGTAGTCCGCGCCCCAGAAGGCCTCGTCCTGGGCGCGCCGCTCCAGGCCCGCGCGGCGGTACAGCGCGGGCGCGGTCTGCGCGGTGTAGGCCAGCACCCACGCCACCATCGAGGTCTGCTGCGGGTTGAAGTGGTTCGCGTAGCCCAGGTGCGACAGGTACTTGCCGGTGTCGCCGCCGGCATCCTTCCAGCCGCCGTGCACGTCGACGCGGCGGTCGGTCTCGAAGATGCGGATCGAGCGGTCGCCGGCGCCGGTGTGGCGGCCGCGATGGAAGTAGTCCAGCGTCTTGTCGGCGATCGTCGTGAACAGCGCGCGATCGCGCACCCGCACCGCCGGCGACAGCACGCGCTTGCCGCCGACCGTGGCCTCGACGCGGTAGACGCCGGGCCGCTGCAGCGACGAGAAGTCCACCTCGAAGTAACGCCGGCCCTCTCCCCAGGCCGAGAACGCCGGCAGCGCCGCCAGCTCGCCCTGCGCGACCACCTTGCCGTCGGCGAGCACGCGATAGCGGCCGGTCTCGGCGGCGCCGGTGGATTCGACGATCGCCTTCTTCGGCCCGACGCGTTCCAGCGCCACCTGGTTGATCTGCACCTGCAGCGGATCGGCCGGCAGGCGGATCGACACGGTCGTCTTCGGCGCCGCGCCGGCGGCGTCGGCGGCGCGCAGGCCCGGCGACACGGCGAGCGCCGCGCCGGCGACGGCGGCCATCACCAGGACGGCGCGGCGGGTGGTGGGCATCCGGCGGGCAGGGGCGGAAGTCTTCATGGGGGCGTCTGTCTCCATCGTTCTTGAAGCACCGGGGCACCGCGCGATGCGGTGCCCCGGCGAAGGTGGGTGCATTGGTATCGAGAAATCGGCGGCGCCTCATCACGCTGGCGCCGCCCCGGGGCTCACCCGGCGATCACTGCCAGGACATGTTCTTCGACCACTTGATTCCCGAGGTCGGGCACTTGCCCGAATTGTTCGGGTACTTGCTGTTGATGATGTTGTTGACGACGCTGACGCTGCCCATCGTCGAATCCTGCTTGTAGATGTCCAGCGCCATGCTCGCGCGCCAGCAGTTGGACGGGTCGTCGCCGAGGCTGGAGGACTTCAGCCAGCGGATGTACTGGTCGGTCAGGTAGGTCGCGAAGCAGGTCTCGTTGCTCAGGCTGCCGCAGTTGCCGGCCGACTTCACCGACGAGAAGGCCGAGATGCTGCCGATCGAGCCGGTGTTGACCTGCACCTGGAAGGCCAGGCCCACCAGGTTGTAGGTGCCGAAGCTGGTGAAGCCCAGGCCCTTGAGCGCGTTCAGGACCGGGACGAGCTTGTCCTGGTCGATGTGCGCGTAATGGCTCATCACGTACTTGTCCTGCTGCGTGTCGAAGGCCGACTGCACCGCCTTGCAGATCTTGGTCAGCGCCGAACGCTTGGCCGAGTCGGAGCGGCTGCGCGACGGGTACGGGTCCAGCGCCGAGTTGTCCGCCTTGAAGTTGCCCGACGACACGCCGGTCACCTGCACGCCCCAGGCCAGCATGTCGGCGTTGGTGGCGTTGGCCTTGCCCAGCACGTAGGGCGCGAAGGCCTTCTTGAAGTAGTCGGGGAAGTCGCCCACCGTGGTCACGCCGACCGGGCCGAGCGTGTCGCCGCGGTAGTCGGAGATGCCTTGCGAGGCTTCGTAGTCCACCTCGCAGTAGCGCCAGGGGCCGGGGTCCTGGTAGTTGGTGGTGCCGTTCTCCGGATAGGCGTCCATGCTGAGCACGGCCTGCCACTGGTTGACGGTGAGCTTGCGGCCCTTGTCGAAGACCGCGCCGTAGACGCGCGAGTCGCCGACGGGGATCACGCCGGCCGCGGCCGCCGGCTTGGCGGCGGTGACCAGCGGCTGGCCGGTGGCCGTCTCGGTGGTGGTGTACTGCCAGCCGTCCTGGACATAGGTGGTGGCCTTGCCGGCACCGTTGTGCGGCGCGCCGGCGAGGACCAGCGAGGACGCGCCGAGCAGCGCGAGCGCCGTGACGGCCTTGATGGCGCTGGCGGCGCCGGGCGCGGTGAGCGCCACGGGGGATCCGAAGCGACGAAGACCGGGTCGAAGAGAGTGCATGGGTGTGCCTCCGCTGAAGTCGAGTGGCGCTGGGCCACGGGGGGTCGTTCAGGCGAGGCGCGGGACTGCTTCGGGAGCGCTCGCCGGCGCCGAATGTAGGAGATCCATCCCGGCGTCGTCAATATTTATAGCCATTGGATGTATTGAAATGTTCCGGTCGGGTCGCGCCGCTACACTGACCGCCCGGTCGGGAGAGCCTGCACGACAGGCTTCGCGCGACACGCGTATAACGCCGCGTGAACACCGGTGCCCTGCCCGCCATCGCGGGCGAAACGAACGTCGACAGCCGCCCATGAGAACGATTGGCCGAGGAGCCACCCAACAGTCCAGCGCCCCGTACAACCGCCGCGTCGTGCTGGATTTCATCCGCCAGCAGGGCGCGGCCTCGCGCAAGGACATCGCCGACATGGTGTCGCTGAGCCCGCAGACGGTGGCCAACATCACCAACGAGCTCGAGGCCATCGGGCTGATCGTGTCGCGCCGCCAGAAGGTGGACAAGTCGCGCGGGCAGCCGCCGATCGCCTTCGAGCTCAACCCGCAGGCCGGCCATTCGATCGGCATCAGCCTGGAACCGGGCCGGGCCTCGGCCGCGCTGGTCAACCTGGTCGGCGAGATCCAGCACCGCTGCGAGGTCGACATCGACACCCGCGACCGCCAGCAGATGTTCGCGACGCTGCTGCAGCTGGTGGCGCGGCTGCGGCGCGAGGCCACCGACCGGCTCTGGGGCATCGGCATCGCGCTGCCCGGGCCGCTGGGGCACACCGACATCAGCTTCGTCGGCCCCACCGCGCTGGAGGGCTGGACCGACCTGTCGGTGCTGGAGGAACTGGGCGAGGCCACCGGGCTGCCGCTGTTCCACCGCATCGACAGCGTGGCCGGCGCGCTGGGCGAGACGCTGTTCGGCGTGGCCCGCCACCTCGACGACTTCTTCTACCTGCACCTGGGCCTGGGCCTGGGCGGCGCGCTGGTGATCGGGCGCTCGGCCTATCCCGGCGCCAACGGCAACGCGACCGAGATCGGCCACGTGCCCGCCGTGCCCGGCGGCACGCCCTGCTACTGCGGCAACCGCGGCTGCCTGGAGCGCTACGTGTCGATGCACTCGCTGGCCGAGGCGCTCGAGGTCAGCGACCACGACGTCTGGTCGCTGGACCTGGCGCAACGCCTGCGCGACCCCGCCGACGAGGCGCTGCACCGCTGGTGCCGCCAGGCCGCCGACCGGCTGCGCGACGCGGTCTGCATGATCGAGAACATGCTGGATCCGCGCGCGATCGTCATCGGCGGCTCCGCGCCGAAGGTGCTGGTCGAGCACCTCGTGGCGCTCGCGCAGCCCTGGCACCGCTCGGTGCGCGGCGGCGTCGCCGAGCCCGGCACCCGGCTGCTGCTGTCGGACCGCCAGGACGATTCCTCGCTGCTCGGCGCGGCCGTGCTGCCCCTGTACGAGATGCTCTCCCCGCGCCTGGAAGTGCTGCAGCAGGACCGCCGCGGCAGCCTCGACGCCGCGGAACTGCTGGGCAACAAGCCGCTCCCCAGACGTTAGGGTAAATACTTCAATCCATTGGATTTAATTATTGACAGGCCGTTTTCCGGGCTCCTATAGTCGGCGCCCATGGAAACGGACTTCCCTGTCATTGCCCCGCTGAGCATCGTCGGCGACGCCGGTGTCGACCTGGTGCTCGGCACCCTGGACGGCTGGCCCGCCGTTGGCACCGAGCTGCTGATGCCACGCAGCGAATTGCGCGCCGGCGGCTCGGGCGCCAACTCCGCGCTCGCGGCTCGCCACATCGGCCAGCCGGCCCACCTGATCTCCGCGATCGGCAACGATCCGCTCGGCCAGTGGCTGGCCGAGCAGTTCGCCGGGCTGCGCACCAGCCTGGAGGTCTGCGATCGCCAGACGACGATGTCGGTCGGCCTGATGCATGCCTGCGGCGACCGCAACTTCTTCACCACGCAGGGCCACCTGCAGCGGCTGTCGGCGGCGCATGTGCTGCGCCACCTGCCGCCCACCGCCACGCCGGCGATCGCGCTGTTCACCGCGCCCTTCCTGCTGACCGGGCTGCGCGACGGCTACGAGGACCTGCTGGCCGAGGCCTCGGCCCGCGGCTACCGCGTCGCGCTGGACACCGGCTGGCCGCCCGAGGGCTGGCGCGACGGCACGCTGGCCGAGGTGCGCCGCTGGCTGCGCCATTGCGACCACTTGCTGATCAACGACCTCGAGGCCCGCAGCATCGCCGGCACCGAGGACCTGGAACTGGCGATCACGCGCATCGCCGCGGAGCTCAAGCCCGCGTCCACGCTGGTGGTGAAGGTCGGCGCGCGCGGCGCGCTGGGACTGGAAGGCGGCCGCCGCGTGGAGCACGTGATCGAGCCGGTCGACATCTTCGACACCATCGGCGCCGGCGACGCCTTCAATGCCGGTTACCTGTCGGCGCGGCTGCGCGCGGCGGGGCTGGCGGAGTCGCTGGCCGCCGGCTGCCGGACCGCGGCGGCCATCCTGGCGCGTTTCCCGCGCCAGACCATCCGCGCCGGCGAATTCGCCGACTGCGTCGCCTGAGCGCATCGAAGGGGCAAGGCCATGAAGCACCGCGCACTGATCGTCGGCTACATCCTGCTGATCTGGTTCGTGATCTCGTTCGTCACCAACCTGATCGGGCCGTTGATGCCGATCATCATCCAGGACTTCCAGCTGAACCTGGCGATGGCGGGCTTCCTGCCCTTCTCCTTCTTCCTGGCCTACGGCCTGGTGTCGATCCCCGGCGGGCTGCTGGTCGAGGCGCGGGGCCCGCGCACGACGATCCTGGTGGCCTTCGCGCTGAACTTCGCCGGCTCGCTGGCGATCGCGCTGTGGCCCAGCTACGCGACGGCGATCGGCGGCCTGTTCGTGATCGGCCTGGGCATGGCGCTGCTGCAGGTGGTGATCAACCCGTTGATGCGCACCGCCGGCGGCGAGGCCCACTTCGCCTTCTTCTCGGTGATGGGGCAGCTGGTCTTCGGCCTGGCCTCGTTCCTCAGCCCGCTGGCGTTCAAGCTGCTGATGGAGCGTCCCGGCGCCTCGGCGCAGGGGCTGGCGTGGGTGCCGTTCTACTGGGTCTTCGCGGCCGGCTTCATCGCGCTGATCGTGGCCAACCAGACGCTGCCGCTGCCCCGGGTCGAGCTCAAGGACGACGAGCGCGCCGGCGGCTGGGCCGCCTACAAGGAACTGCTCTCGCGCCGCGACGCGTGGCTGTTCTTCCTCGGGATCATGGCCTACGTCGGCACCGAGCAGACGCTGGCCAACTGGATGTCGCAGTTCCTCGCGACCTACCACCAGGTCGCCGCCACCGGCGAGGGCGCGGACTCGGTCGGCGGCTTCTGGGGCCTGATGTCGCTGGGCTGCCTGCTCGGGCTGGGGCTGCTGAAGCTGCTGGACTCGCGCGTCGTGCTGGCCGGCTTCACCGTGCTGGCGATCGGCTGCGTTGCGCTGGCGCTGTTCGGCCCGACCTCGGTCGCGCTGTGGGCCTTCCCGGTCTCGGGCTTCTTCCTGTCGGTGATGTTCTCGGTGGTGTTCTCGCTGGGACTGAACTCGGTGCCGCGCCATCACGGCGCGTTTTCCGGCGTGCTGTGCACCGGCATCCTCGGCGGCGCGGTGGTGCCGATGCTCGTGGGCGTGCTGGGCGACGCGATCGGCCTGCGCGCGGCGATGTGCGCCGTGTTCCTGACCCTGACCTACATCCTGGCGATCGGCGCCTGGGCCCGGCCGCTCGTGCGCAACGAGACGGTGCCGCTGTCCCGCCTGATCGCCCAGCTCAAACCCAGGCCCGAGGCCTGATTCCCCCGTTCCCGCGCGCACGGCCCCTCGTCGGCCGGGACGCCGGCCGCCCCGACACAGCCAACAGGAGACAAGGACGATGAACAAGACCCCAAGAGCGGCCCATCGAGGCGCCTTCCACCGCACGCTGACCGCCACCGCGGCCGTCACCGCCCTGCTGGCCTGCGCCGGCGCCTGGGCCCAGGAGCAGGCGAAGGCGGCAGAGGCCGCGTCCGGCACGGGCGGCGCCCGCGACGAGGCCAAGGAGAAAGAGAAGGACAAGGACGCGCTGCCGACCGTGATGATCAACGCGACGCGCGTGAGCTCCAGCCTGCTGAAGACGCCGGTGGCGGTCACCGCGATCACGCAGGAGGCGCTGAGCCGCGAAGGCATCCATGACGTGCGCGGCCTGTCGGGCACGGTGCCCAACCTGCAGATCTCCTCGGGCGCCGATTCGGGCGTGCAGATCAGCATCCGCGGCATCGGCTCGTCCAACTTCACCGAGATCGGCGACCCGGCGGTGGGCCTGCATGTCGGCGGCCTGTACTCGCCGCGGCCGCAGGGCGCGCTGGCGCTGATGTTCGACCTGGAGCAGGTGGAAGTGCTGCGCGGCCCGCAGGGCACGCTGTTCGGCCGCAACTCGACCGGCGGCAGCATCAACATCATCCCGGCCAAGCCCGAGTTCGGCGCCACCTACGGCACCGCCGAGCTCGACATCGGCAACTACAACAAGCGCCAGCTCAACCTGATCCAGAACTTCGCGGTCAACGACAGCCTGGCGCTGCGCGCGACGGTCACGAAAATCAAGCGCGACGGCTGGATCAACCAGCAGCAGGACTTCACCGACCTGAACCTGCCCGACCACGGCGTCACGCCCGACGGCATCCCCGACGTGGACCAGCGCCGCAACGCCAAGGTGTCGCGCAGCAAGTACTACTACAACCGCGACGAATGGGCGGCGCGCATCGCCGGCCGGCTCAAGCTGACGCGCGACATCGAATGGCTGCTGGCCTACGAGCGCTTCCAGAACAACGGCGCCGGCGACGTCGCGATGAAGGACTGCGACATGGCCGCGGGCACCGCCTTCGCGTGCCAGGGCGGCAAGTGGGACGTGAAGATCAACCTGCCGGGCAAGACCGACATGTCGATCGGCACGCTGCGCTCCAACCTGACCTGGAACCTGACGCCCAGCAGCAGCCTGGAATACGGCTTCGCGCTGGCGGACCAGCGGCGCTCGCAGCAGTCCGACGACGACGGCGGCTACCAGCCGCTGCCCAGCCAGGTCACGGTGCACCAGCCGATCGGCCCGGACGGCGACTGGGGCACCTGGCCGATCAAGGACGAGGGGTCGTTCACGCTGGGCTCGAAGTACAAGTCCCAGGTGCATGAGCTGCAGTACAAGCAGCACACCGACACGGTGCAGCTGGTGACCGGCCTGTTCTGGATGCACGAGAAGAACCAGATCGACTACGCGCAGGAGCAGCTGGTCACCGCGCCCTTCGGTTTCCCGACCAGCCAGTACTACCACCAGCCCGATCGCCAGATCGACGCGAAGGCGATCTTCGCGCAGGCGGACTGGAAGTTCCTGCCGACCTGGACGGCGACGGTCGGCGGCCGCTACAGCGTCGACAAGAAGGCCGACAAGGGCGGCCAGGTCTACGGCGGCTGGGACGGCTCGACGCCGGCGTACTACAACGGCCTCTTCGACCCGGGCACGCCGGGGACGCCGGGCTTCCGCGCGCACAACGGCCGCGACCTGACCGAGCAGATGGGCCCCTTCGCCGGCCCGGCGGCCTACGGGCTGTGGGGCGAGCCGGCGGGCAACGACCACTCGCAGACCTGGAAGAAGTTCACCTACCGCCTGGGCCTGTCCAAGCAGCTGACGCCGCTGGACATGGTCTACGCATCGCTGTCCAGCGGCTACAAGGCCGGCGGCTTCGGCGACAAGGACGACCGCTGCGGCGGCAAGGAATGCGTGGACGGTCCGGCCGGCCCGCAGTACACCTTCTTCCCGTACAAGCCGGAGACGGTCACCAACTTCGAGCTGGGCTACAAGGGCCTGCTGCTGAACAAGCGGCTGAGCCTGTCGGCGACGCTGTTCTTCAGCCGCTACAAGGACATGCAGGTCACCGGCGACTTCTTCGCGTCCAAGGTCAAGCACGACGGCCCCTGCCCGGACGACAACCCGACCTGCGACATCATCACCAAGTGGCAGACGGTGAACGTCGGCACGGTGGACATCCCCGGCCTGGAGCTGGAGGTGGACTACAAGCCCTGGGCCGGCGCGCGGCTGGGCGGCTTCTTCAGCTACATCAACAGCAAGGTGAAGAACTACCCGTCCTACAGCGACACCTGGAACTGCGGCGTGCGCGCGGACGTCGGCGCCCCGCCCTGCCCGGATCCCTACAGCGGGCCGATCCGCGAGTTCGCCGGCCGCCAGATCCTGGACATCACCGGCAACCACCTGCCGATGTCGCCGAAGTACACCTTCGGGGTGAACTTCGCGCAGACCTTCCAGGTCGGCGACGGCTGGGAGCTGACGCCGTGGGTCAACCTGAAGTGGCAGGACAAGATGTACTTCACGCTGCTGAACCTGGACAACGCGCATGTCTCCGACGGCCAGAAGGCCTTCGCCAAGGTCGATGCGAGCGTGAAGCTGGTGTCGCCGAAGAACTGGCGCGCCGAGCTCTACGTGCTGAACGCGACCAACAAGATGACGCGCAATTCGGCCCAGGACGGCGGCGGCTTCGTGCGCGGCTACTGGAACGATCCGCGGACCTTCGGCCTGCGCGTGGCGATCGACTACTGATCGCCACCGGCCCGGCCCCGCGGGGCCGGGCGCCGCCGATGCTGCGACAGATTCCTCATCTTCGCGCTCCGGGTCCCGGCCACCGCCGGGGCCGGCGACCACAATGCCTCCCACACACCAGGCCCCGGGGAGGCGCGCGATGAAATGGTTTCGATGGCGGTTCGGCCAACCCACGGCGGAGGACGTCGTGCAGCGCGTGGTCGAGCGCCTGAACACGGCGGGGGCGTCGATCCAGTCGATCTCGATCGAGCCGCCGGAGATCCGCTTCGCGCTCAACGGCGGGCAGATGCAGTCCAACCTGCACCACCTGTACCAGGACCTGTGCCGGGCCACGGGCCGGGAGCGCGACGGCGTGCTGCAACGCTTCGTCGAGGGGGTGGTGCTGCGGCCGATGTGGGGCGACCGGCCCGAGGACGCGCAGGACTACGCCAGCATCCGCGCGACGCTGCTGCCCTTGCTGCGCACCCGCGCCGACATCGCCAAGAACGCGCTCAACGCGACGCAGTCGCTCGAGCTGGGCGCGCAGGCGCTGGCCTCCCCCGCCAACGACACGCCGTGGCGCGCGGTGGCCGGCGACTACGTCGCGATGCTGGGACTGGACACGCCGCAGAGCACCGCCCGCGTGACGCAAGGCATGCTGGACCGCTGGGGCGTGAGCTTCGAGGCCGCGCTCGAGGACGCGCTGGCCAACCTGCGCGACCTGCCGGAAGGCGACGGCTGGCGACAGCTGGCGCCGGGGCTGTGGCAAGGCGCCTGGAACGATTCCTATGAGCCGTCGCGCGTGCTGGCGCCGGACCTGATCTACCGCTCCGGCGTGGCGCATCCGGTGGTGCTGGTGCCGCTGCGGCACGTGCTGCTGGTGGCGGACGCCAACGACCTGGCGGGCCTGGCGCTGATGGCCGCCGCGGCCAAGCAGTGGCTGGGCGAGCAGACGCGCTGGCTGTCGTGCCGGCCGCTGCACCTGGTGGACCGCGAGTGGCAGCCGTTCGAGGTGCCGGAGGCGCTGCGGTCGATGTTCCAGGAGCTGGTCGCGATGGAGGACGCCGATGCCTACGCGGCGCAGAAGCGCCTGCTGGAAGCCGGCGACGCCCCGGACGGTGACGAGGCCGCGCGGCCGTTCGTGAGCTCGGCGCAGCTGCTGCAGTTCAAGGACAGCGAACGGGTGGTGAGTTACTCGGTCTGGCCGGAGCGCGTGGACACGCTGCTCCCGCACACCGACCTGGTGGCCTTCACGTCGCAGGACAAGCCGGACGAACCCATCTTCGTCTGGTGGGCCGACGCGGAGCGCATCGCCGGGCATTACATGGTGCCGCAGGACCTGTACCCGCCGCGGATGCGGGTCCGGGCCTTCCCGACCGAGGCGGAGCGCGCGGCGCTCGGGGCCGTCAAGGTGGTGTGAGGGCGGGCGACAGCATCGTCCAAATCGAGGATCCCCGCGACTGGGGGAAGCGCGACGGCGGGGCGGGAGGTCGACGCCCATAATCGACCGACCCCCTTGGATCCGAAATCGTGAACGCGCCGCCGCCCGTCTCCGACGTCGATGCCTGCAGGTCCTGGCTGGATGCGGAGATCCGCGCCTACGCCGACGATCCCTGCAGCGCGCAGGATCGGCTCGCGCCGACGATGGCGCTGTTCGAGCAGGTCGTGGCGGGGGAACCCGGCGATTTCGGCGTCGAGCTGGCCTGGCACCTGACCGACCTGTGCGGCGAGCTGTGGCGCTCGGAGCAGATCGAATCGGTGCTGGACGCGGTGATGCCGTGGGTGGCCGCGGGCTTCGGCGAGAAGGCGGCGATCCCGGTGCTGTCGCTGCGTTGCCGCATGCACCTGCGCTTCGGCCGGCTGCCGCCGGCGCTGGTGCTGCTGGACGAGATCACGCGCCGCGCCGCGGCCAGCCCGTGGCCGGTGGACCAGGCGCACTGCTCCCGCGCGCTGGGCAACGCGCTGTCGCTGCAGCGCCAGTTCGAGCCCGCGATCGCGGCGATGCAGGAGGCGATCCGCCTGTTCCGCGCGAGCGGGGACCGCGGACGCTGGGTCGACATCTACGCCTCCATCTCGATCGCGCACCGGCACCTGGGCCGGCGCGACGAGGAACAACACGTGCTGCGCGAGGGCCTGTCGGTCGCGGTGGCGCAGCGGCGCTGGATCTCGGCCTGCAACGCGGGCGCGTCGCTGGCCGAGGAACTGATGATCGACGGGCGCGAGGACGAGGCGGTCGCGTTGCTGCATGAGGCGGAGACGTCGCTGCGCCTGGCGGGCGCGGGCGGCGAGCGCATCGCCAAGGAGCTCTTCGCGGCGCAGGCCGCGCTGGCCTGGCGCCAGGGCGACGCGTACACGGCGATCGCGCTGATGCGCCGGGTGGTGGACGACAGCCGCAAGTTCTCGATGCGCCGGCAGGTGGTGCACCGGCTCAAGCAGCTGGCGCGGTGGCAGGAGGACAGCGGCCGCACGGGGGACGCGTTGGCGTCGCTGCGCGAGGCGCATGCGCTGGAGCTGGAGGACACGCGGGAGAGCAGCCGGCTCGATTCGGCCACGACGCTGCATCGCATCGAGGTCGCGCACGCGCAGCAGCTGAAGGCGCGGGCGGAGGCGCACGCCGACGAGCTGGCGGACAAGGCCCGGGCGCTGCAGCAGGCGCTGGACCTGCAGCGGCAGATGCAGGCGGAGCTGATCGAGCGCAGCAAGCTCGCGACGCTGGGGCATCTGCTCGCGGGCGTCGCGCATGAGATGAACACGCCGCTGGGCTCGGCGCTGACGGTGCTGTCGACGGTCACGGAGCTGAACGCGGGGCTGGTGGACCGGCTGACGGCGGGGACGGTGTCGCGGCGCCACTTCACGACGGAGCTCGAGCGCTGCCAGGAGAGCGCGGAGCTGGCGCGCCGCAATGTCGAGCAGGCCTTGGCGCTGGTGCAGAGCTACCAGCACATCGATGCCCGGCACGCGGTCGAGCCGACGCGAAGGATCTCGCTGGGTTGCCTGGTGGAGGCGGCGTGGCGGCGCGCGATGTCGCCGGGCACGGCGCTGACGCTGCGCCGGCGGGTCGAGCTGGACGCGGAGCTGCCGGCCGAGGCGCTGACGGAGGTGCTGCTGCAGCTGTTCCAGAACGTGGAGCGCCACGCCTACGCGGCGGGGCAGGCGGGGGTGGTGGAGGTCGAGGCGCGCGCGGCCGACGGCGCGGTGATGCTGAGCGTGACGGACCACGGGCGCGGCATTCCGGCGGAGCTGCTGCCGCGGGTGTTCGATCCGTATGTGTCGACGCAGTTCGGTCGCGGACGCAGCGGGCTGGGGCTGTTCGTCGCGCACGTGACCGTGCTGCAGCGGCTGCGCGGACGGCTCACGGTGGACTCGGCACCGGGGCGCGGGTGCCGGTTGGAGATCGAGTTTCCGGTGGGGTGAAGCGTGTCGGCGCGCCGTCAGGCCGGCCGCCGCCCGACGGCTCCTCGCGCGACGGCGCTGGCATGGGCCGGTTCGCGGGCCAGGTCGATGAAGGCCCGCACGTAGTCGATGGTGGTCTCGGCCTCGCGGGCCCCCAGGAAGATCTGCTTGGCGATGCCGCGGGCGCCCAGGCGCACCGGCACCACGTCCATCCTGGCCGCGTACTCCTCGACCAGCCAGCGCGGCAGGGCCGCCACGCCGCGGCCGCTGGCCACCATCTGCACCATGATGTCGGTGGTCTCGATGGCCTTGTGGCGCTTGGGCGTGACGCCGGCCGGCAGCAGGAACTGGTTGTAGATATCGAGCCGCTCGATGTCCACCGGGTAGCTGATCAGCACCTCCTGCGTCATCTGCTGCGGCTTCACGTAGGCCGCCGACGCCAGCGGATGGCCCTTGGCCACGACCAGCACTTGCTCGTAGTCGAACACGGGTTCGAACTTCAACCCCGGCTTGAACAGCGGGTCGGGCGTGACCAGCAAGTCGATCTCGTAGCCGAACAGCGCGCCGATCCCGCCGAACTGGAACTTCTGCTTGACGTCCACCTCCACGTCCGGCCACGCGGCCAGGTAGGGCGACACCACCTTGAGCAGCCACTGGTAGCACGGGTGGCATTCCATGCCGATGCGCAGCGCGCCGCGCTCGCCTTGCGCGAACTGGCCCAGGCGCTCCTCCGCCAGGTCCAGCTGCGGCAGGACCCGGTTCGCCACCGCCAGCAGGTACTGGCCGGCCTGCGTCAGGCGCAGGTTCCGGCCTTCGCGCAGCCAGACGTCGGTGCCGAGCTGCTGCTCCAGCTTGCGCATGCTGTGGCTCAGCGCCGACTGGGTCAGGTTGAGCACGCCCGCGGCGGCCGTCAACGAGCCTTGCTTCTCGACCTGCTGGACGATGCTGAGATGGATGCGCTCCAGCATTTGAATGAGCCAAATTCATGGATTCGTGAGAACAAACCATTTTACGTCATGGTCTTCGCTCACTAGCATCCGCTCCCATTGAAGTTCCCGAAGACAACAACATGACTCGCCCCCTTCGATTGGTCGCGGTTTCCGGGGGGATGCAGCGCCCGTCCCGGTCCACCGCCCTCGCCGAGCACCTGCTGGACCTGATCGCCGAGGAAGTCCCCTGCGAGCAGCGCCTCGTCGAGCTGGGCCAGCTGGCGCCGCAGTTCGCCGGCGCGATGTGGCGCTCCCAGTTGCCGGGCGCGGTGGAACGGGAGCTCGCCGCGGTCGAGCAGGCGGACGTCCTCGTGGTGACGACGCCGGTCTATCGCGGCTCGTACACGGGGCTGTTCAAGCACTTCTTCGACTTCATCGACCAGGACGCCCTGATCGACACGCCGATCCTGCTGGCGGCCACCGGCGGCAGCGAGCGCCACGCCCTGGTGATCGACCACCAGTTGCGGCCGCTGTTCAGCTTCTTCCAGGCGCGCACGCTGCCGCTGGGCATCTACGCGACCGACAAGGATTTCGTCGATCACCGCGTGCGGGACGAGGCCCTCGTCCAGCGATGCCGGCTGGCCGTCCAGCGGGGACTGCCCCTGGTCGAGCTGGCGCGCCTGGCCGGCGCGGACGTCGCCCAGGAAAGCATCGCGGCCTGAAGCGGCCCGCGTCGGATCAGACCCATTCCAGAACCTCGGAAGCAAGAGGCCGCCCCATGAGCAACGACTTCGCCTTCAGCATCAAGACCCTGTGTTTCGATGAGCATTACCAGCCGGCCGAGAGCACGCGCACGACGACCAACTTCGCCAACCTGGCGCGCGGGGAACAGCGTCAGGAGAACCTGCGCAACACGCTCCGGATGATCGACAACCGCTTCAACGCGCTGGCCGACTGGGACAACCCGACCGGCGACCGCTACGCCGTCGAACTCGACATCGTGTCCGTGGAGATGAACGTGGGCGACCAGGTCGGTCCCGACGCGTTTCCGCTGATCGAGATCCTGAACACCCGCATCCTCGACAAGCGGACCGGCGAGCGGATCGAGGGCATCGCGGGGAACAACTTCTCTTCCTACGTCCGCGACTACGACTTCAGCGTCCTGCTGCTGGAGCACAACAAGGATCGTGCCGCGTTCAGCACGCCCGCCGGCTTCGGCGACCTGCACGGCAAGCTCTTCAAGCATTTCCTGAATTCGAGCGCCTACCAGGCGCACTTCCGCAAGCCGCCGGTCATCTGCATCAGCGCGTCCAGCAGCAAGACCTACCAGCGGACCGGGAACCAGCACCCGGTCCTGGGCGTCGAGTACCAGCAGGACGAGCTGTCGTCCACGGACGAGTACTTCGGGAAGATGGGCCTGAAGGTCCGCTTCTTCATGCCCCCGGGCAGCGTGGCGCCGCTGGCCTTCTACTTCCTCGGCGACTTGCTGGGCGACTACACCAACCTCGAGCTGATCAGCACGATCAGCACGATGGAGACCTTCCAGAAGATCTACCGCCCCGAGATCTACAACGCCAATTCCGCGGCGGGCAAGGTGTATCGACCCAGCCTGAAGCATCCGGACTACTCGGTGACGCGGATCGTCTATGACCGGGAAGAGCGCAGCCAGCTGGCCGTGAAGCAGGGGAAGTTCACGGAAGAGCATTTCATCAAGCCGCACAAGCGCGCGCTGGAAAGCTGGGCCGCCACTTGCGCGCTCTGACCCGCGCGCGCTCGACCGTCTCCCAAAAATTCGCGGCACCGCCCGCATTGCCTGAAAGGAATTCCCGGATGTTCGAAACCTCCATCGCCGGCAGCCTGCCCAAACCCGCCTGGCTGGCTGAGACCAACAAGCTCTGGCCCCAGTGGCGGGCTGAAGGCGATGCGCTGCTTCAAGCCAAGGCCGACGCGACGCTGCTGTGGATCAAGGCCCAGGAAGACGCCGGGCTGGACATCGTGTGCGACGGCGAGCAGTCGCGGCAGCACTTCGTGCATGGGTTCCTGGAGCAGGTCGAGGGCATCGACTTCGAGCACAAGGTGAAGATGGGTATCCGCGACAACCGGTACGACGCGATGGTGCCGCAGGTGGTGTCGGCGCTGCGCCTGAAGGGCCGGGTGCATGCCTTCGAGGCGCAGCTGGCGCGCGCGCACACGAAGAAGAAGCTGAAGTTCACGCTGCCGGGTCCGATGACCATCGTGGACACCGTGGCGGACCGCTTCTACGGCGACAAGGTCAAGATGGCCTTCGCGTTCGCGGAGCTGCTCAACCAGGAAGCGCTGGCGCTGCAGGCCGACGGCGTGGACATCATCCAGTTCGACGAGCCCGCCTTCAATGTCTACATGAAGGAGGCCGCGGACTGGGGCGTGCAGGCGCTGGAGCGCGCGGCGCAGGGATTGACCTGCACGACGGCGGTGCACATCTGCTACGGCTACGGCATCAAGGCCAACACCGACTGGAAGAGCACCCTGGGCGACGAGTGGCGCCAGTACGAGGCGGTGTTCCCCGCGCTGGCCCGCAGCAGCATCGACCAGGTGAGCCTGGAATGCATCCACTCCCATGTGCCGCCCGACCTGATGGCGCTGCTGGCGGGCAAGGACGTGATGGTCGGCGTGATCGACGTGGCGAGCGACGTGGTCGAGACGCCCGAGGAGGTCGCCGACACCATCGGCCGGGCGCTGGCGTTCGTGCCGAAGGAGCGGCTGTTCCCGTGCACGAACTGCGGCCTGGCGCCGATGGGACGGGACGTGGCCTGGCGCAAGCTGAAGGCGCTGGCGGAAGGCACGAAGCTGGCGAAGGAGCGGTTGGCGAAGGCGTGACGCGGGCCTTGGCGCTGGTGCCCCGGTTGGAGATCGAGTTTCCGACGGGGTGACTAAGCGCCGAACTGAGCCTCATACGCGGCGACGTGTTGCGGGAACAACGTCGCGTATTGCTCGGCGGAAGCGCAAAGGACGGTGACATGGATTTCATCCACACCCGTCTCATCGGATAGCTCTTCGATGAAGACTTTGGCGCCTTCGAGTTCGCGCCCGCCGGCGAGACGGACAGCCAGTCGCTGAGCCAGCTGATCACGCGACTCGGTGCCACTGCGGATCGCGCGGAGATCTTCGGTGGACGAGTAGTGATCGGTTGGCCACAGGCGGCCATACGCGATCGCCATCGGTGGATCTCCGTGCTCCAGTTCCGAAGTCCCCACCACCCGCGAGCCGGAAAGGATTTCGAAGCGATGCGTCGGTCCTTCGGCGAGACGCCCTCCGCGATCTCGATCCACGGACAGGTACCAGAACAGCGCGACTTCGTCGCGGACATCGACGTCCAACTCGCGATAGAGCCGGCGATCGAAGCCACCAAGCTCGAACCCGTAGCGCTGGTAGAAGCGGCAGGCCGCCACGTTGTTGGACTGCGTCTCCAGCCGGATGGCGCTCAGGCCGATCGTCCGCGTCCAGTCTTCGACGCGCTTCATCAGCGCACCCGCGAGACCGTGACGGCGGAACGGCCGCGCGATCGCGATGTCGTCGATGAGCACGCAGCGATTCCAATCCCGGCTGGCGGAGACGTAGCCCGCGACGGCGTCGCCCGACATGGCGACGAAGAGCACGCGCTCGTCGCCGTCGTGCGGTTCGAAGAGGGCGTCGTCCAGGCCGTAGGCCTTGGGGCGCGACGGCGTCGCTTCGACGCGAAGCTCCGGCGCGTCGAACGGCGGCATCACGCGGCCGTCGATGTCGAATGAGAAGTCCGCAGCGCGCGCCGCGTCGGGCAACGTGGCGACACGCACGATGGTGATGGCGGCGTCATGACCATCGCCACGGTGGTCGGAGTTGTGCATCGATGGATCCCGGCAGGAGGCGCGCAGCCTAGCACCGTGTCTCGCTGGGCCTCGAGCGCCGGATGTCTCGAGCGTCGGTAGCCTCGAACCTCGCGGTGACCCGGCGCGGGACTACGATGTCGGCCCAACGCCGTGTCGAACCCTCCCTCCTGAGGTGCCGAATAAAAGGACCGAACTGCTGGTTCCGCAGCTTTCTCTCTGATCAGCGATAGCTTCGACGTTGATCCATCTTGTTGAAAAGGGGCTGAACAGGATCCGCTGGTGCATCTAGCGTTGGGCAGGACGATGAATCAAAGGACCGAATCAGTTGGTCCCCGATCCCCGTACGACGCCGCGATCTTCTACACCTTCAGCGCCTTGACCAACTCCCGCTGCACAAAAGGAGACTGCGACGGGCTGGTCAGTGCAGGGAAGCTCTCCTCGTAAACATGCTTCAGAAGTTCATCCATCTCCACAGACAGACTTAACAGCCAACTGCGCTTTTCCGCGCTGTCGAAGATCATCCGACTTCCATCGGGCACCCACAGCCCGTTCGCTGTTGCCGAGTCATGGTAGAGGGCGTCGAGATGTCGCTGAGTTTCAGCGAGCACTGCAAGGTCGCTGTACTGCCCAAGGCGCAACGCGCTCATGTCAGCGTGATACATGATCGCGGCGATGTCGTAGCTCGACAGTTGGATGTTGCGGTCCGAATCCGCCTTGACGCTCTTGCAGAGACGGATCGCTTTACGCAGACCTCCCAGGACGCTGTCGCAGCGATTGCCCACCCGTTCAATGTGAAGGAACGGCCAGTTGTCGATCGTCTGGCCCGTCGTCTTGTTGTAGATCGTGACAGCCCGGTGAGCGAGTTGACCGCTGTCTTGATACGCCTTGGTGTCGTACCAATGGGCTGGCACCACATCGACGGATCGCGCCAGTGATCCGCCAGTCACCTTCACCGCCTTGGCTCCGCTCTTGTCAACGTTAGCGGCAGGAAAGGCATCTTCCAGATCGCGCTCCGCCTGCCGTCGCAGCTCACTCAGGACTCCACTCGAAGTGCGGACGCTTGGATTGACATACCCGCCTCCCAGAGCTGTCGCACCAGCGGGGCTGTATGTGTAGAAGTCCTTGGTAATCGCCAAGACATCGACGTCACTCACGCCTTTGATGTGGACATCGAGCGGTACCGAGCCTTGCAGCCTGAACTCGGCATTGATGCCCGCTCTCGCGAACCGGTCCCGCAACTGACTGGCAACACGCTCGCCCGTCTCCTTGCTGATCTCGGTGTACCTCCGGTCGACAGCCTGCATGGCCCCAATGGCGTACCGCGTCCAGCGCTGGGAAGCACTGCCGCGGGTCTCCCAGCTCTCAATACTCGCGGCGTCGGCGGCGAAGCCTCGATTGAAGATGGATGGCGCTTCCGAGAAGGTGCTCGTTGGCGTGGCTCCCGAACGGCGCGCGCGCAGTTGAGAGAGTCGGGTGTTGATTTCGGTGGCCATCACTTCCTCTTCGTCCAGCTCATCGTTCCAAAGGTCATGCGCCCACGGCCGTTGAAGTAGTCCCCGGCCGCGGACTGCACGTCTTTGGCGATCGTCATCACCGCGCAACCAGCGTGGGCCGCGAGACCCACTGCTCCCGCCTTCGGGTCGTTGCGGTAGTGGTAGAGCAGTACAAAGCCATCGACGCTGTCGTGAGCAAGTGCCGCGCTGATGCTGCTCGAACCCGAGGTCGACGTCGCCAGACGGATGCGGAGCTTGTCCCAGGATTGAACGATCGTGACCTCCGCGACCCACTCGTACCGCGTGCTGCCATCGCTGCCGAGCGTTTTTCCAACGCAGTCCCAGGTGCCCGAGACGTCGGGAACCTTCAGCGCGAGTCCGATGCCAGGCCACTTCCACGCCCATCGGTTCAGGACGCCATACAGCGCGCCGAACACCGCCCCGGCGCCCAGGAGCGACAGCAGCGTTGGCGGGACGTTCACATTCCATCCAAGCCTATGCGCGAGGTCGACGGCCGTGAGCAACGAGAACACCAGCGCGGCTGAGACAGCACTGGCGGCGAAGCTCAGGAGTCGGCCAACGCTGGCCCGGTTGGCTCCTCCCATGACTGAATATTCGTGTTCCTGCGGAGCGATCATCTGCGATTGATCCTTGGAAGTAGTGGCGTGTTCCGTGTAGAAAAGATCGGCCGAGGCCCCTTGCCCCGCGCCTGCGTGCAGGGTGGCGCAGTGCTGCGGGGCCTGGTGTTGCCCTCTTTGGATCGCGCAACGGGCGCGCTTGAGCGCTCACATGTCAGGCAGAGAAAGCAAGTTGTCCGTGGTGCGGCCATCGGCCACGGTGCGTACGTACTTGATCCGACCATTGTTCTGGGCGTGCACCCATGCTCCTGAGACCTGAGGGTTGCGATCCGGACACCACACCACACTGTCCCCGTTGGCTTCGATGAAGGCGACCATCTGCTCGCGCGTGCTGATCCCACGTTCGTTCGTTTCCTGGCTGCCTTGCCACTTGACCCAGGCCAGGTGGCTGATGTGTTCGTGACCGGTGCCACCGCTCAGGCGCTTGCCGGTGCATTTGAAGGTCGTGGTCGTCATGGGCTTGTCTAAGAAGAAGTCGACACCTGGATCTTCGATTGCCCCCTGGGAACCGTTCTAGGCTTCTCCGGCAACACATTCATTGCCGTCAGGTGCGGATGTGTTCCCGGCGGATAGGGAAAGCCGACGTGGGTGAAGGAATCTTCACCGACGTGGACGGACTCTTTTCCACAATGCACCGACACTCGCGAGGAGCGCCACAGACTGCCCCATGCCAAGAATCGCCATCATTGAAGACGACCTTCCCACCAGCAACCAACTGGCGCAATGGGCTTCCAAGGCTGTTCCTGGCGCTCAGATTGACCAGCTGTTCACACGCAAGGACGCGGAGGTCGCCATCCGCACCACGGCCTATGACCTGATCACGCTGGACATCGAGTTGGGCGCCGAACGCAATGCGGGGGTCTCTCTCATCCATGAAGCGACCAAGTCGCGCATCGTTCCCATCCTGGTCGTCACCGGGATGCCCGCCGACCTCTACCGCGGTGTCATGAAAGCGTTGGAGGCCTGGGACTATCTTCAGAAGCCAGTTGGGGAACACGATTTCAACCAGACCTTGCTCAGCATGCTGGGCGCGGGTGATGGCAAGACGCAGGTCGAAGAGGATCCGCTCCACATCGACCCGTTGATCTCCGCCCACCCTACGTGGAAGGGCCACCGACTGAACTTAGCCGCGACTCAGCAGCGCCTGCTCCATGCCATCTACACGCGCCGCAACGACAAGGACCCGACGGTCTCCTACGAGGATCTCTACGAGTTCCTCACCAGCGGCAAGAACACCGCCAACTTGAAGCGTCAGATCAGCCAGATACGCGCGGCGTTCAGCGACGTAGAGGGCAAGAAGTGGAACGGCATCGTCGCCGAGCCGCTGCGTGGCTATCGATGGGTGAGCCGGTGACCAGTCTGATTCGATGGTTCCAGGCGAATCAGATACGCATCACCATCCGCGGCGCCTTCTCGGTCTTTCTGATCGTCACCGTCGCGCTGCCGTATCTGACGATTCGGACCCAGAAGGAGCGCAGCGATGCCGAGCAGCTTAAGCATCGCGAGGCTGCGGAACAGCGCGTGGTGGAGCGGCTGCTGAGTCCGGCTGGACAGCTGGCACTTGCAAACCCTTCGCGGATGGTCTCGGCCCCCACACCGCTGCGCCCGGTGATCCTGCCCTTCTCCGAGATCCAGGCCGATATGCCCGGAGTGGTGCTTGATCAGGTGCGCGCCGTCGGGTGCCCGATCCTGTTCAAAGCAGGTCCGGACTCGCTCCTCGACCAGGGATCCATTTGCGTGGGCGTGCGCAAGGGGGACTCGGCAGAGGTGCGGGGGCGCCTGCTCATCACCGGCACGTTCCTGTCCAGCCGTCTGGTGCCTCACGTATTCATCGACCCCAGATCACTTGACGCAGATCGCCAACTGGCGCGCCGCTTCCAGGATGCGCATCGGATTCGGCTCACGCTCCAGGACGGCAAGGATAAGCATGAGTGGATTCTTCCGGTGCAACTCCCCATCGATCGAAGGACCCATCGGGCGCGCGATGGGCTGAGTCTGACGGCCTATCGACTCGATGCGAGCGGCGTTCCCATCACGTGGAGGCCGGACTTCACTGGTGCCTGGATCATCGAAGGCGAATGCATCGATCCGAATGGAGATGCCTCCACCTGCCTGCGCGAGAACTCGTTCTCGATTGCGATCCCGCGAGACCGTTGGAGCCGAGGCGACGGGCGCCGGGTAGCCCCCAATGATCTCCAGCTTGATGCCGTAATCAGCGGACCAAACCATGAGGGGAAGGCGATCGTCGTTCTCGACTCCCGGGCGGGGCAGACCGTCACGGTGCCGTTCGGTGCCTCGGACATCGACAGCTATGTGGCAGCAGGGGAATCTCTCACCATCTACAAGAAGACTGGAAAGGGACTTCACGAACTCTTCTCGCTTGCGCGCCCCTCGGCCACAGGAGGGCTTGGCATTCAGACCATCGGGGCGAGAGCGCTTCGTTTCGTCGGCGTCGATTTGACCGGAGTCGGTCCTGGCCGGGAGGAGCGACGCTCCTTTGGCACGCGTGGCGATAGCTTCGAGATTGTTCACCACCGTAGTGCGCGAGGACTCGATCCCGAACTCGTGCGAAGCGCCGCGTCGGTCGCCACCGTCGCGGTCCTGATGTTTGCGATGACCGGGCTGGCCTGGGGTGCCATCGAGTTCTTGATCATGCGGCGGGTGATGCGTCTGACCAGGCGGACGCGCCTTGTGTCGCTTGCGGTGCGCACGGATGGCAACTTGAAGAACATCGACTTCACCGAGCTGAAAGGTCAAGACGAACTTGGTGTGCTGGCCACAGGCTTGGACGACCTGCTAAAGCGCATTGCAGACGACGTGCAGAGAAACACGGTGCGAATCCAGCAGGAGAGATCGATGTTGCGTGCCATCGGACATGAGATCCGCGGTCCCCTGCAGTCGCTCTCAGCTGTCCTTGCTGACTCAAAGGAAGGCTCAGGCTACGTGCGACGGATGCTCAAGGCCGTCGCCGCTCTGTATGGGAGCGCCAGCCCCTCGGATGGCATCCAGAGTGCGGAACTAGAGGAGGAGCGACTGGATCTCTCGGCGTACCTGCACAGCGCCGCAAAGAACGCCCATCATGCCGGCATCGAAGACGTGACCTATCAAGGCCCCGAATCTGGCGTCGAGATCCGTGCGGACCAAGCGGCCCTAGAGGACGTTTTCCTACACATTCTGCAGAACGCCAATCGCTACAGGCCGCTCGGAACAACGATCATCATCCGCCTCGAGGCAGCGGCAACAACGGCATCAGTCACTATTCACAACAACGGTCCGCACATTTCCTCGGAGTTGCTCGATCGGATTTTTGAGTACGGGGTGTCGGACCGACGCGACGCCGACGAAGAGAACCATGGTCAGGGGTTGTTTGTCGCAGCCACCTATCTTTCAAAGATGGGCGGCACGATCTCCGCCAGGAACGTACCCGACGGCGTCGATTTCGTGATCGACATTCCCGTGCTCAAGGCCTGATCACGCGGCGTGTTGGAGGCGAAGAGCCACCCCGGTCATGAACGCATCGGGGATCAATCGGCCCCCGACCGCTCGCGGCGAATTCATAGCGCTGAGTTCAAGGCGCAGGCAGTGGAAGCCTCGCTGCCGCCGGGCGTATGAACGGCCGCCGTGTCACGGCGACTAGCACTGCGGCTTGGTCAAACCTTTGAACTCCTGGCGACTGTGCCCCTGGGACTCGTGGTCGGCCAGCCACTTCGCGGCGCGGCCGCGCCCGGACCAAGTATTTGCCGGATTGGCAGGGTCGCAGTACACCTTCAAACTCCGCAAGGACGTCATCGGGCAGCGGCGCATCGAAGGCCGGCGGAACGAGCAGCTTGCCCTTGAGCATGCCCAGTTGCCGTCCAGTGATGGAAGCGGCGAGCGCTGGATCGAAGGCGCCCGAGCGCTGCATGAGCAATATCTCAGTGCGCCGCTTGAGCCTTGCGCGGCGCTTTCGCTGTGATGTCATCATGTCCGGCGCACAGAGGATTTCTCCAAGGCTCCCGCGCACGAAGCCCTTCGGTCCAAAAGTTCTGCCCCTTGACTTCCAAGACGAATGTTCAGCCCAAGATCAAATTCCGCCCTTTGATCCCGAATTCGATCCTTTGATTTCGGATTTCACTCCGCCCCCATGCCCCTCCGTTATCACACCGTCCCCGTCACCCCCTTCCGCCAGAACTGCTCGATCGTCTGGTGCGACGTCACGAACGACGCGGCCGTCATCGACCCGGGCGGTGAGGTCCCTCGGCTCCTCGCCGAAGTCGAGCGCCTCGGTCTCTCGCTGAAGGCGATCTGGCTCACCCACGCCCACATCGACCACGCCGGCGGCACCGGCGAGCTCGCCCGCACGCGCGATCTCCCGATCGTCGGTCCTCACGTGGGCGACCAGTTCTGGATCACCGCGCTGCCGCAGCAGGCCGCGATGTTCGGCTTCACGCCGGCCGAGATGTTCACCCCCACCCGCTGGCTCGAGGACGGCGACACCGTCCAGATCGGCCACGAAACCCTCACCGTGCGCCACTGCCCCGGCCACACGCCCGGCCACGTCGTCTTCCGTTCCGCTTCGGCCAGGCGCTGCTTCGTCGGCGACGTGCTCTTCGCCGGCAGCATCGGCCGCACCGACTTCCCCGGCGGCGACCACGACACGCTGATCCGCTCGATCACCGAGCGGCTCTGGCCCATGGGCGACGACACCGTCTTCATCCCCGGCCACGGCGACGAGAGCAGCTTCGGCGAGGAACGCCGCACCAACCCGTTCGTCGGCGGCCGCTGGGGCTGACCGCCGCGCGCCGCCGCTCACAACGGCGACAGCCCCGTGTCCAGGAAACGCGACTCCGGGAACCCGCGCAGCGCCAGCGCCGCCAGCTCGGAGAGCTCCTCGAAGCTGCGCTCCTTCTGCAGCACCGCCACGCCGCCCAGCCGGTCCGCCGCGTCGGTCAGCTCGTCGCCGATGTAGCCGGTCGTGATGATCACCGGCACCCGCGGCAGGGTCGCCCGCACCGCCACCGCCAGCTCCAGCCCGTTCATGCCCGGCATGTTGAAGTCGGTGATCAGCAGCTGCACCGGCGCCCGGCCCTGCTCGATGTCGTCCAGGCACTCGCTGGGCGTCGCGTAGGTCCGCACGTCGTAACCGGCCTTCTTCAGCAGCGCCTCCACCATCAGCAGCACGATCGGGTCGTCGTCCACGTAGATCACGTGTTCGCCCTCGCCCGGATCGGCCACCTTGGCCAGCGCCGACGAGTCCAGCGGCGCCGCCTCGTCCCCCACCACCGGCAGGTAGACCGCGAACAGCGTCCCCTGGCCCGGCCGCGACTGCACGTCGATCGCGCCGCCGTGCGCATGCACGATGCCGTGCACGATGTGCAGCCCCAGCCCCGTGCCCTGCCCGCGCGGCTTGGTCGTGAAGAAGGGCTCGAACAGCCGCTTCGTCACGTCCTCGGCCATGCCGTGGCCGTCGTCGCGCACCGTCAGCTCCGCGTACCGCGTCGGCGCCACGCGTCCGATCGCGAACGCATGCGGCACGTCGAAGTGAACCGCGCGCAATCCGACATGCAGCGTCCCGTGCCCGCCCGGCATCGCCTGCCACGCGTTCGTGCACAGGTTCAGCACCACCTGCTGCACCTCCGCCGGATCCACCGTCGCGACGCAGTGGTCGCCGTGCAGGTCCACCGTCAGCCGCACCGTCGCCGGCAGCGTCGAGCGCAGCAGCCCGATGCTGTCCTCCACCAGCGGCCGCAGCCGGTGCTTGGACAGCTCGTGCCCGCTGCCGCGCGCGTACGCCAGGATGCGCTGCACGATGTCGCGCGCGCGGTCGCCGGCCCGCTTGATCTGCTGCATGTGCGATCGCAACGGCGATCCCGCCGGCAGCTCGTCCAGCATCATCCCGGCGTGCCCGAGGATCGCCGCCAGGATGTTGTTGAAGTCGTGCGCCACGCCGCCGGCCAAGGTGCCCAACGACTCCATCCGCTGGATGCGCACCAGCTTCTCCTCGAGGTCCACCCGCGTCAGCTCGTCGGCCTTGCGCATCGTGACGTCGATGAACAGCACGACCAGCCCGTGCTCGCAGGGAAACGCGCGGCACTCGAACCACTTGCTCAGGCGCGCATTGAATTCCTCGTACAGGTGGGCCGAGCGCGACTGCATCGCCGCGCGCGCCTCGACATCGAAGCGGCCGCCCATCACCCCGGGCAGGCTGGTCCAGTAATTCCTGCCGATCAAGGCCTCGCGCTGGCGGCCGCAGGCGCGCTCGAAGGCGACGTTGACGAACTCGATCGTCCAGTCGTGGCGCAACAGGATCACCGCGTCGGTCACGTAGTCCAGCGCCGCGCCGACGTGCTCGACGCCATCCTGCGGTGCGGCCGACGCACCGGACCCGTGCGTGGACTCATCTCGCGACATGTCGTTCCCTGGTCGATGAGGCGCCAGTGTGGACCTCGCAGGCGGCGTCGGCAATCGCCGTGCCGTCTCCCTTGACATAGGGATACACGAGAGAAACCCGATGGCATCGGACTTCCCGGGCGTCGGCGGCCTCGGGGTCAGGCCGTCACGTCATCCGGCTGTTACGACTTCGCGGGTTCCGGCGGCTGGAAACGCTGCGTCGGCTTGGGCGCCCGGGCGTAGAGGCCCTCGACGCGCGGCAGCGTGCGTTCGATGTCGCGGATCCGCGTCGGGCCCGACGGGTGCGTCGACAGGAACTGCGGCGGCGCGCCCTTGCTGGCCTGTCCCATCTTCTGCCACAGCGAGACGCCAGCCCGCGGGTTGTAGCCCGCGCGCGCCGCCAGGTCCATGCCGACCAGGTCGGCTTCGCTCTCGTCCTCGCGGCTGAAGGTCAGCGTCAGCAGCTGGCCGCCGATGTTGGCGATGCCGCGGCCCACGTTGCCCAGCCCCAGCAGCGCCGCGCCGAGCTCGATCGCGCCGTTGGTCGCCGCCGTCTTGCCCATGCGCTCGCGCGCGTGTTCCCGCAGCGCATGGGCCATCTCGTGGCCCATGATCATCGCGACCTCGTCGTCGTTGAGCTGCAGCTGCTGCAGGATGCCGAAATAGAACGCGATCTTCCCGCCCGGCATGCAGAACGCGTTGAGCTCGCGGCTGCCGATCAGGTTCACTTCCCAGCGCCACTGCTGCGCGCGCGGGTTCCAGGCGCCGGCGAACGGGATGATCCGCTGCGCGATCGCCCGCAGGCGGACCACCTGCGGATGGGTGGCCGGCGCCAGCGCCTTCTGCGACTGGGCCTGGCGCGTCATCTGCGCGTACTGCTGCTGCGCCGCGGCCTCGACCTGTTCGGCGGAGATCAGCTTGGTGAAGCGGCTTTGCTTGCCGACATCGACGCCTTCCTGCGCCCAGGCCGGCGTCATCGCGCTCACGCCGCCGGCGGCGAGCAGCCCGGTGAACAGCCGCCGCGCCGGCTGGCGGGGCGCGCCGTCGCCGCCGCAGGCGCGGCAGTCACAGCGTCCGAATCCGTACAGGGGCGCCGACGGCAGATGAACGTCGGCATCGGGGGAGAAGTCAGCATCAGCCATGGCGGGATTCTAGGGAGGCGACAATGCCTCCCATCATGTCCCAGCCGCCCCTGATCACGCCGTCCCCGGCCTGCGCCACCTCGCCGCTAGACCCGCAGCAGTTCCGTGCCGCGCTGGGCATGTTCGCCACCGGCGTCACCATCGTCACCGCGCGCGCCGACGACGGCACCCTGGTCGGGCTGACCGCCAATTCCTTCAACTCCGTGTCGCTGACGCCGCCGCTGGTGCTGTGGAGCCTGGCGCGGCGCGCGGGCTCGATGCCGGTGTTCAGCCGCGGCTCGCACTACGCGATCAACATCCTGGCGGCCGACCAGAAAGAGCTCGCGCAGCGCTTCGCCACGCGCGACATCGACCGCTTCGCCGGCGTGGCCTTCCGCGAGGGCTGCGGCGGCGCGCCGGTGCTGGAGGGCTGCGCCGCGGTCTTCGAATGCGCCAACCGCAGCCAGTACGAGGAAGGCGACCACGTCATCTTCGTCGGCGAGGTCGAGGCCTGCAGCCGTGCCGAGCACGCGCAGCCGCTGATCTTCCACGGCGGCCGCTACTACACCGAGCTGCCGATCTGAGCCCGGCGCGCGCGCCTCAGGCGCGGCCCGGGTCCTCGCCGCCGCCATGGCGGCCGACCGGCCAGAACGGCGCCAGCCGGTCCAGCGCGCGCCAGCGCCACGCGCCCACCGCCACCGTGAGCAGCACCGAAGCCGCGAGCGTCCACAGCGGCGAGAACTCCCAGTAGCCGCTGGCCGCGCCGCTCAGGCCCATCAGCAACAGCATCGCCATCGTCCGCGTGGCCACGCGGCCGCCGCTGAGCGGCGCTTGGCGCGACCAGTCGCGCCACAGCAGCAGGCCGGCCGGCAGCGCCACCGCGGCGGCGTGCAGGCCGAGCATCCGGGCGTCGAAGGCCGAGGTATCGCCCGGCACCAGCGCGCCCATCGTCAGGACCGCGCCGACGGCCACGGCCCACACGCCCAGGTATTGGCGCAGCAGACGGAAGGCCAGCTGCCGGTTCATCGCGGAGCCGCGCGGCATGCCGGGGACCAGCAGCAGCAGCGCCTGCTCGCGGCGCATCTGGAGCAGCGTCGTGGCCAGGCCGAACAGCGGCGCCATCATCGAGCTCATCAGCCCGATCGACACGCCGGGCAGCGCGCCACGGATCACCCGCTCCGCGCGGTCGGGGATCGTGATCAGCAAGACGATCTCGGCGATCAGGAAGAAGCCCAGGATCACGATCGAGGTCGAGCCGCTGGCCGACCAGTGCAGGCCGCGCAGCACCGCGAAGTCGGCCCGGGCGGCGACGCTGGCCGCGGTCGGTCGGGCGGTGCGCAGCAGGTGCTCGCGCCACAGCGGATGACCCCACTGGAACAGCCGCGCCAATGGCGCGAGGGGCCCGCGCGGGCAGGCGATGCGTGCCGCGCCGCCGCCGCGCTGCATCGACATCGTCTCGCGCCAGCGCCGCGATCGGCCCCAGGACTGCGCATGCGCGGAGCCGCCGTCCTGGAACAGACGCCACAGCGCCATGCCGGCAAGGAGCAGCACCACGGCCGTCTGCGTCAGCGCCTCGGCCTGGTACCAATCCCGCGCGAAGGCGACCAGCGCCTTCGTCAGCGCCATGTCGTGCAGGGTGGAGGAGAACATCGCTGGCGTGAACCAGAACGCGATCCACAGGTTCGGCCAGCGCAGGCAGGCGACGAAGGCCAGCATCGCGACCGCGCAGCCGCTGATGATCGCGAGCTCATGCCCAGTCGCTGAGCCCAGCAGCGCGCCGCAGGCCACGGCCAGCACCAGCATCAGCCCCACCGCGACCTCGCGCAGACGCCGCACCTGGCCCGGCACCAATCGCGCGGACAACGGGTCGTTCAAGCTCACCAGCGCGCTGGCGGCGGCCCACCACATCAGCTGCAGCGCGATGGCCGCGGCCACCGCGAAGGCGACCGCGACGACCTTTGGCTTGCCGCTCATCGTGGCCAGGCCGGTCGCGCCCAGCACCGGCAGCGCCAGCCACCACAGGCGGCCGACCTTGCGCGCCACCGCGCGGAACACCGCGCCATGGCCGCCGACGCCGGGCAGCGGCAGCGCGGCGTTCATTGCGTCAGCTCCAGGAACAGGTCCTCGAGGTTCAGCGCCTCGCAATGGAGCGCCGCGTCGGCCTCGGGCACGCGGCCGCCGGGGAAACGCACCAGCCAACGCGGCTGCTCGCCCAGGTCGCGGCGGCTCAGCACCTGGCCGCCATGCGTGTCGACGGCGGCCTGCAGCCGGCCGATCGGCCCGGCCAGCAGCCGGACCTCGTCCGACAACACGTCCAGCGGCGCCTGCAGCGCGATGCGGCCGCGGCTGAGGAAGGCGATGTTGAAGGCCACGCGTTCCAGGTCGGACAGGATGTGGGTGGAGAACAGCACCGTCGTGCCGCGGTCCAGCACCTGGTCGACGAGCTCGCGCAGGAAATCGCGCCGCCCGGCCGCGTCGAGGCTGGCGACGGGCTCGTCCAGCACCAGCAGGTCCGGCTCGTGCGCCAGCGCCCGCACGATCGACAGGCGCTGCTGCTGCCCCTGCGACAGCTGGCCGACGCGACGATCGCGCGGGATGTCCCAGCGCGACATCAGGCCGTCGACCTTGGCGTCGTTCCAGCGCGGGTAGAAGCTGCGGAAGTAGCGCAGCAGGTCGCCGGCCTGGAAGTCCTCGAACAGCGCGGACTGCTGCGGCACGTAGCCCAGCCGCGCCCGCAGCGCGTCGTCCGGCATCAGCGCGGGCTGGCCGAACAGGCGGACCTCGCCGGCCTCCGGCTCGCGCAGGCCGAGCAGCGTCTCCAGCAGCGTGGTCTTGCCGGCGCCGTTGCGACCCAGCAGGCCGACGACCTGGCCCGGCGCCAGCGTCCAGTCCAGCCCGGCCAGCACGCCCGGCTGGCCCTTGAAGTCGACCCGCAGGCCGGTCGCCTGGACCGGCGGCGCGCCGGCGGCCTCGTCGGCGCGCGTCGCGGCCAGGTCCATCGTCAGCGTCTGTGTCATCGCGTCTCTCCCTTGTCCTCCAGCAGCGCCTTGAACAGCGACAGCACCTGTTCTGGCGGCAACTCCAGCTGCCGCGCCTCGGCGGCGGCCTTCTCCAGCGTGGGCCGCAGCAGCTCGACGCGGCCACGCGTCTTCATCGCCTTCTGGTGCTGCGCCGCTACCACCATCGGCAGCCCGCGGCGGCGCTCCACCAGGCCCTCGGCCTCCATCAGGCCGAAGGCCTTGGACACCGTCATCGGGTTCACCGCCAGCACCTGCGCCAGTTCACGCACCGAGGGGATCTCCTGGCCCGCCACCAGCTGGCCGCTGGCCACGCGGCGGCGCAGCTGGTCCACCAGCTGGCGGTAGATCGGCTCGGGGGAGCCGGGGTTGATGGTGAAGATCAGGTCGGGGTCCACGGGGCGGGCGGGGCGGTGAAAGGCGGGGCGTCGTTTGCGTGTATCGGTACAGTAATACACATGGACGAGGAGCGTCAAGTCCGAGACTGCGGGGTATCACCGAGTCCTCAAGCCGCTGCGCCGAACTTCTCCCCATACAACTGCGCCACCCAGTCCACGAACACCCGCACGCGCGGCGACAGCTGGCGGTGCTGCGGGTACAGCGCGGAGAGCGTCATCGGCGGACTCTCCCAGTCCGCCAACACCTCGACCAACCGCCCCTCGTCCAGCTCCTGCTCGACGTGAAACCGTGGCAGCTGGATCAACCCGCAGCCGCGCAGCGCGCAGGTGACGTAGTTCTGCGCGTCGTTGACCGAGATCCACCCCGGCAGCTGATACCGACGCAACTGCCCGTCGACGGTCAGCTCCACCGGATAGTCCGCCCCGCCGCCGCTGGCGAAGAAGCGCACCGTCTGATGCCACGGCAGGTCATCGGGATGCCGCGGTGTCCCAGCCCGCGCGAGGTAATCCGGACTCGCGCACAGCACCTGCGGCATCGACGCCAACCGGCGCGCCACCAGCGTCGAATCGCGCGGCGTGCCCGCGCGCAGCACGCAGTCCACGCCCTCGCGCACCAGATCGACCAGCCGGTCCCCGCCGCTGACCACCAGCTCGATCTGCGGGAACCGGGCGCGGAACTCGTCGATGCGCGGCAACACGATGTGCGTCGCATGCGCGCCATGCATGTCCACCCGCAGCACGCCGCGCGGATTCGACGCCACCTGCTTGAGCGAGGCCTCGGCATCGTCGAGCTCATTGAGCACCAGCACGCAGCGCTCGTAATACGCCTGGCCGTCCAGCGTCGGCCGCACGTCGCGGGTCGTGCGGTCCAGTAGCCGCGTGCCCAGCCGCGCCTCCAGCGCCTTGATCGCATGGGTGGCGCTCGCGCGGGGAATGTCCAGTTGCGCGGCGGCCTGCGTGAAGCTGCGCAGCTCCACGATCCGGGTGAAGAGCTGAAGGGTGTCGAAGCGGTCCATGGGCAGGGATCCTCTCGCACTTTTGTTGAGCTGGGTTGAATTAACAAGTCGATTGTGGCGCCTTTATCCGAAGGCGGCCAATAACCAGAATTCGTTCCATCGCCACCGGGAATGCCTCCCCACCGCGACCCGACCTCTGCACCCCACTTCAACCCTGGAGCCCACCATGACCACCCCCGCCACCACCTCTTCCCCGATCCGCACCGCCATCGTCACCGGCGCCTCGCGCGGCATCGGCAAGGCCATCGCCACGCGGCTGGCCGCCGACGGCTACGCGGTCGTCGTCAACTACGCCGGCAATGCCGCCGCGGCGCAGGAGACCGTCGCCGCGATCGAATCCGCCGGCGGCCGCGCCGTCGCCGTCCAGGCCGACGTGTCCGACGCCGGTCAGGTCGCCGCGCTGTTCGACGAGACGCTGCGCCGCTTCGGCCGCGTCGACGCCGTCGTGCACAGCGCCGGCGTGATGCCCATGGCGCCGATCGCGCCGGCCAGCCTGGCCACCTTCGACCAGGTCATCGACACCAACCTGCGCGGCGCCTTCCTGGTGCTGGCCCACGCCGCCGAGAAGGTCGCCGCCGGCGGCCGCATCGTGGCGCTGTCGACCAGCGTGATCGCCAAGTCCTTCCCGAACTACGGCCCGTACATCGCCGCCAAGGCCGGCGTCGAAGGCCTGGTCCACGTGCTTGCCAACGAGCTGCGCGGCCGCTCGATCACCGTCAACGCGGTCGCGCCAGGCCCGGTCGGCACCGAGCTGTTCTTCAAGGGCAAGTCGCAGGAGCAGGTCGACCAGGTCGCCCGCATCGCGCCGCTGGAACGCCTGGGCACGCCCGAGGACATCGCCAACGCCGTGTCCTTCCTCGCCGGCCCCGACGGCGGTTGGATCAACAGCCAGGTGCTGCGCGCCAACGGCGGCTTCGCCTGATCGCCCCCCATCGACCGCCCCCTGTCCTTCCGACTTCCCCCTCCGGAGCATCGTCATGAACACCCAGAAGCCCACTCCCCAGGTCATCCTCGTCACCGGCGCCTCGAGCGGTTTCGGCGCGATGAGCGCCCGCGCGCTGGCCGAGGCCGGCCACGTCGTCTATGCCAGCATGCGCGCCACGCAGGGCCGCAACGCGCCGCAGGTCGCGGCCGTCCAGGCCCATGCCGCCGAGCACGGCGTCCAGCTGCACGCGCTGGAACTGGACGTGCAATCCCAGGACTCCGCCGACGCCGCCATCGCCCGCATCGTGGCCGAGCAGGGCCGGCTCGACGTCGTGATGCACAACGCCGGCCACATGGCCTTCGGCCCGACGGAAGCCTTCCTGCCCGAGCAGTTCGCGCAGCTCTACGACGTGAACGTGATCGGCGCGCAGCGGGTCAACCGCGCGGCGCTGCCGCAACTGCGCCGCCAGGGCCGCGGCCTGCTGCTGTGGATCGGCAGCAGCAGCACCCGCGGCGGCACGCCGCCCTACCTGGCGCCGTACTTCGCGGCCAAGGCCGCGATGGACGCGGTCGCCGTCAGCTACGCCGGGGAACTGGCGCGCTGGGGGATCGAGACGGCCATCGTGGTGCCGGGCGCCTTCACCAAGGGAACGAACCACTTCGTCCACTCGGGCGCGCCGGCCGACGCCGAACGCGCCGCCGCCTACGACACCGGCGCGACCCAGGGCCTGGCCCACGAGATCATGACCAACCTCGCCGCGGCCGAGCCCGCCGACGCCGATCCGACGGAGGTGGCGCGCGCGGTGGTCCGGGTGGTCGATGCGCCGTTCGGCAAGCGCCCGTTCCGGGTCCACATCGACCCGTCGGACGACGGCAGCGAGACGGTCAGCGCGGTCGCCGACCGGATCCGCGCCGAGTTCCTGCGCCGCGTCCAGCTGGGCGACCTGTTGACGGTGCGCAACGCGGGCGCGACCGCGGTGTGAGCCGACGCGGGCGATCCCTCACGGATCGCTCGCCCTTGCGGGGGATCGGTATCCCTCCGGGTCGCGGCCGGCGTCGGGGCGCTGATATCCTGCCGCCGCCCCGCGCTCCCGCGGGACCGCGGCCTGGTCCGCGCAACCTCCGGCCCCCGCACACGCCCATGATCGTCGGCATCGACCTCGGCACGACCAACAGCCTCATCGCCGTCTTCCGCGACGGCCGTCCCCAGCTGATCCCCAACACCCTGGGCGACTTCTCGACCCCGTCGGCCGTGGCGATCGACGAGACCGGCAAGCTGATCGTCGGCCTGGCCGCCCGGGAACGCGCCGCCACCGATCCGGCGCGCGCCGCGCAGGCGTTCAAGCGCTGGATGGGGACCGAGCGCACCGTCAAGCTCGGCGACAAGGCCTTCCGTGCCGAGGAGCTGTCCGCGCTGGTGCTGCAGGCGCTGAAGGCGGACGCCGAGGCCTTCCTAGGCGAACCGGTCACCGAGGCCGTCATCACCGTCCCCGCCTACTTCAACGAGGCCCAGCGCCGCGCCACCCGCACCGCCGGCGAGCTCGCCGGGCTGAAGGTCGAGCGGCTGCTCAACGAACCGACCGCCGCCGGCCTGGCCTACGGCCTGCAGGACCGGCCCGACAACAGCACCTTCCTGGTCTTCGACCTGGGGGGCGGCACCTTCGACGTGTCGGTGCTGGAGTACTTCGACGGCGTCGTCGAGGTGCGCGCCAGCGCCGGCGACACGCGGCTGGGCGGCGAGGACTTCGCCCACGCGATCGGCAAGCTGTTCATCGAGCGCTGCGGCGCGCTGTCGCTGGCCGACCGCGAGCGGCTGCAGAAGGACCCCGCCCTGTGGTGGCGCGCGGCCGAGCAGGCCAAGCGCGACCTGAGCGAGCGCGACACGGCCACGATGGGCCTGATGCTGGACGGCCGCCGCGCCGAGCTCGAGCTGACCCGCGCCGACTTCGAGACCGCCACCGCCGACCTGCTGCAGCGCCTGCGCCGCCCGATCGAGCGCGCGCTGCAGGACGCGCAGCTGTCACCGTCGGCGCTGGACGAGGTGGTGCTGGTCGGCGGCGCGACGCGCATGCCGATGGTCCGCCAGATGATCACGCGGCTGTTCCAGCGGCTGCCGCTGCGCACCATCGATCCGGACCAGGCGATCGCGCAGGGCGCGGCGGTGCAGGCCGGTTTGAAGGCGCGCGACGCGGCGCTGGACGAGGTGGTGCTGACGGACGTGATGCCGTTCTCGCTGGGCGTGATCACGTCGCAGCAGGTCGGCCAGCAACGCATCGGCGACCGCTTCAGCCCGATCATCGAGCGCAACACGCCGGTGCCGGTGTCGCGGATGGAGCGCTACTGCACCGTCTCCGACAACCAGAAGGTGGTGGAACTCGACATCCGCCAGGGCGAGTCGCCGCTCGGCAGCGACAACCTGCACCTGGGCAAGCTCGACATCGAGGTGCCGCCGCTGCCCGCGGGCGACGCGGCGATCGAGGTCCGCTTCACCTACGACGCCAACGGGCTGCTGGAGGTCGACGTGCGTGACGTGCAGGGCGGACGCACCGCCAGCACGCTGATCCGCAACACCGCCACCGAGATGAGCGAAGCGCAGATCGCCGAGGCGCTGCTGCAGCTGCGCGCGCTCAAGCGCCATCCGCGCGAGGAAGAGGAAAACCGCTACCTGGTGGAGCGCGCCAAGCGGCTTTACGAGGACCGGCTCGGCGAACAGCGCAACGCGATCCAGGCCTGGCTGAGCGAGTTCGAGCAGGTGCTCGACGCGCAGGACCCGCGGGCGATCCGCCAGGGCCGCCAGCGGCTGCGCGAGGCGCTGGACAGCATCGACGGCGGTTTCCGCTTCTGAAGCCTGGACGCGGAGCGCGGCGATGACGTCCTGGATGAACGACTGGCAGGAAGACTGCGAACGCGTCGGACTGGAGGCTCCCAGCACCGACCTGGTCGAGATCAAGCGCGCGTACGCGAAGACGCTGCGCAAGACGCGGCCGGACGACGACGCGCAGGCCTACCAGGCGCTGCGCGAGGCCTATGACCGGCTGGTCGCCTTCGCGCGGCGGCAGCAGGCGATGGCCGCGGAAGCCGCGGCGGAGGCGGCCGCGGCCGCCGAGGCGGACGGCGGCACGGCGAACACGTCGGAGGCGCTGCGGACAGCAGGGGACACCGAGCCGGCGGCGGCGACGCCTGTGGAGGCGATGGCGCCGCCGCGGGTCGTCGAGTCCCGGACCCATGTCGAGCCCCTCGTCGCCGACGCGCCGACGCCCATTCCCGCGACGGCGGGATCGCCCACCACCGAGATTCCCGTTCCTGTCGACGACGCGGACGTGGCGATGCTGGACCGGGAACCTCCGCCCCCACCGCCACTGCCGCCGGCGCCGCCACCGATCCCCCGTCCGCGCGCCGAGCGTCCGGCACCGCCGCCCTTGGCGATGCCGATGCCGCAAGGCCCGACGCCCGAAGCGCTGTGCAACGACCTCGTCGACCTGCTCAAGCGCGGCCCCGCGAAGGTCGAGGCGGCGCTGCCCGCCCTGCGCGTCGCCCTCGGCGAGCTGCCGCTGGCGTCGCAGGTCGAAGCCTCGGCGCGCTTCGCCGACCTGGCGATCGCGCTGCAAGACCACCTGCCCGGCGCCCTCCTCGACCTGCTGCGCGACCACTTCGACTGGTCACGCGACTTCCGCACCGAGCGGCTGCTCGGCGCCGAACGGATGGCCGCGCTGGCGGAAGTGCTCGACCGCCGTCCGATGCCGATCACCGACCCGGACACGCTGGCCGAATTCGGCCCATCGGTCCGCGTCGCGCAACTGGCGGGATCCCAAAGCGACCTCGACCAAATCAAGGCCTTCTTCGGCGCGCTGCTGATGGGCCATGCGCTGCTGCTGCACCTGCAATGGGCCGGCTGGCAGCTGCTGCGCCGCTTCGGCCTCGACGAAGCCGAGATCACCGCCGTCAACAAGGTCATCGGCCGCGTCCGCAACCTCGCGGTGGTGCACATCGCCGCGCTGGTCGCGGCACTCGACCTGGCCCTGCGCCACGAGCCAGGCGCGGCGTTCGAGCGCGGCCTCTCCGCCCTGATGTCGCTGGTCATCTTCTGCACCGCGATGGGCCTGGTCTGCCGCGTGCTCGACTTCCTGCGCGACGCCCTGCCCGACTGGCTGAAGACCGCCCTCTCCGGCGGCCGCTGGGAAAAAGCCTCGCCATGGGTCGGCGCCGCCGCCTTCGCGCTGGGCGGCGCGGCGCTCGAAGGCGCCCCCCTGATCCAGGGCGACGTCGGCGCCGCCATCGCCATCGGCGGCGTCATCGTGCTGATCGCCGGCATCCTGCTCGGCCTCAAAGGGCCCCTGCACCTCGTCGTCACCGCGACCGCGCTCTGGGGCTTCCTCGTCCTGACCCTGCCCTCGACAAACCTCCTCGGCGCCGGCCTCCTGGCCGCCTGGGTCTCCGCCGGCACCAGCATCTATCGCCTGCGCCTGTACGTCCCCAACCCAGACTTCCGCATCCAGCCACGCTGGCCCACAGGCGGCGCCAAAGCCATGCTCGCCCTGCTCACCATCGGACTGCCCACAATGATGAGCTGGCTCGCCAGCATCAGCGGCATGCGACTCACCCTCGGCGCCATCACCATCGCCTACTCCGGAACCAGCAGCTTCCTCGCCGATACCGCGCGAACACCCCGCGCATTGATCCTGGTCGGGGCGCTCTACCTCACCCTCGCCTTCGGCCTCGCAGCACAACGCGCAGGGTGGTGGATCGGGCGGAAACTCTTCCACTCCCGCTCCGGCTCCGGCTCCGGCTCCTGATCGATCGCTCCGGCTGCGGGAGGCGGGGCGGCCGTCGGCTCATACGCTCCCGCAAGCTCCGCAAATCGCCGCCAACCGCCCCGCCTCCCTCCGCCTCCGAACCGAGAACTTCCGTCGAACTCCAACCGAGAACATCGGGTCGGAACCTCGCATCGGACCTCCGGATCGGGCCCTCGGGTCGGGCCTCCGGGTCGGGCCTCCGGGTCGGGCCTTCGGGTCGGGACGATGTCCGGAACAAGCGTTGATCAGGGAATCGGCGCCCAGCCCGACGGCGACCAGCGCAGCAGGACGTCGGTCAACGGATTCGCCGTCTTGCCCTTGATCTCCCGCATCTGCGCGCGCAACGCGTCCAGCGACGCGGCGTCGTCATCGCTGACATACAGCACCGTGTCGTTGGCCGGCGCGGCCACGATCAACTTGCCCTTCTGCGCCTCGGCCAGCGGCTTCCAGTCGTCGATGAACACGAGTCGACCCGTCGCGAGCACCGGACCATCGAGCTTGCCCACCTCGCCCGACGCCACCGGCTTGGCCGCCTGCAGCACCTGCGGCATCGCGTCGTAGGTGTTCTTGCGCGCGATCTCGCGCACCTGGTCCACCGACAGGTTCAGCGTCTTGTAGTCCTTCTCGCTGATCAGCCGCGAGGCCCTCAGCGTGTCGAACACCGGCACCGTCACCAGCGGACCGACGAACGGCCGCGGACGGAAGGTCGTCGCGTCGCCGCCGACCTCGCGCTGCGCCTGCTGCACCGACGCCGCCGTGCGCACCGCCAGCCGCAGCGACTCGCGCGTCGCGGGAATCGTCGAGGCCCGGAACTGCTCCGTCGTCGACTTCACGAACACGTTGACATCGTCGGCGCAGTTGCCGCGGTTGCCCTGGCAACCCGCATACAGCTTGTCGAGCCGCGTCCGGTGATCGGCGATGCCGAGCGTCAGCGGCTCGCGCACGACGACAGTGCCTTCGCCCAGTTGCTGTCGCAGCTGCGAGGCGACGTACTCGGTGAAGCCGGCCGCGTCCTGCGGCACGACGCCCGCCTGCGCGTGCGCGCCGGCGGCGGACAGGCCCAAGGCGGCGGCGGTCGCCATTGCGGCGAGGGTGGATCGGAGAACGGGACGCGGTTGTCGCTGAAGACGAAGACGCATGACGGACATGAGGACCTCCGTGTTTTCATGGGGAGGCCCGGGCTGGGCAAGGAACGCTCCCGCGTCCTGCCCGCCCCTGTGGGAATGCTGGCGCGCTCAGCGCACCTTCACGCGCCCTGGACCTTGTACTGGTCCGCCTTGGCCGCGCCTTCCATCGCCGGGTCGCTGACCGACGGCGCGCCGGTCTCGACGTGGCCGGCGAAGCGGCGCAGGAAGTCCGCCTGGCCGTTGACCCGCACCGACACGTCGTACCAGTGCGCCGCGACCGCCACGCCGATGCGCACGTCGCTGCTGCTGCGCGGCGCCACGGTCACGGTGACCGGCGCGACGCTCTGGTACTTGTTGTGGGCGACGGTGAAGGTCGCGGCGACCGGGCCGGTGTTGACCAGCGACAGCACGAGTTCGCCGGTGGCCGGCGCGCTCTTGGCGACGACGTCCGGGTTGGGCTGGCCCGCCGCGGCCGGACGGCGCGCGTTGCCGGCCAGGTGGCGGTGGAAGCCGTTCGGGCCGAGGATCCACAGGTCGTAGGCGCCGGTGGCCTGCGGCGCGAAGCTGCCGCTGAGCTGCTTGCCGGCCTCGACGGTGTAGCGGCGCGGGACTTCGGTCAGGCGCGTGCGGTCGTAGACATGGAACACGGCGGCCGCGCGGCCGGTGTTCTGGAAGGTCACCGCGATCGAGGTGCCGTTCGGGCCGGCGCCGGGCGTCAGCGCGCTGGTGGCCTGCAGGTCATACGGCAGCGCGCGGGCCGGGCGCACGCCCGAGGCCTGCGTGGGCAGCGACAGCGCGCCGGGCACCGGCGGCGTGGTGGTGCCGGGCAGCGCGCGCGCCTTGTTGGCCAGCGCGACGGTGGCGGGCAGCTTGGAGAAGAACTCGCTGTCCTCCGGGTCGGCGAAGTTGAAGCACGAGGTCAGGTCGCCCGCGACCGCCCGGCGCCACTTGCCGATATTGGGCTCGGACACGCCGAAGCGGGCTTCGATGAAGCGCAGCGTGGAGGTGTGGTCCGCCACCTGGGAGTTGACCCAGCCGCCCTTGCTCCACGGCGAGACGATGTACAGCGGCACGCGCGGACCCATGCCGTAGGGCCGGTGCAGGTAGGTCGCGGAGGCGCCGTTGAGGATCTCGCAGTACTCGCCGGTGGTGTCGACGGTCGACGCGCCCGCCAGCACGGCCTGCGCCGGGTTGGCGTTCCAGGTCACGTAGGACGGCGCGGCCGGCGGCGGCATGTGGTCGAAGAAGCCGTCGTTCTCGTCGAAGTTGATGAACAGGACGGTCTTGGCCCAGACATCGGGATTGGCGGTCAGCGCGTCCAGCACCTTGGAGGTGTAGTCGGCGCCCTGCGCGGGGCTCGACGGGCCGGGATGCTCGGAGCCTTCCGCGGTCGCGACGACCCAGGACACGGCCGGCAGGCGGTTGTTGATGACGTCGTCGCGCAGCAGGTCGAGGTCGCGCGTGGAGATGCCGCGGTCCTTGAGCACCTGCGAGAAGCCCGGGCGGTTGTACCAGCCGTCGCGGAACACCTTGAACCCGGCCAGCGAGTTGTCGGTGAAGTTGTCGTCCATGTTCTGGTAGACCTGCCAGCTGACGCCGGCCGCCTGCAGTCGCTCGGGGTAGGTGGTCCAGGTGTAGTCGTCCAGCGGGTTCGGGTTGAACCAGTCGTGGCTGTTGTCGGTGGACGGACCGTTGCCCTGGCGCAGCGGGTCGTTGGTGCCGGTCCAGATGAACAGGCGGTTGGTGTTGGTGCCGGTCTGCGTGGCGCAGTGGTACGCGTCGCACAGCGTGAACGCGTTGGCCAGGGCGAACTGGAAGGGCAGCTCCTGCTCCTTGAAGTAGCCCATCGAGTGGTTCTGCTTGGCCTTGGGCCAGTTGTTCATGCGGCCATGGTCCCAGGCGGCCTGGGCGTCGGTCCACGAATGCGGCGTGCCGCTGACGCGCATGAAGGCGAAGTTCTGCGCGGTGTTCAGGTGGAACGGGGCGATGGCGCCGGGCGCGGCGTTGTTGACGGTGGGCTGGACCCAGACGTTGCGGCCCTTGACGTTGGTCGAGTCGGCCACCGGCGCCGGGAACGGGTCGCCGAAGCCGCGCACGCCGTTCATCGTGCCGAAGTAGTGGTCGAAGGAGCGGTTCTCCTGGGTCAGGATGACGATGTGCTCGACGTCCTGGATCGTGCCGGTGCGCACCGCGGCCTTGATGGACAGCGCGCGGGCGATGGCCGGCGGGAAGCTGGTCATCGCGGCGGTGGCGCCGGCCGCGGTGGCGACGGCGCGGAGGAACTGGCGGCGGGGCGGTTGCTGCTGCGTCATGGCGGAGCTCCTCAAGCGGCGGTGTTGGCGGCGGTGTTGGCGGCGGTGTCGTTGGCGGCGGCCTTGCGGCGGCGGACCACGAGCGCGGCGACGGCCAGGCCGCCCAGCGCCAGCGCGCCGGAGGCGGGCTCGGGGACGGCGGAGGTGAAGGTCAGGTCGTCCATGACGAAGAAGGCGGGATCGCTGCTGCGGAAGACCAGGCGGTCGACCAGGCCGGCGTAGCCGCTGGTGAGGAAGGCGGGCGTCGCGCCCAGGTCCAGCGTGGCGGTGGAGGCCACGAGCGTGCCGCCGAGGTAGAGGTCGATGGCGACGTTGACGCCGTCGAAGCCGGCGAACCACGCGCCCTGGAAGGTGCTGGGCGAGAGGAAGCCGATGGCGCTGGTGGCGCTGCTGCCGTCGAAGCCGAGGGTGGCGCGGCGGTCGCCCGAGTGGGCGGTGTAGGGCGCCTGCTCGCCGGCGAACTGGAACCAGGAGCTGGCGGACCAGTCGAGGCCGGCGTAGTTGGCGGGGAGAAGGCCGTCGCTGGTCAGGTCGTCGAAGGTGACGACGGTGGCCGAGGCGAAGGGCGCGGCGGCGGCCAGCAGCAGCGGCAGGCAGGCGCGGACGAAGAAGCGGGCAAGGGGCTTGCGCATGGGAACTCCAGGGAGGTCGGCGGTCGGGAAAGCGCCGCGCGGGTGCACCGGGGTCAGGTCTTGCCGGCGCACCCGCTCGGCGGTGCGCGGCGGATGTTCAGAGGGCGGGGTGACAGACCGGTGAAGGGTCGGTGTCATCCCCGGGCCGGGAACTTGCCCTCGGGGGGCTTGTCGCCGGAAGCGGGGGCGCGTCGCGGAACCGACGCGGGAGCGTCATGTAACGCTGGGTGTTGCGACGGTGTGCGCAACGGTGTCGGGCGTGACGCGATGCGTCCGTGGGTGGTCATCCCCCGGATCCCGGCGGGACGCTGACGTGGAGGCGCTGATGAGGATGCGTGTGGGGGATGGCCTCCCCCGATCAGTTCCCCCGCCGAGGCCGCAATTCGGAGGAAAGACAGGCGCTCACCGCATGTCGACACTGCGTGCCTTCGGGTCGAGAGGCCCGGCAACGAAGGAGTTGTCCATGAGCGTCGATACCCGTTCCGCACAGGAGGCGCCGCCGAGCGCCTGCTTGGCGCCCGCTTCCGCATCGTTCGAGCGCTTGGCGGAGGCGCTTCGCCGTCCGCAGGTTCTCTTCAAGGAGATGGCGGATCCATGCCTTGTCGCGCGATGCGAGATGGCGGACTGGGAGGCGACGACGGCGTCGCTGAGGAGGATCCTCGATCGTTACGACGTCGCCCCGGACCTCGTCATGGCGAAACTGCACCTGGCCGCCGAGTTCATGAAACACCACGACATCCCGCTCGAAGGATCTCCGTGGTTGTGCACGTACCACGACGAGAGCGACATCTGGGCTCGATACGACATCCATACGGCGCTCAGCGGCCCGGACATCTCGGTCTGGCAAGACCGATTCGATGACGTGCTCGCCAGCCGTGACCTGCGCATCGAATGCTTCCAGATCTGGCTGCTCGACCGCGGCCCTCGTTGATGTCGCCGCCCTGGGGGAAGCGTCCATGCCCATCGATTGCCATGACCTGCTCGACCTGGCACGCCACCTGTCGGCCAGCACGAACGAAGCGACCTTGCGAGCCTCCATCAGCCGTGGCTACTACGCCGCTTACTACCGCTGCTTGGAATGGGAAAGGCAGTTGCCCAAACGTGGCGACGACAACGGCATCCATGGCGTTCACGCGTGCCTGATCAGCCGCCTGCAGTGTCCGCACAGGCGGTGCAGTCCCGCGCAGGCCCGGCAATCCAGGGCCATTGGCAAGCAGCTTCGAGAACAGCGGGATCGCCGCACGTTCGCGGACTACGAGGTTCATCTCCCTCTTCCGCGCCAGTTCGCGGCGTTTCAACTCCAGTCGATCGACGGTCTCTTCAATCGATGCAAGCAGTCTGATCGGTCCGACAGGTCGCGCCGGCGCAAACCCCGCTGAGCGACTGCGGAGCGATGGTGCGATCGCTCCTTCCCTGTCCGGGAAGGCGCATCAACCAGCGCGCTCCGCCGCGAACCGCTGATACCAGGCCACCGCCTCCGCATTCGCCATCGCATCGCGCTTCATGACCTGCTCCGCGGCGGCGCCGAGCAGCAGCTTCTTGATCGGCAGCTCCATCTTCTTGCCCGACAAGGTCCGCGGCACCGCCTCGACCTGATGGATCTCGTCCGGCACATGCCGCGCCGACAACGCCTTCTTGATCGACTCCCGCAGCCGCTGCTGCAGCGCCGCGTCCAACGCCACCCCGTCGCGCAGCTGCACGAACAGCAGCAGGCAGCTCGGCCGGCCCAGGTACTCCAGGTCGACGACCAGGCTGTCCAGCACCTCCGGGTGCGTCTCCACCGCGCGGTACAGCTCCGCCGTGCCCATCCGGATGCCGTGCCGGTTGATCGTCGCGTCCGAGCGCCCGTAGATGATCGCGCCGCCCGACGGCGTGATCCGCAGCCAGTCGCCATGGCGCCAGATGCCCTCGCCGTTGGGGCCGCGGTACATGTCGAAGTAGCTCGACAGGTAGCGCGCGTTGTCCGGATCCCCCCAGAAGTACAGCGGCATCGACGGCATCGGCCGCGTGCAGACCAGCTCGCCGACCTCGTCGATCAGCGGCTGCCCCTGCCCGTGTTCATCGGCCTCCGAGAACGCGTGCACCGCCGCGCCCAGGCTGCGCACCTGCATCTGGCCGCGGACCAGCGGCTCGGTGATCAGCCCGGTGAGGAAGGCGCCAGCGAAGTCGGTCCCGCCGCTGATGATGCAGATCCAGATCGGCTGGCCGTCGGTTGTCGGGCAGTTCGCCCAGATCCAGTCGTAGCTCTCGTCCGCCAGCGGGCTGCCGGTGCTGCCGATCGCGCGCAGCCGGCTCAGGTCACCGTGCCTCATCGGCTCGACGCCGGCCTTCAGGCAGCTCGCGTAGAACGCCGCGCCCGCGCCGAAGAAGGTCGCGCCCGACCGCGCCGCGAAGCGCCACAAGGTGCTCCAGTCCGGCGCGTCCTTCGGCCCGGCGGGGCTGCCGTCGAACAGGCAGATCGTCGTGCCGCCCATCAACGCGCCGACCTGGCAGTTCCACATGATCCAGCCCGTCGAGCTGTACCAGTGGAAGCGGTCGCTGGTCTGCACCGTCGGGCCGACGTTGTTGTGGATCGAGCCCTTGAGCATCTCCAGCAGCACGCCGCCATGGCCGTGCACGATCGGCTTGGGCAGCCCGGTCGTGCCGCTCGAGTAGACGATCCACAGCGGATGGTCGAACGGCACCAGGTCCGGCGCGCG